>DAIMZI010000008.1:0-113084 GCA_036734025.1 Dichotomicrobium sp.
TTCTTCATCGATTGGCGCTGCGTCTCCAGATAGCGCTCCAGCTTCTCGATCCTCGCCTCCTTGGCTGCCAGATCCGCATCCGGCACCCGGACGGCCGCCGTTGCCCCTTCCACGAGCCCGTTCTTGACAATGCGCGAGTAATGAATCAGGCGCCGCGACAGGTGGAACAGGCCGAAGCTCAAGATGAGACAGGCAATGATCAGGCCGATCGCAACATCCCTGCGCAGCCGATGGTCCTGCGCTGGCTCACCTCTGCCATTTTCGATGAAAGATGCCGACCATTCCTGTATCTGCGCTACGACCCAATCAAAATTGTAAAAAACTGTGGCCAGAGTTCCGAATACAAATATGGAATAGATCACGAACTGCTTGAAGAAATCATCCTTGGGTAAATTGTCTTGCGGATCGGACATGGTACTTAACCCTCTGTACATTTCCGTTTCTTATGACCTGATTATTGCAAAGCATTTTGCACACCAGACCGCGCCCACGTCTGATGAGACGCGCCAACTCGCGGAACATCCCGGCCGGCGCGCCGCGCCATCTGGCCTGATGATCAGTGTCTGGTGAAGGTTGAAAACAGCAAGGAAAGGGATGCGTTGCTTCTAGCTTCTGAGACAACTCCCGCCTTTCACGAATTGCATACATGTTAAGAAACTAGCAGATTTTCACCTTTCCCGCCAGCTTCTGCAATTTGGGCCGTTTGATGACGAATGCTGCCCGACGCAACGATTGCATACAAACCCTGACCTGATCTAAGACTGGCATACAACAACCGTGAGAGGAACGCCGCCATGCCGCATGCCATTCGTATCCATGACTTCGGGGGTCCTGAGGCCATGCGCTGGGAGGAGGTTCAGATCGGGGCTCCGGGTCCGGGCGAGATACGGGTGCGCCATCATGCGGTCGGACTGAATTACATCGACGTCTATCATCGCACCGGGCTTTATCCCCAGCCTGAAATGCCGTTCACGCTGGGCACCGAGGGCGCCGGTGTTGTGACCGCGGTGGGCGACGGCGTCAGCGAATTTGCCCCGGGCGACCGGATCGCCTATGCCGGCCCGATCGGCGCCTATTCGCAAGAGCGCATCATGCCCGCCGACCGGGCGGTGAAACTGCCCGATGCGATCGGCTTCGAAACCGCCGCCGCGATGATGCTACAGGGCATGACCACGCGCTATCTGCTGCACCGTACCTATCCCGTCGGCCCGCAGACCACGCTCCTTTTCCATGCCGCAGCCGGCGGCGTCGGCCTCATCGCATGCCAGTGGGCCGCCAGCCTGGGCGCCACGATCATTGGCACGGTCGGCTCGGCGGAAAAAGCCGAACTGGCGCGCGCGCACGGCTGCACGCATGTCATCAATTACCGCGAGCAGGATTTTGTCCAAGCAGTGCGCGAATTGACCGGCGGCCAAGGCTGCGATGTCGTTTATGACTCGGTCGGCAAGGACACGTTTCCGGGCTCGCTCGACTGTCTTAAACCTCTGGGGCTGTGGGTCACCTTCGGCAATGCCTCTGGCCCCGTCCCGCCGTTTGAAACCGGGCTGCTGGCCAAGAAAGGCTCGCTGTTCATGACACGGCCCACACTCTTCACCTACATCGCGCGACGCGAAGATCTGCTTCAGACAGCCGGCGATCTGTTCGACATGGTGTCCTCCGGCAAGGTCAAGATCAACGTCAACCAGACCTATCCCTTGAGCCAAGCCGCACAAGCCCACCGCGATCTGGAAAGCAGGCGCACCACGGGCTCAACGGTGTTTCTTGTTGACTAGTCCGCTCAGGTCCGCCCCTGGAAGCGTGATTGATCGCGGCTCACTCCGCGCACCCGAGCTTCATTCCCTCGCCGGCGTGCTGGCAGCCGTCACAGCCTACAGTGTGCTGCATGTCGGAGCGCGGCTGCTCGCATCGGGCAATCTGGGCGAGGACGACCCGCTCAGCGTGGTCTTCATCCAGGATCTTCGGCTGGGCTATCTGCCCGACCAGCCTGCGCTTTATGACTGGGTCATGTGGCTGATCGAAAAGCTGACAGGCCCAACGGTCGTCGGCTTTCAGGTGCTCAAATATGCGCTGCTCACGGCCACTTGCGGCTTCATCTTCCTGGCGGCGCGCCGGGTGATGAAAGGCGATGCGCTCTGGGCCTTTCTCTGCGTGGAGTCCCTCGCACTGATCTACCAGATAAGCTGGCGCTTTCATGAAGGCTTCACGCACCAGGTCGGAGCCATGGCAGCAATTGCCGCGGCATTCTGGGCGCTGCTGCGCATCATCGAGGAGCGGCGCGCCGCAGATTATGCGCTGTTTGGCGTATTCGCGGGCCTGGCCATGCTGAGCGAACAGGCCGCCTTGGTAGCGATCGCCACCATGCTCATCGCCATGAGCCTTCAACCCGCCATACGCGGCGCCCTGTTCAGCCCGGCCATGCTGGCCTCTGTGGGAGTAGCAGCGCTTGTTGCATCGCCCTACGTCTGGTGGCTGCTCGCCGAGCCGGGTCGGCTGGCCGCGGCATTGCCTTTGCCCTCAATGCCCATCGGCGAGCGTTTCTCGCCTGCGCTTGAAGGCCTGTTGCGCGCCTTCACCGAACCATTGATGTATCTTGCGCCGCTCATCTTCATCTATCCGCTGCTGTTCCCGCGCATGCTGCCCCAGACGCTGCGCGAGTTTGTGCTCAAGGCGCGCGCCGATGCCCCGGCCGATCTCGAATTGCTGATCGCGCACATGGCGCTGCTCGGCGTCGGCGCGCTGATCGTTGGCGCGCTGTTCCTCGGCTTAACGCGATATCCGACCCACGACATCATGCCGATTTTCCTGATCTCGGCGATCTGGCTGGCGGCACGCGCCAGGCGCGCGATGCGCGGCGAAATGGAGCTGCGCCGGCTCGTCACGCTCGCTCTGGTCATTGCGATGGTGGCGTTTGGCGGGCGACTGGCGAACATGTATGTGCTCGACCCGGTCTGCAAGATCTGCCGCTGGGGCACGCCCCATGACGGGCTGGCGCGCATTCTGCTTGACGAGCGGCTGGGTAATGCGGCGATCGTCGTGGCCGATAATGATCTGGGGGGAAATCTGCGCCGCTTCATGCCCGACGCGCCGATCATATTGGCGGCCAAGCATGTGTTCGTGCCGGCTGCCGCATCGCAGGGACATGATCAGGCGGTGTTGCTGTGGGAGACTCAAGCCCGGGCCAGCCGGTTGCTGGAAAGGTTTCAGCAGATCGCCCCGGGGCTGAGCGCTCAGGACATGGCGCGAGCGACCGTGGTGTCGGTGCCCTGGACCGGGCATCTCTGGCGCGCGGACGGCAATCGCAGCACCTCATGGAGTTTCCTGAAAATGCCCGCCAGCGCGCTCGATCTGCGGCCGCGCTGAGCCACGCTGCGAGTTTACCGAAAATTGGCGATACTCTGTCAGATTGCACGCAGGAGTTGTGCAGTCAGGTTGGAGTAAAACAATGGCGAGACAGGATCGAGAGGCGCTTTTGCCCGCGCAGGGCGCGGCCGGATTAGCAAATGCCGGCGAAGTCTTCTATGCACTGGGCGTTCAATACGCCACGGGCAGAGGCGTCGAGCAGAATCTGGTGGAAGCGCACAAATGGCTCAACATCGCCTGGGCAAGGGGCTACAAGGCCGCCGCTGCCTACCGTAGCGAGATCGCGCGCGAGTTGAGCGAAAGCCAGATCATGATTGCGCTTCGTCAGGCGCGAGAGTGGCTTTCACGGAACTGATGCCCCGGGCCGGGGCGCCGGCGGCCGGTCTTGCGCCGGCCGCACGCTGACTCACCGGCGCTGCCACCAACCACGGCGACGTTCGCGAGACCCGCTTTCGTCATGCTCGCCTTCCGCCGTCTCGAGCGCGGATACATATTGCTGCTCTGATGGCTCGGCGCTAGCCACGTCATTGCCTTCCACCTCCGGCGCCGCGACGGCGGCTGTTTCCGGCTTGGGCTTGGCAGCCGCTCTTCGGCGTGGCGCGCGCGCAGGCTTCGCCGGTTCGGCGACCGCCTCCGAACTGTCGGGGCCGAATTCGCTGCCGCTAGCCTGTGGTGCTTCCTCGACTTGCTGCACAGCCTGCGTCCTCGCCGGATCGTGGACCATAGCGGCGGCATGCTGAACCTTTTCAGCCGGGCCAGAAGCATGATCTGGAGCCCCGGCATCGGCCGGCGCGATCTGACCCTGATCGTCCGATTGAACGCCTTGTACCGCGCCCGTTTCTTCTTGTGCTGCCGCCTCACGCCTGGCGCGCTGACGCCGCCCTCCGCGCCGGCCCCGGCGTCTGGCGCGACGCACGCGGCGTTCGTCCTCACCCTCGCCGGTGCTGTCGTCTCTTGGGCTTCGTTCCTTCGCCTCACGCTCATCATCGCGCTCATCTTCGGCTCGGGACGACTGTTCGGTCATGCCTTCGGAGCGCTCGCCATCCTCATCGCGACCATTGGCGCCGCGCCGGCGCTTGCGCCTCGTCTTGCGGCGACCTTCGTCCTCGCTGTCGGCGCGCCGCGGCGGCGGCGGAGTGTCCTTGCGCGCGCCGGGGGCTTCAAAGGCCCAATCGACCTGAACCACCACATTATCGTCCTGATCGCTGTCGTCGCCCTCAACCTTCTCGATGGCGAAGCTGGAGCCCTGCATGCGATCGTCAGTGACGACGCCAAGGCGAACGCCAAAGCGGCGCTCGATGTCGTGCAGATAATCGCGTTTGTTGTTGAGGATATACAGCGCAACCTCGCTTGATGTCACGGCGCGCAGATCCATCTTCTTTTTCGAGCGCAGAAAATCCTCGAGTGAGCGCAGTACGGACAGGGCAACGGATTCGGTCGAGCGGATGATGCCGGTCCCCTGACATGCGGGGCACTGGCTGGTCGAACCCTCAAGCACACCGGTGCGCATGCGCTGGCGCGACATTTCCAGCAGGCCGAAGGCGCTGATCCGCCCGATCTGGATGCGCGCGCGGTCATGGCGAAGCGAGTCCTTGAGCTTGCGCTCCACCGAGCGGTTGTTGCGCCGCTCTTCCATGTCGATGAAGTCGATGACGATCAGGCCGGCCAGGTCGCGCAGGCGCAATTGACGCGCGATTTCCTCGGCAGCCTCCATGTTGGTGCGCAGCGCGGTGTCCTCGATCGAATGCTGCCGGGTCGATTTGCCCGAGTTCACATCGACCGCCACAAGCGCCTCGGTCTGGTTGATGACGATGTAGCCGCCCGAGCGTAGCGTCACGAACGGGCTGTACATGGCATCAAGCTGGCGCTCGACATTCTGGCGGATGAAGATCGGCTCGGGTTCCTTGTAGGGCTTCACGTTCTTGGCATGGCTCGGCATGATCATGCGCATGAATTCCTTGGCCTCGCGATAGGCCGTGTCGCCAGCCACGAGAACCTCGTCGATCTCCTTGTTGTACAGATCGCGGATCGACCGCTTGATGAGGTTGCCCTCTTCATAAACCAGCGCCGGCGCCGTCGATTCAAGCGTCAGGTCGCGCACATTTTCCCACAGCCGCAGCAGATATTCGAAGTCGCGCTTGATCTCGGCCTTGGTCCGCGCCGCGCCCGCCGTGCGGATGATCAGACCCATGCCTTCGGGTACGTCGAGCTCCTGAGCGATCTGGCGCAGGCGCTTGCGGTCGGCCGGCGATGCGATCTTGCGCGAGATGCCCCCGCCGGATGCGGTATTGGGCATGAGAACGGTGTAGCGTCCCGCAAGCGACAGATAGGTGGTCAGAGCCGCGCCCTTGTTGCCGCGTTCTTCCTTGACCACCTGCACCAGCAGGATCTGGCGGCGCTTCATGACTTCCTGGATCTTGTAGTTGCGCCGGCGCCGCTTGATCGCGCGGTGCGGGACCTCCTCCAGGGCGTCGCCCGAGCCGACTGCCTCGACATGCTCGGAACCCGAAATGCCGTTGCCGTTGCCATTGGCGCCATCATGGTGATGGCCGGCCGGCGCGGCATCGCTGTCATCCTCGCCGCCATCATCGGCTTCCAGTTCAGCCTCGCTCAAGGCTTCCAGCCGCTCGGTCAGCCGCCGCCCCTTGGCCGCGATGAGCTCACGCGGGATTTCGTCCTCGGCTTCTTCGGCGAGCGCCATCGCCTCGGCGAGATCTTTGGAGACCTGTTCGGGGAGCACGGCATCCAGCGCTATGATCTGGGCGCCACCATCATTGTCGTCGTCGCTCAGCGCCTGATCGGCGAAATCCGATGACCCGCCATTGTCGGCATCGTCTTCAGCCTGGGCGGAGGCGCGCGAAAGCCGCGCCTCTTCCTCAAGCAGCGCCCGCCTGTCGGCAACAGGGATCTGATAATAATCCGGGTGAATTTCGTTGAAGGCGAGGAAGCCGTGGCGATTGCCGCCATAATCGACGAATGCCGCCTGAAGCGCGGATTCGACCCGCGTCACCTTCGCCAGATAGATATTGCCGCGAAGCTGCTTGCGCGCGGCCGATTCGTAGTCGAATTCCTCAACACGATCGCCGCGCTGAACGACCACCCGGGTTTCCTCCGGGTGGGCGGCGTCGATGAGCATCTTGTTTCCCATAGTCTGAAATCTCCAGCGCGCGAAGCTGGATCGCTGCTGCGCCGTCAAGGCGCAGCGAGCCAGAGCCGAAGCCGTGGCGCGCTTTTGTGAATGACGCCCGGCCAAGCCCTGATGCGGGCCGCGAAGCGACAGACAAGATCAGAGTGCCGGCCGCATTGCGGACCTGCCCCCCACGATGGTGATCCATTGTCGATGTCGGTTCTGACGGACGTGATGTGGCCATTGTCTGGTTCTTGTCCGGCCCATGACCTCTGATCACGTGGTGATCGGAGGGAGCTGCGGACTACCTTCGATTAATCCTTGCGCCAACAAGCGGCGCATCGACATTTGGCGGCCAGTCTCATTTCGGGCCGCCGCCGCCCCGACGCATGAATGCGGTTTCGGGACGGGAAATTCGTTTTTACGATAACGCCAGCGCCAGTTGCATAGCGCGAACGTTACCCGCACACTGGCACCGATGAGTCTTCAGATGCAAGCTGTTTTGCGTTGGCGGGGACGCCAAGATGCCCCCACCGGCATACACTGCAATCATCGATGTCGAATTTATATCTACATTGCCCCGGCGAAATTGTTTACACAAAAATCATGCAGTGTTGGAAAACCTTGGCATATTGATCTCCATGCTTTCGCCGGATAGCCTCTTGTCCAGCCGCGCCCCCGGAACGCGGCAAGCCCCGCATCGCCCTGTCAGCCTTATTGCTGTTAAAATCACAATATTACGTTAACCCAACTTTGGCTCAATTGCGCCTGGCGCGTTCAAGGTGCAGTCGTGATGTCTTCGGCTCATCCGCAAAGTTCACCTTACACACCGATGACGAGAGTGATTGCAGATGCGACAATCTCCGCGGCTACCGAGATGGCCCCATAGCCAGGTGATGCAGCGCCGGGCCTTCGCCCCAACCATTTCGCTGGCGCCGCGCCGTCTCATGAACGCGCTGCTGCTGGCACTGGCCGCTTTTGCGCTTGCGCTCTCCTTGCGCCCGGCTCATGGCGCGGATGCGCCCGTGGCGCGCGATGCACGTATCGGCGGTGATCTGGTCAAGACCCGCTTCGTCGCTGATCTGTCCAACGTCGTTGAATTCCGCGCGTTCACCCTGTCCGACCCCTATCGGGTCGTCATCGACATGCCGGAGGTGAATTTCCAGATGCCGTCGGCTCTGGGCACGCAGGGCCGCGGGCTGGTCAGCGCGTTCCGCTATGGCCTGTTCGGCGAAGGCAAATCGCGCATTGTCATAGACGTGGTGCAGGCCGTGCGGATCGACAAGGCCTTCATCCAGCCCCCCGCCAATGGCAACCCGGCGCGGCTGGTCCTCGATATGGTGGGCATATCACCAGCCGAATTTGACTCCGGGGCGTCGCA
Organism: Dichotomicrobium sp.; assembly: GCA_036734025.1. GTDB lineage: Bacteria > Pseudomonadota > Alphaproteobacteria > Rhizobiales > Rhodomicrobiaceae > DAIMZI01. The sequence continues at coordinate 7,869 of DAIMZI010000008.1, forward strand.
GCCAAGCGTCGCAGTCGGCAGCCTCAGCGGACGCGAAAACCCGGGCGAGGCGTCACCGACCACCATGAGCAGCCGTCTTGATCCCATGGCCGAGCCGCGACAAGCCGAGAAACGGCGGCCGGTCGTCGTGCTGGATGCGGGCCATGGCGGGATCGACCCCGGCGCCATCGGCCCGAGCGGCATCACCGAAAAGGATATCGTCCTTGATTTCGCGATCGATCTGAAGGCGCGCATCGAGGCCATGGACCGTTTCGATGTCTTTCTGACCCGGGACATCGACATCTTCATTCCGCTGGCCGAGCGCGTGAACATCGCGCATCACCACAACGCCGATCTGTTCATCTCGATCCATGCCGACGCTGTGCCCGAAAAATATGCCCAGCTCGCGCGCGGCGCCACGATCTACACCCTGTCCGAAGAAGCCTCGGATGATCAGGCCCGGGCCGTGGCGGCAAAGGAGAACCGCGCCGACCTGATTGCCGGACTGAAGCTGGACGAACAGCAAGATGAAGTAAGTCTCATCCTGCTTGATCTGATGCGCCGGGAGACGAAAAACTATTCGGTCGCGTTCGGCCGCACAATATTGACAAAATTACGCGATCGAGTGGTCTTGAACAGCAAGGCGCACCGCTATGCGAACTTCAAGGTGTTGCACGCACCGGATATTCCCTCGGTGCTGCTGGAGCTGGGTTATCTGACCCACCCGGAGGATGAAAAGCTGTTGTCCTCGCCTGAATGGCGGAACAGGGTCGCAGAGCACATCGCCGGCGCGGTGGACTCGTTTTTCAGCCGGCAGGAAGTCAGGCTCCCTTATTGAGGCTGAGACCGCGTGAGGCCCCCCCGCCGGGACGCGCTCCGAGGGTGTTCAAACAGCCAGGCAGCAGGTGGCGGGGAATGGCTTTTGCTGCGAAATGCGTGTATCACCGTCTGAAACAAGGCAGGGACTGCCCAATGCGACAGATCGGACATCAGACGTACAGAACGGGGGCAAAGCGATAATGGGTTTCAATCCGAACGTGCGTCCGCCGCACAGGAAAAAGCGGCGCAAGAGCATCATGCTGCGCCTATTCGGGTTCCTGTTCACCGCAGGCGTCATCGTCTTCATGGGCGCGGCCGCCGTGGCTGCCTATGTCTTGTGGAACATCACCCAGGAATTGCCCGATTACGAGGCACTCGCCAATTACGAACCCAAGGTGATGACGCGGGTTCACGCCAATGACGGGAGGCTTATCGCGGAATATGCCCGCGAGCGCCGCATCTACGTGCCCATCGAGACCGTACCGCAACTGGTCGTGGATGCATTCCTTTCTGCGGAAGACAAGAATTTCTTCGAACATGGCGGTGTCGATCTTCAGGCCATACTGCAAGCCGCGGTCATCAACCTGCGCAACTATGCCTCGGGCCGGCGAATGGTCGGCGCGTCCACCATCACCCAGCAGGTCGCCAAGAATTTCCTGCTCACGAGCGAGCGCAGCTTCGACCGCAAACTGAAGGAAGCCATTCTGGCGATCCGCATCGAGCGCGCCTACGACAAGGGCAAGATCCTCGAGCTTTATCTGAACGAAATCTTCTTCGGGCTCGGTTCGTACGGCGTGGCGGCGGCAGCGCTCAATTATTTCGGCAAGGAACTGCACGAGCTGGAAATTCACGAAGCCGCCTATCTCGCCGCCTTGCCGAAGGCGCCGAACAATTATCATCCGTTCCGCGACACGCAACGCGCTATCGGTCGCCGCAACTGGGTGATCGACCAGATGGTGGAAAACGGCAAGATCACTCTGGAGCAGAGCAGAGCGGCCAAGGCGAAAACCCTTTCGGTGAATCCGCGCCCGTTCGGCGGCCATGTCTTTGCTGGCGAATATTTTGCCGAGGAAATCAGGCGCACGCTCCAGGCGCGATATGGCGAGGATGGGCTTTACGGCGGCGGGCTGTCGGTGCGCACGACGCTCGATCCCGAACTTCAGGTCATGGCCCAGCGCGCGCTGAGGGATGGTCTGGTCGCGTATGACCGCCGTCATGGCTGGCGCGGGCCGGTGAGCACCATGGATTTCAGCAGCGACTGGGGCGCGCGCCTCGCTGAACAAGAATTCATCAGCGATGTCGCACCATGGCACATGGCGGTGGTGCTTGCGGCCGAGGCCGACCATGCCATGGTCGGGTTGAGACCCAGACTCGAGACCAGCGGCAGCCTCGAAAAAGCGCGGCGCCAGGTGCGCGTTCCGCTGGAAGAGGTCAAGTGGGCGCGGGCTCAGGTTCAGCAGGGCGATCGAAAGACCCGTGGCGGACCCGAGATCAAGGCGGTGACCGACGTTCTGTCACCAGGCGATGTCATCTATGTCTCGCCACCCAGGGTCGAAAACCGTTTCGCCGACGAACTCGACGACAATTGGCAGCTCATGCAGGTGCCCGAAGTGGAGGGCGCCATCACTGTCATGGACCCGCATACGGGCCGCGTGCTTGCTCATGTCGGCGGGTTCAGCTTTGCTGAAAGCCAGTTCGACCGTGGCATTCAGGCGGCGCGCCAGCCGGGCTCGGCGTTCAAGCCGTTCGTTTACGCCGCTGCACTCGACAACGGCTATACCCCCTCAAGCATCGTGCTCGATGCGCCCATCGCCATCGATCAGGGCGGGACCGAGGGGCTGTGGCGGCCGAAAAACTATGGCGGGCGCTTCAACGGCCCCTCGACATTGCGACTTGGCATCGAAAAATCGCGCAACCTGATGACCGTGCGCCTCGCTCAGGACGTCGGCATGCCGATCATTACAGAATATGCCCGTCGCTTCGGCATATATGATGAACTGCTCCCGGTCCTGTCGATGTCGCTCGGCGCCGGCGAGACCACGCTCATGCGCATTACCGGGGCCTATGCCATGCTGGCGAATGGCGGCAAGCGGATCATTCCGACCATGATCGACCGCATCCAGGATCGCTACGGGCGCACCGTCTGGCGGCACGATGATCGGGAATGTTCGGGTTGCGCCGTGCAGCAATGGCTCGACCAGGACGAGCCGACGCTTCCCGACACACGCCGCCAACTCATCGACGCCATGACCGCCTATCAGATAACCAACATACTCGAAGGCGTGGTTCAACGCGGTACCGGCTATCAGGTGAAAGCCGTCGGCAAGCCGCTCGCCGGCAAGACCGGCACCACGAATGACGAGCGCGACGCCTGGTTTGTCGGCTTCTCCCCCGATCTGGTCGTCGGCGTGTTCGTCGGTTTCGACACGCCCATCCCGATGGGCAAGGGCGAGACTGGCGGCGGCGTGGCCTCGCCCATCTTCCGCGACTTCATGATGATGGCGCTGGCCGACAAGCCCGCGACGCCCTTCCGCATTCCCGAAGGTATCCGTCTTATCCGCGTGAATGCAAATACCGGGATGCGCGCGCAGGACGGCGAGAAGGGGGTTATCGTCGAAGCGTTCAAGCCGGGCAATGATCCACCCGATCCATTTTCCTATGTCGGCTATCCAAGCGCATTCGGTGATCCGGCAGAGACCGACCCCGGCACCAGCAGACGCCGCCCCGAGGCTGGCGGGCTTTACTGAACATCCAGGCCGCCGGCAGTTCCCTGACGCGCGGCGGTCTTTCATGTGAGCCCGTGGTGGCTTGTCCGGCCGCCACGCGCAACCCAGATAACCGGTTACCAGATCACGGCGTCCCGCCTGGACCGCGTCCCGCTGCGGCGCTCCAGGCAAATCGGACCAATCGAGAGGACACAAGAATGCGTGCAGAAACGCAATCCATCGTCAACGACATCCGCGAATCCCTGACCCTCATTCGGAGGCATCTTTGACTGGGATGTCGCCAACGAGCGCCTCAACGAGCTGAACGCCGAGGTCGGCAACCCGGCGCTGTGGGATAACGCCGAGCGCGCCCAGACCATCATGCGCGAACGTCAGCATCTGGAAGCGGCCATCGCCACCTTCAGCGCGCTGGAAAAGGACCTTGCCGACAATATCGAACTGATCGAGATGGCCGAGGCCGAGGGCGACGACGACATGCTCACCGAGACGCGCCGCGCGCTTGATGACCTGCGCCAGCGCGTGCAGAAGCATGAGGTCGAGGCGCTGCTCTCGGGCGAAGCCGACGCCAACGACTGTTATGCCGAAATCCACTCGGGCGCCGGCGGCACCGAAAGTCAGGACTGGGCGCAGATGCTCATGCGCATGTATGTCCGCTGGGCAGAACGTCGCGGCTACAAGGTCGATGTGATCGAGTACCAGTCCGGCGACGAGGCCGGCATCAAGTCCGCCACGCTGCAAATTCGCGGCCATAACGCCTATGGCTGGCTAAAGACCGAATCCGGCGTGCACAGGCTGGTGCGCATCTCGCCGTTTGATTCAAACGCCCGCCGGCACACGAGTTTCGCTTCGGTGTGGGTTTATCCGGTCGTGGATGACAGTATCGAGATCGACATCAACGAAAGCGACTGCCGCATCGACACCTACCGCGCCAGCGGCGCCGGCGGCCAGCACATCAACACCACCGACAGCGCCGTGCGCATCACGCATCTGCCCACGGGCATCGTCGTTCAATGTCAGAATGAACGCTCCCAGCACAAGAACCGCGCCAGCGCCTGGGCGATGCTGAAGGCCCGACTTTACGAGGCCGAATTGCAAAAGCGCGAGGAAGCCGCCAACGCCGAAGCGGCGGCAAAGACCGAGATCGGCTGGGGCCACCAGATCCGCTCCTATGTGCTGCAACCCTATCAACTCGTGAAGGATTTGCGCACCGGGCTGGAAAACACCAACCCGCCCGCCGTGCTCGACGGTGAGATCACCGGCTTCATGGAGGCGGCGCTGGCCCAGCGCGTCAAGGGTGGCCGCGAGGCCGTGGCCGATATCGACTAAAGCGACAGGCTCTCGCCGATCTGCGGCACCACGACATTATGGCCCGCCATTTCAGCCACGAACCGCGACGGGTCCGGGTCGATGATCGGGAAGGTGCCATAGTGCATCGGAATGACCGTGCGGAAATTGAAATAGCGCTTGCAGGCCAGCGCCGCGGTACGCGCTCCCATCGTGAAGCGATCGCCAATCGGCACCAGCCCCAGGGTCGGCTCGAAAAGTTCGTTGATCAGCGCCATGTCGGAGAAGATCTCGGTGTCGCCCATGTGATAGATCGTCTGCCCCTGCGCGCGCAGGACGACACCGCAAGCGGCGCCCAGATAAACGGGCTTGCCGTCGACCATGGTGCTTGACGAATGGAACGCCTTGACGAAGGACACGTCGAACCCGTCCTGGCGAACCGTGCCGCCGGGGTTGCAGGGGTCGATGTTCTCCACCCCCTTGCCGTTCAGATAAAGCGCCAGCTCATACACCGTCACGAGCTTGGCGCCGGTGCTCTTGCATATGTCCACGGTGTCGCCGACATGATCGTCGTGGCCGTGGGTGAGGATCACATGCGTGCAGCCCTTCGCCGCGTCCGCCACCGAGCCTGTGAACTTGTCGTTGCCCGAGAGGAACGGGTCGATCAGCGCCACCGCGGAGCCCGTCTCCAGGCGGAATGCGGAATGTCCGAGCCAGGTCAGTTTCATCTTGCGCTCCCCGTTCTTGTGGCACAGCCTTGCGTCAGGCGGAACCTAGCGCGGCGGGCGTGACGTCTCAACAGGCATTTGCCGTTTTCATTGATCCAGAGGCGGGCGTCCTGATGAGCTCGGCGAATATCGTCACGATCGAAGAACTTGCCGCCCGGCTGGGGCGCAATGACCGCCTGCTCGGGCTCGATCTGGGGACCAAGACCATCGGCATCGCGATCTCCGATACCGGGCGCAGCCTGTCGAGCGCGCATTCAACCATCCGGCGCACGAAGTTTCGCGACGATGCGGCCAGACTGGCGCAGCTCGTGGCCGAGAATGGCGTTGCCGGTCTGATCCTCGGCCTGCCGCTGAACATGGATGGTTCCGAAGGCCCGCGCGTCCAATCGACCCGCACATTCGCACGCAATCTCGCCCCCGTGCTGGATGTGCCGATAGCGTTCTGGGATGAAAGACTGTCCACCGCCGCGGCCGAGCGCACACTCCTGGCGGCCGATGTCTCGCGCAAGCGGCGCGCCCAGGTCATCGACAAGATGGCCGCCGCATTCATCCTTCAAGGGGCGCTCGACCGGCTGCGCCATCTGTAAGATATGGTCTGACATGCATTTTCCGCGCTTGGCGCGGCCCGCGCGGGCAGGCATAAACTAATTATGATCGCCACACTCAACGCCGTAGCATCGGTCTTCGTCGTCATCATCATCGGCTATTTCCTGCGCGAGCGCCAACTCGTGAGCGATCAGACATGGGAGGCGGTCGAAGTCCTGTGCTTTTATCTGCTTTTTCCCTTCCTCATCGTCCGCACGCTGGCGGGGGCCGATTTCGGCGAGATACCCGTGTCGCAATTCGCCATCGTCGTGGTTGGCGCCATCATCGGCATGGCGTCGCTTTTGCTGCTGCTGCGGCCACTCGCGTCCGGCCGGCTCGGCATGTCCGGCCCCAGCTTCACCAGCCTCTTCCAGGCGGCCACCCGTTGGCATGGCTTCATGGCGCTGGCCATTGTCGGCACGATATACGGGCCTGAGGGCGTGACACTGGTGGCGATCGCCATCGCCGTCATGGTGCCGCTGATCCAGGTGCTGACCGTGGGCGTGCTGGCGGTGTTCGGCGATGGGGCCAAGCCGGGATGGCTGTCCATCATCAAGACGCTGGGTACGAACCCGTTCATGCTGGCGTGTATTGCAGGCGGGCTTCTCAACATTACAGGCCTGCCGCAATTCGCCTTCGGCACGCTTGAGATCATCGGTTCTGCCGGCCTTGGGCTGGCGCTGCTGGCGGTCGGCGCGGGCATCCGGCTTGATCATGCCAGCAGGACCAAGACGCTGGTGGCCATCGGCGTGCTGATCCGGCTCATCGGGATGCCGTTGCTGATGCTCCTCGGGGCGTGGCTTGTTGGCCTTGAAGGGCTGGCGCGCACCATCGCCGTAATCGCCGGCGCCGTACCCACGGCCTCGACCTCATATGTCATGGCGCGGCGCATGGGCGGGGATGCCGAACTGATGGCCAACATCATCACGTTTCAGGTTCTGGTGGCCGCGATCACGCTCCCCGCCTTCATCCTCATCGCCGAAGCCACCTGAGCCTCATCCGACGGGTGGACAGGCCAGATCGACGATCGCGCGGGCATCATGGGCGCCGGTCGCAGCGCCGTATCCATAACGAAAGCCGCCCGAGAGCCGCGAGGACACGAACGCATCGGCCATGATCTGCGGCGCATGATGGCGCATCAGCGCGCCGGCAGCCGTCATGGCCAGCAGTTCGACATAATGCCGGGCGTCGGCCTCGCGCACCCCGCTCGCCTGCAATGCCTTCAGCCGACCAACCGCGCCGAGCAGCGTCTCGTCTGCCGCGGCCTCGCTGGCCAGGTGCGCCAACACGATCTGCGCAGTCTCGGGCGAACGCTGCATGGCACGCAGCACATCGAGGCAGATCACATTGCCGGAGCCTTCCCAGATCGCATTCACCGGAGCCTCGCGATAGGCCCGCGCCAGCAGGCCCTCTTCAACATAGCCATTGCCGCCCATGCACTGCATGGCCTCGAAAAGAAAGCCGGGCGCACTCTGGCATATCCAGTATTTGGCGACCGGCGTCATCAGCCGGCGATAGGCCGCCTCGCCCTCATCCGTCTCGGCCCGCTCGAAGCTGCTGGCCAGACGCATCGCCAGCAACATGGCAGCCTGCGAATCAAGTGCCAGATCGCCAAGCACCTGCGCCATCAGCGGCTGATCCACGAGCTTTTTCTGAAACACGGTCCGGTGGCGCGCATGCCGGGTCGCAACAGCCAGCCCGAGGCGCATCATCGCCGCCGACCCGAGAGCACAGTCCAGCCGGGTGTGGGTGACCATCTCGATGATCGCTGGCACGCCGCGCCCCTCTTCACCCGCCAGCCAGCCGAGGGCGCCTTCGAACTCGACTTCCGATGACGCATTCGAGCGGTTGCCCAGCTTGTCCTTCAGCCTCAAGAAGCGCAGCGCGTTGAGCGTGCCATCCTCAAGAACGCGCGGCACGAAAAAGCAGGACAGCCCGCCCGGCGCCTGCGCCAGAATGAAGAACGCATCGCTCATCGGCGCGGACATGAACCATTTATGCCCGGTGATCAGATAGGCGCCATCCGCTCCCGAAGGCGTGGCCGTGGTCGTGTTTGCACGAACATCGGTGCCACCCTGCTTCTCGGTCATGCCCATGCCGATCTTGGCGGCGCGTTTCGCGGCGATCGGTGCAAGAGCGCCATCATGATCGCGCGCGGTGATCCTGAGCAGCCACAGGCTCGCGAGGTCTGGAGCGAGCATGCGCAAGGTCGGCACGCTGGCATGGGTCATCGTGATGGGGCAGCAGTGGCCAGCTTCGGCCTGGCCCATCAGATAAAATCCGGCGGCGCGGGCAACGACGGCGCCGGGCTGGCGCGGCGTGCCGCTTGCCAGCCCCTCCCACGAGGCGCAATGCAGACCATGGGCGCAGGACAGCGCCATCAGGGCATGATAGTCCGGGTGATATTCAACGACATCCAGCCGCCGCCCTTTTTCGTCGAACGCGCGCAGCCTGGGCGGATTCTCATTGGCCCGCCGGCCCCAGCCCAACACCTCGGCGCTGCCAGCGCGCGCGCCCAACTCATCGAGCCCGGCGCGAAACGCGCCCGCACCCTCGCGGCGTACCGCCTCGCCCAGTGCGGGATCGGACGTGAACAGGTTCACTCCCTCGAAGACGGGGCTCTGGTTGGGGACATCCGAGGCTGGAATGAGGTCACACGCTTTCATCGGGCCTTCATTGGCTACAAATTTGTGCAGTCCCGTGTATCCTTGTTGCCGGTTTGGCCGGGGGGGCGTATAGAATGGGGTTTTAATGAATGCGATCGCACCCACCACAAGCTATCGGTTTCCGCACAGGCAACTTCTGGGCATTGAAGGCCTCTCGCGCGAGGATATCATTTGCCTTCTCGACCTTGCCGAGCTTGAATGTTCGTGCAACCGGCAGCCAATGTCGAAGCGTGACATATTGCGCGGCCGCACTCAAATAAATCTGTTTTTCGAAACATCCACCCGAACGCAGAGTTCCTTCGAACTGGCAGGCAAGCGGCTTGGCGCGGATGTCATGAACATGGCCGTTGCGTCTTCGGCCGTGGCCAAGGGCGAGACCCTCGTCGATACGGCCATCACCCTCAACGCCATGCGCACCGATCTGCTTGTCGTGCGCCATCATGCCGCCGGCGCTGCGGAACTGCTGGCGCAGAAGGTCGATTGCGCCGTCATCAATGCTGGCGACGGAGCGCACGAACACCCCACGCAAGCGCTGCTCGATGCGCTGACCATAAGACGCCACAAGGGGCGCATCGAAGGGCTGACGGTGGCGATCTGCGGCGACATTCTTCATTCGCGCGTGGCCCGCTCCGACATCATCCTGCTGAACAAGCTTGGCGCCCGGGTCCGTCTGGTGGCGCCATCAACCCTGTTGCCGCCCTCCGCCCACCGGCTGGGCGCGGAAGTGTTCACCAGCATGACCGACGGGCTTGCCGACGCAGACATCGTGATGATGCTGCGGCTTCAGCGCGAGCGCATGGCCAGTTCCTTCGTTCCCTCACGGCGCGAATATTTTCATTTTTTCGGTCTGGATCATGCCAAGCTCGCTTATGCCAAACCCGACGCGCTGGTCATGCATCCCGGCCCGATGAACCGTGGTATCGAGATCGATTCCTCCGTGGCCGACGATGCGCGCAGCGTGATCCGCGAACAGGTGGAAATGGGCGTCGCGGTGCGCATGGCCGTGCTGCAGGCGCTGGCCCGACACCTGCCGAACCGATGAGGCGCTCATGACCGTTTTCGCCGGTCCATCGGCACATCGCGCATCTCCGCCTGTTGCGCTGGTGAATGCCCGGCTGCTCTGTCCGGTCACGGAAATCGACATGCATGGCGGCATCGTCGTCGAAAATGGCAAGATCGCCGATCTGGGCGCGCATCTGGCGAACAGCGCACCCGTGGGGCTGGAAAAGGTCGATTGCGCCGGACATCTGCTGTGCCCCGGCCTTGTGGACATGCGGGTCTTTGCCGGCGAACCGGGCTTTGAACATCGCGAAACGCTGGAGACCGCAAGCCGCGCTGCTGCTGCCGGTGGCGTCACGACGATTATCTGCATGCCCAACACGCAGCCCGTGATAGACGGGGTCGCGCTCGTCGATTTCATCGAGCGCCGCGCCCGTGATATCGCCATCGTCAACATTCATCCCATGGCTGCGGCTACGCGCGGGCTGGAAGGCAAGATGATGACCGAGATCGGTCTGCTGAAAAGCGCCGGCGCGGTCGCCTTTACCGACGGCGTCAAATCCGTTGCCGATGCGCAGATCATGCGGATGCTTCTTTCATACGCGCGCGATTTCGACGCTCTCATCGTTCAGCATCCCGAAGAGCCGAGCCTTGCTAGCAACGGCGTGATGAACGAAGGCGAAGTATCATGCCGTCTCGGCCTGCCCGGCGTGCCGGCGGCCGCAGAAACCATCGTGCTCGCCCGTGACATGCGGCTGGTGGCGCTGACCGACGGGCTTTACCACGCGAGCACGATATCATGCGCCGGCTCGCTCGACGTCATTCGCCGCGCCAGGCTGGATCGGCTGCACGTGTCGTGCGGCGTGTCGGTAAACCATCTGGCCCTGAACGAGAACGACATCGGCCCCTACCGTACCTACTTCAAGATGCGTCCGCCGCTGCGCACCGAGGAAGACCGCCAGGCGATGGTGCGCGGCGTGCGCGATGGCGAGATCGACGTGATCGTGTCGAGCCACGATCCCCAGGACAGCGACGTCAAGCGCCGGCCATTTGCCGAAGCCGCTGATGGCGCAATCGGTCTTGAGACGCTGCTGGCGGTGGCGCTGAGGCTGTATCACAACGACGAGGTGCCTCTGATGCGCCTGATCCATGCAATGTCGACGCGCCCGGCCGAGTTGCTCTCGCTGCCTGGCGGGCGGCTGGCGAAAGACGCGCCTGCCGATCTCATCGTCGTTGATCTTGACCAGCCCTGGCGCGTCGAGGAGCGCGGGCTGCGCTCCAAATCCAAGAACACGCCATTTGAAAATCAGACGCTTCAGGGCCGGGTGATACGCACTCTGGTTGCGGGACGAACGGTGTATCGCTACGCTGAGGCCGAGATCGTCTGACACGCATCCGATCCGGTAGGGGGCCGGCCCGACCATGTTCACGATCGCGGCCTGGGAGACTGTCTGGCCTGTGTTTCTGGTCGCGCTGGCGGGCGGATATCTGCTTGGTTCGGTGCCATTCGGCTATATCTTCACGCGGATTGCCGGCGCGGGCGATATCCGCACGGTCGGCTCGGGCAATATCGGCGCCACCAATGTGCTGCGCACCGGGCGCAAGGGGCTGGCGCTCGCGACTTTGCTGGCTGACGCGGGCAAGGGGCTGGCTGCGGTGCTGATTGCTTCGTCATGGGGGCACGATGCCGCGATGCTGGCCGGCCTCGGCGCTTTCATCGGCCATCTGTTTCCGCTCTGGCTGGGCTTTCGCGGCGGCAAGGGGGTGGCCACCTTCATCGGCGTCATAGCTGGCGTCATGCCGCTTGCGGCCGTGATTTTTTGCGCCGTCTGGCTGCTCGTCGCCTTCCTCACCCGCTATTCCTCGCTTGCCGCACTGGTGGCCGCAGCGCTCGTGCCGGCGGCTGCGTGGCTGCTCGGAGCGCCGGCATCAGCCGGCTTGTTCGCGATTCTCGCCGCGCTGGTCTATTGGCGCCATCATGCCAACATCCGCCGGCTGCTCAGCGGCGAAGAAACGAGGATCGGCGCGCGTGGCTGAAGCGGCCTCAGATGCCGGCCATCGCGCCAGGTTCAGCGAAGCCGAGCGCCTCGACCGGCTGCGGCTGATCCGTTCGCAGAATGTCGGCCCGATTACATTTGCTGCGCTCATCGAGCAATTCGGCACGGCGGCGCGGGCACTGGAAGCCTTGCCCGAACTGGCGATGGCCGGAGGCGCGCGCGCTCGCCTACACATCGCCACCCGCGCGCAGGCCGAAAGCGAGTTGCGCTCCGCGAACAGACTGGGCGCCAAGCCGATCTTCCTTGGCGAACCGGATTTCCCGCCGCCACTCGCCGCAATCGCCGGCGCGCCAGCCCTGATCTATGCCCAGGGCATCGAGGCGCTGATCAAACGCAACGCGGTCGCTATCGTCGGCGCGCGCAACGGCTCGGCGGCGGGGCGCAAATTCGCCCATCAGCTTGCCCGCGACCTCGGGGCAGCAGGCTGGGTGATCGTTTCGGGCATGGCTCGCGGCATCGACGCAGCGGCGCATGAAGGGGGGCTCGCCAGTGGCACCATCGCCGTGCTGGCAGGCGGCATCGACATGGTCTATCCGCCGGAACACGCTGATCTGCACAAGACAATTGCCAGGGATGGGCTTCTTGTCGCCGAAAGCCCGCCCGGTTTCCAGCCGCGCGGCAAGGACTTTCCGCGGCGCAACAGAATCGTCTCCGGGCTGTCGCGCGGCGTCATCATCGTCGAGGCGGCGCGGGCTTCGGGCTCGATGATCACTGCACACCATGCCAGCGATCAGGGCCGCGAGGTCATGGCCGTTCCCGGTCATCCGCTCGATCCGCGCGCGGAAGGGCCGAACAGGCTGATCCGCGATGGCGCAGCGCTTATCACGTGCGCCGGCGACGTAATTGAGGCGCTTGCAGCCGCGCAAGCGCCGCCGGACGATGCCGCCGCATATGAGCGCGCCTCACCTGGACGCATTGGCGCAGATGTTTCGGGGCCGGGGTTCCGCGAAAGTGACGACACCGCCTTTGTGCTCGATGACCGCGCGCGGGCACTGGTTCTCGAATTGCTCGGACCGGTGCCCGTCCTGATCGACGATATCGTTCATCAGACCGGCCTGAGCGCGCGCGCCGTGACCATCGCGCTGATCGAGATGGAGCTTGCCGGGCGCATCGCACGCGAAGGGCATGACCGGGTGGCGCTCGCCTGACCCGAATGACGGCGTCTTATGCCGGCTATTGCCCGACCGCCCCCACCGGTTCGCCCAGAATTTCGACAGCAAAATCAGGGCGATGGACAAGCGCGGGGATGCGCGAACGCGCTTCCTCAACGCGTGACGGGTCGATATCGGCAAAGATGACGCCAGGGTCTTCCCCAGCCTCGGCGATGATCTCGCCCCAAGGCCCGATGATCAGGCTGTGGCCATAGGTGGCGCGGCCGTTTTCATGCACACCCCCTTGCGCAGCGGCCAGCACGTAGGCGCCGGTCTCGATGGCGCGGGCACGCAGCAATATGTGCCAATGGGCCTCCCCCGTCTGCCGGGTAAAGGCCGCCGGCACCGAGATGAATGACGCGCCGGCGCGCGCAAGGGCGACATATTGTTCTGCAAAGCGCAGATCATAACAGGTCGTCAGTCCCAGACCGCCCCAGGGAAGCGCAGCGAGCACGGCTCGATCGCCGGGCTGATAGGTCCGGGATTCGCGGTAGACCTCGCCATTGGGCAGGTCCACGTCGAACATGTGAATCTTGTCATAGCGCGCAGCAATGGTTCCATCCGGCGCGATGAGGAACGAACGGTTGGCGGCCTGACGCTCGGACACGACGACGGCCAGCGAGCCAATGTGAAGCCAGATCGCCAACTCCGCTGCCAATTCCCGGAAGCGCGCCAGCGGCGCGGTCTCGCCCTCGCGGGCGATGGCGGCGAAAAGCCGCTTCGGCTCAAGCTCCATCAATACGGTGTTTTCCGGCGTCTGGACATAGTGCGCACCGCCTTCAGCCGCCTTGCGGATCAGCGCCACGGCCGCGTGCGTGCCCTGATCCACGTCGCGCCCGGCGCGAAGCTGAACCAGACCTGCGCGAAAGCCGCTTTCGGGTCTCATGGCGCGCTCTGGCCAGCGAGGATCGTTTCGAGGCGGCCTTCCGCATCGAGCTGATGGATCCGATCGCAATCGCCGATGTGACGGCCATCGACGAAAATCTGCGGCACGGTGCGCGCTCCGCCCGCACGTTCGGTCATGCCGGCACGCGCATTCGGCTGAAAGGTCACGTCGATCTCGTCGAACCCGACGCCCTTGTCCCGCAGCAGCCGCTTGGCGCGCGCGCAGTAGGGGCAGAACATCGTCGTGTAGATTTCGATTTGCGGCATGGCTGATGAATTCTCCAAGGCTGAATAGGCGCGCATGTTCAATATGGCTGCCTGCCGGAAACGGTCAAGGCGGTAGTGGTTCGCTGCGCGGCTGCCAGGTTCCTTCGACGCAAGCCCGCACGATCTCGCGATAGGCACCATACGAGCTTATCGGCTCGAACCGCACGCGGTCGCCCGGCGCAAGCAGGCTCGGCTCCGGCGCGCCTGCATCGAACAGCCTCACAGGCGTGTGCCCCAGCAGCAGCCAGCCGCCCGGCGATTCGACCGGGTATACCGCCGTCAGCTTGCCTGTAATGGCGACCGACCCGGCCGGCACCTTTGTGCGCGGGGTTTCAAGCCGAGACAGACGCAGGCGCTCGGGCACATCGCCCATATAGGCATAGCCCGGCAGGAAGCCCAACATGTAGACCCGATAGGAGCAGCTTGCATGCAGGGCGATCACCTCCGCGACGCTGAGGTCGGTCTGCGCGGCGACATTTTCCAGATCAGGCCCATGCTCGCCGCCATAAAGCACCGGCAGGACGAAGGTGCGAGCGGGCGAGTTCGCTTCCTCACGCCTGATCGGCAGGCGCGCGATGGCCCTCATCAGGTCCGCGCTGGATGTGGATGTCGGATCGTAATGAATGAGAACCGAGCAGAAGCTGGGGACCAGCTCGACGATTCCGGGAAGCCCCGCCGCGGTGATCGCGGCCGCGGCCGCCCTCACATCGGCGTTGATGTCCATGTCGATGCGAAAGTCGAACTGAACCACGAGCCCGGTGTCGCCGGCATGGCGGAAATCGGCCACATCGCCGATCTTGAGGTCGGGCGCGGGCTTGTCAGCCTGGCTCATGAACGGTTCCGTTTGCCCTGGGCTGCCTTGAGCGAGGTGCTCGCCGCATGCTGTTCAGGACCGCAGCTGCAGCATGTCGGGGGCATGAATTTGTCTGCGCTCAGATTTGCTCCCGCGACATGGGCACACGGGAGACATGGGCGCACGGGATACATGGGCGCACGGGATTTGCGGCACAGGCTGCGGAGGTTTTTGGCTCCCCGGGCCGGACTCGAACCAGCGACCCAGCGGTTAACAGCCGCTTGCTCTACCAACTGAGCTACCGGGGAATTGGCCAAAGCAATCTGCGCTTTCTGCGCGGACTTCAGCATGCCTGGGGTATATCAGATGTGGAACGCGGATGTCACGCCCTAAACGAAATGTACCCGGCGCGCCTGCCGCCTTGAACAGCGCGAATTCCTGGTGACGACTGGTGGGAAGTCTCGACAAACGCGAATGGCCGCGCGAAGATCGCACAGCAGTTTAACGAGAAAAAACTATTCATGACGTCGCTATGAACGATCTTCCCACGCTTCCCAAGGCGGATATCTCCAGGCTGAACCCGATTGCGCCAACAGATATGGTGTTGGCCTTTCTTGCCGCTGATGGTCGGCCGGCCATGAGCGCGCGCGGCATTGGCAGGGCGCTGAAAATGTGGGGATTGCCGGCCGGGCCGGCGCTCGATCGCGCGCTTGCCGGACTACGCGATATGGGACATGCGCAAAGGATTGCCGGCGGACGCTGGGAACTGAGCCAAGCCGGGCTGGAAGAGGCGCAGCATTTGTCGGTGGCGCGATGGTCGCAGAAACAGTGGGCGCGCGCGGCACAGACCCATTTTCTGGCACAGGCGCTGGGCATGCCTGCCGGCGACCCGGTCACACGCGATTATCTCGGCGACCGGCGCGCCATCTATGCGGCCACGCTCGATCGGCTGTTCGATCTTGGCTGCGACGCAAATCCGGGGCTCGACAGCGTGCGCGCCGCCCTTGTCTGGCGGCTGCTGGCGGCGCGTTTTCCCGACCTGATGCCCGCCAGGCCGCCAGCGACCAAAGGGAGCCCGGCAGCGCTTAAGGATGATGCGACGCGCGCGATCTTCATGCGGTTCTGTGGTGTGGAACGCGGGCGGCTCGATGCGGCAGTGCCGGCCTTGTTGCGCAAGGCGCTCGGCGCGCCGAGAGCCCGCGATACACTGTCCCTGAGCCAGGCGATCGTGCGCTGTGCGCTCAATCTGACGTCAGCAGACGCGCATGCCGAACAAAAAGGCTCGCATAGCGCGGCAGACCGGCCGTCCGGCCCACCGGCAACCGACTTTGCCGCAATCATTCGCGAGATCGCCAGCTCCATAAAGACGCCCAAGCGCCGGGGCGGCTTTTTCAGCGGCTCGCAGGTCGCCATCGCCCAGCTTTATGATGAATATGCCGAGCGTAGCGGCCACGGAGTCACGCTGGATGACTTCAAGTCAAAGCTGTGGGGCGCGGTGCGATCTGGCGCAGCGTTTCATCTCACCCGGCTCGACATACCCGATCTGATGGACGATGAATTGCGCCGCCGATCCTCCACGCCAACGCGCGGCGGAGATATCGTGCATTTTGTTGTGCTCGACTGAGCGCGGGCAGACAGCACGAACATGTGCCGCGCAGGCACCAGTTTGACCTTGCGCAGCCATGGCGCAACGTTGATAAAGGCTTCGTTAAGCAAACCACACAAAACTGACGGCATATCCTGAAATACAGCTAACTTTTGTTTGGAGCATGTTTTCATGACAGGCTTGTTCAGTGTTTTTGCCGATCAGCGCTTTGATCACATCTTCTCCCAGACGGCTTCTCTTCAGGGCGCAAAAGACGAAGTCGAGTTCGACGTCATCTCGCTTCATGCCAACGCAAGGGCCGCGATTTCCGCCGCAGTGGACGCAACACAGGCGGGCAATCCCGATACGTCTGCGCGCATCGCGCTGATCCTCGGCGGGGCCGGCTTTGGCAAGACCCACCTGCTGGCCACGAGCCTGCGCCGCCTTGCGCTGGACGGGGGGCTTTATCCCGCCGTGCTGCAGATGACAGCGCCGGTGACGGATGACAATTATGAGCAATGGATGCTCGAAGCTGTCATCCGCGAGTTGAACAATCCCTATTTCGCCATTCCGCGACTGAACGACAACGTCCGCGCTCTGTTGCGCGTCCTGCCGGCCGAAGACGACGTTGCTTTCCGCCAGGCGGTGCAAAATGAGGATCGCGGCCGCTGCGAGGCGCTGGCGGACTCGTTCGCTCCTCTGATAGCCCAGGCGCGTGCGCGAAGCGGGGCCGCGCCGTTCTTGTCCCCGCAGGACATCTCCGACCGGCTCATGGAAGCTGCGCTCGTGGCCGAGCGCAACGTTCCGCTCATGGATTTGGCGAAGATGTTGGTCGGACTGCTCGACGGGCCGGAGGCTGAAAGCTTCCGCTTATCGGCCGATGCGGGTGAGGACGACTGCCTGGCGCTCATCCCCCAGCTTGCCCGCGATCTGCGCAAGAAGATCGAGCGGCGCACGCATTCGGCCGTAAGCGAGGATTTCCTCAAGGCGCTGCTGCTCTATTTTGGTGGCGATCTGACCGGCTTTGACGCGCTGTGCGGCCAGGAAGCCGATGCCGGCCTGCCGGGGCTGGCATTCAGGCCGCTTGCCACACCCGAACAGCGGCGCCGGCGGCTCGGCGATATCTCGGTGGCGGCGCGGGCCGTGGACGGTGCGTTCGTCATCGCGTTCGATCAGCTTGAATCGTTCTGGTCGCTGGCCAACGAAGCGCTGTATGTCCGCGCCATCGAAAAGGCGGTGAACCTCGTCCAGGAATTTTCCAATATCTGCATCGTACTCGCCTCGCTTCAGGCGGTCTATGACGAGTTGCACGACAAGCTGATCGAATCGGTGCGTGACCGTATTCAGATGTCGCTGCCCCCGACCCATCTGCTGCCGCCGAACCGCGATCAGCTTCGCGCCCTGTTCCACCGGCGCATGGGCGTGATCGCCGAAATGGCCAGCGCCGGCGATGCCGATGCGCTGATGGCGTTCGTGCCGGAGTGGCTGATAAATGAGCTGGCAGCGGCGCGCATCCGCATGCGTGAGGCCGTGGCCGAATTTGCCCGGTTCCGCGCCTTGGCCCGCGATCTGGGGCGGCTTCCTGAAGAAAGCGAATTCTTCGTCGATGTCCCGGCGCCGCCAACGAGCGCGCATCGCGAAACCGATCGCGAGGCGGAAATGGCGGGTGTTGATTACGCCAAGGCGTGGCAGGATCAACTCGACAGCTTTTCCGCCAAGGATGCGCCGGACAGCGACGAGGAGCGCATAGAATTGCTTCGCTGGGCCGGTGAGGCGGTTGCGCAGGAAACCGCCTCGATCAGCCTAAGGGCCGACGTCACGCGCCTGCCAGATCACGACAATACGCCAGCGCTGCGCGTGGTGATCACCCCGCATGACGAGCCCGAGGAAGTGCGGCTCGTCGGCCTTTGCGGCGCACCGAACCGGGAATATCGTCTGGCTCGGCAGATTCAGTCCGTGCATAGGCACGCCGGCGAAGCGCGCCCCGTCGTCGTTGGGCGGCAGCGTCTGCCTCGCGGGCGCGGCGCTCAGGTCTCAAGGCCGCTGGACGCGGTGCGCGCGCAAGGCGGGTTGGTGGCTGATCTGCAACCTGTTGACTGGCAGGTGCTCAGTGCGGCGCGCGCCTTTGCATCACGGCATGAGGGCAACCCGGATTTTGCCCACTGGCGCCGGGTGAGCGCCTTTCTGCTGAACCGGGTAACGCCGCTGCGCGGGATCTTTCTGCCGCAGCCACATATTGCTGCGGTTCCGGTCGCGCGCACGGGCGCTACTGCCGGCACCAATGGACATGCCCACTCGGAAACCGCCAATGGCTCGCTCACGGCCGTGGCCGATGAGGCGGCCCGGCTCGAGCCAGATGCGCAAATCGTCGCGCAAGACGCGCCCGCTCCCCAGCAGGAGCAGACGCCAGTCATTGCCGATGATGATGACGATGACCGCTTTCGCGTCTATCTCGGCCAGGCCAACGCCGCCGGTAAGGTCTATTGGGATCCATACCGGTCCGATGTCCGGATGCTGAATTTCGGTTTTCTGGTCACTGGCGATCCGGGCTCGGGCAAGACCCAGACGCTGCGCGTCGTCATCGACGCCA
Source organism: Dichotomicrobium sp. (assembly GCA_036734025.1). Lineage (GTDB taxonomy): Bacteria > Pseudomonadota > Alphaproteobacteria > Rhizobiales > Rhodomicrobiaceae > DAIMZI01. The sequence goes on from DAIMZI010000008.1 coordinate 26,983, forward strand.
TGGCGCGCCAGGGCTTTCCGGTCTGTATTCTCGACTTCAAGAACGATTATTCCGAGCCTGCTTTCGCCAAGCCGCTTGGTCTGAGCATTTACAATGTCAGACGGGGCGGGCTGCCATTCAATCCGCTCCAGCCAGTTCCCGAAGCCGATGGTAGGGTTCAGCCGATCTGTCACATTCACACCGTTGGCGAGGTCATCCAGCGCGTCTTTCGCCTGGGCACCCAGCAGCAGGCCAAGCTGAAGAACGCCCTCAAGGTCAGCTTCGAGGCGCGCGGGCTGAACCTTCAGGGCTGGTACCGCGAGGATGAAATCAGTGCGCCGGGCTTTGGCGAGGTGGTCGAAATTCTGCGCGAGCATAAGGAGTCCGAGAGCCTGCTGAACCGTGTGGACCCGCTGTTCGACCTCGGAATTTTCCCGTCTGATGATTCCGCGCGGCTGAGCTTTCCAGACCTGCTGAACGACCGCGTTGTTCTCGATCTGCATGATCTGCCCAATGACGAGATCAAGGCGGCGATCGCTGAGATGATCATCATTCAGGCGCATGGTTATGCGCTGCGGGGCGAGGCGCCGCGCACTCTGAAGCGGCTGTTCGTGTTTGACGAAGCCTGGCGCGTGAAGGACAGCAAGCGGCTGGTGGAACTGGCGCGCGAGGGCCGCGCCTTCGGCATCGCCATCGCCATCGGCACACAGTTTCCGACCGACATTTCCGACGATCTGGCGGGCAGTCTGGAGACGCAGATCTTCCTTTCAAATTCCGAGAGCAGTCATCAGGCCGCCACCGCCCGCAAGCTGAGCATGGGCAACAACGCCAGGCAGCTTCAGCAGATACAGCACACCATCGCCACGCTGCATCAGCTTCAGGGCTTCATCCGCAACCAGCATTATGCGCCATATGAGCTGGTCGAAATCCACCCGCATTACCGCCGCCATGCGGACGAGAAGTGATCTGGCTGGAGGGCGGGTACTCTTCGCAGTTGAACGGCGTCAGCCGTCGCCGGCATTGCGGTCGTCAGGTGCCCGTTGATGCCGGAATGCTCTTGTGCCGAAATGCTCTAGCCGGCTCGAGCTTCGAATTGCGCCAGCAGCGGGGAAAACTCGACCACCAGCGCTTCATAGACCGACCGCTTGAACGGGATGACTTGGCCGGGCAAATCATTCAGACGCCCCCAGCGCCACTGGTCGAATTCCTGCTTGTGCGGCGGCTTGGGGATGATCGCGAAATCCGCATCATCGCCGAGATAGCGTAGGGCGAACCATTTCTGCCGCTGGCCGCGATATTTTCCCTTCAAGGCGACGCCGATCAGATGTTCGGGAAGGTCATAGTCCAGCCAACCCGGCGTCGAGCCGAGGATTTCGGCATTCGCCGTGCCGGTTTCTTCATACAGTTCGCGCAGCGCTGCATCTTGCGGCGTTTCGCCGGGATCGATACCGCCTTGCGGACATTGCCAATAAGGAAGCGGCGCCCCTGGCTCGGCACTTGCGATGCGTCGGCCCTGCCAGACAAGTCCCGAGCCGTTGATAAGGACGATGCCCACGCAAGCGCGGTACGGCAGGCCGACGGGGTCGATGCTCATCTTGCGTCCTTGTTCAAATCGGGCCAGGCGCGAAAGCCCAATCCCGCTATGAGCCTGCCAGCCGGCGCACCGGCAGCAGCACATATTCCTGGGGGTCAAGCTCCTCCAGCCATGCCTGCACGGTGCTCAGCGTATCGGGGAAGGCATGGCCTATGCCGATTGCGCTGCCTTCGCTTTTTGCTGTCTGCGCGAGCCGGTCGAGGGCTGCGCGCACCGCCTCGGGCGATCGTTCGCTATCGATGATGATGTTCGCCACCGTGTAAGGCATGGCGATTTGCCGGGCCATGTCGCGCGTGGCGGCGTTATAGGCCTTGCCGTCATCGATATAGACCAGGCCACGCGCCTTGAGTTCCAGCAGGATCGGACCGAACACGTCCGGCCGTCCGGCCAGCCCTTCGCCAAGATAATTTGTCACGCCGGTGATGCCTTCAAACCGGTCGAGCAGCCAGTCGAGATGTTCCAGATTTTCGCGGGTCGAGATGGATGTCAGCAGCGTGTGCGGGCCGGGGTTCGTAGTGGGATAATCCGCTGGCTCCAGTGGGATTTGCACGAGCACCTCGTGGCGATCATCGCGGGCGCGCTTGGCCCATGCCGGCAGATCGTTGCCATAGGGCACGAAGGCCAGCGCGATTTCGCGCGGCAGTCTCTCGACGGCCTGACGGGTCACAGTTTCATCCACGCCGAGACCGCGAATTATGAGACCAATACGCGCGCGCGGGCGCACATCCGGGCGGCGCGCGGGCATCGAGGGTAGCGCGGCAGTGGTGATCGTAGTGTTTTCGGGAGCCGGTTCGGTTCCGGTCAGAAAGCTGCCGATCTGATTGGCAGGGTCAGTCGCGCGCGCTTCAGCCGTTTCATCCGCAGGCGCTGGCTCGGGTGATGGCGCCGGCGCGGCGCTCGCAGACGGCTCGGTGGCGGCAGCAACGGTGGTATCGGCAGCGCCAGACGTGCGGTCTTCCGGAGCAGGCGGCAGATCAGAATCAATATCGGCTGGCGGATCAAAAGCGGCGGCAGCTTCATCGCGGGGCGCGGTGCTGTCGCGGTCCGAGGCAACCTGGGCCGCCAGCATCTGGGTCACCGAAACGACCTGCTGCGACGCATCCACGGTGGTGAGATTATCGAACGGGGAAGGCGCTTCGTCGTCCCGCGCCACTTCGTCGGTTGGGGTCTCGGGCTCGGCATTGGCAAGATCTGGTTGCGCTGGTTGCGCTGGTTGCGCGGCCTCACGTTCCCTGCGCGCCTGGCTCTGGGCTTCGAGCCTGGCCGCGATCACAGCCTCGATATCGCGGTCATCGGCGGTACGGACCTGGGGCTCGGTGTCGGCGCTCTGGTCCGGCGCATCGCGCAGCGACAGCAGGCGGCCGCTGTCCTGCTGCGGCTGGCCGTCTGTCGCGACAGCAGCGGATGTCCGGGCGGAGGCGGCACTGTGGCCGGAATCGATGATCAGGACGACAGCGCTGGCGGACTGATCCGTCTGAGGACCGACAGCAAGATAAGCCACGCCTGCAAAAATGGAGAAGGTAACCGCCGCAGCAGTCAGGATCAGTGCTCTCATTTTGCCCCCGGTCGATCCCGCCAGCCCGGCCACCAGGGCCGGAGGCGATCGCCACCACGGCTTAGATCAGAAATGCCGTGGCGGCAATCACATCCTGGGAGGCGAGATCCTAGTTCGGCACGCCCTCTGCGGGCCGCGCGAGATTTTCCGCCTTGTTTTGAATCACCTCGGCGTCAGGTGCAATACCGTGAAGAAACTTTATGGCGAATTGGAGCTGGTTGTCCTCGGCTTTATCCTTGGGGACATAGGCCACGCTGCCCGAATCCTCCTCACCATCTTCCGCGCTCAGATGTCCACGCAGACTGGCTTCGCCGCTCGGCTTGCTCATCCGGGCCCTGAGTTCCTCGGGAAGATCCTGCTCCACGCGATAGTCAGGAACAATGCCCTTTGCCTGGATCGACCGTCCGGAAGGCGTGTAATAGCGCGCCGTCGTCAACCGGATCGCACCGTTGGAGCCGAGCGGAATGATGGTCTGGACCGAGCCCTTGCCGAACGAGCGCGTGCCGATGACGGTCGCCCGCTTGTGATCCTGCAAGGCGCCCGCCACGATCTCGGAGGCCGACGCGGAACCGCCATTGATCAACACGACCACCTTGTGGCCGCCTGTAAGGTCACCAAAGCTGGCATTTTCCCGCTTCGACTCGCTGTTCTTGCGCCCGCGGGTCAGGACGATGGCCCCCTGGTCGAGGAACGCATCGGACACCGAGATGGCCTGATCGAGCAATCCGCCCGGATTGTTTCGCAGGTCGATGATGAACCCAACCAGCTTGGGCCCGAGTTCGTTGCGCACGCTCTGGATCGCCGCCTTGAGCTGATCGTAGGTCTGTTCGCTGAAGGTCGTGACCCGGATATAGCCCACATCGCCCTCGACACTGTACCGTACCGGGTTGATGCGGATGATATCGCGGGTAATCTTGAGGTCGAACGGATCATCAACGCCCGAGCGCACGACCGTAACCATGATGTCGGTATTGATCGGGCCGCGCATCCGCTCGACTGCCTGTTCCAGGGTCAGCCCACGGATGGACTCGCCATCCAGATGGGTGATGAAGTCGCCCGCCAATAGGCCCGCGCGTTCGGCCGGGGTGTTCTCGATGGGCGTGACCACCTTGACCACGCTTTCCTCCATGGTGACCTCGATGCCGAGGCCGCCAAATTCGCCGCGCGTCTGCACCTTCATGTCACGGAAATGTCGCGGGTTGAGATAAGCGGAATGCGGGTCAAGTCCGGCCAACATGCCGTTGATGGCTGATTCGATCAGCTCCTCCGCCTCCGGCTCTTCGACATAGTCGGAACGGATCCGCTCCAGCACATCGCCGAACAGATCAAGATGGCGGTAGACTTCTGCATCTTCCGCGAATGCGGTCTGGGCGCGCGACAAGTTCAAAACTGTGTTACCGGCGGCCACTCCGGCCAGAACGAGGAACACCCAGAGCGCGATTTCGGATCTTCGCATAGACTTAACCCTTTCCTAGGCCAGCCGCCCACCAGGGCTGCGGATTGACGGGCCGGTCATCTTTACGGAACTCGACATACAGGGTCCGGCCCGAGCCGGAAGTTTCCGCAGTTTCCCCGCCACGGCCCATGACCGCAACCGGTTCTCCAGCTAGTACAAACTGCCCGCGTCGAACATGGATCTCATCCATGCCAGCCAATAGTATATGATACCCTTGTCCGGCATTGATGATCAATAGTTGCCTATATGTTCGGAAGCGGCCGGCAAACACCACCCAGCCATCGGCTGGCGACTTCACAAGTGCCTGTGCACGCGTTTCTATCGAAATGCCACGGGACTCGATGCCCAGTTCATCACGCTCGCCATAATCGCGCTTCACGGGCCCGACGGCAGGGAGCAGGACCAGCCCTTGCGCCTGGCCGAACGGGATCGCCGGCTTCATGCGGCCCGGCTGAACGAACGCGGCCTGCTGGGCGAGCGGTTTCAGCTCCACGGTCTGGCCTTCACGCAATTCACGCTCATACTCTCCCAATCCCGACATGCTGGCGACATCATCATTTAACGCCTTGAGCAGCTCTCCCAGATCAGTGATCGTGCCGGCGTGGCGCTGCGCCGCCTGATCGAGCATGCCCAGACGCTGCTGTTCAGCACTGAGCCGTTCCTGGCGCGCGGCGATCAGATCCCGGGTTTCTGCGCGCAGACGATCCCATTCTTCCTTTTCTTGCGCCAGTTGCTGCGAGCGCATCTCCAGATCGGAGAGGATGCCAACTAGTCGCGACAGCTCGGCCGAAAGCGTATCCGCCTCGCTCTTGAGCTTGGGAAAGAAACTGTTCAGCAGCATGCCGCTGCGTACCATCTTCAAGGCGTCATCGCGCTGCGTAACCAGAGCGGGCGGCGGCTCGCGCCCCAGTCTCTGCATGATGGCGAGCAATTTTCCGATCTCTCCATGCTGTTCGGTCAGCCGTAGGCGCACGGTCGACTCCTCGCCGCGGAGCTTTTCCAGTTGCTGCTCCAGTTCGGCAAGCCGCGTCTCGCTATGTGTCACCTTTTCGGCCGTCTCCAGAAGTTCTTCATTCAGCCGCGCATGATCCTCCTCCAGCGTTGCGACATCTCGGCGCACGTCTTCGCGCTCGCCCTCGATGCGCCGAAGCTGGCGCTCGTGCTGCTTATACAGTTCACGAGCTTGCTCGGGAGTTAACTGCGACCGATCTTCCTCGCTCAGCCCTATCAAAGGGCGCTCGGGCTTGGCCTGGGGCAGCGGCATTTCGGCGCCGGGCTCACCCACTGTCTGCGCTTGCAGCGGCCATGTTGCCAACAGCGCAACCAACAGCATTGACGCGGCCCACCACGCTTTCACTTTCGCTCCCTTCGCCACGTTATGACGATGCCTCATTGCGTGGTCTTGACCTCCCCGGCGGTCTTTGCGCTGGCTTCTTCGGGTTCAGGCGAGATCTGATAACGCTGCATCAGATTGATCTGGAACAGGCTGAACACCAGCGTCAGAGGCCCGATGCCGAAGACCTTGAAGTTGAGCCAGACATCACTCGAAAAGTTGCGCCAGACGATTTCGTTGAGCACCGCAAGAAAGAGAAAGAATATTGCCCACCGGAAGGTCAGCTTGCGCCAGCCTTCTTCGCGCAGTTGAAAAACATCCTCGAACAGATATTTCAACAGCGATTTGCCGTAAGCAAGGCCGCCAAGAAGCACCAAGGCGAACAATGTGTTGGTGATCGTCGGCTTCAGCTTGATGAACAGATCGTCGCGAAGATAAAGCGTCAGCCCGCCCATGATAAAGACGACGACCGCGCTGACCAGCGGCATTGTCGGGATCTTGCCGAACAGGATCAGACTGGCTGCGAGCGACACCAGGGTCGCGGCCATGAATGCGCCGGTGGCGACGAAGATATCGGTCCACGAGTTCACGACGAAGAAGACGATCAGCGGGCCGATCTCAACGACCAGCTTCACGATCTGCATCGTCACTGATCGCGGCTGCTCCGGCTTGGCGGTGATTGGCTTGCTCATTCTGCCCCGGATTTCCTGCTCATCAGGTCAATTCGCAGCGATCGCATGGGCGAATTCGCTCGCGTCGAACGGCTGTAGATCATCGATGTCCTCGCCCACGCCGATGGCATGAACGGGTAGCTTGTGCCGGTCTGCGATCGCAACCAGAATGCCGCCGCGTGCGGTGCCGTCCAGCTTGGTCATGACCAGCCCGGTGACACCGGCGATCTTCCTGAAGACCTCGACCTGTTGCAGCGCATTCTGGCCGGTCGTGGCATCAAGCGTCAGCAACACCGTATGCGGCGCGCTCGGATCAAGCTTGCGGATCACACGGATCACCTTTTCCAGCTCGGCCATCAGGGCGGTCTTGTTCTGTAGCCGGCCGGCGGTATCGATCAGCAGAATATCGCAGGCTTCATCGCGCGCGCGCTTGAGCGCATCGAACGCCAGCCCAGCGGCATCAGCGCCGATCTCGCCAGCCACGACTGGCGCGCCGACGCGCTCACCCCAGATCTTGAGCTGCTCAATGGCGGCGGCGCGGAACGTATCGCCCGCGGCCAGCATCGGCCGATAGCCCTCGCCGGCGAACTTGTGGGCGAGCTTGCCGATGGTCGTGGTCTTGCCGGTTCCGTTCACGCCGACCACCAGGATCACATGGGGCTTGTGCGCCTTGTCTATGAGCAGGGGCTGCGCGACCGGCGCAAGCACGTTCTCGACTTCACGCGCCAGCACGTCACGCACTTCCTGAGGGCTGATCTCCCGGTCATATCTGCTCTGGGCCAGCGTCTCGGTTATGCGCATGGAAGTCTCGACGCCGAGATCGGACTGGATCAAAAGATCTTCGAGTTCCTGGATCGTGTCGTCATCGAGCTTGCGCCTGACGAAGACCGATGAAATGCCATCCGACAGGCGCGCCGAAGTCTTGGCCAGCCCGCCGCGCAGCCGTCCGAACCAGCCAGCGCCGTCCTGAGCTTGCGGGACATCAGTGGCATTGTCCGGTTTTTCCTGCGCCGCGGAGGCAGGCGCGTCAGCCGGCTCGGTTGGCGTCGCTGGTGGAATTTCCTGCGTCTCGGCGCCAAACAGGCGCCCCAGCAACCCGACCTTCTTTGCGTCCTGCCCGCTCACGCCGCTATTGTCCCTTCGAGCCTGCGGTCCCGAACTCCGGACACTTCCGCAAGCACCATGGTGCCCGGCTCCCGCTCACCGGGCAAGACAATCTCAGAGAATTGTGGCGTTCGTCCGATGTCGGGGCGCTCCATCAGAACGCGAACGCGAGCGCCGACCTGCGCATTCAGATGCGCGGCCATGGCTTCTTCGCCCTTCCGGCGCAGACTGTGCGCGCGCGCCTTCACCATCTGGCGGTCGAGCTGGGGCATGCGCGCCGCCGGCGTGCCCGGGCGCGGCGAAAACGGAAAGACATGCAGATGCTGGATGCCGCAATCATCGACGAGGCGCAGCGAGTTCTCGAACATCTCTTCGGTCTCGGTGGGAAAACCCGCGATGAGATCGGCGCCGAAGGCGATATCGGGCCGCAGGCGGCGTGCCTGTTCACAAAAATCGACGGCATGGGCGCGCAGGTGACGGCGCTTCATGCGCTTCAGGATCATGTCATCGCCCGACTGCAGCGACAAGTGCAGATGCGGCATCAGCCGCTCTTCCTCGGCAAGCGCGATCATCAGATCGGGGTCGGCTTCGATCGTGTCGATGGATGATAGCCGCAGCCGGTCAAGCTCGGGCACCAGCCGCAGGATCTTGCGCGTCAGCCGGCCGAGCGTCATCGGGCCGGGCAGGTCGCCGCCATAGGCCGTCAGATCAACGCCGGTCAGGACGACCTCCCGATAGCCTTGCTCGACCAGCAGCCGAACCTGGCGCACAACCTCGCCGGCCGGCACCGAGCGCGATGGACCGCGGCCGAACGGAATGATGCAGAAGGTGCAGCGGTGATCGCAGCCGTTCTGGATCTGGACGAAGGCGCGTGCACGCGTGCCGAAGCCGGCTATCAGATGACCCGCAGTCTCGCGCACCGACATGATATCGCCGACCACAACCCGTGCGGCTTCGCCGGACGCCAGCGCATCGAAGGTGGCCCGCTGCATCTTTTCCGCATTGCCGATGACGGCATCGACCTCATCCATGGCGGCAAAGCGTTCGGGCTCGGTCTGCGCGGCGCAGCCGGTGACGATGATCCGTGCGCCGGGATGTTCGCGGCGAGCCCGGCGGATGGCCTGCGCCGCCTGGCGCACGGCTTCTCCCGTGACTGCGCATGTGTTGATGATGACCGCCTCGCCCAGCCCGGCAGCGCGGGCATGTTCCACCATCGCCTGGCTTTCGTTGGCGTTCAGCCGACAGCCGAAGCTTATCACCGTGGGCGCACTCACGACGCGGTCTCGCTCCACCCGGCAAGGTCCAGCACGCCGGAGTGTTCCAGCGCAACCGGCCCCGCCATCAGGATGTGCCCGTCGGTGTCGCGCCATTCGATCGCGAGCGTGCCGCCGGGCAAGCTCACATTGACGCGCCGCCTAGTCAGATTCTTGCGCACGGCAGCAACCGTGGCCGCGCAGGCCGCCGTGCCGCAGGCGAGCGTCAGACCGGCGCCGCGCTCCCAGACCTTGAGGTCGATGCTCTCGCGCGATGTCACATGAGCCAGCGAAATGTTGGCGCGCTCGGGAAACAGCGGGTGACGCTCGAGCACCGGGCCGATCCGCGCCAGATCATGCCGCGCAATGTCATCGGTCCAGAAAATGCAATGCGGATTACCGACATTCGCCAGACTGGCCGGGCCGAGTTCCTCAGGCGCGCCTTCGATGTGCACCGATGTCGTATCGGCGAGCGGCGTGGCGGTCGGAATATCGCTCCAGGCAAAGCGGGGTGCGCCGATATCGACGGTCGCGAATTCTTCATTTTCGGCGCGCGCGCCCAGCAGGCCGGCCCGCGTCTCGATGACGCTTTCCTCCTTGCCGCTCTCCTTGGCGAGCAGCACCGCAACACAGCGCGACGCATTACCGCACGCTGCGACCTCGGACCCGTCCGCGTTGAAAATGCGCATGAACGTGTCGGCGCTGCGTGAGGGTTCAAGCGCAATGACCTGATCGCATCCAAGCCCGCCTCCGCGCGCAGCGATGCGCATCGCCAGTTCCGTCGAAATCCTCGCGCCATCGGACCGATGATCGAGGATCACGAAGTCATTGCCCAGGCCGTTCATTTTCCAATAAATCGACATTCTGCCCACTGATCTCTGTCCTGTGAGGCAACAATTCAACCAGACCGTATATAGACTTGATGGACGATTTCGGCAATCGCGTACCGGCCCGGCACATCTGCATGCAATTATGCACCGCAGGCGTGCTTTCGTCGCATGCCGGCATGAAAGCCCTTGCATAACATCCCGTCGAGGATGACAATCAAAGGCTTAAGGGTGTTTCGGGCGGGTCATGATCTGGAGTGTGAAACAGGGTCACTATCTGTGGCCCGACAGTCTATTCGTTTTTTTTTCCTGGTGGTGGCAAGTTCCGCCGCGGGCCGTTCCGCGGCGAGGCGGTCAGCCATGATCGGCATTGTCATCATCACTCACGGAAATCTTGCCCGCGAGTTCCGCGCCGCGCTCGAACATGTCGTTGGTGCTCAGCAGCAGGTCGCGACAATCTCCATCACGCCCGACGACGACATCGAAGAGCGCCGCGACGCGATCCTGCAGGCGATCAATTCGGTGAATACCGGCGATGGCATTGCGCTGCTCACCGACATGTTCGGCGGCACCCCATCGAACCTTGCCATTTCCGTGATGGACGGGACCCATGTCGAGGTCATTGCCGGCGTCAATCTGCCCATGCTCGTGAAACTGGCGCGCGTGCGCGAGGAATGCTCGCTGGAAGAGGCCATCGAACAGGCTCGCGAGGCCGGCCGCAAATATATTCACGTCGCGAGCAAGCTGCTGGCGCGCAGCTAGACCGCCTGGGCCGTCCGCCCTTTTTCCTTGCGCAGGTACAAAATTGAGACATATTGGGCATCTGGATGCGCTTAATCCGTGCATCACAGGTCATCATGTCATCATGCGGAGCAAGCGCGCATGTCCGAGGACGGCGTTTATCAATGTCTGGCCGAGGTGATCATCCGCAACAAGCGCGGACTGCATGCGCGCGCCTCATCAAAATTTGCCAGATGTGCCGATCAGTTCGATGCCGATGTGCTGGTCACCAAGGATCAGCAGACCGTCAACGGCAAATCGATCATGGGGCTGATGATGTTCGGCGCACACCAGGGCTCAAGCATCATCATCGAAACCAGCGGCCCGGAAGCCGAAGAGGCGCTCGAGGCGCTGACGGCTCTTGTCGAGGCAGGCTTTCATGAAGACGACGAGACGCCAGACGGCGAGCATCGCCCCAACGATCTGAACTGAGCCTGTTCGGCAGGACCACACGCCGGTTCCAGGCGCGCGGATCAGCTGGCAACGGAGCCCGGATCCGGGCGGGTCACCCGTGTGACACCGTCACGGCACGGCGGCGCGCACAGTGCGAAGCCGGCGCCAATCCCCCAAACATATAATCAAATCTTTATGTCTTTATTGCCTGACGGTACGCTTCACGTTATATGTTGCCATGCAATCATATGAGCGGTCTCCGGGAGCGGAGCCGCGCAAACCTGAAACAAGCGGGTGCAGCTTTTGGTTCGCGCCGGCACGCAAAACGGGATTTTCATGACCGAATTCAACGATTACGCCGTCAAGGACATTGCGCTTGCCGATTACGGGCGCAAGGAAATCGACATTGCCGAAACCGAAATGCCCGGCCTGATGGCGCTGCGCGAGGAGTTTGGCGCGTCCCAGCCCCTGAAAGGCGCGCGCATCGCCGGCTCGCTGCACATGACCATTCAGACGGCAGTGCTGATCGAAACCCTTGTGGCCCTGGGCGCACAAGTGCGCTGGGCCTCATGCAACATCTTCTCGACGCAAGACCACGCCGCCGCCGCCATCGCAGCCAAGGGCATTCCGGTGTTCGCCGTGAAAGGCGAGACGCTTGCCGAATATTGGGATTACGCCGAGCAGATCTTCATGTTCGATGAAGGCGCCAATCTGATCCTCGATGATGGCGGCGACGCCACGCTCTACATCTTGATGGGCGCGCGCGTCGAGGCCGGTGAGACCGGGCTCATCGCCAACCCGACATCGGAAGAGGAAGAGGCGCTGTTCGCCCAGATCAGGAAGCGCATGAAAGAGACTCCGGGCTGGTTCACCAAGCAGCGCGACAGGCTGGTCGGCGTAAGCGAGGAGACCACTACCGGCGTCCACCGCCTGCACAAGTTCGTTGAGCAGGGGTTGCTGCCGTTCCCCGCGATCAACGTGAACGACAGCGTCACCAAGTCGAAATTCGACAACAAGTATGGCTGCAAGGAATCGCTGGTGGACGGCATCCGCCGCGCCACCGACACGATGATGGCCGGCAAGGTCGCCGTGGTCTGCGGCTATGGCGATGTCGGCAAGGGCTCGGCGCAAAGCCTGCGCGGCGCGGGCGCGCGCGTGAAGGTTACCGAGGTTGACCCGATTTGCGCCCTGCAGGCCAGCATGGACGGCTTCGAGGTCACGACGCTGGAAGACGCCGCGCCGAGCGCGGATATCTTCATCACCGCGACCGGCAACAAGGACGTCATCCGCATCGAGCATATGCGCGAGATGAAGGACATGGCGATCGTCGGCAATATCGGCCATTTTGATAACGAGATTCAGGTGGCCGCGCTCAAGAACCACAAGTGGATCAATATCAAGCCGCAGGTCGACATGATCGAGTTTCCCGGCGGCAAGCGGATGATCCTGTTGTCCGAGGGCCGTCTGCTGAACCTCGGCAACGCCACTGGCCACCCCAGCTTCGTCATGTCGGCAAGCTTCACCAACCAGGTTCTTGCGCAGATCGAGCTTTGGACACGGGGCGATGAGTATGAAAACCGTGTTTACGTGCTGCCGAAGCACCTCGATGAAAAGGTGGCCCGACTTCATTTGGCCAGAATGGGCATTAAACTGACGGAATTGACGTCGGATCAGGCCGATTATATCGGTGTGAAGCCAAGCGGACCGTACAAGCCGGACGCCTATCGCTACTGAAGGCAGCGCGCGCGACTGCGGGCGGTTCGGGTGGCGGCGTCAGGGTCAGATACGGCAGGAGACCGGCACGCTCCAGGGCTGTCGGCTTCGCTACCACAAACCGGCTTTTTTGTGGTTCTGGCGTGAATGATTGTCGTGCCAACCTTAACAATGGGGCCAGACTGCCGTGAGATTGATTGACACGTTTGCTCTTGTAATGGCGCTGGTGATCATGGCATCTGGCGCGGCTCTGGCCGTTGACGATGATCTCGAAGTCACAAGATGGCGTCTGGTGAAACTGGGTGCGGTCGATCTCGATCAGACGACCGATGCGTTCTTGCGCTTCGACGGCGGCACCCGCATCGTCGGGCATGGTGGATGCAACAGGTTTTTTGGCACGATATCGGGCGAGCAGGGTGACCTTCTCGCGATTATCGGTTCGACAAGAATGGCTTGCGAGCCGCCTCATGACCGGATCGAAACGGCATTCTTCACCGCGCTGGAAGCAGTCAAGCGCTATTCACGGGACGGCGAGAACCTTACCTTTTATGACGATGGCGGTGAGCAGATAGCGCTTTTCCACAAAGTGCCCTATGAGTGAGGCCTTGATGGATCAGGGCCTGGCGCCGCAAGCCCGCATCAGCTGCGCACGTTGACATTCACTGTCTTGGCCCGACCCGAACTGGCGCCCTTGGAGTCGACCACCACCACATCGAAGCTCGCCGATGGCGCGCTCGCCCCGTCGTGAACAAACGCCACACTGCCGGCTTCAAGATCGGCCTGAGTGAAATTCATCACAGGTGTGCCCGGCGCCCTGGCCAGCGCGATGAACCCGTTGCGAGGGTTGCTCACACTGAATGTCAGATCCTTCGCATCATCATCCGGGTCAACCGCGTTCAGATCGACCAGCGTGATCTTCACCGCCTTGCCTTTTTGCACCGTAAGCTCCAGATCGCCCATGATTTCCGGTGGCACGTTGCGCAGTTTGGCGCTCAGTTCGCCGCCCAGATCCATGGCAATCTGGCCATACTGGACATTACCCACCACCGCGCCGGTGCTGCCGATCCTGATCAGCTTGTTGACAAAGATTTCGCCCTGAAGCGTGCCTTGGACATCAGCGTCGTCCGCGCGCATCGTGCCATATACCTTGCCACCTTCGCGAACGAGAACCTTCTCGGCCGTCAGATCGCCTTCGAAATAGCCGAAGACCTCAATCTGGCGTCGCGTCTTCATCTCGCCCTTGATGACCGTATCCTCGCGGATCACAGACTCGCGGCTGTTTGCGTTCACGTGTCCACCCCTGGTTTCTATGGCTCTGAAATGACGTGCAATTCTTGTTCATATCGGGCGCATGGCTGCGTGCGCATATTTCATATATCCGACCCGGAACCTGTTGTCATGCAGTTGTTGCCCCGGACATGACCGATCGGCGGACGAGCTTCACTCAGAATTCGTATCCAAGCGCGTCGATCTCCCGTCGATACCAGCGATGGACAAGGTCCCGCGTGAATTGCGAATAATGCTGGCGATAATTGCGGTCGTCGTTGCGGTATCCCGCGCGCAGACAGGGCATTTCGATAGGCTGATCGACACCTAGATGGGCAAGCAAAGCCGCTAATTCGGAATCCAGATTTTCGTACTTGATGACCTGATCCACCGCGATTTTCCCGTTGATCGAGTAGATCTCGAAATTCCGCAGTCTTGTATATTCAGTCGCCCTGAACCAAAAGCTGCGCATGTCTCGGTCGAAATCGGCATCTTCTTGCCTGCCGAGCTTGGCTTTGCGCTGAAAATATAGCGAGACTTGTCTGTCCCACGGGTTGCGCTCAACGCAAAACTTGAAGTAGGAGCGGAATATGTCCTCGCCGACAATCGACCTGACCTGAGCAATGGTCGCGTGGGTGTGCAGGCCGAAATATTTCGGGAAGTGTCGCTTCAGGGCACCATGATGAACCGGGCTGTAACGCGCCCAGCTCGTCCGGCTCATGTCATGCATCAGATCGCCGGGCGAACATATGTCCCTCAGTGCCGCGCTGAGACTGCTGCCCGCCGTTTTTTCCGTGCGCACTAGGATGAATTTGTAACGGTGAGAAACGAACATCCAAGGATTTTTACAAACTTTAATTCACTCTGACGCCGGAATTAGCATGTTCACACTCGCAAGTCGAGTTCACCGGCACACTCAAGATGGCATGGTAACAGCGCAAATGCCGGTGGAAGATGCAACCATGCGTTGGGTTTGCCGGGCAGAACGGGCTAAACTTGCGGCTGATTCGCTGACGGTTTGTGCAGTATGCAAGCAACCACGCCATTAATTGAGGGCCAGACTTTGCCGAGCGATCATGACAGGCCGAAAATGCGGGTGAGGCTGTTCAAGACGGCGTCGCCGAGCGACAGGCGGAGAGACCCTGCCAGAGCTTTGCGCACACCGGATGTCAGCACCATTCCGGCTGCCGCATCAAGGTGGCGCTGATGTCCCCGGCAGGCTCAACGGCACAAGCATCCCCTGCATCGACAGCAGAATTCGCCGGCATCCCCGGTCTTGATGTGCCGGATATGCTGATCCTGGCCGTGCTCGGTGGCATGGGGCTTGCCTTCATGCTCGTTATCGTGGTTGTGGCCCGCGCGGCATTGCGAGCGCGCCACGCCGAGCGCGACCTGCGTGCGCGCCATGATCGGCTGAGCCGCGAGCTGAACATACTGAAGACCCTGCTCAACAGCGAGAGCCAGGCGCTGATCGTCTGGGAACTGGGCGACGACAATCCGAGATTGGTCACCTATTCCCTGCGCGCGGAAACCGGAATTCCCGTTCAGCTTCGCAAGATCCTCCGGTTCGCCTCGTGGCTGGAGCGAGACAGCGCAGTCGAGTTCGAGGCCTGTCTGAGCGAGTTGCGCAGCGGTGGTGTCGCTTTCAACCGCCTTTTGCACACGGCTGGCGGCGGCAGCATCGAGGCTGAAGGGACGCCGTCCGGCTCGTTCATCGTGCTCAGGTTTCGCGAATTGCGAGAACATGGCAAGGAGCGGGCTCGACTGAGCGACAAGCTGCGTGAGGCTGAGGACGAACTGGCCTCCAAGGGCGCGTTGCTTCAGGCGCTGCCGGTATCAGTCTGGTTCCGTGGCCCCGACGACAAGCTGCAATGGGTCAACCAAGCCTATATCTCGGCGGTCGACGCCGCTTCGCTGGACGAGGTTGTGGACGGCCAGATCGAGCTGCTGGAAACGCGCCAGCGCGCCAATATCCGCAGCGCGGTCGGCGCCGGAAGCATATTCCGCCAGAGGCTGCAAACCATCGTTGCCGGCATGCGTAGAAGCTATGACGTGGTGGCGGTGCCGGTCGAACGGGCAAGCGCGGGCGCCGCAATAGACGTTGCGCCCCTTGAGACCGCCAAGGGCGAACTGGAGCGCCAGACAGCCGCGCACGCGCGCACGCTTGATTGTGTAACGACCGGGGTGGCGATTTTCTCGTCCGATCGGCATCTGAGCTTTTCCAATTCCGCATTCGCCAGATTGTGGCAGCTTGAGCCGGCATGGCTGAACGAGCGACCCAGCTTCGGAGAGATACTCGACCGGCTGCGCGCGGCGCGGCTGTTGCCCGAGCAGGCAGATTATCGCGGCTGGCGCAACCGGCAGATGGCGACGTTCGACGGGGCGGCGAAGACGGAAATGCAGGAGGAATTGTGGTATCTGCCCGATGGCCGGTCGATCCACATCATCTCGGATCAGCGGCCCGATGGCGGTGTCACCTTCCTTTATGATGACGTGACTGAAAAGCTGGCGCTGGAAAGCAGCTACAATGCGCTGATCCGGGTCCAGCGCGAGACGCTCGACCACTTGCGCGAGGGAGTGGCCGTGTTCTCCACCGATGGCAAGCTGCGGCTTCACAACCCCGCCTTTTCCGACATCTGGGGTCTGCCGGCCGAATTTCTCGACACCGGCCCGCACATCGAGGACATCGTGCGCAAGTCGGGCCACCGCGCCCAAGGTGACTATCCCTGGACGCCGGCCGTCCATGCGGCCACGGGAATATCCGATGAGCGGCGCGGCCATGAGAGCTGCATCGAACTGAAGGACGGGCGCACTGTGGCTCATGCTGTGGTGCCGCTGCCCGATGGCGCGACCATGCTGACCTATGTCGATATCACCGACTCAAAGCGCGCCGAAGCCGCTCTCATTCAGCGCAACGAAGCTCTTGAAGCGGCGGATCGGCTGAAGAACAACTTCCTTTCACATGTGTCCTACGAGTTGCGTACCCCGCTCACCAGCATCATCGGCTACAGCGAATTCATGGGCAGCGACCAGGTCGGTCCGCTCAATGAACGTCAGCGAGAATTTCTTGGGCATATCCGATCATCGAGCCAGGACCTGCTGGCCATCATCAACGCCATTCTCGATCTGGCGACCATCGACGCGGGCGCGCTGGATCTGAAGATGGCCGAAGTCGATGTGCGCACTCTTGTCGATGCCGCTGAATTGGGCGTGCGTGAGCGTTTGAGCAGCGAGGAGATCACGCTCGATGTGTCCATCGCGCCGGACATCGGCACCATTGTCGCGGACGACAAGCGCATCACCCAGATCCTTTACAATCTGCTGTCCAACGCGATCGGCTTTTCCGAACATGGCGGCTCCATAGCGCTCGATTGCGTTCGCGAGGGCGCGATGATCCGGTTTTCGGTGCAGGATACCGGCTGCGGCATACCCGAGGACTTTCAGGAAAAGGTCTTCAAACGCTTTGAGAGCCGCCCGCACGGATCGCGTCATCGCGGCGTCGGGCTGGGCCTGGCGCTGGTCAAGAGCCTGGTCGAGTTGCACGGCGGCAGGGTCGAATTGCGCTCGGCTCAGGGCTCCGGCACAACGGTCAGTGTGCTGCTGCCGCAAAACGGACAGCGCCGCGCTGGTGGTGATGCTGCCAGCACGCAGAAGGCGCTGATCGTGCATTGATCTGTGCACAGGTCGCCCGAGCAAGCTCGGTTGCGCATCTGTCAATGGCTGCATCGCGCATAATTGTCACAGTATCGCGATAATTGCTACTTAACAAAAAGATGAATGTCGGTCCGGGGCAAACTTGATATGGCGGATACAACCGAACAGTTGCGATTTGAGGCCCTGGACATCGAGGCGGTGGGGGCCTTGGCGCAACTGGTCGCACCGTGTCTGCGCCGGGGTGACGTAATCTGTCTATGGGGCGATCTCGGCGCGGGGAAAACCACCTTCGCGCGATTTATCATCCAGGCGGTCGCCGGTGAGGCCGTGGAGGTGACGAGCCCGTCCTTCCCGCTGCTCGAAACTTATGAGACCGGGCAGCTCAATATCCATCATTTCGATTTCTACCGGCTCAGCGGCCCCGAAGAAATCGCAGAAACCGGCTATGACGATGCCGCCGAACAGGGGCTGGTGATTGTGGAATGGCCACAGCGTCTCGGGGCCTTGCCGTCCGACCGGCTCGATGTCGAGCTCACAGAGACCGGCGCCGCCACAACGCGCGACGTGACGATCACAGCCCACGGCGCGTTCGCGCCCAGATTGAGGCGCTTCCGTGCGATGAATGCCTTCATCCGCGATTCCGGCTGGGGCGCGGCATCGGCATCATTCCTGAGCGGCGATGCCTCGGTACGCCAATATACCAGACTGTCGACAGGCGTGCGCACCGCCCTGCTGATGGATTGGGAGCGCCAGCCCGACGGGCCGCCGCTGGCTGACGGCAAGCCCTACAGCAAGACGGCGAAGCTGGCCGAAGATGTGCGTCCCTTCGTCGCCATTGCGCGGGCCTTGCGTGAGGCCGGTCTTGCCGCACCGCAGATCCATGCTGCCGATCTGGATCGCGGTTTCGTGCTGGTGCAGGATTTCGGTGACCGGGTTGTCAGCCGGCTGATCGCGGACGGCGCGCGGCTAGAGCCGATCTATGCGGAGGCCGTTGCGGTGCTGCTCAAGCTGCGGGCTATGACGATGCCTCACGACTTGCCCGTGGACGGCGCCGAACCCTATCATCTGCCCCTCTACGACCGCGACGCCATGCACGCCGAAATCGCCCTGCTGCTCGATTGGTACGTGCCGATGATGACGGGAGAAGAGGTGCCGGCACCGGCGCGAGATGATTTCCGTGTCATGTGGGACAACGAACTCTCCTGGCTTGGCGGCGAAGAGCGAGGCTGGGTATTGCGCGATTTTCATTCACCCAACCTGATCCTGTTTGCCGAAAACGGCGGCGGCGACCGGATCGGCATCATCGACTTCCAGGACGCCGTGATCGGCCACCCCGCCTATGATCTGGTTTCTCTGCTCCAGGATGCCCGGCTGGATGTGCCGCAGGCTGTCGAAGCGCGGCTGTTCACCGCCTTTTGCGTGGGTGCCAGCCGTCTGGACCCCGGTTTTGATCCCGCGAGGTGGCGCCGGGCCTATGCGCTTCTGGGCGCTCAGCGCAGCACGAAGATCCTGGGGATATTCGCTCGCCTGGCGCTGCGTGATGGCAAACGCGGCTATCTTCGCCATATCCCGCGCGTGCGCCACTATCTCGACCGCAATCTTGCTCACGCCTCGTTGGCGCGACTGCGCGGCGGGTATGAGAGGTTCATACCCGCAGTCACCGACCCGTCACATGCCTCGCTCAGCGTCGATCAACGCCCCTGAGCCGGGCCCAGCGGAGAAAGCTCATGCCAGTGCCCAACACGGCTTTCATCCTGGCGGCAGGCCATGGCACGCGGATGCGTCCGCTCACCGAAAATTTGCCCAAGCCGCTGGTGCGCCTGGCAGGCCAGCCGCTGATCACCCATGTCATGGCCCGCCTCGCTGAAGCCGGCGTGTCACGCATGGTGATCAACGTTCATTACCTCGCAGATCAGATCGAGGCCTATTTGCGCGACGCCGCCGCTCCGGGCATCGAGGTGATCATCTCTGATGAACGCCGGGAGATTCTCGATACTGGCGGCGGTGTCAATCATGCGCTGGGCCTTCTGGGCGATGGTCCGTTCTTCATTCATAATTCCGATACCGTGTGGATCGAGCATGGCTCCGACAATCTCGCCGCCATGGCCGCCGCATGGGACGAGGCGCGCATGGACGCCTTGTTGCTGCTGGCGCCAACCGAAGGAACGATCGGCTATGACGGCGCGGGCGATTTTGCCATGGCCGGCGATGGCGCCCTGATGCGCAGGACGGCGGGCACCCGCGCGCCATTCGTTTTTGCCGGTGTCTCCATCGCCCACCCGCGTCTGTTTGATGGCGCGCCCGCTGGCGCCTTCTCGCTGAACCTGCTGTGGGATCATGCGATGGCGAGCGGACGTGTGCATGGCATCCCGCTCAACGGCACATGGATGCATGTCGGCACGCCCGAGGCGCTGGAGGCCGCAGAAAGGCGTCTTCGCCATGCCGCTGCATGAAAGCGGGGGCGATGCGGGCGGCCTGTTCAACATCCGTGCTGACCAGCCTTTCCTGAGCGTGCTGGCCCAGGCCATTCTTGCCGGCGACTTGCCGCGCCTTGGCGGTTCGCCGCCAGCGCCGCTCGATCTTGCCGCAATGACGATATTCCTGCCGACAAGGCGCGCCTGCCGCGGCCTTGGTTTTGCGCTGACGGCGGCATCTCCGGGTGGGGGATGTCTGCTGCCAAGAATTCTTCCGCTCGGTGATGTCGATGAAGCCGAACTGATGCCGGCAGACGGCGATGACTGGCCCGGCGCGCCGGGGCCATGTCCGGCCATTCCCGCGCTGGAGCGCTGGCTCTGTCTTACGGCGCTGGTGCAGAAGTGGGCAGCCGCCTCGCACATGTCCGGTGACGATACGGCCCTGCGCATGCTTTCAGGCGGTCAGGCGGGGGAGCTGGCAGTCGAGCTCATTTCGCTACTCGATTCCGCACAAAGCGAGCGCGCCGATCTGAGCATGCTGCATGAGCTGTTTCCCGAGGCATTCTCGCAATACTGGCAAGAGACCCTGCGTTTCCTGCGCATCGTCGTCGAACATTGGCCGGCCTATCTGGCCGAGCGCGGCCTGTGCGACCCTGTGGAGCGGCGCAACGCCCTGCTTGAGCGCGAGGCGCACCGTCTGGGCCAGCCGGGTACGCGCGCACCTGTCATCATTGCCGGCTCCACGGGCAGCGTGCCCGCCACCGCCATGCTGATGGCCGCCGTGCTGCGCTCGGGAAATGGCGCGGTGGTTCTCCCCGGTCTCGACCTGATGATGGATGAACGAAGCTGGGGTGTACTCGTGCCCGACCACCCCGAACATCCGCAATACGGCATGAAGCAGCTTCTCGACCGGCTGAATGTGCCACGCGGCGCGGTCAGCACGCTGGGGCCGCCAGACCTGCCTCGCCCCGCCGCCATGCGCGAGCGGCTTATCAGCGAAACCCTGAGGCCGGCCTCAACCACCGAACTCTGGCCGGACTTTATCGCCTCGTGCAACCGCGGCGATATCTCGGACGCTCTTGAGGATCTGTCGCTGATCGAAGCGCCGACGTCGCATGATGAAGCCGCCACGATCGCCGTGATCCTGCGCGAGGCGGCGCAGACGCCGGACAGAACGGCGGCGCTCGTGACAGCCGATCGGGTTCTGGCCCGGCGCGTCTCGGCGATGCTGAAGAAATGGCATATCGACGTCGATGACTCGGCCGGGGAACCGCTGGGTGCGAGCGTTGCCGGCCGCTATTTCGACCTGGTTGCAGAAAACGCCGCGCGGGGCCGGGCGACGGACATTCTGGCGCTGCTCAAACATCCCTCCACACGGCTTGGCATGGACCCCGCGCAACTGGATGCAGGCATTAAGGCGCTGGAGCTGCTTTGCCTGCGCCAGCCGTGGGCCGCGCCGGGCCTCATGCGGCTGTCCGATGTGCTCGAGCGGAGCGAAGCGCTGGCCGGCTTGGGCGGCGACCGGCTGGTGTTTGCCGGCGCGGGGCGCATGGGCGCGCGGGCGGCTGGCCCCGAGGACTGGACGTGCGCGCGGGCCGTCGTTGCCGCGCTGAACGACGCCTTCAAGCCATTTTCCGACCTGAGCGAAGGCGCGGCAAGACGCGGTTTTCGCACCTTCGCGCGCGCGCATGCGCAAACGGCTGCGCATCTGACCGGGGCGCAGGACTGCGCATCAGCATGGCCTGATGAAAATGCCGGGCGCATGATGGACGAATTGTTCGCAGCCCTTGAAGATGCCGACGGGCATGGGCTCGAACCCGAGATCACACTTGATGATTATCTGAGCCTGTTGCGCCGGCTGATGGCGCGGCAGATGGTGCGCGCGGGCCACCCAGCCCATCCACGGCTGCATATATGGGGACCACTCGAAGCTCGCCTTCTGCGCCCCGATATGATCATCCTCGGCGGATTGAACGAGGGCACCTGGCCGCGCGCTGCCGATGCGGGTCCCTGGCTCAATAGAACCATGCGCGAGGCCGTGGGTCTGCCGCCCCCCGAACGCCGGATCGGCCTTGGCGCGCATGATTTCGCTCAGGCAATGGCCGCTCCCGAAGTGATCCTGACGCGGGCGCTGAAGACCGATGGCGCGCCAGGCGTGCCGAGCCGCTGGCTGACCCGGCTCAAGGCGCTGCTGAGCGCGCTGGACATGGCCGATGCATTGCGCCCGAAACGGCCATGGGCGGACTGGGCGGAGGCGATTGCCGGACCACCAGCGAGCGCGCAGCCGGCAACGCCTTTCGCCCCGCCTGCGCCTTGTCCGCCGGTGGCGGCGCGGCCGCGCAGGCTCAGCGTATCGGACGTCGAGCGATGGATCGCCAACCCGTATGCCATTCATGCGCGCCATGTTCTCAAGCTTGCGCCTCTGCCCGCGCTGGATGCCGGCCCCGACGAGCGCGTTCGCGGTCAGATCATTCACGCCGCGCTCGGGCGGTTCGTCAATCGGTTTCCGGATGAACTACCGGACGACGTGGCGCACCATCTGCAAGAGTTCGCCAGGCGACTGATGAGCCAACTCGGAGGTTATCATCCCCATGTGGCGGCGTTCTGGTATCCGCGCTTTGCCCGCTTCGCCGAATGGTTCGAAGCGACCGAGCCGCACCGTCGCGCCGGCATCGCGCGCAGTTTCGGCGAGGTCAAGGGCGAGTTGGTCCTGCCGGGTCCGGCAGGCCCGTTCACGCTCAGCGCGCGCGCGGACCGCATCGATATTGGCGAGGACGGCAGGCTGTTCATCTATGATTACAAGACCGGGCGCATCGGCCCGCGCCTGAACGCCGCACGCCAGGGCACGGCTCCGCAGCTGCCGCTTGAAGGGCTGATAGCCGGGCATGGCGGCTTTGCAGCCATTGCTGCATCGGGCGGCGCGGCGAGCGTCGCCACACTCGCCTATATCTCGGCATGGGGCGGCGAAAAGCCGGGCGAAGAGGGCGCGCTGGGCGATATCGAAACGCTGATGGAGGACGCCCGGGAGGGGCTTGCGCACCTCATCGCCCTCTTCGACGATCCCGCGACGCCATACCGTGCACAGCGCCGTGCGGCCTTCTCGCAGTTGTGGGAATATGACGATTACGCCCATCTGGCGCGATTTGACGAATGGGCGACAGGCACAGCCGCGGAGGCAGATTGATGGCCGCCGTGCATGACAGGAACGAAGGAAGCGCGGCAGCGCTGGCGACCACAAGGACCCTTCAGGCGCGGGCCACATCCCCCGATGCCTCGGCGTGGGTATCGGCCAATGCCGGCACCGGCAAGACCTTCGTGCTGGCGCGCCGGGTCTTGCGCCTGCTGCTTGCCGGCGTCGCGCCGGGCTCTATCCTGTGCCTCACCTTCACCAAGGCCGCCGCTGCGGAAATGGCGGCGCGCGTGAACGCGGCGCTGGGCCGATGGGCCACCTGCGCGCCGGCTGATCTGGCCGACGCTCTGGGTGAATTGCTGGAGCGTCCGGCGAGCGAGGCCGAGACCCTTCTGGCGCGCCGTCTGTTCACCACGGTTCTGGAAGCGCCCGGCGGTCTCAAGATCCAGACGATCCATGCTTTTTGCGAGAAGATCCTCCGCCAGTTTCCGCTCGAAGCCGGGGTGGCGCCGGGCTTCACGATCCTTGGCGAGGACGACGCCGCCAGCCGGCTGCGAGAGGCGACATCGCAGGTGCTCGACGAGGCGGCCGCGGGTGCGCAGCGCGATCTCGCGCAGGCATTGGATCAGGTGATCCTGCATGCCGGCGAAGACCGGTTCGATGAGGTGCTGCGCGCCGTGCTCGCCAGGCGCGAGACCGTCCGCGCAATGATCAGACATGAGCAGAACACCGGCCAGAGCGCGCGCGATCAGATTGCGCACTTATTGGGCATTGATCCGCAAGCCGATCTGCCATCGACGATCACCGCTCAGGCCGGCGTGCTTGGCGACAGCAAGCTTAAAGCCCTGATCGCAGCCCTGTCGCAAAGCACATCAAGCTCCGATCTCGCCATCGCGGCGGCGCTCGATGCGGCGCGCCAAACTCGATCCGACGATGCCGAAACGCAGGCGCGGGCCCTTTCGCCCGCCTTCCTGACGAAGGACGGCAAGCCGCGCGCCGATCGCGGCTATCCCACCAAGGCCGTGACCAAGGCCGCGCCCGATGCCGAAACCATCCTGCGCGATGCTCGCGACCGCTTCGCCGCATTGGAGACCCGCCGCATTGCGCTGATGGTCGCTGCTGCCAGCGGCGCGGTGGTCAGCATGGCCGACCGGATCTTCGGCGCCTATGATGCACGCAACCGGATCGACGGCGTGCTCAGCTATGATGATCTGATCGTGCGCACCCTGAACCTTCTGGAACATGGCGCGGCATGGGTCCTGTACCGGCTGGATGGCGGGCTGAGCCATCTTCTCGTCGATGAAGCGCAGGACACGAGCCCGGTTCAATGGCGCATCATCGAATTGCTCAGCGCGGAGTTTTTTGCCGGGCAGGGCGCCCATGACCATCAGCGCACGATGTTCGGGGTCGGCGATCCGAAACAGTCGATCTATGGCTTTCAGGGAGCCGCGCCGGAACTGTTCGCCGCGCTCGGCGACCAGTTTCGCCAGCGCGCGCAGGCCGCTGCCCTTGGCTGGCACGACGTGCCGCTCAGCCTGTCTTTCCGCACGGTGCCGGCGGTGCTGAAGGCGGTCGATCTGGTGTTTGCCGATGCCGGCGAAATGGGCGCCGCCATTGCCGGTGGTCCGGTGCGCCATGATGCGTTTCGCGCCGGTCATGCCGGCTGTGTCGAGGTGTGGCCGCTGCAACGGCCCGAAGACGGCGACGGGGCGGCTGCATGGGCGCCGCTCGATGAAGACCACGCGGCTCCAGGCGCGGCCGAAAGCCTCGCAAGGCACATCGCGACCCGGATCAGCGGATGGATCGGCAATGGCGAGGTGCTTCAATCCCAGGGGCGCGCAGTGCGGCCCGGCGACATCCTGATCCTGGTGCGCAAGCGCGCGCCGTTCGCGGCCCTGATGATCCGCGCCCTGAAGGAGCGGGGCATTCCCGTCGCTGGCGCCGACCGGATGCGGCTCACCGATCAGCTTGCGGTGCTCGACCTGCTGGCGCTGGGCGACGTTCTGCTGCTGCCCGAAGACGATCTGAGCCTTGCCTGCGTGCTCAAAAGCCCGATCTTCGGGCTGAGCGAGGAGGCGCTGTTTGCACTGGCCCATGATCGCCAGGCAAGTCTGTGGCAGGCGCTGATCGCGGCGGGCCATGATGATCCCACGCTGCGCGGCGTTGGACACCAGCTTGAAAACTGGCGTCAGGCCGCGCGCCGTCAGCGCCCGTTCGAATTTTTCCTCGACCGGCTGCATGGCGATGGCCTGCGCGCTGCCTTCGTACGTCGGCTGGGGCCCGAGGCCGATGACGCCATCGGCGAATTCCTCGATCTGGCACTTCATCATGAAAGTCTTGGGCCTGCCTCGATGCAGGGCTTCGTGCACTGGCTCCGCCGTTCCGGCGCCGAGGTGCGCCGCGATATGGAGCAAAGCCACGACCAGGTGCGCGTGATGACGGTTCACGGAGCCAAGGGGCTGGAAGCCAATATCGTCATCCTGCCCGACACGTGCTCCGGGCCCGGCCAGGACAGATCGCCCGTTATTCTCTGCGAGGACGAGCGCATGCCCCCGGGGTGGCGCAAGCGGCTGATCTGGCCGGTTGCCGGCGGCACGGAGCTTGAGCGCATCCAGACTGAGCGCGATATTGCGAAACAGGCTGCACGGGCCGAGCATTGGCGGCTTCTTTATGTGGCGATGACGCGGGCGCGCGACCGGCTTTATGTCACGGGATTTGAGAACCGGACAAAGCGGGGACGCGCCACCGACTGCTGGTACGACATGATCCGCGAGGCGCTGGAGCCGGAAGCCGAGCGGACAGCCGGGGAAGACGGACGCGAGATCCTGCGGCTGGCATCTGCGCAAACGGCAAGTGTCAGCGGCGAACCGCCGCCGTCGCCGCCAACCTCGCCCGCGCCCGTGCCCGAATGGCTGAACGCGCCGGCTCCTGCCGAGCGCTCGGCCCGGACCACTGCGCCTTCGCGTGCTGGTGACGACACCCTGTCGCCAGAGCCGGACGAAGCCGATTCCATCAGCGCAAGGCATGCACGCTGGCGCGGCGAACTCATCCACCTGCTGCTCGAAAGTCTGCCGGAAGTGGCCGACGCTGATCGCGACGAGGCGGCCCGGCGCATCCTCGCGCAGGCTGCGCACGGCGGCCCCCGGCTTGCGCCAGGTGAACTGGACATCATCGCTGCGGCGGCGCTGAGCGTACTGCGCGCGCCAGCCCTTTCATGGATTTTCGCGCAAGGCTCGCGGGCGGAAGTGCCGGTCGCCGCGACCATCGGCGATGATGTTCATGGGGCGGGCATTCTGGGGCGGATCGACCGACTTATCCTTCGTGATGATGAGGTGATCGCTGTCGATTACAAGACCGGCTCTGTCGTGCCGGCTTCTCCCGAGGAAGTTCCCGAGACCTATGCCGCGCAGATGGACGCCTATGCTCGTGCGCTCGCCGCGACTTTCCCCGGATCGAGGGTCCGAACCTTTCTGCTGTGGACACAAGGGCCGGAACTCATGGAGATCACCCGCTCTTGATAAACGCGGCCGGCCCATGCGGCTTGACGCGGCCGCCGGTCGCGCCTAGCTAGATGAATGAAACGCGGTCTTCTCCAGGCTGCATTGGAAGCGAGGTGCCAATGGCAACGTCAAAAGTGTCGGACGATACGTTCGATGAAGAAGTATTGAAGGCATCGGGTCCGGTCGTCGTGGATTTCTGGGCAGAGTGGTGTGGGCCTTGCAAGGCCATTGCCCCTGCGCTTGAGGAAATCTCCACGGAGCTCACCGGCCAGGTGAAGATCGTCAAGATGAACGTCGATGAAAACATGCAAGTGCCGTCACAATACGGCATTCGCAGCATTCCGACGCTGATCATGTTCAAGGACGGTCAGGTCGCAGACCAGAAGGTCGGCGCCTTGGCGAAGGAAAAACTCAAGGACTGGATCGCCAGCCAGATCTAGAGCGCGTCAGGCGGGAACCGAAGCGCTCAATGGGCTTGCGGCTGTCGTTTTGTCGGACTTTGGGGCGCAGGATCGGCGCCCACTCAGCGGCGGAGCGCTGCAAGCCCGACTTCCTCCCAACGCATCTCTTCGGAAAGCCCTGCTCTTGCGGGGCTTTTTTTCGCCTTCAGACAGTGGGCCGCCGCCACATTGCAAAGAAATGATGCACCGGCCCGGCGCCATGGCCGATATTGAGCTGATCGGCATGCGCGATCGCGTCCGTCAGCCAGGTCTTCGCCTCGCGCACGGCGTCGTCCAGGTTGCGCCCAAGGGCAAGCCCCGCCGCCACCGCCGACGACAGGCTGCACCCGGTGCCATGAAGATTGCGGGTATCAATGCGCAGGGCCGTAAAGCGCATGAACCGCGCCCCGTCAAACAATATGTCCACGGACTCATCGCCAGTCCCGTGCCCACCCTTGATCAGTACCGCCTTTGGTCCCAGCGCATGAAGCGCCGCGGCCTGATCGCGCATCTGCTCTTCGCTCTCGGCAATGTCACGCCCCAGCAACAGCGCGGCTTCCTGCAAATTCGGGGTCAGCAGATCGGCAAGCGGAAGCAGCACCGTCTTCAGTGTCTCCTCCGCGCCAGCCTCAAGCAGCATGTCGCCGCTGGCTGCCACCATCACCGGATCAAGCACCACGCGCGGCAGATCGGGTCGGGCCGCCAGCGCGTCGGCGGTCGCGTCGATCCTTTGCGCATCGCCGATCATGCCGATCTTCACGGCTCGGACGTCCAGATCGCTGAACACCGCGTCGATCTGAGCCACGATCATGTCAGCCGGCACCAGATGGATCGCGCGCACGCCCTGTGTGTTCTGCGCCGTTATCGAGGTGATCACGCTTGCACCATAGACGCCCAGCGCGGAAAACGTCTTCAGATCGGCCTGGATGCCGGCGCCACCGGAACTGTCCGAACCGGCAATCGTCAGGGCGATCGGTGGTGTCATCTGGTTCGTCTCCGTGGTCGGCGGCTATCGGCCCGGCTGCTGCCGAGGCGATGCGAACGCGACCTTAAACACACTCACCCAAGTCTGCCAAGAACGGGGAAGGTCTCCAGCATCCATACCGCGATCAGGTTCATCGAGCCGGTGATGAACAAGATACCGGTCGCCACGAGCAGCCCGCCCATGACTTTTTCCACCGAGCCGAGATGGCGTTTGAACCGCTGAAAGAAAGACATGAACGGGCGAATGGCCACGGCCGCCGCGATGAAGGGTATGCCAAGCCCGATGGAATAGACAAAGAGCAGCGAGACGCCGGTGAAGATGGTCTCCTCGCCGGCCGCCATGAACAGGATCGTCGCCAGCACGGGGCCAATGCATGGGGTCCAGCCAAACGCGAAGGCGAGGCCGATGATGTAGGCGCCGATCAGTCCGGCCGGCTTGGTCTGCGCATGATAGCGCGCCTCGCGATACAGCAGCGGAATGCGGATCAGCCCGAGAAAATGCAGCCCGACCAGGATGATGACACCGCCGGCGATCTGGCTGAGCAGGATGAGGTTGGCGCTGATCAGTTGTCCCACGCTCGTGGCGGTTGCGCCCAGCGCCACGAAGACCGTAGTGAACCCCAGCACAAAGGCGCATGCCGATGCGACGATGCGCATGTGCAGCCCGCTGGCCATCTTTCCCTCGCCACTTAGCTGGTCGATGGTGGTGCCGCCGAGGAAGCACAGATAAGGAGGCACCAGGGGCAGCACGCAAGGCGACAGGAAGCTGAGCAGTCCCGCCAGCAGCGCGCCAAATATGGTGACTTCAAGCATAATTCGCTCCGTGGCAAGTCGGTGGCTTTTGTCGGTGGCTTTTGCCGGCCTTGCGCCATCAAGGCCTGATGCCGGGCGTTTCCACCCGCAAACCCGCTCCGCGCCATGCCAGATAGAGTTCGAGATTGACGATATCGTCCGAGCCCGGCTCGAAGGGCTCGGCGCGCACCCGCGCATTGCAGCTTCTGATCTGACGCCCTAGTGAGCCGACGCCTTCCCAGGCGAGACGGTAGGCGGGATACGCGCTCGACTGTCCCTGACTGATGGCGGTTGCGCGCAGCCTGTCGCCGGAATGCCGCTCGTGGCAGTCGGCGCAAGACATGTCAATCTGCCCCAGTCGGCGGTAAAACAACGTCCTGCCCTGGTCGAAAAACCTCTGCGCGCGGCCGTCGATGCGCACCTGCACGGGAATGCCGCGTGACTGGCCGCGCACGAATGTCGTCAGCGCCACGAGATCGTCGGACTCGGGCGCCCAGGCGCGCGCCTTCATGCCCTGCTCCCGGCATATGTTTATCCGCTGCTCCAGATTGATCAGCCTGTCGGCCGGCTCGAAATAGACCGGATAGCGCGCAGCCGTGCCTCGCATCGAATTTTCCGCAAGATTGTGACACGAAGCGCAAGACCGACCGGCATCGCCCTCTTCGCGCGACCAGAGCTCCTTGCCATAATCATACCAGATCATGCCGGGATTACCTGCATCATCATCCTGCATGCGCTGAAGCGGCACGGACATGAACCGGCTGCCCGACCATATCTCGGCAAGAGGATGATCGGCGCTCGGCGGCGCCACGGGCTTGTCCCGGCCGGCGATCTCGGGCTTCTGCGCAAGCGCGGAAAACGCCAGCAGCGATATCCCCGCCGCCATGGCTGTCGCAATCAGTGCGGCCCACGCCGATGAGTGGCGCAAGCGGATCTGTCTTGCAGGACGCGGCATCATCTGGCATCGGGCGCCGGCTCGCCCAGCGTCATGAGGAAGGCAACCACATCTTCGACCTGCTGCGCGCTAAGGATCGGCCGTCCGGCACAAGCAGCAGAAACCCGGCTGAGCGCGGCGATGCGGTGATAGGCCGGCATGACCGTGTCGGGCAGAGCGAGCCTCGGATTGACCACAAGAAGGCGCAGTTCTGCCTCGCTGTAACGCGCCGCGACGCCGGCAAGCGATGGTCCCAGGGTGCCATGATCACGCAGCCACCGGGAAAGACGTGGCTCTCCGGCGGGGATGTGGCCGGCAAGGTTTGGTGTCTGGTGACACGCGATGCAATTGCCATAAGCCGGATCAGCGGTCCAGACCGCGCCCCGATCGGCGCTGCCGCCGCTTGCGCTCAGCCTTTCGCCGATGGCCACGGCAAGGGTTTGCCCGGGGCCGACCTCGAACGCAGCCAGTTCGGCGGGCTGGCCCGTGCATGGCTCGGTCGACTCAGGCGCCTCGCTGAATGCCACAAGCGCGAGCTTTCGTTCGGGTATCGGGGGGAACTGAGGGGTCTGGGCATATGCTGATGACAAGGCGAACACGGCGCTGGCCAGCGCCGCGGCAACAATCCGGCGGCGTATCGACATGGCTCTGATTTTCGTCCGCCTCATGGTCTGCTTGCCGTTATCTATGGTTCTGCACAGCCTAGCCAGATCAACGGGCTGCGGCGACAGTGCGAATTGCCGCTGACGTCGCTGCCGCGCGTCATGCGTATTTGTGTCTGACAACGATGCCACGACGATAGTCTGCCATGATTGGGAAATGAAGTCTTGATCCAACGCAAGAAAGCCGGACCGATCCGATACAGCTTAGGGTTTCGTCGCGGCGAGGTCTAGCACTGCCGGTTGGTGGCGGCTCGTTCTCATTGCGGCTCTTTCGACCATTTGGCACGCCGGACCACCAGATTACCCGCTGATCGCGTTGACAACGTCCCGGCCCTGCGCCATATTCACGCGCATCACCGGCCCGGCGGCAAAAGATGAAAAGATTTCGTCTTCGGGCGGATTGTGGAATAGGTCGATACCGGCCGATGTCCGGTTGCGGACTACTGACTAGGCTCAGCTTGCGAACGTCTGTTGGAAGCTACTGCCCGTCACATGGGAAAAGGTCTTTAGAGAATTGACTTGTCTTTCACGCCGCGGGGCTTTTGTACTCCGCGAGGACCTGATTTCCCACTTTGTCTTATGCGCTGACGAGACGATCCCCACGCGCAAGGCAGGTTTGGCTGCTAAGTTTGCGGTGCCCGCAAACACGAATAGTGCGCCAACATTTCCGAACACCACCCGATAGCGGATATCCGATGATCGAGATTATGCCCCACGCGAGGTGTTCGTTCCCTTTTCTCTATTCAACAGGCAACAAGGAGACTTCAAAATGCCTCGCGGAACTGTGAAATTCTTCAATTCTCAAAAAGGTTACGGCTTCATTCAGCCGGAAGATGGCGGCAAGGACGTATTCGTGCATATCAGCGCGGTCGAACGTGCCGGCATTGCCAAGCCGGATGAAGGTCAGAAACTGACCTACGATCTGGAACAGGATCGGCAAGGGCGTACCTCGGCGACCAATCTGCGCGTCGAGTAACTGCAAGAGCCATCAGGCCAGACATCCCGGCAGCCGCATCGCATGCGCACGCATGTCCGCTGGCTGTCGGGATGGCGCTTGTCCAGGAGTGTGAATGAGCAAGGAAGAAGCCTTGGAATTCGAAGGCATCGTCAACGATGTCCTGCCCGATGGCCGTTTTCGCGTCCAGTTGGACAACGGCCATGAAATCATCGCCTACACTGCGGGGCGAATGAAGCGTAACCGGATCCGCACCATAGCCGGAGACCGCGTTACGGTCGAGATGACGCCTTACGATCTGGAAAAGGGCCGGATCACCTTTCGCCACAAGACCGAAGGCGCTTCGCCATCGACGGGCGGGCAAAGGCGGCCGCCGCCTCGCCGGCGTTGACATTCGACGTTTCTCCCATGCCGCCATGCGCGATTGCGCGCACCTGTGGCGAAGGGCGGCTTGGATGCGCATGGCCCATGCGCTAATCTTTGTCTCATGACAATAACCGACAGACCGCAAGCGCGCCCCCGCCTGCGGATCGTGCTCGGCCCGGATGTAGCCATCGGCCCGGGCAAGGCCGATCTGCTGGAAGGCATCCGCGAAACAGGCTCGATCGCCGCCGCCGGACGGCGTATGAGCATGAGCTACAAGCGCGCCTGCATGATGGTCAACGCCATGAACGGCTTCTTCCATTCGCCGCTTGTCGCGACGAAGCGCGGCGGGCGCGAACGCGGCGGTGCGCGGCTGACCCGACACGGCGACATGGTGCTCGATGCGTATCGGCGCATGGAAAGCCTGACCCGGGACGCCATCAGCGATGAACTTGCGGGCTTGCAGAGCCTGCTTGATGATCCAACCGCGCAGCAGGATCCGGCCGCCTGACCAGCCTCTCGGCAGACGGGATTTTGCATCTCCGGCCTGACGCACTTATAGTCTTCTGGGGCTGGACCACGGATCACGCATGAGCGCGACGTGCAGCACATGTTCCGCGAAACCACGAGGAGGGCGCAGATGATGCCCGGCTTGATGACTGCATGGCGCGCGTTTGCCGCATTTATGCTTGCGCTGATACTGATCGGCCCGGTCGCCGCGCAGGATGCGTCCGAGCAACAGGGCGAAGCAGCGCAAACCCAGACCACCATTGCCGATCCGCGCACCGATGATCCCGATTATCAAAGATCGCGCCGATTGCTCGCCGCGATCGACGATATTCTGCGCCGCGCCGCAGAGGAACGCGCCGGCGCGCAGGATCTGCCAAGCCGCGACGAGTTTCTCGTGCGCCCGTTGTGGACCGAAACCCGCGAGGACAGCGAAGAGCGGCTGCGCGCGCTTCTGGACGCGGTGCTGGAGATCCTCACCGAAGCTCCGGTCGTCAGCATGCAGGACGAGATCAGCCGCCGCCGCCAGTCGATCGCCGCGATCCAGGACAATATCAGCGCGCTGCACGAACGCCGGATGAGCGCGCCGGAAGACGGCTTCCTGCCCGGTGTGCTCAGCGAGACGAAAGCCTCTATCGACGATGCCATTGCCGAAGCCAGGACGGGCATCGAGACCAACCGCACGGAAATCGAACGGCTGAAGGGCGAAATACATGCTGCACTCGCAAGCAGCGGCATCGACATTGCGCCTGAACAGCTCGAACTGCTGCTCGACAGCGTGCTGGGCGGCGATCTGCTCAAGCTCGTGACCGCCTTCGAGGCGGCCGGCACGATCGACAAGCGTCTGTCGGAACTGCTTACTCAGTCGGGCGAGAACATCAAGGCCGCGCGACGCTATTATGCCATGCACGCCGCCCTTTTCGCCATGCTCCTGCACGCGCAGGACATGCTGATCACGAAAATCGACGAGGTATATCTGGCCCGGCTTCAGGCCATACTGACCGATATTCGCCACACGCGGCAGGAGACCTACAGGCTGCTCGCCGGCGAAGATAACCGTCCCGACCAGATCCGGGCCTTGCGCGCCAATCTCCAGTCTCAGGATTTCGCTGAAAAAGTGGCCAGCTTTTACCGCGACTATCTGAACACGCAGCGCGCCCACCTGGATGCCTCGCGCAAGCGCACGATCCGCGATCTGCGCATAGCGGACAACACCTATCAGACCGTCGAGGCGAGCTTCCAGTTGCGCGTTCTGATGGACGAAGCCCGGAGCTCCATTGAAGCCATCCAGAGGCTTGAAGCCCCTGGCTTTGACCAGATTTTCCGCAATGAGGCGCTGCGCAAGGAGTTCGAGGCACTTACGCAAAAGCTGGCGCCGGGCTCGTGACAAGCATCAAGCCGCCATCACACGAGCCTGACAAGACACTTGCTTATCAGGCCTGGTAATCAGGCTTGGCAATCAAGCTTCCTGGCGCTTGTTGTTCTTCAGCTTTTCGGCATGGTCCTGCAACTGACGCTGGACGGCTGCGAATGCATCGCGCAGCGCCAGGTAGACATCATCGTGCAGATGCGCCTCATCTGCACTGCTGTTGCCGACGAAATAGGCCTTCCCGGGCACATTGGCCTCCACGGTGACGGCAAACCGGCGGCTTGTGCGCTGGACGAGTTCCACTGTCACGCGGCAACTCACCAGGCGGTCGAAAACGCGTTTCAGCTTGGCGATGTGCTCATGGATGCGCGCCTCGACGGCGTCCGAACTATCCAGATGGCGGAAAGCGATCTCAACAGGCACATCCATGACTTGTCCTCCGTTTGACAGCTTCGGGCGCCCCCGGCTCGGCGGCACGGGAGCAACGCACAGCCTTTCATTATGCTTGCATATCAGGGCGTTGCCAAGGACAAGTCGAGAAATTGCCGGTGTCTCGGTCGTCAGCGTGGAAGCAGGGTTTCGCCCATCAGCATCTTGTCGATGGCGTGCGCTGCCTGGCGCCCTTCGCGGATAGCCCAGACCACCAGCGATTGCCCACGGCGCATGTCACCAGCGACAAACACCTTCGGGCGCGAGGTCAGATAGTCACGATCATCGGCCGCCACATTGCCGCGCGGGCTCAATTCCACACGAGCCTGCGACAGAAGACCCTCATGCAACGGATGCACGAAACCCATGGCGAGAAGCACCAGATCGGCCTTCATCTCGAACTCGGTACCGGGGATCTTCTGCATTTTCTCATCCACGCGGATGCAGTGCAAGGCCGTCACCCTGCCGCCTTCGCCGGTGAATTTTTCGGTCATCACGCTCCAGTCGCGCTGCGCGCCTTCGGCCTGGCTCGATGATGTGCGCAGCTTGAGCGGCCAGTCCGGCCAGGTGAGCAGCTTGTCTTCCTTTTCCTGCGGCTTCGGCATGATCTCGAGCTGCGTCACCGAGCGAGCGCCCTGACGGAACGAGGTGCCGATACAGTCCGAGCCGGTGTCGCCGCCGCCGATGACGATGACATCCTTGCCCGTCGCGGAAATCGGGGCGACATCGCCAAGTGGCTCACCGGCGATCCGCTTGTTCTGCTGGGTGAGGAAATCCATCGCGAATTGAATCCCGTCCAGGTCGCGCCCCGGGATCGGCAGGTCGCGCGGCTTCTCCGCACCGCCAGCGAGCAACACCGCGTCATGCCCGGCCTCGATTTCGCCAAACGCGATATCGGCGCCGACATCGATGTCGCAATGGAAGGTGACGCCTTCGGCCTCCATCTGCGCGACACGGCGCTCGACGATGAATTTTTCCATCTTGAAATCAGGAATGCCGTAGCGCATCAGGCCGCCGGGCTGCGCGCGCTTCTCGAAGACATGGACATCATGGCCGGCGCGCGCCAACTGTTGTGCCGCGGCCATGCCTGCTGGGCCGGAGCCGATGATGGCGACCTTCTTGCCCGTAAGCCGCGCGGGAGGCTGCGGAACGATCCAGCCGGCATCGAAAGCCTTGTCGGCGATGCTCTTTTCGATCGCCTTGATGCTGACCGGCGTGTCTTCCAGATTGAGCGTGCACGCAGCCTCGCACGGGGCCGGGCATACGCGCCCCGTCACCTCGGGGAAATTGTTGGTGGAGTGGAGATCGCGCGCCGCATCCTCCCAGTCGCCATGGTAGACGAGGTCGTTCCAGTCCGGGATCTGGTTGTTGACCGGACAGCCGGTGTGGCAATAGGGGATGCCGCAATCCATGCAGCGGGCGGCCTGCTTCTGCGTTTCGGTGTCTTCCAGCGGAATGAGGAATTCACGAAAATGCCGAATGCGCTGATCGGCTGGCTCATAAGCCAGTTCGCGCCTGTCGATCTCCAGAAATCCGGTTGGTTTTCCCATCGTCCTTGCCTCTAGTTTGTTTGCCGGGCGCGCTCAGTCCTGGCGCCGCAGATTGACCGTGACGACCTCGCCGGCGCCGGCGCCGGTAACTTCTGCCTGCTCCATGTCGCGCAGCGCCCGGCGATATTCCTGCGGCATCACCTTGATGAACTTGGTGCGGTATTCGGCCCAGTTCTCCAGGATCCTCTTGGCGCGCTCCGATCCCGTAAATCGCCTGTGGTTCGTGATCAGCGCCAGAAGGCGCATCTCATCCAGCTCGCGCAGATGATGGCCATTCGCTATCAGATCGCTGGTGTCGTGGTCCTCACCTTTCAGCGCCGGGGCGGGAGCGGTTTCATCGAGCACGACGGGTTCAAGCTCGACCATCGCGAGATTGCAACGCTGGTCGAAGTCGCCGTATTCATCGAGCACATAGGCGATTCCGCCCGACATGCCCGCGGCAAAGTTGCGCCCGGTAGGTCCGATAACCGCGACGACGCCGCCAGTCATGTATTCGCAGCCGTGATCGCCGGTACCCTCCACCACGGCGACCGCACCGGAATTGCGCACCGCGAAGCGCTCCCCGGCGATGCCGCGGAAATAGCACTGTCCCGAGATCGCGCCATAGAGCACGGTGTTGCCCACGATGATGCTCTGTTCGGGCACGATGGCCGAGCGCGGCGAGGGACGCACTATGATACGCCCGCCAGACAGGCCCTTGCCGACATAGTCGTTGCCGTCGCCGATCAGGTCCATGGTCACGCCCGCGGCCAGCCACGCGCCGAAGCTCTGGCCGGCAGTGCCGTTCAGCGTGATCCAGATCGTGCCGTCGGGCAGACCGTCGTGGCCAAGGCGCTTGGCGATCTCGCCGGACAGCATTGCGCCTGTCGTCCGGTCGGTGTTGCGGATGGGAAGCTCAAGCTTGACTGGCTTGCCCTCGTCCAGCGCCGGACGCGCCAGCTTGATCAGCCGGCGGTCGAGCACCTTGTCGAGATTGCTGGGCTGGGGCCTGCTGTTATAGCGGCTCTCATCATCCGTCACTTCGGGCATATGCAGAAGTCCGGAGAAGTCCAGCCCGCGGGCCTTCCAGTGATCGACCGCACGCCGGACATCGATACATTCCGTCCTGCCGATCATCTCGCTGACCGTGCGAAAGCCCGTCTGGGCCATGATCTCGCGCAACTCCTCCGCCACGAAGAAGAAATAATTGATCACATGCTCCGGCTCCCCCTTGAAGCGCTTGCGCAGAACCGGGTCCTGCGTCGCCACGCCCACCGGGCAGGTGTTCAGGTGGCACTTGCGCATCATGATGCAGCCGATGGCGATCAGCGGCGCGGTGGCGAAGCCGAAATCATCCGCGCCGAGCAACGCACCGATGGCCACGTCGCGGCCGGTGCGAAAACCCCCGTCCGCCTGGACGCAGATGCGATCGCGCAGGCCCTGGATGATCAGCGTCTGCTGCGTCTCGGCGAGGCCCAGCTCCCACGGTGCGCCGGCATGCTTGATAGATGTCAGCGGGCTCGCGCCCGTGCCGCCTTCAAACCCGGCAATGGTGACATGGTCCGCGCCGGCCTTGGACACGCCTGCCGCGACGGTACCGACCCCGGTTTCGGACCCCAGCTTGACGCTGACCTGACCTTCGGGATTGACGTTCTTGAGATCGAAGATGAGCTGCGCCAGATCCTCGATAGAATAGATGTCGTGGTGCGGCGGCGGCGAGATCAGCCCCACGCCGGGCGTCGAGTGCCGCACGCGGGCAATGATCGCATCGACCTTGTGACCGGGGAGCTGGCCGCCTTCTCCCGGCTTGGCGCCCTGCACCATCTTGATCTGCATCATGTCCGAGTTGACGAGATATTCCGCCGTCACTCCGAAGCGGCCGGAGGCCACCTGCTTGATTGCCGAGCGCATGGAATCGCCGTTCGGCATGGGCTTGTAGCGGTCGGCTTCCTCGCCACCTTCGCCGGTGTTGGATTTGCCGCCAATGCGGTTCATGCCGATGGCCAGCGTCACATGGGCCTCGCGGCTGATCGCGCCGAACGACATGGCTCCGGTCGAGAAGCGCTTGACGATTTCCGATGCCGGCTCGACCTCATCGAGCGGCACGGGCGCACGGCCGGTCTCCTCGGCGTCGCGGATACGGAACAGGCCGCGCAGGGTCATGAGCTCTTCGTTCTGCTCATTGATGCGCGCGGCATAGTCGCGATATTTGTCGGGCAGGTTGCCGCGCACGGCATGCTGGAGATCAGCCACCACATTGGCGCGCCAGACATGGGTCTCGCCGCGCACGCGAACGGCATATTCGCCGCCGACATCGAGCGCGGTGCGCAACACTGGATCGCCGCTGAAGGCCCGGGCGTGGCGCTCCACCGTTTCGCGGGCGACCTCCGCCAGCCCCACGCCCTCGACATGGCTGTGCGTGCCGGTGAAATATTTTTCAAGGAATGAGGTCTTCAGACCTACGGCGTCAAATATCTGGGCGCCGCAATAGGACTGATAGGTCGAAATGCCCATCTTGGACATGACCTTGAGCATGCCCTTGCCGATCGCCTTGATGTAGCGCTTGATGGCCTCTTCGGGTGTCGGCGGCTCGTCCAGCTCGTCAAGATTTGCAAGGATCGTTTCGAACGCCAGATACGGGTTGATCGCTTCCGCGCCATAGCCCGCCAGCGTGCAGAACTGGTGCACCTCGTGCGCCTCGCCGGTCTCGACCACAAGGCCGACGCTGGTGCGCAGCCCCTTGCGGATGAGATGATGATGAACCGCCGAGGTAGCCAGCAGCGCGGGGATGGCAACCCGCTCGGATGATAACTGCCGGTCCGACAGAATGAGGATCGTGAAGCCGCTGCGCACACTCTGCTCGGCCTTTTCGCACAGCGTATCGAGCGCGGCCGCCATACCCTCTGCGCCATGATCCGCGGAATAAGTGATATCCAGCGTGGCCGTGCGGAAATCATTGTCCTGCAGATCGCCGATCTGACGGATCCGCTCCAGCTTTTCATTGGTGATGACCGGCTGGCTGACTTCAAGGCGCTTGGTGCTCGATGTGCTCTCGAGATCGAGCAGGTTCGGCCTTGGGCCGATGAACGACACCAGCGACATCACCAGTTCCTCGCGGATCGGGTCGATCGGCGGGTTCGTCACCTGCGCAAAATTCTGCTTGAAATAGGTGTGCAGCAGCTTGGGGCGCTCGGACAGCGCCGACACCGGCGTGTCTGTTCCCATCGAGCCGATGGCCTCCTCGCCGCCCGCAACCATAGGCGCCATGAGCACTTTCCAGCTTTCCTGGGTATAGCCGAAGGCTTGCTGAAGATCGAGCAGCGGCGTGTTGGTCAGTCGCGCCTTGGACGGCACATCGGGCAGGTCTTCAACGCGGATCTGACCGGCATCGAGCCAGTCCTGATAGGGATGGCTGGCCGCCAGTTCGGCCTTGATCTCCTCGTCGGAAACAATGCGCTTCTTGTCCAGGTCGATGAGCAGCATGCGGCCGGGCTGAAGGCGCCATTTGTGGACGATCTTTTCCTCGGCCACCGGCAACACGCCGACCTCGGACGACAAGATGACCTCATCCTCGCTGGTGACGATGTAGCGGGCCGGCCGCAGGCCGTTGCGGTCGAGGGTCGCGCCGATCTGGCGCCCGTCGGTGAAGGCGACGGCGGCCGGTCCGTCCCATGGCTCCATCAGCGCGGCATGATATTCATAGAAGGCCCGGCGGTGATCATCCATCAATGGGTTGCCTTCCCAGGCTTCAGGGATAAGCATCATCATGGCATGGGCCAGGGAATAGCCCCCGCGCACCAGCAGCTCCAGCGCGTTGTCAAAGCAGGCGCTGTCCGATTGGCCTTCGGGGATCAGCGGCCACAGCCGCGCCAGATCATCGCCGATGATCTCCGAGCGCATGGTCGCCTGGCGGGCCGCCATCCAGTTGATGTTGCCGCGCAGCGTATTGATCTCGCCATTGTGGCAGATCATGCGGAAGGGATGCGCCAGTTCCCACGACGGAAACGTGTTGGTCGAAAAGCGCTGATGAACCAGCGCCAGCGCAGAGACCATGCGCTCATTCTGAAGATCGAGGTAATAATCCGCGAGCTGGGTGGCCAGCAGCATGCCCTTGTAGCAGATGGTCTGCGATGACATCGACGAGATGTAGAAGAAGTCATATCCGGCGGGCTTTTCGCGCTCGACCTTCAGTTCGATGACCCGGCGGATGATGAACAGCTTGAGCTCGAACGCAGCCCGGTCGCGGCAGTTCGCGCCACGCGCGATGAACAGTTGGGCAGTGTGCGGCTCGGTCGGCTTGACCGAATAGCCCAAGTCGGAATTGTCCACCGGCACATCGCGCCAGAAAAGCGGCGTCTGACCTTCGGCGCGCACCACATCATCAACAAGAGCCTTCAGGGCTTCACGAGCGGCCTCGTCGCGCGGCAGGAACACAGGCGCCACAGCATAATGGCCTAATTCGGGGAGGTTGACGCCGTGATCAGCGGCCACGCCGGCCATGAACTCATGCGGCATCTGGATGAGGATGCCGCAGCCGTCGCCGGCCTTGGGGTCGGCACCCACAGCGCCGCGATGCTCAAGATTGCAAAGGATCTTGAGGCCCTTTTCGATAATGTCGTGGCTTCTGACATCGTTCATGTTGGCGACAAACCCGATGCCACATGCGTCATGCTCGCGGCTTGGGTTGTACAGCCCTTGCGCGCGAGGGCGTCCGGCCCGGTCAGCGCGCGCAGTTTCGTTGTTCGGCCTGTTCACAGACTTCCGATCCCCATAATCAAATAAAATTTGCGTATGCCAGATGCGCCGAGTCAGGTCTGTGCGACCGGATCGAGCCAGGACTTTCGGGACCCATGCTTCACGTCACAGATCCCGGTTGAATGGCGTCTGCGGGCTTGCTGGGACACTCGGTCATCCTCCTCTTCAGCAGGCATCTTTCGCGCGCCTTGTTTGTCCGGCGCTTTTTCCAGGCTTGCGGTTTCCGCGCGCCGAGCCCCCGAAACAAGCCTGCTTTTTCGGGGGCTTCAGTCAGATTCTTCAGAGCGCATGCGAGGATGAAGGCCCGATTTCCGCCGGATCCGGCGCGTAAAGGACAGCAAACCTGACCTATCCTTTCGCGAAAATGACAGATTTTCACCCAAATGACAAGTCGGTTGGGGTGGGGGCGGCGGAACGCCGCGACAAGCCGCATTTCGGTTCGTTCATTTCGGCGTCGCGATGTGAAGGAAAGTGTCCGCCAGTACGCCAAACCCGATCGAAAAATTCGGCTACGCGCCATTTGCTGCCGCACGGGGAGGCGCCGGGCGCGCCTCAATCGACGAAGGGATCGTTGACCAGGATCGTGTCCTCGCGCTTCGGGCTCGTTGACAAGAGGCTGACCGGAGCGCCGATCAATTCCTCCAGCCGGCGCACATATTTGATGCATTGCGCCGGCAATTCGGCCCAACTGCGTGCGCCCTCGGTGCTGTCATGCCAGCCTGGCATCACCTCGTAAATCGGCTCGACGCGCGCCTGTGCGCCCTGGCCGGCGGGCAGGTGGTCCAGCACAGCGCCATCGAGCCGGTAGCCGACACCGATCTTGAGTTCGCTGAAACCGTCGAGCACGTCGAGCTTGGTAAGGGCAATGCCATCAATTCCGGCCACCTTGATTGTCTGACGTACGAGACACGCATCGAACCAGCCGCAGCGGCGTGGCCGCCCGGTCACCGTGCCGAATTCGCGGCCCCGCTCGCCAAGCCGCTGGCCGGTCTCATTATCCTGCTCGGTTGGAAACGGTCCCAGCCCGACCCGCGTCGTGTAGGCCTTGGTGATGCCGAGCACAAAGCCGATCGCACGCGGCCCCATGCCCGACCCGGTAGCGGCCTGGGCCGCCACGGTATTCGACGAGGTCACGAAGGGATAGGTGCCGTGGTCGATATCGAGCAGCGCTCCTTGCGCGCCCTCAAACAGGATGCGCTTGCCGGCGCGGCGCTGTTCATCCAGCAACTGCCAGACGATGCCCATGTAGGGCAAGATCGCGGCGCGCACATCACACAGGGATTGAAACAGTTCGTCCCGGTCGATCTCGGCCTGGGCCAGCCCCCGGCGCAAGGCATTATGATGGGTGAGGACACGGTCGAGCTTGGCCTTCAGCGTCTTGGTGTTCTGCAAATCCATCACGCGAATGGCCCGGCGGCCGACCTTGTCTTCATAGGCCGGGCCGATGCCGCGCCTTGTGGTGCCGATGATCCCGGCGCCGCCGGCGGCTTCCCTCAGGGCGTCCAGCTCGCGGTGCAGCGGCAGGATCAGCGTCGCATTATCGGCGATGCAGAGATTGCGCGGCGAGATCTCCACGCCCTGCGCGGTCACGGTCTCGATCTCGCTCACCAGCGCCCAGGGATCGATGACCACGCCATTGCCGATCACCGACAGCTTGTCCGGGCGCACGACCCCGGAGGGCAGCAGCGAGAGCTTGAAGGTCTTGCCGTCGATGACCAGCGTGTGGCCGGCATTATGCCCGCCCTGAAAGCGCACGATGATATCGGCCCGCTCGGAAAGCCAATCGACGATCTTGCCCTTGCCCTCGTCTCCCCACTGCGAGCCCACCACCGCGACATTGGCCATTTCGTTCCCCGTTGTTCACCTGTTTGTCTTACACCCTATAGCGTGCACTCATGCCGGTCGCGAGAGAAACCGGTTATGCCGCATGCCTTTACCCCGGCGATACGATAGCGTAAGCCGGTTTCCGCCCCGCGACCGCGCGGATCCGCAGCTCATTAACGGTTCGTCTCATGCGCAATCTGGCCGCTGCCGCTTTCAACAACCCGTATCTGCTGCTGCCGCTGGCGACATTGTTCTGGGGCGGCAATTTCGTTCTGGGCAGAGGCGTGCATGAATTTTTCCCGCCGATCGCGCTGGCGTCATTCCGCTGGACGCTGGCCTTCTTGCTGATCCTGCCGTTTGCGTGGGCGCGGCTGCGCGAGGACTGGCCGGTCCTGCGCCGGCATTGGCCGTGGCTGCTGTTTCTCGGCGCGGCCGGTGGGGGCAGTTTCAACACGCTCTCTTACATCGGGCTGAACTACACGCCGGCCCTCAATGCGCTGATCATGAATTCCAGCGGGCCGATCATGATCGCCATCGCCTCATTCGTGTTTTTCCGCGAGAGGCTGACGCTGCTCCAGTTCATTGGCATCGCGATATCCTTCATCGGCGTTGCGAGCGTGGTGTCCAAAGGCAATTTCGACGCACTCGCGGCGCTGCAACTCAATGTGGGCGATGTCTGGGTTCTGGCGGCCATGATGATCTGGGGTGTCTACACGGCATTTCTGCGCAAGCGGCCACAGATGCACTGGCTGAGTTTCGCTGCTGCCACCTTCTTCTTCGCCGGCGCGGTGAACTGGCCGTTTCATGTCTGGGAGCATGTCTGGGTGCGCCAGCCGAGCCTTTCAGCCGAAAGCCTGCTGACGATAGGCTATGTGTCGATCTTCCCCAGCATATGCTCGTATGTGCTTTATAACCGCGGCGTCGAGCTGATCGGCGGCAATCGGGCCGGGCCGTTCCTGCATCTCATCCCACTGTTCGGATCGGTGATGGCTATCCTTCTGCTTGGCGAGGTGCCGGGACTGTATCATGTCGCCGGGTTCGCGCTCATCCTGAGCGGTGTAGCGATCGCGACAAGGCGCGCCAAGGCGCCGTCGCAAAACCTTGCCGAGAAGCAAACTCTTGCCGACAAGAATGTGGGCGGGCGGAGAAGGCTCTAGAACTGGACGCCGGCGAAAGCCCTCGGCGCGGGATCGATGACGCTGGTGCCGAACTTCTGGACCTGAAGGATGGCCAGACCGCGCTCGGACAGACCGC
Source organism: Dichotomicrobium sp. (assembly GCA_036734025.1). Classification (GTDB taxonomy): domain Bacteria; phylum Pseudomonadota; class Alphaproteobacteria; order Rhizobiales; family Rhodomicrobiaceae; genus DAIMZI01. The sequence continues at coordinate 70,402 of DAIMZI010000008.1, forward strand.
TTGAGTTGAAACGGAAGAGACCGTCAACGCCGGCAAAGCCACTGGTGCGCGTGATGCGATCCGCTGTATAGCGTTGGCCCGCCCGAGCTTGCGAAAGGGTAATCGCAAGGCTTACAGCGTCATAGCCGAGGCTTGCCAGCCGCGGTGGGGCTTCGCCATAGGTCTGGGCGTAGCGTTTGGCGAAGTCCTGCCAGCCTGAGGGCTCGGCGGCGGGAAACCAGCCTCCGATCAGTGGTTCCTCGCGGCCAATACCGGTATAGTCCCAGCCATTCGTGCCAATTATCGTAATCGCCTGCGTGTTCATCTCGAAATAGGGCAGCAGCGGCGCGATGGCCGGCATCAGATCTGCGCCGCCGGGAAGGAAAAGCACGTCAAACTGTGGCGGCTCCTCGCCTTTCGGCGCCAGCGCGGCAACAGCCTTGACCGGATCGAGCATGGCGTTGGCGTCAGGCGGATAGGTCTGGGAAATCACCAGTTCGCCGCCAGTGGTTTGCAGTGCGCGAAGGAACTCCTGCTGGACGATCGATCCGAATTCGTTCTCCGGAATCAGCGCCGCAAAGCGTCGCCGGCCCTGACTCATGGCATAGGAGACCACGCGCAACACATCGCTGCCGGCAAGAAAACTCAGCAGATAGACCCCCTCTCCGGCCACCTTGCGGTCGCTGGACAGTGCGATCATCGGCACGTTGGCGCGCCTGGCTTCCGGCGCGGCTCCGGCGACGGCCTCGGCAAACAGCGGACCGATGATCAGTTCGGCGCCCTCGCTTATGGCTTCGCTGGCGACGGCAGCGGCTGTATCAGCCTTGCCGCCGGTATCCTTGGAGATGATCTGAACGTTGGGATTGTTGAAATCGAAAAGCGCGAGCTCGGCCGCCTGTTTGAGCGCCTGGCCGATCTTGCCGGCGCTGCCGGGGGCAGAAAGCGGCAGCAGCAGAGCGACCTTGATCGACGGGGTGGCAATTGCTGGCTGGTCCGGCTGGCTGTCGACCTCGGCGCTTGGCGTGCTGCGCGAGCCGATGGCGCATGACGCCAGCACCAGCGCCGAAAGGCCTGCCACGAAAACCAGCAGGACACGACGCCACGTCATGGTCGCCCGGCAATCCGTCATAGGTCCCGCAATCCCCGCTTGCCCGGTTCGGCGCGCATGTCCATCAGCAATTCTTCATGCCTTCGCATATTCTCTCCCCGCGCGACGCATATTGCCGACACTCCTGAAGCCAGCGATAGTAGCAGCGAGATCAGGGCCAATTTCCGTGTAGCTGCTTAGGCCGTGTAATAACGCCGCCGAGCAGTACACCCGGGCCGCATACCGCCGCAGATAAGGGTCAATGCCGCTCAATTCCAATCGGATGCGAAGCCGAGGCGACAGAGCAAGGCCTCTGGGTCACATCATAAATCCCGGCAACGCTGAACGATACAACTCTGGACAATAGATGCAGGCTAAGGAGCCTTTGTGGCGCCAACATGATTCGCAATTAACCCATTTGCGCCGCGAACACCACCCTGCTACCGATCTTGCCACCAGGAGGAGGGCGCCTTGACAGGAACGATTGAGCGCATTGCCGAATTCAGCGGCACGCTCTTTTCGCGTCGCATCGAACCCGGCCTGTATGTGGTGGCGACGCCGATCGGAAATCTCGGCGACATGACATTGCGCGCCCTTGCGGTCCTTGCGGGTGCCGATCTGGTCTATTGCGAGGACACGCGGCGCAGCCAGATACTGTTGCAGCATTTTGGCGCGGGGCGATCGTTGCGAGCCTATCACGATCACAATGCACCGCGCGAACGGCCAAGGATACTGGCGATGCTCGAAGCCGGAAAATCCGTGGCGCTGATTTCTGATGCGGGAACGCCGCTGATATCGGACCCCGGCTACAAGCTGGTGCGCGCGGCGCGAGATGCCGGCCACCAGGTCTTCGCTGTCCCCGGGGCATGTGCGGCGATCGCCGCGCTCAGCGTCTCGGGCCTGCCGACCGATCAGTTCTTCTTCTGCGGATTCCTGCCGCCGCGCCAGCAGGCCAGGCGCAACCGCCTTGAGGCATACGCCAGTATAGATGCGACGCTCGTCTTTTATGAAAGTCCGCTCAGGGCGGCAGAAACGATGGCCGATATCGGCGAGGTGCTCGGCGAGGAGCGCCGGGTTGTCGTCGCTCGCGAGATCACCAAGGCATTCGAGGAGATCATGGAAGGAACGCCGGCAGAATTTCACGGCCCCGACGCGAAGCCCCTGAACAAGGGGGAGATCGTCATTCTTGTGGGGAGCGCGCAGGCCAGGAATGTCAGTGATGAAGAAATATCCGAAGCCTTGAGTGTTGCGCTAAAGTCGATGAGCGCGCGCGACGCTGTTCAGAAGGTTGCGCGGGACTTGAAGGTGCAACGCAAACGTGCATATGATGTAAGTCTAAGGGGTCTGGATGGGGATCAGTCCGATTTCTGACGGTTCCCGAACCATAGCTGGGAGCTGACAGGCTTAAAGCGTTTTTCCATTAGACAATATCGGTCAATGACGAGTTCGTATCAAAAAGGCATGGCGGCGGAGGACCTGGCGGCAAGCCTGCTGCGTGAGAAGGGATTCTCGATCCTGCAACGGCGCTTTCGAAGCGGATGCGGCGAAGTCGATATCGTTGCGGCCAGAAATGATCGCCTCAGCTTCATCGAGGTCAAGCGGCGCAAAAGCCGGTCGGAATGCGCTTATGCCATTACACCAAGGCAACAGCAGCGCATATTCAGCGCTGCGGAAGTCTGGCTCCAGGGCAATCCCGAATATGAATATTGCGAGATGACATTCGACGCCATCTTGATATCGCCCGGCGATCCGCCATACCATATGGCAGATGCATTCCGGTGCTAACCTGTTTGCCATAAGTGGCACAATCCAGCCTGCCCCCGACCCACAAGGCGCCTTGCCGTGCTCAAGACCGGTTTTCAGATGGACCCGATCGAGCTAATCGACATTCGGGGCGATTCAACTTTCGCTTTGATACTCGAAGCGCAGAACCGCAAGCATGACATATTCTATTATCTGCCAGGCGACATATACATGCTCGATGGCAAGGTGCTGGCGCGCGGACATGATCTGCGCGTTAGCGACACGCCGGGCGCGCATTTTCATCTGGGCGAAGCGCGCATTGTCGAATTAAGCCAGTTGGACGTGATCCATCTTCGCCAGGATCCGCCTTTCGACATGGGTTATATCAGTACGACCTTCCTGCTGGAACGCCTGCAGCCAGATACGCTGATCATCAATGATCCGGTAAATGTCCGCAATGCCCCGGAAAAGATTTTCGTCACCGAATTTGCCGATCTCACGCCACCGACGCTGATCACCCGGAGCCTGCATGCGGTGCGCCATTTCCGCGAAGAGCACGAGGACATCATCCTCAAGCCACTCTATGGAAATGGCGGCGCTGCGGTTTTCCGGCTCGCGGCCACAGACACCAACCTGGCCTCTCTGGTGGAGCTGTTTCAGGGCGTATTCCGCGAGCCGTTCATCGTGCAGAAATACCTTCCCGAGGTGCGGCTCGGCGACAAGCGCATCATTCTGGTGGACGGCGAACCTTTAGGCGCAATCAACCGGGTGCCCGCTGCGGATGAAACCCGTTCTAACTTGCATATCGGCGGCCGTGCCGAAGCCGTCGATCTGACGCCACGAGACCTGGAAATCTGTGCCAGATTGGGCCCGGAACTGCGCCGCAGGGGGCTGCTTTTCACCGGGATCGACGTCATCGGCACTTATCTGACCGAAATCAACGTCACATCGCCCACCGGCCTGCGCGAAATCAAGCGGTTTGGCGGCGTCGATATCGCAGCGGCGATCTGGGACAGGATAGAAGAGCGGTTGGGAAAGCGTCACGCGCGCATCGCCTGAGCGTCCATGTTCTTCAATTGTTCTTGACGACATTCACGAAATGGGTGACACTTCATTCCGGGTTATTCGGGAGGAGTGAATGTTTGCGCGCGTGTCCACCGTATCGTTGCACGGCATACAAGCCAATCCTGTCGATGTGCAGGTTAGCGTCTGCGCCGGTCTGCCGTCATTCACGATCGTCGGGCTGGCCGACAAGGCCGTGGCGGAGAGCCGCGAACGGGTTCGCGCCGCCCTGGGGGCCATCGGCCTGGCGCTGCCGCCCAAACGGATCACGGTCAACCTCTCCCCCGCCGATCTGCCCAAGGAAGGCAGCCATTATGACTTGCCGATCGCGCTGGGACTGATGATAGCAAGCGGTGCGCTCCCTGGCGATCAACTCGAGCCTTATTGCGTAATCGGCGAACTGGCGCTGGACGGCAGCATATCGCCGGTCGTTGGCGCCCTGCCGGCGGCGATCGGGGCGAGCGCGCATGATCGCGGCCTGATATGTCCCGCCGCCTGCGGCGCTGAGGCGGCCTGGGCGGGGGCCGATGTCGAAGTCCTCGCCCCGCCCGACCTGTTGAGCCTTGTGAACCATTTCAAAGGCCACCAGGTTCTGTCACGACCAACCCCCGGTCTCGCCACCTCATCTTCCCCGGGGAGGAAGGACCTTGCCGACGTGCGCGGGCAGGACATGGCGAAGCGCGCTCTTGAGGTCGCGGCTGCGGGGGGACACAACCTGCTGATGATTGGTCCGCCCGGAGCAGGCAAATCGATGTTGGCCGAAAGACTGCCCTCGATCCTGCCGCCGCTGAGCGCAGCCGAGATGCTCGAAGTATCCATGATCCAGAGCATGGCGGGCCTCCTGTCGAAGACCGGCATGAGCCGGGACCGCCCCTTCCGGGCACCGCATCATTCAGCGAGCATGGCCGCCCTGGTTGGCGGTGGCACACGGCCGCAACCCGGTGAAGTGGCGCTTGCCCATCTTGGCGTTCTCTTCCTCGATGAATTGCCTGAATTCGCCCCGCGAGTCCTGGATGCTTTGCGCCAGCCGCTTGAAAGCGGCGAGATCACGATAGCGCGGGCCAACCATCGAATTGCCTATCCCGCCCGGTTCCAGCTTGTGGCAGCTATGAACCCGTGCCGTTGCGGGCGCGCGGGCGAACCCGGTTATACTTGTCGCCGTGGACCTGTCTGCGAGGAGAGCTACCGTAATCGCATTTCCGGGCCGCTGCTCGACCGTATCGACATCCAGATCGGCATGGCCGCGGTTCCGGCCGCAGAACTGGCGCGCCACAACCGGGCCGAAAGCAGCGCTGAGGTGCAATGCCGGGTGAATGCTGCGCGCGCACGCCAGACAAGCAGATATTCAGAGCTGGGGCAGCCCGGCATCAGAACCAATGCGGCCTGCCCCGCACCCGTGCTGGAAGATGCAATCGTGTTGCAAGAAGACGCCCGCACCTTGCTGATAGACGCTGCACAAAAGATGCAACTGACGGCTCGCGGCTATCATCGTACATTGCGGGTGGCGCGGACATTGGCGGATCTTGATGACTGTGGCGAGGTCGCACATATCCATGTAGCAGAGGCGCTGGGGCTGAGAGGCGAGAGAATGCAGCGCGTCGCGGCCTGATCACGGTGGCGGCCTGTCGAGAAAGCGCCTTGGAACGAGAATGGCGAATGCGATTGCGCTGCAATCGGATTTATGGCGCAATCGGGGTTAGCTGCTGCTTCGGCGGGCGATGAGATGGGGCTGGTTGGGTTGCCGCGCTGTACAGGATCAAATTTTGAGCGCGGGTCGGTGTTCGGCGAAAAAATATGCGCGCCGAAACAAAATCTGCCCATATGCTGAAATCTGGCTGCATGACAGCATGTGCTTATGAGCACAGCCCGTCGGTCTTGCAGTCTCGTTTGTGCCCGTGCTGCCTGGAACAGGAAACTGGCACGGTCCGGAGCGACTGGAAAGCTTGATATCTGTACGTCGGCGCTCTTGAATGATTGATGCGCTATCAGCATGCGGCTTCGCTGCTCCAGGGAGTGAGATGAGACTTAACGCAAAACGCATAGCCAGCAAGTTCCGGCCGCCCAGGGCCTTGGCGTCAGCGTCCGCTCACTTATTTCCGTTTCATCCAAGCCGGAGCAAGGCGCGCACATTCGCCATGCGCAAGGTGCCGTTGAAGGTCTATGGCCGCCTGGGTGACCTGGAAGTTCGTCTGGCTCGCTCACGCGGCGACATTCGTCGCGCCCAGCGATTGAGGTATCACGTATTCTATGAGGAAATGTCGGCGCTTCCCGATGCCGAGGCCATGTTGAGCCGCCGCGACAAGGACCCCTACGATGCTATCTGCGATCACCTTCTGGTGGTCGACAAGGGCGGGCAGCCGCGCGCGCGCCAACGCTGGCCCAGAAGCCCGCGCGTCGTGGGCACCTATCGTGTCCTGCGCCAGGAGGTCGCTGAACGTCACAGCGGTTTTTACACCCAGAGCGAATATGATATTGCCCCTCTGATAGCTGCACGCCGCGAAACCTACAAATTCATGGAGCTTGGCCGCTCCTGCGTCCTGAAGCCCTATCGCAACCGCCGCACGGTGGAACTGCTTTGGCAGGGCATCTGGAGCTATGTCCGCGAACATGATGTGGACGTGATGCTCGGCTGTGCGAGTTTTGCCGGAACCGACCCGCGTGATCACGCGATAGCGCTCAGCTTCCTGCATCATCACGCCCGCGCACCCGAGAAATGGCGCGTAAGCGCTCACCCGCATCTTTTCGAGGACATGAACCTGCTGCCGAAGGAGCAGGTCGATGCGCGCGCCGCCTTGAAGTTGCTGCCCCCGCTGATCAAGGGCTATCTTCGGCTGGGTGCCTATATCGGCGATGGGGCCGTGGTCGACCGCCAGTTCGGTACCACCGATGTCCTGATAATATTGCCGGTCGAGGCGATAGATGCTCGATATTTCGACCATTTCGGCGCTCCTGACGGGGTGCCGGAAACGCTTCCACCGCAGCCTGCGGGAAAATTGATTTGAACTCACCTGTCGGTCCGTCGCTGCAGGAGCGTCCGCGCGGCGATACCATTACGGCAATGAACGGCAATTGCAATTGCACGAAACGGATGATGCAGGCAACGCGCTGAAGTCCCGGCTCGGGCAATTCGGCTTGTTGGTAATCGAGCCCGGCTTGCAGACCACTGTCCAGGACGGCGGGCGATGGGGATTTCAGGCGCTCGGGGTTCCAACATCAGGCGCTCTGGATCCAGACGCCCTGTTTCTGGCCAATGCGCTGGTCGGCAACGCGGCGGGCGACGCTGCGCTGGAGATCAGGTTCTCGGGCCCCAGGCTGCGCGCGCGGGGCGGGCCAATGCTCGTCGCTCTGGCCGGCTCGTCGGCGCAGTTGTTCGTGCATGATCGCGAGCGCGCAACACATCATCCGTCCGGACATGCGGTGGAGATTTCCCACGGGACCGAATTCGGCGTCTCAGCCCTTGCGGGCTCGGGCGTTGCGACGCTGGCTTTTTCAGGCGGCATCGAGGTGCCCGCGATCTTTGGCTCGCGCGCGACACATCTGCGCAGCGGCATGGGGGGACATGAAGGCCGCGCGTTGCGAGCCGGAGACCTGCTCTCGGTTGGCCGGCGCGGCGCGGGCGCACGGCCGATGATGCTGCCGAGCGCCATGAGACCAGAAAGTAATCCGCGGCTGCGCGTCGTGCTGGGGCCTCAGGATGACTGGTTCACCGATGATGCCATCAACGCACTGCTTGAGAATCCGTTCACGCTAACCCAGGAGGCCGATCGCATGGGCATGCGGCTTGCCGGGCCCGAGCTACGCCACCGCAAGGGCTATGATCTGCCATCAGACGGGATCGTGACCGGCGCAATTCAGGTCCCAGGCTCGCGCCAGGCCATAATATTGCTGGCCGACCATCAGACCACGGGGGGATATCCCAAGATCGCGACGGTAATCTCGGCCGATCTGGCGAAGCTTGGGCGACTGCTGCCCGGCGCCCGCATAGAATTTGAGGCCGTGTCGGTGCAAGAAGCGGAGGCGCTGGCACGCAGCCATCGTGCATCACTTGCCCGCCTCGTCGATGCGATGACGCCGGCTGTGTCACATGCGATGATCAGCGAAGCCGCGCTCAACCGCGCAAATCTCATCTCAGGCGTCGTCGATGCAGACCAGAAGGACGCGGATGACGATAAATAGCGCATTCATGCGACGCTGCCCTTCCCCGGCGGCCCCTTTCACCATGTAGACATCGCGGCGAAACAGGCTCATTCGGATGCCGACCACCGCCCGGACCCGCGACAACGCGGATATTGCTGGTTTGCGCCCGTCCCAACGGAAAAAAAAGCGGCCCCCGAAGGAGCCGCCCAGAGTAGTCGAAGGTCAACACGTCCACAGATTTATTGTGGCCCCGCCAGCGACGGAAACTGGCTCAGCACCTGCGCGCCATAAAGCGGTTTATTCACCCCATAATGGCAGGTCGCACAGTTCGCTTTCGGCGCATCGCCCAGCTCTCCCAGCCTTATCTCAGGATAAACCGGCTTGAGCGGTATGAGATAATTGAGGTTGATATCCCGGGCCATCGCGAGACCGTGCCAGGCGGTCACACGTTGTGGCGAGCTTTCGCTCCAGTCCGAAAAGACGCGACTGTTGTGGCAGTATGTGCAGTTGACGCCGAGCGCTTGCGACATGTGCATCATCAGACCATAAGTCTGCTCTGTGGCCTGAATGCTGCGGCCGGCTTCGCCCCGCAAAGGCAGCGGGCTTTGCCCGACCACGCGGATCTGTGCCGTCTCGCGGGAAATGTCGCTCAGATAATCAACCGGTAGCGAAGCCGAAGCGGCCGCCGGATTGGGCTTGTTCTGCAAGGATGGCGCCTGCAACATGCCCATGGACGCCATCGAGGCTGCATCCTCGAACCAGATATTGGCCGGCACGGGATTGCCCCGGTGACAGGTGTAGCAGGTCACGCCCGTATCACCGACATGGTCTTTCCAGTTGGCGTTGATGTGCAGCGTCATCTGGAACATCCGCCGGCTGACCACCTTGGTGTAGAGCGAGTCCGAAGACAGTTCCTCACCATCGGCATGGCAATAGGCGCAGCCTTGTTCGGGCGACACCCATTCGGTGATGGCGGCCATTAACCGATTGAACTGATCGACGCTCAGATCGCCCAGCACCTGGACGTTCTCATAGAATTCGCCGGCGCGTTCGCCCTCGGTCGAATCGAGCGGGTAAGGCTCATCCGGCGCCTGTTGCGACACGCGAAGCGAAGCTTCGGTTCTGGGATTGATGATCCCGACCGTGCCAACACCGCGATAGCCAACCTGTTCAGACTTGATAGGAGGCCGGTCCCAGCCCGAAGTGAACATCATCGCGACCACCACGAACAGGCCGAGGACCAGGAGAATTGGGATTCCGAGTTTCATGACTACCTCTTACTGCGTGGCCGGGTCGATCGTGGGCGGCATGATCGCTGGATATTCAGGGGCGAAGTCATGCTTCACGGCCCAGAGATACCAGTTGTCAACCACCGTGCCCGTGAGAAGGATGCCGATCCCGCCAGTAAGCGGGCAGAGCACAGCGAACCACCACGCCCAGCGGTGAATCGATTCCATGGTCGCATTAAAGCCCATGGTCCAGCGCCAGAACAACGCGGCACGTTCGCTTGCAGTCCCACGGTCGCTGATCTGCTCCAGTTCACGCTCGCCGCCATACCGGCTGACAGCCAGGATCGTCGCGCCATGCATGGCGAACAGAAGCGTCGCGCCATAAAGGAAGACGATCGAAAGGGCATGGAACGGGTTGTAGAACAGGTTGCCGTAGCGGATCGAGAAGGCCGCCGTCCAGTCAAGGTGCGGGAAGATGCCGAACGGCACGGCTTCGCTCCAGCTTCCCATCAGGATGGGGCGGATGAAACCGAGGACCAGATACAGCCAGATCGCCGCGGCAAACGCCCATGCGATGTGGGTGCCCATACCAAGCTGGATCGCCCGGCGATAGGTGCGGTACCACCAAAGCAGAATGGAGGTTGTGAGGAAGAAGCCGGCGATCAGCCACCAGCCGCCTTCGTTGAGCGGCGGGATGATCTTAAGGCCATGCTCAGGTCCCGGCGGCTCCAGCGAGAGCCAGAAAAGCTGGCGGACGAACTGGACCGGATCCCAGCCCACCGACGCCCACATGTTGAGGCCGATGATGACGAATGCGGTGATACCACAGACGATCGATACCGTGCCTGTCCAGCCAAGATAGATCGGACCCACCTGGGCATTGCCGATCTTGCCGAACCAGTACTGGAAGAACGGGCGTCCGTCGCGATCGTCGTTGCCAGCGGGCAGGGGAACGCCCATTTCGGCCGGCCCCCGCACCTGCACCTGGGTGAAGATATTTTGATATTCTGCCATGACGGCCTCCGCTCCTATGCCCAGATCGGCAGGTTAAGCCACCAGTTCCACCATTCCGGCCAGCCGCGCGTCCAGAACGGTCCACTGATGATGATGCATACCGCGCTCCAGAAGCCCGCGTTCAAGGCTAGGAACAGGCCGAGCCGGTGAATGCCCAGCGTGCCGATCGAATAGCCGATCGTGTCGCGGAAGAATGTGTCTTCGTGCGACGGAGTCTTCATTTCCTTGCCCTTGCCGGGATTGGCCGCTGAAAGCACCAGCCCGCCATGCAGCGACAGCGCCAGCACCGTCGTGAAGAAGAATGTCACGGCCAGCATGTGCGCGGGGTTGTAATGGAAATGCAGATATTGGTAGCCGACGTTCGACACCCAGTCGAGGTGACTGAAAATGCCGTAAGGGAACCCGTGACCCCAGGCGCCGAGCAGCACAGGGCGGATCACCACAAGGCTGAAATAGGCAAATATCGCCACGCTGAAGGCGATGGGAATGTGATATCCCATACCCAGCTTGCGTGAAATTTCCGCCTGTCGCAGCGCCCAGGAAACAAAGGCTCCGAGCGCGCAGATCGTGATGAGCTGCCACAGCCCGCCTTCCTTGAGCGGCGCGAAAGCGAGCCCGTAGCTGATGTCCGGCGGCGCGATGTTGATCTTCCAGATGTTCCAGGTCGGCCCCAGCGACGCGCCGTAAATGATCAGCAGCGTTCCCAGGACCGAGAAGAAAATCGTCAATACGCCGAAGAAACCGACGTAGAAGGGACCCACCCAAAAGTCGAATAAATCTCCGCCGAGGAGCGTCCCTCCGCGAACGCGATATTTCCTCTCGAAATTAAGCAGTGCCATTTTTCTATCCTCAAGTCAGGAAATTCAGTTCGGAACTTCCTCGGCGCAACAAACTGGGCAGGGCCACGGCGATGCGGAAAAAGTCAGCGCATTGCCGCACAAGGCCTGGCCCGCCCGGTCTGCGCCGATGCTGCTCAGGATCGCTCCTGCCGCATCGCCGAATTCGACCGGGCAGACCTTCTGGCTATGCCAAGTCGTGCGGGAGAGTCACTTCCACAGAGTTGGAGGCCGCCCGTTGCGGTCCTTCGAGCCAGTTGAACCGATCCGTGCTGAGCAGGATGAAATGAATCAGGATTGCCAGCACGAAAAGGAACGTGAAAAGCGCGACCAGCGTCCTGCGCGGGTCAAAGATAAGCCAAATGCGCCACATGTCTTGTTCTCCTTAGCCGAAGTATTGCGCAACGTAAGTCATCGCCAGCTTGGCGTCGTTGACGAGCGAAGTATAACCTTCAGGACCCGGCAACCACGGGCGCCACTGCCACACGAGGATGTGGGCTACAATGGCGATGACCGTAAAGATGATAAAGCTAGTCACGAAAATACCATGGAATTCCTTGGCTTCGCTTTCGCTTAATCCCGAAAGGCTGTGGTCTTTGTCTACCATTAGACTATCTCTCTTCTTGTTAGACACTCAGTTTCAGGCCATATGCCGGCACAGACTGGGGTTGCGCCTGCTCACTACTTCATGAAAGCAAACGGAATCAGTGTCTGAGCAGACGCTCTCGCTTCCGCGATCACCGATCTGCGGACACCAATCACCCCAGTGAAGCCGCCATTCCTCTGCCACGGCAGAACGCGCGAGAGCGTCGCCGCGACGAGAAAGATGAAGAAACTCACCCAATAGAGAAGTCGGAACTCTCTGGCTTCGTGCTGCCATAAAGTCATTTGTGAACGACTTGATTTAGATGCCTGGGCCATTACCGATCCTCCCTTGGGACAGCTCCGCCTGCTTCAATGTGGCAAACCCGCAATCGAACTTGCCGGGACCGCGCGCCGCGCGACAGACGTGGCAACGGTCCTTTTCTTTCCGCAGCGAGCCCAAATCCTGCTGGATCGGGCCGATGCGAAAAGCCTGCTGAGGAGACATTGGCGAAATGGATCATGCCGCCTGCCCCCCCTTGATCTTCATCAGCGAACTGGCGACGCGATCGGCCGTGACACGGTCCTCGTTCGCCATTTGTGCATCTCTCTCGGCCTGATCACGCAACCGCTTCGCCGCGGAAATGCGGATCAGGAAGGGCTCGCGCTCGACATACTCATCGAGCAGCCGCTGGGCGTCTTCGTCCCATGGCCGAGAGCCGACGCGCTCCAGCCGGGCCGGCGTGGCCTGGACGCGGTCCAGTTCCGTGCCGAGCGGCAGGATATGGAACAGCGCGTCGAACAGCGCGTTGCATACCTCCTGCACAAGGTAGGTTGCGCCCGCATAGCCCATGAACGGCGTGCCGGTATGGCGGCGGATTATCGCACCGGGGAAGGACGCCGGGAAATACATCGCCCGCGCGCCGATTTCGGAAAGGTACATGCGCTCGTTGTAAGAGCCGAACATGATGAGCGGCGTCTTTTCGCGAATGGCCTGGCGCACGGCCGCATTGTCCGGCTTGGCGCCTGCGCTGCGAGAGAACGCAAAGGTGCAGGGCAGCCCCATATCGTGTTCAAGGAAGTGACGCACGCCGCGCGCATAGGTCTCGTTCGCGACTATGGCGAAGCTGGCCGTACCGAAGAAATCCTGCGTGACCGAACGCCACAGATCCCACAGCGGCTTGATCGTGGTGTGCTTTTCGCGCTCGATGAAGGGCTCGGGGTCAAGGTCCAGCAGCTCGCCCAGCGTGCGCAGGAACTGTGTCGTCGATTGCAGCCCGATCGGCGCCTGCAGGTAGGGCCGCTCCAGGGTCTCGCAAAGCTGGCGGCCGAATTCGCGGTACATGCAGACATTGACGTCGGCCTGCGCCAGGTTCGGCACGTCTTCGAGGTGGCTCGTCAGCGGAAAGACCATGTTGATCTCCGCGCCGATGCCCTCGACCAGACGCCTTATCTCGGCCAGATCGGAGGGCATGTTGAAGGTGCCATAGATCGGACCGATGATGTTGACGCGGGGCTTGTCGCCGTCCTTGCGCGGGCGCCGCTTGGGCATCTTCTTGGGGCCGAACTCGGTCCACAGCCATTTCATGGCGCGGTCGGCGCTCTCCCATTGATCCTCGTCGATCGTGCGGGGCAAGAAGCGCTTGATGCTGGTGCCTGCCGGGGTCACGCCGCCACCGATCATCTCGGCGATGGAGCCGGTGACCACGACCGAGGGCTGATCCTTGTCGAGGCTGCTCCAGGCCCGCTTCATCGAGCCTTCGGTGCCCTCGCGGCCCAGCTCTTCCTCGGCCAGTCCGGTGACGACGATGGGTAATTCATGCGGCGGCAGCGCGTCGGTGTAATGCAGCACCGAGGTGACCGGCAGATTTTCGCAGCCGACCGGTCCGTCGATGATCACCTGCAGGCCCTTGATCGCCGTGAACACGTAGACCGAGCCCCAATATCCGCCTGCGCGGTCGTGATCTAGGATCAGCATCCGACCGCCTCCTGATCCTTGGCGGCCTTGGCCAGACGGCGGGCAAAGCGCGCCTTGAATTCGGGGTGATCCCGAGGCGTGTCTTCCCAGACGCCGGAGGCATGACCTTCGCCGACGCCAGCGAAGAACGCCTTCATGTCGTCGAACCGGTGCTTGTTGGCAATCGCCGTATTCACCAGGCTTGCCAGCGAGCCGCAGCCGGCCGGCCCCATCAGCGGCCGGGCCGAGATGAGGTTGGTGAAATACAGCCCCGGAATGGCCAATTCCTTGGCCTTTTGCACCACGGGCGTCGTCCCGATGGCCAGGTCGGGCTCAAATTCGAGCATCGCGGCCACGTCCTGTTCCAGCGACGCACGGAACTGGACGCGCACGCCCTTCGCCTCAAGCCATTCGCGATCAGGGTCGGACCATTTCGTCTTCGGACAGGCCGAGCCGACATAGCGCACATCGGCGCCGCTCTCGACCAGTAGGCGCGCCACCAGCAATTCGGAGCCTTCATAGCCCGAGATGGTGATGCGGCCATTGATACTTGCGTTCTCAAGCGCAGCGCGGATGGCCGGAAGCGCGGCGTTCTTGGCGGCGTCAAGCTTTTGTGCGCTGATGCCGTGAGCGTCCGCGATCGCTTCAAGCCAGGCCGCGGTGCCATCATGGCCGACCGGTGCTGACCCGACCACCTTGCGGCCGGCGCGCTCGAACTGGCGGATGGAGGCGGTATAGAATGGATGGATCGCGGCGGCCACGGCACAATCAAGAGCGGCGTACAGCTCGCGCCACTCGCGCGTGGGCACGACCGGTCCGGCAGCCAGACCGAGCGGCTCCAGAAGCTGACCGATGCTTATCGGGTCGGCCGGGAACATTTCGCCGATCAGCGTCACCGTCGGAACTCCGCGCGCGGCGCCGTCCATCGGCAGGACCGGCCCCCGTTCCGCCTCGGCGCGCGCATAGGCCAGCATGGCGCCCGCGAGCACATCCTTGGCCTCGGCATGGGTCGGCACGCCGAAACCCGGCACGTCGATGCCGATGATCCGCACACCATTGATTTCCTTGGGCAGAAGCTGAAGCGGAACGCCGGAGGCCGTGGGCACGCACAGGTTGGTCACAACCACGGCGTCATAATTTTCCGGGTCGGCAAGCTGAAACACGGCTTCGCGGACATCTTCGAACAGCTTGCCCGTGACGAGCGTCTCGGAATTGAACGGCACATAGCCGACCGTACGCCGGGCGCCATAAAAATGGGACGTGAAGGTCAGCCCATAGACGCAACAAGCCGAGCCGCACAGCACGGTCGCGGTGCGCCGCATCCGCAGGCCAACGCGCAGCGATCCGAACGCCGGGCACATGCTCTGCGGCTTGTCGTGGGGGCCTACCGGATAATCCTTGGCGTAGCGATTGAGCGTTTCGCTCTTGCCCGCGGCTTCAGCGGCGCGGCGCATCTCGTCGGCACCAGCATGACAGCTCGCGCCATCGCCCTGGGCCGGCAGCGCCTGCACAGATGAGGACGCAGGCAGAGCCGTTTCGGCCGAGGCGGCATCGCTGGCCACGGGAGTGGCGCCGGCATCGTCATAAACGACTTCGCCCGTGCCTTTGCCATCAATGTGGGGCCTGTCCGTCATCACGCTCGCCCTCAAACCGTATCGTAAACGACTTCGAGGGACGGTATCGGCTCATAGTTCTTGCCGCACATATCCTCGAAGGTCGCCGACTGGAGGACGAAATCGCCGCCCACGTCTTTGCTCTTGAACAGGCTCAGCAGCCCGTCATGGGTCAGCGGCTCAGGATGAACAGGGGGCGCTTCGCCGACGTTGGTCGCCAGATCCTCGAACATCGACGCCCACTCGGTCCCGGGCCGCCCGATGATCTCGTAATTCGCGCTCTTGCGGCGGATGTCATCATGCGCCGGAATGGCCGACAGCACGGGAATTCCGACGGCATCTGCAAAGGCGGCGGCCTCGCCGGTGCCGTCATCCTTGTTGATGACCATTCCGGCCACGCCGACATTGCCGCCCAGCTTGCGGAAATATTCCACCGCCGAGCACACATTGTTGGCCACATAAAGCGATTGCAGGTCGTTCGAGCCGACGACGATCACCTTCTGGCACATGTCGCGCGCGATCGGCAGGCCGAAGCCCCCGCACACCACGTCACCGAGGAAATCGAGCAGCACATAGTCGAAATCCCAATCGTGAAAGCCGAGCTTCTCCAGCAGTTCGAAGCCGTGGATGATGCCGCGTCCGCCGCACCCGCGCCCGACCTCAGGTCCGCCAAGCTCCATGGCGAACACGCCGTCGCGCTTGAAGCAGACATCGCCGATGGCGACGTCTTCGCCGGCCAGCTTCTTCTTCGTGGAGGTCTCGATGATGGTCGGGCAACTGCGCCCGCCGAACAGCAGCGAAGTCGTGTCCGATTTCGGATCGCAGCCGATGAGCAGCACGCGCTTGCCCTGCTGCGCCATCATGTAGGACAGGTTGGACAGGGTGAAGCTCTTGCCGATGCCGCCCTTGCCATAGATCGCGATGATCTGCGTCTCTTTCGTCGGTGCTTCGGTGGCTACGGGGTCCGGGTCAACCGCGGCTTCCGCGCGCAACTGGTCGCGCATGGCCTCGATCGAGCTTCCTGCACTATCCGAAGCTCCGTTCTTCAGGGCGCCGTTGGTGATACTCATGAGCGTCCTCTCCAATCCAATATCATCTTGAGGCAGGCCGGATCGTTGAACGCCGTACGATAGGCATCCAGCGCACGACCGGCGTCCTGCCGGTGTGAGATCAGGCCCGCAAGGGAAAGCTGCCCCGCGCCGATCAGATCGACGACGGCAGCCAGATCAGGCGCCTTCCATTCCGCGGCGACGCGAAAGCGCGCCTCGCGCATGAAGGCGGGCGGAAACGAGAAGCTCAGCGGCTCGCTGTAAAAGCCAGCAAGGACGATCTCGCCGCATGGCGCCAGGCGCATGACGAGCGTGTCCAGAATGCCGGCATCGCCGCTGACATCGTAAATCGTTGCATAGTCACGGCGCACATCAGTCTCGGCGTCGGTGACCACATAGCCCTGCGCGCCGTCGGCGCGGATCGGGTTATTCTCCCAAACCGTAGGCGGCTCGGTGCCAAGCTTGGTTGACAGGCGCGCCAGCAGACGGCCGAGCACACCGTGCCCGACGATCAGCACAGGCCCGTCGCCACCCTGCCCGGCGATCGCATGATATGCCGTAGCGGCCAGCGCCAGCAGTACGCCCTGCTCGCCCAACTCATCAGGCACCGGCGCCACCCGGTCCCCGGGAACGACGAGCCGAGAGGCCGCGCCACCGAAAAGGCCGCGCACCTCGCCGAAGCAGCGCGCGCCGGGCACGAAGACCCGCTCGCCCACGACCCGGCCCGAGGCGGGCCCCGCCGCCGTGACACGGCCAACTGACTCATATCCGGGAACAAGGGGATAGCCCATGCCCGGGAAATGCGGCATGCGGCCCGACCAGAGCAGCTTTTCGGTGCCAGTGCTGATGCCGCTCCAATCGATATCGACCACCACATCCGCCTCGCCAAGCGGCGGCAGAACCAGCTCGCTGAGGACGATCCTTTCGGGCGCCTCCAATATTACGGCTGTGGTGTTCAAGGTGGGCGTCATCTTCCCTGCGCCTGCTTGTGCGGCTTGTTTCAGTCGATCCATGCTGTAAGTCTAAATTGACTGATCCAATTGTCAAGTTTGTTTTACAGCTGTCAGGGCCTTCGCGCGGTCATCACCTGGGTCAGCATGGGACGCCGCGTACGCCGCAGCTTCACCGCGCCAAAGCCAGCCGAGGAAAGCAGCCGCGCGATGTGATCGGGCGTGCGCGGGCGACCCCGCCCCATGGCCATCAGGTAGAAGCCGAAATAGGCATCGCTGATTGTCTCGGCGCCCCTGACCCCCGACATGGTCTCGGCCAGCAGCAGCACGCCGCCTTCAGGCAGCGCAGCATGAACATTGCGCAGGATCTCGAGCACGCGCGCGTCGTCATGGTCGAGGATCACCCGAACGAGAGAAATGATATCGGCCCCGCGCGGCAGCGCATCGCGGCAGAAATCGCCCGAATGCAGGCTCAGCCGCGCGCCAAGATCATCAGCACGCAGCCGCTGTCCGGCCTGCTCGACAACGCGGGGGAGATCAAACAGCATGACACGCAGTTCGGGCCAGCGCCGGGCCGCAGTCGCGACGAACGTCCCGTCGCCACCGCCCACATCAAGCAGGCACGTGTAAGGCCGAAGCGACACCGCATCGAGGATGTCGTGCGCGATCAGCCCCTGGGACGCGGACATCAACTCGGTATAAGCGCGCACCTCATCATCCGTCAGCGCAGCCGGTTCGGCGTCCTCGGCATATGGCCAGTAGCGCGACAGTTCGGTGCGCCCGCCCTGGCCGCGCAGCAGCGCAACCGGATCATTGAGATCGGCATACAGATGCGTGTGATGCTCGATCATGGCGCTTATGCCCGGATTGCCGCGCAAGGCCGCGCCCTGCATCCCAAGGCCGAAGCGGCCGCCCGATCGCCGCTCGCTGAGGCCGAGCGCAGTCGTCGCGGCCAGCAGGCGCGCCGTGGCGTCCTCGCTCAGACCCATGCGCGGCGCCAGTTCGGCGATGGTGAGACTGTCCCCGGACAGATGATCAAGAAGCCCCAGGCGAACCGCGGCCAGCAGGATCTGCGAATAGACGAAGCCCGCGCACAGGTCGAACAGCGCATGCGCCCGCGCCCGCGCGATCGGCCTGGTGAGTATGAAGGCTGACGCCCAGCGCTGAAACGCCGGGCTGGAAACCAGCCGGTTGCGCCATGCGTAAAGCCTGTCGAGCAAGGTCATTCGCGCGCCTGCGCGCGCGGCAGGGCTGCGAGTTCCGGCCGTGTCGTGCCTGCTGCGTGTGTCCGCCATGTCGCTCGCCATCCGGTCATCGAGCCGAACTCGGTGTTGTCCGCCCAGATGAACTAACATATAAATGTCAGTTGAACTTGTCACATGATATTGTCAGAAAAGTTTGACACACCCGCATCCATGCTAACCGATATCGAGTTGGGTACGTCTTGAACGCAGAGCGAATTGTCATTGTCGGCGCTGGCATAGCCGGTGTCGTCGCCGCGCTGGAACTGGCCTCACACGGAATGGATGTGACGGTGCTGGAGCGCGCGGCAAGGCCCGGCGGCAAGCTGAAAGAAGTGCAGATCGGCGAGGCCAGGCTGGATACCGGTCCGACGGTGTTCACCATGCGCGACACGTTCGAGCAATTATTCGCGAGTGTCGGTGAAACGCTGGACGCTCATCTCACGCTGCGGCCGGCAGAACTCCTGGCGCGCAATTCCTGGGGGCCGCGCGCGCGGCTCGATCTGTTCGCCGATCCGGCAAACACGGCTGATGCCATCGGCCGGTTTTCCAGCCTGGGCGACGCCAAGCGCTATCTTGCCTTCTGCAACGAGGCGCGGCTTATCTATCAGACGCTGGAAAACTCATTCATCCAGCAGCCGCGTCCCAGCCTGCCGGGCATGATCAGCCGCGTCGGCATCAACAATTTCTCCGATCTCTGGCGGCTGAACCCCTATGCCACGATGTGGAAGGCGCTGGGTCGGTATTTTCATGATCCGCGCTTGCGCCAGCTCTTTGGCCGGTTCGCCACCTATTGCGGATCCTCGCCGTTCGAGGCGCCGGCGACCCTCATGCTCGTCGCTCATGTCGAGCAATCCGGCGTGTGGCTGGTCGATGGCGGCATGCAGCGTCTGGTCGAGGCCGTGACGGGGCTGGCGGAAAGGCATGGCGCCGTGTTCCGCTACAACGCCCATGTCGAGCGCGTCGTGCTGGAAGACGGGCGCGTGAGCGCTGTGGTCTTGGAAGACGGCGACCGGATCGAGGCCGACGCCGTCATCGTCAACGCCGATTCAGGCGCGCTGGCTGCTGGTATGCTGGGCGAGGATATCGCCGCGGCTGCACCGCGCATTCCCGCCGGCAAACGCTCCTTGTCCGCCATGACCTGGGCGATGGTGGCGAGGGCCGAGGGATTTCCGCTGGTCCGGCACAACGTGTTCTTCTCGTCCGATTACACAGCCGAATTCGATGATATTTTCCGCCGCTCGCGCCTGCCGATGGAGCCGACGGTCTATATCTGCGCACAGGACCGCGCCGACCGCGAAGGCAGGGGCCAGCCGCCCTCGGGCCCGGAGCGGTTGCTATGCATCATCAACGCGCCGGCCATCGGCGATGTTCATCGGTTCACACAGGAGGAAATCGGGCAATGCGAACAACGGGTATTTTCCCTGCTGGAACGCCAAGGCCTGCGCTTGCGGCGGCATCCGGACCAGACGCTGGTGTCCACGCCGACGGATTTCGAGCACCGATTTCCGGGAACTGGCGGGGCGATCTATGGGGCGGCATCACACGGCTGGCGGGCGTCCTTCAATCGGCCCGGCTCCCAGACGAAGGTCCCGGGGCTCTATTTGGCCGGGGGGAGCGTGCATCCTGGCCCGGGCGTGCCGATGGCAGCCTTGTCGGGCCGGGCAGCGGCAAGGAGCATCATCCTGAATTCGCTTTCCAGCGGCCCGTCCCGCCGGGGGGGTATGCCTGGTGGTACATCGACGCACTGAGCGATGACGGACAGCACGGGCTGACCATCATCGCGTTCATCGGCAGTGTCTTTTCCCCCTATTATGCATGGTCGGGGCGACGCGATCCGCTGGATCACTGCGCGCTGAACGTTGCGCTGTACGGCAAGGGCGGGCACAAATGGGCGATGACGGAGCGCGGCGCGGCGTCCGTCGAGCGCACGGGCAACTCCTTCACCATAGGGCGCAGCGGACTTGTCTGGGATGGCACGGCGCTGAACGTCGAAATCAACGAACCCACGGTTCCCTTTCCCGGCCGCATCAAAGGCCGTGTACGGCTTCATCCAAGCGCCTTCACGAATGCGGCCATCGAGCTTGACGACCAGGCGCGGCATTGCTGGTCGCCGATGGCCCCATTTTCGCGCGTTGAGGTCGAGCTTGAGCGACCCGGCCTGAACTGGAGCGGCCCAGCCTATCTGGATCACAATCGCGGGCAGGAGTCGTTGGAGGCGGGTTTCAAGCGGTGGGACTGGTCACGCGCCAGCCTGTCGGACGGCACCGCCGTGCTTTACGATGTGACGATGCGCTCAGGCGAGCGCCGCTCGCTCGGGCTGATGTTCGATCATTCCGGCCAGATGCACGACATGACGCCGCCGCAGAATCTGAAGCTGCCGCGGACCCGCTGGCTGGTGCCCAGGGCGACGCAGGCCGATGATGGTGATGCGCGGGTGCTCAAGACGCTGGAGGACACGCCGTTTTATGCGCGCTCGCTACTGTCCACCCGACTGTGGGGCAAATCGGCAACAGCCATGCACGAATCGTTGTGCCTCGACCGGTTCCGTTCGCCGATCGTCAAGCTGATGCTGCCATTCCGCATGCCGCGCCAGTTCTGGTAAGCCTTCAAGGCGTCTGGTCGTCGCGCTCGTCGGCATCGCGAGCGGGCGCCTGCCGGCTGCGACGTTTTTCGCGCTGAAGCGAGATCAGTTCCCACACGGCCACGCCCAGAACGAGGAAAAGAATGATCAGCCATTCGAACTGCACCAACAGGTTGCTTGCCAGCATCATGACGTTTCTTTCCTGCCGAGCCGGTCAATCATCGCCGAGCTTCTCCCCTGGACTGGTCAGCACCTTTCTGGCGCGGCGCACTGCAAGCGCGATAACAAGCGCGACGACGGGAATGCTGATTGCCGTTATGAGATCGGGATTGGAGATCGTCCCCGCCCGTTCCGCACCCTTTGCGGCATAACCGACAAGACTGACGATGTAATAAGTGATGGCTGCCACCGACAGGCCTTCGACCGTCTGTTGCAGACGCAGCGACAGCTTGGCGCGTCGGTCCATAGATTCGAGCAGCGCCTGGTTTTGCGTCTGCCGTGCAATGTCCACCCGCGTTGACAATAATTGCGTGGCGCGCCCGACCCGCTCGGCCAGCGAGGCCTGACGCCGCGCCGTGGCTTCACAGGTGCTCATTGCCGGGGCCAGCCGGCGCTCGATGAATTCACTGAAGGTCTGGAGGCCGGCAATGCGCTCTTCACGCAATTCGCGAATGCGGCTGCGCACGATACTGTAATAGGCCGCCGAGGCGCTGAAGCGATAATCATTGTCGGAATGGCGGCTGCTGATCTCCGCCTGAAGCTTGGTCAGCCGATCGAGCATTTCCGGCTCATCGACGCCTGATGCCGCCGTCATTGCCGTGGTGATCTCGACCAGACGCTTTTCCGAATCGCTCAGATGGGGCGCGAGCTGGCGCGCCAGCGGAAAAGCCAGCAGCGAAAGCATCCGGTAACTGTCGATCTCAAGCAGCCGCTGCACCGTTCGCCCGGCCTGGCGTTGGGTCAGGCCGTGATCCTCCATATAGATGCGGCTGAAGCCATCGGCCTGAATGCGAAAGTCGGTGAATGCCTTGCCCACGCCGCCGGCGACCTGCGAGCCCACAAGCCCGGAGCGATTGAAGAACTCGCGCGAAAGCTCGTCGGGATCGACCGGCTCGGGGCCAGGCTTGGCAAAAACCACATGGGTGGCGACCAATGTCTCACCATCAAGCGCGGCGAGAAAGTCGGCCGGCACCACCGAGACCGCCGGTTCTGCGAAAGGCCGGCTTTCCGCGCCATCGACGATGAACTTGTAACGCATGAACTCGGTGTGGCGCTCCCACTTGATGCGCATGAAGCCCAGATTGGCGCTGTAGTGGCTGGAGTGCATATCGGGAAGCGGCGCGCCATGCGCCCTTGCCAGTTCCAGCAATGCCTGCTGGTTCCTCTCGCCCTGTTCCTTGTCGATGAATATTGCCAGATAGGAAAGCCGCAGGGGCGCCGTCAGCTCTTCGGGCGGCCGAGCGTGAACCTCGTTGTTCAGAGGGATGCGCAGCGGATGGTCGTGAGGAAGACGCTCGGCTACCGGCATGTCGGCAGACCCTTCTGTGAATTATCTCGCGCTTTGCCCGGCGCTCACGGCTGTCATGCCATCATGCCCCGCTCGGTTGCCGCCGCGAGAATGACCTCGGCGATACGTTCGGGATCCTCTTCGTGAGCTAGATGCCCCAGTCCGCGCAGGAAGACAAGTTTGGCGTTCGGCAGCAGATCGGCGGCGCTGATCGCCGTGGAGGGGCGCACGGACAGGTCATTGTCGGCGGTCACCAGCACTGTTGGCACGCTGATGCGCGCCATGCCCCGCCGGAGCGGGTCGAGGTCCCAATTCGCCATCATGCTCAGCGCACCGAAGACGTGGGCCGGCTTGGTGAACAGCATCTGATACCTGTCTAGCGACCGGGCGTCGATGTCCGAGCCCGTGCCCTTGATGAGCCGCTCCACGCGGTCGCGATCGGCGGCGCGTCCGGCGAAAGCGCGGGGCACCATCGGGTTGAGCATGAGGACCCTGGCGATCGGCGGGAAAATGTGCCGCGCAAACCCGCCGAAGGGCATGAGCGCGCCGTTCAGGCTGACCAGCAAATCGGGTGCAAGCGTGCCGTCGAGCACCATCTGCATCAGTATCGCCGCGCCGGCGGAATGCCCGATGGCAAGCACGGGTCGCTCATCCAGAACGCTCAACAGCTCGGCATGGTGGCGGGCCATTGCCGGCAGCGACATCTGACTGGCAGCGGGCGCACCGGTGAAACCGTGCCCGGGCATGTCCGGTGCGATGACCTTGAACTGCCTCGCCAGAAGCGGCGCGAGCGCGGCCCATGAATGGGTGGATGCACCCGTCCCATGGAGCAGCAGGGCCGGCGGCCCCTCGCCTATGATCTGCACATGCCAGTGCAGCCCGCCGGCATCGACGAAGCGGCTGGCATCGCGGTTGGGCCAGTCTGCCCCGTCAACACTCCAGACCGGTCGATCGCCCTCGCTGGCCGCACCACTGCGCCGCCGCGCCATTTCCATGTCCACGTTCGTCATGCCCGGACCACATTATGCATTGAGCCGCCAGACGCTGTAATTGAGCGCGCCGGCAAAGCTGACCCAGACGAGATATGGTGCGAAAAGCAGCGCCGCCAGCGGCGAGACCGGCCAGGCCAGCAAGATGAACCCGGCGATCGACAACCACATGAGCACCAGATCGGCAAAGGCGCGGCCCATCTCGCGCCGCCCGAAGAACAACCACGACCAGGCCGCGTTGGTCACCAGCTGGATGCCCCAGAAACCGAGCGCGGGATGCAGCGGATCGACTTTCCATACCAGCCAGCCGGCAACCGCGATCATCAGGTAGAGCACAGCCCAGGCAATGGGAAAGAGCCAGTCAGGCGGGGTCCATGATGGTTTGCGCAGGCGCTCATACCATTCGCCGGGCGTGAAGATTGCGCCGGTGGAAGCGGCAGCGAGCACCAGCAGTGCAAACGCCCCAAGGGCTGCATAAGACACGATTTACCTCGGTGATTGCAGGCCGCGTGCAACGAAGCGCGGATCGTTGCCCGCATGCCAGTTATTGCCCAATGACTTTGTCAGCGCAGCAAGGGCCTTCTCGCACTTGCCGCATGCGATCTAGAGCGCGTTCAAAGAAACCGGAGTCAATGAACGCACTCTAAGTTCTTGTTCCGTCGCACTTTCGAGGCGCATGACCAATTCCCGCCTTTGCTGAAAGTCTAGGTGCCACGCACCGACGATATCACTCGCACAGCTTGCGACAGGTCCGCAGCATTTGCAAACGGCAGCGGCAGGTAATTGGCGTTCATCGCCGCGGCCAGTTGCCGGCCGGCATCTCCCGCGCGCGGCGACACGTCAATCAATACGGCGAGATGCGCGGATTGGTGCACCATGCGTGCGGCGGCTGCGGCGTCTTCGCCGGCCTGGGCGCGTCCGCCCGTCCCATCGCGCGCGACGTTGGCGCGGCCGTCGGTCAGCAGCACCAGGATCGGCGTCTGCCCCTTGCGCTGCACGCTTTCAGCAAGCCGCAGCCCCTCGTCGAGCCCGGCAGCCAGCGGCGTACCGCCTCCGCCGGGCAAGCCGGCCAGACTGCGCTTGGCCCGTGTCAGCGAGCGTGTCGGCGGCAGCAACATTTCGGCGCCGCGGCCGCGGAAGGCAATCATGGCCACCTGATCGCGGCGCACATAGCAATCGGCCAGCAGCAGTTCCACCGCGCCCTTGGCCTCCGCCAGACGGTTCAGCGCGGTCGATCCCGAGGCATCGACGATGAATATCGTCACCGTTTCGGTCCGCTGCTTGAAGCGGCTTATGCGGAAATCTTCCGGCTGGACGATTATGCCGCTGCGGCCACGCCGGGTCATGCGCGCTTCGCGTCTGCGCAGCTTCTGCCAAGGCGCGGCGGCGCGCAGGGTCTCTATGATGCTGAGCCGCGCGCCGGAACGCGGCGCACCGATGCGCACGCCAGCCGGGCGGCCGCGCTTGAGCGAGGTTTGCGGCGCGCCGGCCTGTCCCGCATTGGCCGGCGTCATCGCGCTTGCGCCTGATGCCAGCAACCTGTCGAGCAGGCCCTTGGGGATGGCCGCCTTCGCCGCAGCCAGCAGGATGTCACGGTCAGACAGATCCTGCTCGGTGGGCGGCTCAGCCTGGTCGTCATCCTGATCATCAGGCGGCGGGGGAGGCTGCGTTTCAGGCTCATCTGATGGCAACTGCGTGGCGCGAGGACCAAGCACAAGGCGCGCCGCGATCATGAGATCGTCCTGTTCCACCCGCCCCACTGCGCGCCAGGCCGCATGTGCGCGCGCCGCGCGAAGCGCCAGCAGGGACGCCCGCAGCGAGACGATGCCCAGCGACAGCGCCAATTCGCAAAGCGCCTGTGCCGCGTCGGCGCCGGCTTCGGTCTGCTCCAGCCGCAAACGGGCCGCCGGCAGCATGGCGGCATCATGGTCGAACGATATCGCCTCGCGAAGGCTTGTACTCTCGAGGTTCAGGTGAAAGGCGAGCCGGTCGGTCAGCGCGCGCGGCGGCGGTTCTTCATCCTGGGCGCTTTCGTCATAGGCGATGATCCCAAACCGTGAACGCGAGCGCGAACCCAGCCCGTCGCGCTCCATCGCCACTTCGCCCGTATCCAGAACACGCGCCAGCCGCGCCGCCACCGCTCCCGGCAGGCGCTCAGCCATTGGCACGAACAGGATGCCACCATCGGTTTCCGCCAGCAGGCCGCGATCTGCGACCGGGCGGCCGGCGCGGAGCGTGGCCGCTATGTCGAGGCCCCCCAGCAGCCGATCATCGGCGATGCCATTGGGAAGCCGGCGCAGGGGCATGTCGCCTGGCAGAAGCCTGGTGAACTGATCCTGCCAGATCTCACGCACCGGCCCGGCCCGCGCGCGCAGACTTATGCCGCCAAGCCCGACGGGATCGACCGCGAGCAGCAACGCCGCGAGTGCGGCATCGGCCCATGCGTCCGGCAGGCCGACTTGCACGGGCATTTCCGGCTGACTGGTGGCTGGATCGGCGGCGCGCCGTTCGCTATCCGGGCGCACAAGACCCGCGCCAGATACATGCACGCCCGCATTGCTCATGAGCGCGCGGCCCCGGACACGGCTTTCTCGGCCGCACGTTTGCCTGACTTCGGGGCGGCGGCGGGTTGCACCTTTTCAGGACCGAACAGCTCTTCCAGGGCGCGCTCCACGCGCACGCCCGAGCCGGCTTCATCGAGCGGGTCACGCCGCAGACGATGGCGCAACGCCGATATGGCAATGCGCCGCAAATGCGACAGACCGGTTGCTTTGCCACCTTCAAGCGCAGCCAGAGCGCGCGCCGCACGGATCAACGTCAATTCGCCGCGCAGCCCGTCGGTGCCCAGGCTGAGGCACAGGGCCGCCGCCTTCTCCACGACCTCATCGCCAAGCGTCACGCTGGCAATACGCGCCTTTGCTTCGACCAGGCGCGCGCGCAGACGTTCTTCTTCGGCATGCCATTTCTTGATGAAGGCATCGGGGCCGCGTTCGAATTCATCCCGGCGGCGGATCACCTCGACCCGCGAGGCGACATCGCGCGGCGTCGCGACATCGACGAACAGACCAAACCGGTCAAGAAGCTGAGGTCGCAATTCGCCTTCCTCGGGATTGCCGCTGCCGACCAGGACGAAGCGCGCCGGATGGCGCACGCTCAGCCCTTCGCGCTCGACGATATTCTCTCCCGTGGCGGCGACATCGAGCAGCAGATCGACGAGATGGTCTTCCAGCAGATTGGCTTCGTCGATGTAAAGAAAGCCGCGATTGGCGCGCGCCAGAAGCCCCGGCTCGAACGATTTCTCGCCCTTGCTGAGCGCGCGTTCCAGATCGAGCGCGCCGACGATGCGATCCTCGGTTGCGCCCAGAGGCAGGTCGACGACCGGCACAGGCCGGCTGATCGCGGTCGCGGCGCGGCGCGGACCGGTGGTTCCCGGACACGCGCCGGGGACATTGCAGGGGGCTTTGGGATCACAGCCATAGGGGCAATCGGCAACGATGTCGATGGGCGGGAGCAAGGCGGCAAGAGCACGCACGGCGGTTGACTTTCCGGTGCCGCGCTCGCCGAACACCAGCACGCCGCCAATGCTCGCATCGACGGCGGCGATCATCAGCGCCTGTTTCATCTCGTCCTGACCGACGATAGCGGAGAAAGGATAAACCGGCGCCATGGCTGAACCCGTTAAAATGTCATCTGCATTGAAAGCCGCATTGTCCGGGCGCCCGAGGCCGAAAGGGCCGCGCCCCTGGCATCCAGTTCGCGCCGTGCGGGCGGCCGCGCCCGTCTGGCGACCGCCTCTCGTTGTTGCATGAAGCGGCGCGCAATATCCAGAGTTGATTGGTCACGACGCTCCCGCCCTTCCCGGCGAAGGACGCAAGCCCGCCCGTCATCACATCGGCAACGCCGTCAGGCGACTGCGCGCGCGAGCGCACACTCGGACCACAGCTCGCTGAGGGCATTGGCCAGACGGTCGATGTCGGCATCGGTGTGCAGCGGCGAGGGGGTTATCCGCAACCGTTCGGTTCCCTTGGGCACGGTCGGATAATTGATAGGCTGCACATAGATGTTATGCCGCTCGAGCAGCCAGTCGCTGATCCATTTGCACTTCACCGGATCCTTGACCATCACCGGCACGATATGGCTTTGGTTGCGCAGATAGGGGATGCCGATGGCATCCAGGCGGCGGCGAACCTTGGCGACAGCCTGGCGATGGCGCTCACGTTCGAGCGAACTGCGTTTCAGGTGGCGGATGCTGGCGGCGGCGCCCGCGGCAATCCCCGGCGGCAGCGCCGTGGTGAAGATGAAACCCGAGGCGAAGCTACGCACGAAATCGCACAAGGCCGAGGTTCCGGCGATATATCCGCCGATGACTCCGAACGCCTTGCCGAGCGTGCCCTCGATGACGGTGATACGGTCCATCAGGCCTTCGCGCTCGGCGATACCGCCGCCGCGCGGCCCGTATAGCCCCACGGCATGCACCTCGTCGAGATAGGTCATGGCGCCGTGTGCTTCGGCGACATCACAGATCTCGGCAATAGGGGCGATGTCGCCGTCCATGGAATAGACCGACTCAAATGCCACCAGCTTGGGCGTTTCGCGCGGATAGGCCGACAGCTTGCGGTCGAGATCTTCCGGGCTGTTGTGCCTGAAGATGCATTTTTCCGCGCGGCTGTGGCGGATGCCTTCGATCATGGAGGCATGGTTTTCTGCGTCGGAGAAGACCACGCAACCGGGCATTCGTGATGCAAGGGTGCTGAGCGCTGCCCAGTTGGACACATAGCCCGAGGTGAACAGAAGCGCGCTTTCCTTGGCGTGGAGGTCGGCCAGTTCGCGCTCCAGAAGCACATGGTAGTGATTGGTACCGGAGATGTTGCGGGTTCCGCCCGCTCCGGCGCCGCAAGCGTCGATAGCGGCATGCATGGCGGCGATGACATCGGGGTGCTGGCCCATGCCGAGATAATCGTTCGAGCACCAGACGGTCACTTCGGTGTCGCCGTCGCTGCGGTAGTGCTTGGCACGTGGAAATTGGCCGGCGCGACGTTCAAGGTCGGCGAATACGCGATAATTGCCTTCTCTGCGCAGCTCATCGAGCTGGTCGCTGAAAAACTGGTTATAGTTCATGATTTCCTCCACTCAATCCAGCGAGCCAGTCGCAGACCGACGCCCCCGGTAGACATGCAGTGCACCCGAGCGAATCTGCCGGGGAACGTCTTGGTTAAGTCCCAGTATCTGTGCCCCGGTAAAACTTTCTGGGGGCCGATGCCCGATATCGCCGTCCGGGGCGCTGCGGGCGGCGCGCTCCCTGGCCAATGCTTCTGAGGCCGGATCTTGCGTCTGCGCCGTCGCGGACCATCTCAAGTCTTCCCTCTCGAAGTCCTGCATGGCCCAGCGCCACGGCGCAGTGGCGGGGATCGGCAGAACCAGGAACCAGTGTTCGAGCACGGCCAGCGCCAGCAGCGCGCCGAGGAACATCGCGCCAGCCGCCGATGCCGGGCCTGCGCTTTCGCTGAAGCCATGGGCAAAGACCAGCACCGTCACCACTGTCGAGATCGTCACCGAGAATGGGAACAGCAGGTTGATCGGGCGGCGGCGGAAATAGGTTTCGAGATATTTCATGTGCGGGGGCAGGAACTCCGACGCCACGTTGGCGACGCCTAGAAAGATGTTGAGCTTCGTGCTCAGGCGCATGGCCCATAAAGCAACGAATGTCCAAAGGCCAAGCTGATTGGGCGCTCCCCATGTCAGGACGGCGATGAGCACGAGTGTCGCAGCGATCGCAAGCTCGTGATGAATGACAGTCTCGCTGGCCTGACGGAAGCGCGTCCAGCCACGGCTGTCGGGCGGGCAGGGCGTCCGGCGCGGGCCGGTCACGAAGCCGGTGAGGAAGCTGAGCTCGTGCCAGGCCCACACCAGTAGCGCACAGGTGAAGGCGCAGTAGGCGCCGGCGATGCTGGTGTTCGAACTCGTGATCACCAGTCCGTACAGCGCGGCCAGAGTGATCAGGGTCATGATGAGCATGCTCCACCGGTGCGTGCGCCTGGGCAGGCCGTCCACCCAGAGGATCGCTCCGGTGCTGAACCACCAGAGGAAGAGCGCAAACATGACCGGCAGAGCATAGTCGAACATGAGGTTGCAGCCTCGTTCTACCAGGTTGGGACCAGCCGGCTCTCTGCCGGCAACTCATTGGACCTGCTACGGATGGCGTAAAGCCTCAGGAAGGAGATCGCGGCTCCGGCTCCATATGCAAGCTGCTGCATGCGTCCGACCACGCCGCCGCGCTGTTTTGCCGCTGCCATGCCATCAGACATGCGGCGTATCCGCTCCAGTCCGGTAAGGAAGGCTGGATTGTCTATGTCGAGCGTGAGCGGAAAAACCTGCTTTGAGATTTCCGTGGTGATGCGGAACACCTGCATGCCGTACTCGGTCGGCTCGATCCCCAACGCCTTGTGGAATTCGGGCCGCAAGTGATCGCGCACATACATCGTGGCGAACACGGCGAGCAGGAAGAATTTCACCCAGTACCGATTGAGCCCGGTAAGCGTGTGCGGATTGGCGCGCATCAGCAATGCGAACGCCTCGCCATGACGGAACTCGTCATTGCACCATTTCTCGAACCATTTGAATATCGGGTGGAAACGGCGGTCGGGATTTCGCTCCAGATGGCGATAGATCGTGATGTAGCGCGCATAGCCGATCTTTTCCGACAGATAAGTCGCGTAGAAAATGAACTTCGGCTGGAAGAACGTGTATTTCTTCGACTTTGTCAGAAAGCCCAGATCGACCCCGATATCGAATTCCTTGAGCGCATCATTGATGAAGCCGGCATGGCGCGCCTCATCACGGCTCATATATTTGAACAGTTCGCAAATGTCCGGATTGGTGCCGCGCTTCTTCATCTCGGCATAAAGCACGCAACCTGAGAATTCTGCGGTCAGCGAGCTGACGAGGAAATCGATGAACTCCTTGCGCAGCCCTTCGGGCAGACTGTCCAGATCGATCCGATCCCATTCCTCGCTGCGGACGAAATGGTTCTTGTTCGGGTCCGAACGCATCTCGGCGATCAGCTCGTCCCATTCGCCGCGCACGCTGCTCACATCGGTCTTGTCGAGTTCCTCGAAATCGGTTGTGTAAAAGCGTGGGCTCAGGACCGTATCTTCCTGGGCGCGACGCGTCGTTTCGTTGGGTGCATCATATGCGACCGCCATGACTAGAGGCTCCTCTGTTCCGAAAAGCTGAACTCGCAGAGTTCCATAAATTCGAGATCGCCGGTCATTTTCGTCCAAGTGCGTTCCAGCCAGTTGGCCCTGATGACGGTGGCGCGGCGCTCGATCACCGCCGTTTCGCCGTAGGGAACGCGGATAGGTTCGCCATGCACGATCACCTCGTCGCCGGGGTTGACCCGCACATCGCCCACGAGTTCCACGTGGGCATGAAGACTGTCAAATGTATGTGACACATGGACCGTGCACGGCACCTCAAAGCTTCGACGTGTCAGGAGCCCGCCGCTCTGGGGCACCGCGAGATTGCCACTGCTCATGGATTTCGCCCTTCTGTAGCCAGAAACTGTGCGAAGACCTTAGCATTAGTTGACCCGAATGCGCCAAGATCAATCACACGTCCCGTGCGCGGATCGAGCAGTGTGACGCGGCCGTCCGCCCAGCGCTGGATCGTGAACGGATCACGCGCTGTCATGTTGCTAAGACGGCGCTCGCGCACCAGACCGCGCATCACCTGGCGCAAGAACCCGCCCTGGCCCGGCTCAACCGTGACGATCAGCGCGCCGGTGTCCTCGTCATAGACCTCGACGGCTCCGTTCGGGCGGTCCTCGAACCGGAGATTGACGCTCTGCACGATCGTGCCCTCGGGCATGGCTACTCGGCCCATGTCGCTGATACGGCCACCGAAGACGGCGACGAGGGCAAAGCAGATCAACACCAGCGAGCCGAAAAGCGCATAGCGAAGAACCCCGCCCTGGCTCGGTTCTCTGCTTGCAGGCATCTCCGACATCTCGCTCGTCTCCCGTCTCTAGCGCGCCGCTGCGGCCAGACGACCGCCTTTGGCAACGCGTTTTTCCACCACCGCTTCGGGCTGCTGAACGGCTCCCTTGACCGGCTCACCTGCGAGCTTTGCTGCTAGTGCTTCAGACAGCAGGGCTGCAATTCGTTCAGCCTCCGGGACCGAGCGCAGCATCGGCTCCGCATTGCTGAAGTACCAGGGCCGCGCATTTGGCCAAAGATGCAGATAGGCTAGCCGGCCGTCGCCGTTTAGTTTCAGCGGGATATCGCCAGTGCCGTCGCCATAGGTGCGCAGGCCTGCCGAAACAATCGTGGTAAAAGGCAGGTTAATCGTCATCGGAATGGCGACGCCATAGCGCATTACGACGCGGCGATTTGTGATGGTGTAGACGGTCGAGCGGGCGAACAGGGCCGCCAGACCGAACAGCACACCGAGCGCCAGGATCGCCGCCAGCGACAGCCACATCGCCGAAGTCATCATGGATGCGGCCGAACGCCCCTCCCAGATGCCCGCAAACAGCGTCCACGCAAGGACGATGGCGAAATAACCGGCCACGAAGCGCACATGAAATACGCGCACTGCAAAGGACAGCCAGTCGGATGCCCCCTGCCACAGGATACGTTCGCCCTGGGGCAGCTTTTCCGGAAGCCCGCGAACGGGCTCGTAATCATGCTCTCTCATAACAGCGGCTCCTGACGGGACGGCTCGGCATAAAGGGTGCCAGCACCGTAATAGGCGTAGATCCGGTCTTCTTCGAGCAGCGTGACCTGATCGGGATTTTTGGTTGTCGGCACATTGGCGAACTGATGCGAGAGGATCGCATTGACCAGCACCTGCTTGCGCCTCTGGCCAGTGTGGATGCGCGCCAGCGGCATCGGCAGCAAGACCCTTCTTGGAGCGGATATACCGTCTTCCTCGCCCGAGCCGGTCTGCGTTGGCAGTTCCACTTCCAAGAAGCGGATCAGCGCTTCGCACTGATCGACCCAGACATCGCTGATGGTGCCGGCCTGCTTGCCGTCGGCGCCGATCACCTCGAAGCCGCGCGGATCGGTGTCGCCTTCGACGATACTGAACCCGTGCGATGCGCGCAGCGGAACGATGTTGGGATGGCCCTCAAGCGTCAGGTTGGGGACATCGGCGCGCTGGGCGTATGCGCCCGGACCAACGCCGGCAAGCATCGGGTCCTCGGTGGGAACCAGCGGTGCGCCCGACCAGCCCTCGACGGGGCGGGCTTTGATGTCCTTTGGTTCGAACCGGCTGTGTGGCGCGGTTGCGGTGCCGCCATCGGGCAGCAGGAAGACCTTGGGTTCAGGCACCCAGAGCATGCCTGCCGAAGTGTCGGCTGCGCCCGTGACTTCCGATTCAAGCGGGTAGCCTTCCCGGCGGTCTTCGCGGCGCAGATAAAAGATCAGCCCGGCAAAGAAGATCCAGAAGGTGTAAAGGACCACTTGGGCGACGTCGATATGACTGGTTATAGCTCCGATTTCCATTGGATTGGCTCCCTTAGATGTAACACCGCTAGCCCGGAAACTCGGCAAGGCCGAATTTCGCTCTCTTGCCCTGGGCGGCGCGGTCAGGCCGACGAACCAGCGGCCCGATGACGACCAATGTCGCGAAGAGCAGGAAGATTTCTATATGATATACAACGCTGTAGCCGATGCCGGGCGTTGCCATTCCTGGCCCCAGCAAACCCTGGCTTGCCGCCGTTGAAACAATGTCCTTGAGGGCGCCGCCAAGCGCAATGGCGCCGCCGGCTGCCGTCGCATGCACCGCGCCCCAAACGCCAAGCGTCAGACCGCTTTGTCCGCCGTCGGCCAGCTCCATCGCCGCGATCAGCGCGCAGACAGAGAACAGGCCACCGCCCAGACCGATCAGGCCCGTCCCGACGCGGAACAGCATGGTAGAGCCCAGCGGATCGGAGAAGATCACTGCTGCGAATGCGACGACCCCGATAAGCGCGCCGGCCGCGCAGAGGCGATAGGGATTGGTCCCGCGACCGAGCGCCCATGCCGCAAGCGCAAGCCCGATAATCGTGCCGCCAGCAAGGATCGCCGTAAGCGCTGTCGTCGCGGCAACCGACAGGCCGAGGATCTCGCCGCCATAGGGTTCAAGCAATATGTCCTGCATGGCGAAGGCCGCCGTTCCCAGGCCGACGGCCAGGAAAATCCGGCCGGCGCGGCGGTTTGTCGTGAATTCGCGCCATGCCTCGCTAAAGGTAGGCAGCTCACGGTCATGGGCAGTCCTCGATGGGTCACGGCTCTCCTGTTTCCACAGCGCCACGACATTCAGCAGGACTGTAAGCACCGCAGCGCCCTGGACGACCTGGATGAGCTTGACCTGGCTGAAGGACGACAACAGCCAGCCAAATACCAGCGCGCTGACGAGCATGCCGACAAGCAGCATCAGATAAAGCAGCGCCACGACGCGCGGGCGTGCATCCTCAGGCGCCAGATCGGTGGCGAGCGCCAGGCCGGCGGTCTGAGTGGTATGCAAACCTATGCCGACCAGCAGGAACGCCAGTCCTGCGGCCACCTGCCCGATCCATATCGGCCCGGTCGTGTCGCCCGACAGGATGAGCAGAGAGAATGGCATTATCGCCAATCCGCCGAACTGTAACAGCGTGCCGAACCAGATATATGGCACCCGCCGCCACCCGAGGAACGAGCGGTGCGTGTCCGACTTGTAGCCGATGAAGGCGCGTGCGGGCGCAAATAACAGCGGCAGCGAGACCATCAGCGCCACCAGCGATGCCGGCACGGCCAACTCGACGATCATCACCCTGTTGAGCGTGCCGGTGAGCAGCACGATCGCCATGCCGACCGAGACCTGGAAAAGTGACAGACGCAGCAGGCGCCCAAGCGGCAACTGAGATGACGCCGCATCGGCGAAGGGCAGGAACTCCGACCCCAGTTTCATCCAGTTGCGAGCAAGTGCTGCGTTGAGCGACTTCATGACCTGACGAGCTCCAGCGCCTGAGAGGTGTAAAAGCCGCTGGCGATGCGGTGCGTGCGCGCGGCATCCCAACTCTGCAAATCAGGATGCGCAACAATGAGCCGGCAGACCCGGTTGTGACTGATCGGCTGAATGGCCGGGGCACGATCGGCGCGCGGGAACAGCCGCCCGGCGAGATGCATGGCCGAAAGCGCGGGCGTGCTCGGGGCGAATGTGAACAGGATCGCGAGGCGCGTGCGCGCGGCAAGGCAAGCAAGCGCACCGGCGATATCATCACCGCTGTAATGAATGAGCGAGTCCATCGCCACCACATAATCGAATTCGCCCCAGGCCGGATCGATGAAGTCGCCGACCTCGAAGGCGATCTGGTCGGCGCCCGGCTCGCCCTTGGCGCGCTCGCGGGCCAGATCGATCAGATTGGTCGCCAGATCGACCGCCACCACATGCGCGCCCCGGGCCGCAGCCGCCAGCGACAGCGCCCCGGTTCCGCAGCCGGCATCGAGCAGGCGCAGCCCCGACAGATCATCGGGGAGCCAGCCGAGCAGCGAGGACCGCATGCGGTCGCGTCCGGCGCGCACGGTGGCGCGGATGCGACTGACGGGGGCATCGGAGGTCAGGCGCGACCAGGCGTCAACGGCGGTCTTGTCGAAATATTCACCCAGCCGCCCACGGCGCTCGATGTAGGATGAACCAGGCATCACTCAAATCCCAGGAAATCGAAAATTTCACGATCTTTCATCGGCTTGGCGTCGCACGGCTCGGTGCCCGCCCAAAGTGTGGCGGCCAGGCGAAGATATTCTTCCTTCGCGACCTCAAGGGCGGGCGTCGAGTCCATCTCGAACAGCACCGATTTTTTCAGCCGGCTGCGGCGTATGTCGTCGATGTCGGCAAAATGGGCGAGCCGGCGCAAGCCCGTCGCCTTGTTGAACCTGTCGATCTCGTCGGTGTCCTTGCTGCGGTTGGCGACAACGCCGGCGACGCGCACATTGTAATTCTTCGCCTTGGCGTTGATGGCCGTAACGATCCGGTTCATGGCGAAGATCGAGTCGAAATCGTTGGCGGTGACGATCACGGCGCGGTCGGCATGCTGCAATGGCGAGGCGAACCCGCCGCACACCACGTCGCCCAGAACGTCGAAGATCACCACATCGGTATCTTCGAGCAGGTGATGCTCCTTGAGCAGCTTCACCGTCTGGCCGACGACATAGCCACCACAGCCTGTGCCGGCCGGCGGGCCGCCCGCCTCGACGCACATCACGCCGTTGTAGCCTTCATAGACAAAGTCCTCGGTGCGCAGTTCCTCGGAATGAAAATCAACCGACTCGAGAACGTCGATTACCGTGGGCACAAGCCGCTTGGTCAGGGTAAAGGTCGAATCATGCTTCGGATCGCAGCCGATCTGAAGCACGCGTTTGCCCAGTATCGAGAAAGCGGCGGACAGGTTGGACGAGGTGGTGCTCTTGCCTATGCCACCCTTGCCATAGACGGAAAACACCTTCGCCGTGCCGATGTTTAAGGATGGGTCCAGTTGAACCTGGACGCTACCGTCGCCATCGCCTTGCTTGTAGCGGGCGGGTCTTGTGTCGAGCAGTACTGTCATCGTCGGCTCCTTGGTTCTTTATGCCGCCACGCCTTCGGCAATGCCTTCGACATGATCTTCGAGCTGTGCGCTCGCTTCGCTCAATGCCTGTAGCGTTGCCTCGTCGGGCGTCCAATATTTGCGTTCATGCGCCTCGATGAGACGGCTTGCCATCTTTGCAGATGCCTTTGGATTGAGACCGGCCAGACGCTCGCGCATCTCCTTGTCGAGCACGAAGGTCTGCGTCAATTGCTCATAGACCCATGACGGAACCTCTCCGGTGGTCGCCGACCAGCCCATGGTGTTGGTCACATGCGCCTCGATCTGGCGCACGCCCTCATAGCCATGGCGCAGCATGCCCTCGTACCATTTCGGATTGAGCGTGCGCGTGCGTGTCTCCAGCGTCACCTGCTCCTTGAGCGTGCGCACGGTGCCCTCGCCGCGGGTCTGGTCGCCGATATAGACCGGCGATACCTGTCCGCGAGCGGACTGAACCGCGCGGCTTATGCCGCCGAGCGTGTCGAAATAATGGTCGATGGTGGTCACGCCCAGTTCGACCGATTCAAGGTTCTGATAGGACAGTTCGACATGGGACAGGACGCTGCGCATCAGCTCCTGCTGGCGCACCGGCTTGCCGCTCGTACCGTAAGCGAAGGACTTGCGGCTCTGATAGGTGGCGGCCAGTTCGTCCTCGTCTTCCCAGGCGCCGCTGTCGAGCAGCAGGTTGACGTTCGAGCCATAGGCGCCATCGGCGTTGGAGAACACCCGCAGCGCGGCGGTTTCCAGATCGCAGCCATGCTGCTCGCGATAAGCGAGCGCATGCTTGCGCACGAAATTGGCCTCGATCGGCTCATCCGCCGATGCCGCCAGCAGCGACGCCTCGGCCATGAGCCGGGTTTGCAGCGGCAGCAGATCACGGAAGATGCCCGACAGCGTCACCATGACGTCGATGCGCGGGCGGCCCAGTTCGTTAAGAGGGATCAGCGATGCGCCGGCGAGACGGCCATAGCTGTCAAACCGTGGCTTGGCGCCGATCAGCGCCAGCGCCTGCGAGATCGGCCCGCCTTCGGATTTCAGATTGTCGGTGCCCCAGAGGACCAGCGCGATGGATTCTGGGAAGGCGTTGCCGTCGGCCAGATGGCGATCGAGCAGACGCTGCGCCTGACGCGCGCCGTCGGCCACGGCAAAGGCGCTGGGGATGCGGAACGGATCAAAACCGTGCAGGTTGCGGCCGGTGGGAAGGATTTCGGGCGCGCGCATCAGGTCGCCGCCCGCCACCGGGCGGATGAAACCGCCATCGAGCGCATGGATCAGTGCGTCAAGCTCGTGATCGCGCGACAGCAGATCGGCGGCGCGGACCAGCCCTGCCGCCATGCGCTTATTGTCTTCGGTGGTCTCCATGCCCTGGGCCAGCAACACCTCTTTCGCCGAACCGCCGGCCGCCAGCAGTGTCGCGGCGCGGTCACTCAACTCTATGCCATGCGAGGCTTCGGCCATCGCGCTCAGCAGATCAGCGCGTTCCGACTCGCTGGGCGCTTCGCCCGCCACATGCAGCCCGTGCGGGATGAGCGCCTGCTCCAGTTCGCTGACCTCGGCGGAGAGCTTGGCGATGTGCGCGGCCGTATCGAGGCTCCATTGTGCATCGTGCGCAACCAGATCGAGTTCTTCGGCCTGCGCCCGGATCAACTCGGCGAGGCGCTCGCGCTCGGCGAAATCTTCGGGCGGCAGGACGCGCCAGCGCTCCAGTGAGGCCTTCACATCCAGCAGACCGCGATACAGGCCGGCCTTGGTCACCGGCGGTGTCAGATAGGAAACCAGCGTGGCCGAAGAACGGCGCTTGGCGATGGTGCCTTCGGATGGATTGTTGGCGGCGTAGAAATAGATGTTCGGCAGATCGCCGATAAGGCGGTCGGGCCAGCAATCATCAGTCAGGCCGGACTGTTTGCCAGGCATGAATTCGAGTGCCCCATGGGTGCCGAAGTGAAGCACCGCATGCGCGCCGAAATCCTCGCGCAGATAGCGGTAGAAGGCCGAAAAGGCATGGGTCGGTGTAAAGCCCTTTTCGAACAGCAGGCGCATCGGGTCGCCTTCATAGCCAAAGGCTGGCTGGATGCCGACAAACACATTGCCGAATTTACGCCCGAGCACATGAATGGTCGCGCCATCGCTCTGTGCGCGGCCCGGTGCGGTGCCCCACTGCGCCTCGATCTGTGACAGCCAGCGCTCGCGGCGCACATGGTCATCCACCGGTATGCGCGCATGGACATTGGCATCTGCGCCGAATTGCGCGCCATTGCCTGTGACGATCGCCTCGCGCAGCTCATCGACGCTTTGCGGCACATCGACCTGGTAGCCCGATTCTGCAAGCTTTTTCAGCATATTGTGAAGCGATTGAAAAACCGACAGATTTGCCGCCGTGCCGGTTGCTCCGCCATTGGGCGGGAAATTGAACAGCACGATCGCGAGGTTGCGCTCATCGCGCGGCGTCGTGCGCAGGCTTGCCAGCCGGTCTACCCGCGCTGCGAGACGTTCTGCGCGCGCGATGCAAACCTGCATTGTGCGGACGCCATTATCGGAAGGGAATTCGCAATGGCGATCGCAGCCTTCACACCGCTCGCCGGAAGCATCGGCGCGCCCGCCATAGACCATTGGCGATGTCGCGCCATCGAGTTCGGGGATCGCCACCATGATGGTGTTCTCAACCGGCATGAGACCGCGCTCGGACGCGCCCCATTGCTGAAGGGTCTGAAATTCGATGGCATGCGCGGCGATGTAGGGCACGTCGAGCTTGCTGAGCAGCTCTTCGGCAGCCTTGGCGTCATTGTAAGCCGGACCGCCCACCAGCGAGAAACCCGTCAGCGAGACAACGGCATCGACACTCGCCGCGCCATTCTTCATGAAGAATTTCTCGACTGCAGGCCGCGCGTCCAGCCCGCTGGCGAAGGCCGGGATCACATTATACCCGCGCGCCTCCAGCGCGCCGATGACGCCATCATAATGAGCTGTGTCGCGCGACAGGATATATGAGCGCATGAGCAGCAATCCGATGGTGCCGCGCGGCGCGTCCACACCGGGCAGGGATTTCAGATGCTCGCTGACGCGCTCGGGCAGGCGCGGATGATAGACGCCTGTATCGGGATAGATCGCGGGCGGCGCCACCTTGAGCTGGCCGCGCAGGCCGGCGCGCTCGCCATCGGCATAGCGGTCCACGAGGAAGCGGACCATGTTCAGCAGATTGTCATCCGAGCAGGCCAGCCAGTATTGCATCGTCAGAAAATAGGCGCGCACGTCCTGGGCGGTGCCGGGAATGAAACGCAGGATACGCGGCAGACGGCGCAGCATGGCCATCTGGTTGGCGCCCGAGCTCTTCGTCCGCGTGCTGGAGCCGCGCAGCCTCTTCAGCAGCGCGACCGGGCCGGACTGCGAGCCGTTCATGGCGAAACGCCCCATGCGCGTCAGGCGCATGACCTCGCCCGCCGACATGCATGCGATCATGGCGTCGCACTGGTCGCGGCGCGCCTGAAGATCGGGCAGCACGGCCTGGATATGCTCCTCCAGGAACATCATGGTGACGATGATGATGTCGCCGGTGGCGATGTCGTTGCGGCAGGTATCCAGCGAGGCGGGATCATCGGCCCAGTCGGCCGCAGCATGCAGGCAAAGCTCCAGGCCCGGCATTTCCCGGCGCAGCGTCGGACGCGCGACAGAGACAGCGCTCGCCAGATGTCGGTCCAGCGTTACGATAACGACCTTCATCTTCGTCGGGTCAACGGCTGTGGTGCGCTTTTGCATCGTAAAGGGTCTCGATGGTTATGGTTGATAGGCCGTGCTGTGCAGCGAAGGCTTCGGTGTTGCGCCGTGCCTTGCCGCGCACGAAGAACGGGATCTTTCGGAGTTCGTTTTCAGCGTCCGCTGTCCAGGCAAGCGGTTCCTCGCCATCGGCATTGCGGTCTTCGGCATTGCGGTCTTCGCGAGAGGCCTCGATTTTGCCCGACACTGCCAGATGCGAAGGAACGGCATCGTCATGGAATTCGAAGTCGTCGCGGAACATGCCGAGCAGGTGCTCCTCAAGCCCCATCATCAGCGGGTGAACCCACTCGTCAAAGATGACGTTGGCGCCCTCAAAGCCCATCTGCGGGGCATAGCGCGCCGGGTAATCCTGAACGTGAGTGGGCGCGGAAATGACGGCGCAGGCGATGCCCAGCCGCTTGGCGATGTGGCGCTCCATCTGGGTGCCCAGAACCAGTTCGGGCTGAAGCTCCTGCACCCTTGCCTCGACGTCGAGATAATCGTCGGTGATCAGTGCCTCGACGCCGTAATGCTCGGCCGCGTCGCGCATTTCGCGGGCGAATTCGCGGCTGTAGCTGCCCAGGCCGACCACCTGAAAGCCCATTTCCTCATGGGCGATACGGGCCGCAGCCAGCGCATGGGTGGCGTCGCCGAACACGAAGACGCGCTTGTTGGTGAGGTAGTTCGAGTCGATCGAGCGGGAATACCAGGGCAGACGCGAGTCGAGTTCGGCCAGCGCCGGCGCGGGGTCCGTACCCGCCAGCGCGGCAACCTCGTTGATGAAATCGCGGGTCGCGCCAACACCGATCGGCACCGTCTTCGTGCGCGGCTGCTTGAAATTGCGCTCCAGCCAGCGCGCGGTGACATAGGCGATTTCGGGATACATCACCACGTTGAAATCGGCTTCGCCCAACCGCGCGATATCGGCGACGCAGGCGTCATAAGGCGCGGTGACATTGACATCGACGCCAAGGCTCGCCAGCAGCTTGCCGACTTCGCGGATATCGTCGCGGTGGCGATAGCCGAGCGCGGTGGCGCCCAGCAGGTTAGCGCGGGGACGCGCGTGGCCGGGGGCATCAGCATCGCGCGGCCGCGCCAGCGCACGGACGATCTGATAAAAGGTCTCCGACGCGCCCCAGTTTTCCTTTTTCTGATAGGACGGCAATTCCAGCGGTACTATGGGCACCGGCAGGCCCGCGGTGCGCGCCAGCCCGCCGGGATCGTCCTGCAACAGCTCGGCCGTGCAGGACGCGCCGACCAGCATCGCGGCCGGGCTGAACCGTGCATAAGCCTCGCGCAGGGCCGTTTGAAACAGATCGGCAGTGTCGCCGCCAAGGTCGCGCGCCTGAAAGGTGGTGTAGGTGACCGGCGGGCGCTTCTTGCGGCGCTCGATCATGGTGAAGAGCAGATCGGCGTAGGTGTCGCCCTGGGGCGCGTGCAACACATAGTGCACATCGGTCATCGCGGTGGCGATGCGCATCGCGCCGACATGGGGCGGGCCTTCATATGTCCAGAGGGTCAATTGCATCTTGCTACACCCTCAGCTTGGCGCGGCGCACCAGCGGGCGCGCGAACAATTCGGCCAGATCGCCGGCCTGGTCATAACCCTGGATCGGCGTGAACAGCAGCTCGATGGACCATTTCGTCGCCAGACCCTCGGCTTCCAGCGGATTGGCCAGACCAAGGCCGCAGACCACGAGGTCGGGCTTTGCGGCGGCGCAGCGGTCGAGTTGATTGTCAACGTGCTGGCCCTCGCTCAGGCGCACATCTGCGGGCAGCATGGCGAGATCCTCAGCCAGATGCTGCTGGTGCAGGTAGGGCGTGCCCACCTCGATAAGCTCGGCTGACATCTCACGCGAGAGGAACCGCGCAAGCGGCACTTCAAGCTGCGAATCGGGGAAGAAGAAAATCCGCTTGCCGCTGAGTTGCTCACGATAGTTCGCAAGCGCGGCATGGGCGCGGGCACGTCCCGGCGCGGTGACCCGTTCAAATATGTCGGCCTTGACACCGAAGGCCTGTGCGGCGGCCCGCAGCCAGCCGGTCGTGCCTTCCGCGCCCAGCGGAAATGGCGCGGCCAGGCGCGTCGCGCCGCGCTTTTCGAGCGCACGGGCGGTATCCATCAGAAAGGGCTGAGCCAGCAGATAGCGCGTGTTCGCTCCGACCGGCGGCAGATCATCGGCGCTGCGCGGCGGCAGGAAAGTTACCGGCGCGATCCCCAGCGCATCGAACAGCCGGCGGAACTGATCTTCGACCACATCGGCGAGCACACCCACGACCATCAGCGAAGCCGGAGCTTCGGGCCGCTCTACCGGCAATTCGGGGATGAGCGAGGCCAGGCACGCATCTTCACCCTGAGTGAAGGTCGTCTCTATGCCCGAACCGGAATAATTGAGCACACGCACCCGCGGCGCATGGCTAACCGACAGACGCTGAGCGGCGCGCGCCAGATCCAGCTTGATCACTTCAGAGGGGCACGAGCCGACCAGGAACAGCAGCTTGATGTCCGGTCGCCGCTCAAGCAGCCGCGCGACATTGCGATCCAGCTCGTCATGGACATCGGCCATGCCGGCAAGGTCGCGTTCGTCGATGATGGCGGTGGCAAAGCGCGGCTCGGCGAAAATCATGACGCCCGCGGCGGATTGCATCAGATGGGCGCAGGTTCGTGAGCCTATGATCAGGAAGAAGGCGTCCTGAATCTTGCGGTGCAGCCAGACGATACCGGTGAGGCCGCAGAATACTTCGCGCTGGCCGCGCTCGCGCAGAATGGGGCGCTCGGTGCATCCCGCGGTCC
>DAIMZI010000009.1:0-95571 GCA_036734025.1 Dichotomicrobium sp.
GAGGCGCGGCTGACCGAGGCCGCCCAGGCGCTGCTCGGCGGGATAGACGAGGATACGGTCGATTTCCGCGAGACCTATGACGGCGAGGAAAAGGAGCCGGTGGTGCTGCCGGCGGGCCTGCCCAACCTGCTCGCCAACGGATCCTCGGGGATCGCGGTCGGCATGGCGACCAACATCCCGCCGCACAATCTGGACGAGCTGTGCGCAGCCGCACTGCACCTGATCGCCCATCCGGCAGCCACCACCGCCGATCTGCTCGCCCATGTGCCGGGGCCGGACTTTCCCACCGGCGGCATCATCGTCGAGGACCGGGCGAGCATCCTGGAAGCGTACGAGACCGGGCGCGGCGGCTTTCGCGTGCGCGCACGATGGCACCGCGAGGAATTGGCGCGCGGCGGTTATCAGATCGTCGTCACCGAAATACCCTATCAGGTGCAGAAATCCCGATTGATAGAGAAGATCGCCGATCTGCTGAACGCCAGGCGTCTGCCGCTGCTCGCCGATGTGATGGACGAATCGGCCGAGGA
This sequence comes from Dichotomicrobium sp., assembly GCA_036734025.1. Taxonomy (GTDB): domain Bacteria; phylum Pseudomonadota; class Alphaproteobacteria; order Rhizobiales; family Rhodomicrobiaceae; genus DAIMZI01. Next base: position 528 of record DAIMZI010000009.1, read on the forward strand.
CATCCGCATCGTGCTGGAGCCGCGCGCCCGCAACGTCGATCCCGACCTGCTGATGGAGCAGCTCTTCCGCCTGAGCGATCTGGAATCGCGCATCTCGCTGAACATGAATGTGCTCAGTTTCGGCCGGGTGCCGAACGTGCTGTCGCTGCGTGATGTGCTCGCCCAGTGGCTCGACCACCGCAAGGAGGTCCTCGGTCGGCGCACGCGCTTTCGGCTTGGCAAGATCGCCCATCGGCTGGAGGTGCTGGATGGCTATCTGATCGCCTATTTGAACCTCGATGAGGTGATCCGCATCATCCGCGAGGACGACGAGCCCAAGGCCGAACTGATACGCCGCTACGCGCTTTCCGATGTCCAGGCCGAAGCGATCCTCAACATGCGCCTGCGCGCCCTGCGCAAGCTGGAAGAGATCGAGATCCGCAGCGAACACGCCGCCCTCAGCGCCGAGCGCGCCGAGCTTGAGGCCCTGCTTGCGTCCGATGAACGCCAGTGGCGGCGCATCGCGGAGGAAATCGGGGCCGTGCGCTCGGCCTTCGGCAAGGATACGCCGCTTGGCAGGCGCCACAGCGAATTCGGCACGCCGCCGAAGATCGAGGTGGATCTCGACGAGGCCCTGATCGAGCGCGAACCGATCACCGTCATCCTTTCGGAAAAGGGCTGGATACGCGCGCTGAAGGGCCACGGCAACGATCTGGACAAGGTTCAGTTCAAGGCGGGCGACAGCCTGTTCCGCGCCATCCGCTCTTACACCACGGAAAAGCTCATCCTCTTTGCCAGCAACGGCAAATTCTACACGCTCGATGCCGCCAGCCTGCCGGGCGGGCGCGGCGCCGGCGAGCCCGTGCGCCTGATGGTTGATCTGGAGGAGGCCAGCACGATCGTGGGATTGTTCGTCCACGCGCCGCAGCGCAAGCTGGTGGTTGCCTCCAGCGCCGGCAATGGGTTCGTCGTTGCCGAAAGTGATGTGATCGCCTCCACCCGCAAGGGCCGCCAGGTGCTGAACCTGTCGGGTGATGAGCGCGCGGTCGCCTGTGTGCCCGTCAGTGGCGACTGGCTCGCCGTGGTCGGCGAGAACCGCAAGCTGCTCGTCTTCGCACTCGATGAGCTCAACGAAATGGCACGCGGACGCGGCATTCGTCTTCAGCGTTTCAGCCGCGGACAGCTTTCCGATATCGCCGTTTTTGACAGTCAGGCCGGCCTGCAATGGACCGACTCGGCCGGGCGCTTGCGCACGCTCGGCGAATGGCGCGACTGGGCGGGAAACCGGGCCGGAGCCGGCCGGCCCGCGCCGCGCGGCTTTCCCAAATCGGGCCGTTTCGGGATGGCGCCCTTCGAAAAGCCATAATCCGGTGAACTTTTGTTAACCGAATCGGTTGCTGAATTGCGTTATGACTGAATTAACGCATGGCGAGGATGACATGCGCGTTGTTTCGATCTTTCTGACGGCCGCAGCAGCGGCGCTGATGGTCTGGAGCGCGGCAGCACGCGCCCAGCAAGGCGCTGATCGCGGCGACATCACCTTTTCGCTTGGTTCGGTAACGCCGCGGATCGCTGCCCAGCCCTGCACCCAGTCAGCTTTTTCGGCTGTAACTCACCGAACGGGCTCGGTGCTTGGCGAACTCAACGAGAAGCAGGCCGACCTCTTCCGCGCCAGACTGGAAATGCTGCGCGCCAGCAATGGCTGGAGCGAACGGGAAATGCTGGTCTATGCCGGCCCGATGATGCAGGACGAGGCGGTGCTTGCGATCGACGCGCAAAATCAGCGACTGGTCAGTGAACTGACCAGCCTGTCGCATGACGGTGCGCAGGGCAGGGATCAGCGCTGCAAGATGCTTGAGCGTGTCGAGGCGATCATGGCCCAACTCATCGCAAATACCCGCAAGAGATGGCGGCTTCTGCTGGCCGGTATCGATACCGCCCTGATCAGCGCCGACCAGGCGAGCGCGCTTGCCAGCGATGACGTGCTTGCCAGCGATGGTCTGGTTTTGCAAGACTGATCATCGGGCACACGCTCCAGACAGGCGCAGCGCCGCGCCGGTTTGACGCCTGAAGCCTTGCGCCGCTACAGTTGCGTGTCGCCCCTTGATCGCAGCAACCTCCCAAAAACCAGTTTCATCAATGAGCTTCCAAGATCTGCCCGACTGGCTGAGCGGCCTAATCGAGACCAACGGCTGGCCCGAATTCACGCTCGTGCTGATCATCCTCGCCGCGATCCTCATCGCCGTCCTGCTTCACGGCGTCCTGAGCGCGGCCATCCAGCGCGCCTTGCGCGGCAACAGCAGCGCGGCGGCCAACCTGCTTGGGCGCACCCGCGGTCTGACGCGGCTTGCCTTCGTGCTGCTCGGCGTGGCTATCGTGTTGCCGGCGGCGCGGTTCGACCCGGCTGTCGCCGAAACCATCCGCCGGATGCTGGCAGTCGGGCTTTTCGTGGCGATCGGCTGGGCGGTACTGATCGTCATCGACGCCTGGAGCACGGCCACGGCGGCGCGCTACCGGATCGACGTGGAAGACAATCTGCTCGCCCGGCGCATGCATACGCAGGTGCGCATCCTGCGTCGCGGTGCCAGCTTTCTGACCATCATCGTGACGCTGGCGGCGGTGCTGATGTCGTTTCCGTCGTTTCGCACCTATGGCATCAGCCTGTTTGCGTCGGCCGGTGTAGCCAGCATCGTCATCGGCTTTGCCGCGCGCCCCGTGCTCGGCAATCTGATCGCCGGCGTCCAGATCGCCCTTACCCAGCCTATCCGTATTGACGATGTGGTTATCGTCGAAGGGGAGTGGGGCTGGATCGAGGAGATCAACAGCACTTATGTGGTTTTGCGCCTTTGGGACTGGCGGCGTCTGGTCGTGCCGCTCACCTATTTCATCGAGACACCATTTCAGAACTGGACGCGCGAGACTGCCGCGATCATTGGCACGGTATTCTGGCAGGTCGATTACACGATGCCGGTGGCCGAAATGCGCGCCAAGCTGGAGGAGTTGGCGGGGCAATCACCGTTGTGGGATGGCCGTGTCGTCAATCTTCAGGTGACCGAGACCGGACCTGCCACGATGACGATCCGCGCCCTGATCAGCGCCAAGGATTCGCCCACGGCATGGGATCTGCGCTGCGAGATTCGCGAAAAGATGATCACCTGGCTTCAGCAGACCCATCCGCAGGCGCTACCCCGGCTACGCGCGGAATTGGCGCCTTCACCGCATGGCAATGAAGCCGCCGGCCCGACGGTCTTTGCCGCCCCGGACCCATCCGCTGGTGCGGCATGAAAAAACCGGCCGCTTTGTGACGGCCGGTCGTTTCGTAGCCAGGTCGATACCTGCTTAGCGCAGATACGGACACAGACGGCGATCGCCGCCAAATGTCGTGTACATGCCGGTATCCCATTCGAATGAACGGAATTCCTCCGCACACCGCTCCCAGCGCCATTCTTCCTCGTACCTGGAGCGAGCCTCGGATTCAGACATGCCCTGGGCGATCAACGCGCCGATGATGCCGACGGCCAGACCGGTTCCAAAGGCACGCCGGCGGCCGCGGCGCGCCAGCTGAACCGGTTTTTCACTTTCCGCCTTGATGGCATGCTCCATTCCGAGAAGCGCGACGTTGGCCGTCAGTGCCTGATGCATTCTCAGCCCGTGGGCGGTATCGTTCGACTGCACTGCTGCGCCAGCCGTTCCGGCAAATCCGGCGATGGTCATCGCCAGAAGCCCTGCTCCGATCATGTTATGTAGCTTCATGACTACCCTTTATCTTTCATGCTTCGATTCCTCGGCAGGATCGATAGTTTCTAACATATAGTGATGAATATGAATATCGCCCAAAGGCGGTGAAATCGTGAAGCCCGCCAGGGGCAAAATGAGCCATGCAATTACAAATTTATCAGTTGAGGCTGCGCGGGCTAGCACGTAAGCTCCATTGCCAAATGCAAATTCAAGAACGTCGGCTTGAGCGGCGCACTTTCGGGTCAGATGCGATATGGCCCGATCGACATGAAATGTCTTGAATATCAGTCACGGAGGAAACTATGACGAAAATGTTTAAATTCATTCTCGGGGCGTCTGCTGCCTTGTTCCTTATGGCAGGCCAGGCTGTCGCCCAGGATCGTACGGGATGGCCTGCCGATATCACCATCGGGACCGCCAGCCAGGGCGGCACCTACTTCGTTTACGGCAACGGCCTTGCGGCTTTCATAAGTGAAAAACTGGGCATCAACGCGTCCGGCGAAGTGACCGGCGGCCCGGTGCAGAACGTCACGCTGGTGCAGACCGGTGACCATCAGCTCGGCCAGGTGACCATGGGCCCGGCTTATGAAGCCTGGGTCGGCAAGAGCGAACTGGCGCCCGGCCTTGAGCATAAGGACATCCGTGCACTGTTTCCCATGTATCAGACCCCCTTTCAGATCATAGTCCTGAAAAGCTCGGGCATCACCTCGGTGGCTGATCTGGAAGGCAAGCGTGTCAGCGTTGGCCCGGCGGGCGGTACGCCCGGCACCTACTGGCCGCGCTTTTTCGAAACGCTCGGCGTCAATGCCAATGTCAGCTATGCAGGTGCGGCCGACGCGGCGAGCCAGCTCAAGGACGGCCTGATCGACGCATTCGCCTTTGCTGCCGGCATGCCGATCCCGGCCTTCGCCCAGCTCGCGGTGGAAAACGAAGTGGTGATGTTCGGCTTCACGCCTGATGAACAGGCGAAAGTGCTCGAAGGTCATCCGGCGATGGCGGCATTCACCATTGCAGCCAACACCTATGAAGGCCACGACTACGAGCAGCCGACGGTGGCCTTGTGGAACTTCATGATCACGCACAAGGACCTGCCGGACAGCCTTGCCTACGAAATCACCAAGCTGGTTCTGGAAAACAATCCACGCATGGTTCAGATCCATTCCGCGGCCAAGGACACCTTGCTCGAGAATTGGAGCAAGAACAGCTTCATGCCTTTCCATCCGGGCGCGGTGCGCTACCTGGAGGAAAACGGCTTTACGGTTCCGGATAATCTGAAGGGCTGAAGTCAGCCAGATTAGTGCCTCAACGCAGGCGCGGCGGCGAAGCATTTCTTCGGCGTCGCGCCTGAGCATCAGCATCACAAGGATCGATGCATGGCAACGCCATCGGATGAAGCCGGACGTGGTGTCGTGACAGCCAGCATATTGCAGGGCGTGGATGCCGAGCCGCAAGCTCCCAACCAGCGCGCTTTCATCGGCTCCCGGCACTTCATTATCGTCGTTCTGTGCATCGCCTATACCGCATTCCATATCGGCGTGATGAACCTCTATCCGCTGGAGACATGGACCTACCGGCTCATCCATGTCGCTGGCGGTCTCGTGCTTGGCTTCCTGCTGTTTTCCGCGCATGATTTTTCGGCCGACGCCAAGCCCGCAGAACAGCGCTCGCCACTGAGTTGGCTCCTGCTTGTGCCGGCTGCTTGCGGCATCATCTACGGGCTTTCATGTCTGGTGATCGCCTGGTTTTTGTGGGTCGCACAGGGCCAGACGCAGCCGCCCGCCTTCACGTTCGAGACCTATGGCATTCCCCTGCTTGTGGGCACGTGTCTTGCCATCGTGCATTGCTGGCTGTTCAGCGATCAGCGCCAGGACCGGTTCAGCCCGGCCGATATACTGCTGGCGCTGTCGGCCATTGCGGTATGTCTATATATCGTATTCAACGCACCGATCCTGCGGTTGCGCGCGGGCACCGCGCTTGCTCATCCGGCCGACATGCTGGCTTCCATCACCGGCGTGCTCCTGATCCTCGAACTGACCCGCCGGGTTGCCGGCATGGCGCTCGTGGTCATTGCCGCGGTGTTCGTGTTTTACAGCTTTGTCGGTCCCTACCTGCCGTCGTTCCTGACCCATCGCGGCTACTCGATCGAGCGCTTCTTCACGTACATCTATACCGACCAGGGCATTCTCGGCCCGACAACGGCAATTTCATCGACCTACATCATCTTGTTCGTGACCTTTGCCGCCTTTCTGCAGGCCTCGCGCGTGGGGGAGTATTTCGTCAATTTCGCCTTCGCATCGGCGGGCCAGGCGCGCGGCGGACCGGCCAAGGTGGCGGTGTTCGCCTCCGGCCTGATGGGCACCATCAACGGCACTTCGGCGGGCAATGTGGTCTCGACCGGCTCGCTGACGATACCGCTGATGAAGAAAGTCGGCTACCGCCCGCAAACCGCCGCCGCAATCGAAGCCGCAGCCTCATCTGGCGGGCAGATCATGCCGCCGATCATGGGCGCGGGCGCGTTCATCATGGCCGAGATCACCGGCATTCCCTACACCGAGATCGTCGTGGCGGCCATCATCCCGGCGGTGCTCTATTTCGCCTCGGTCTATTTCATGGTCGATTTCGCCGCCGTCAGAACCGGAATGACCGGCCTGCCGCGCAGCGAACTGCCGAAATTCGCCGAGCTCGCCAAGCAGGTCTACCTGTTCATCCCGATCATCATACTGATCTATGCGCTGTTTGCGGGTTATTCGGTCATTCGCGCCGGAACATTGGCGATGGGCGCAGCAGCGGTCGTCAGCTGGCTCACGCCACACAAGATGGGGCCGCGCGCGATTCTTTATGCCTTTGAACTGGCCGCCAGAATGTCGATCCAGCTCGTTGCGGTCTGCGCCGCGGCCGGCATCATCGTCGGCGTCATAGCCCTGACCGGTGTTGGCACGCGGTTTTCGTCCCTGCTGCTGGCGATCGCCGAGCAGAACCAGCTCATCGCCCTGTTCTTCGCCATGTGCGTTTCCATAATTCTGGGCATGGGCATGCCGACCACCGCCGCCTATGCAGTCGCCGCGTCGATCATCGCTCCGGGTCTCATCCAGCTTGGCATAGAGCCGCTCATCGCCCACTTGTTCATCTTCTACTACGCGGTCATGTCGGCGATCACGCCCCCGGTGGCGCTGGCCGCCTATGCCGGGGCGGCGCTGGCCCGTTCCAACCCCATGAAAACCTCGGTAGAGGCCTTCGTCATCGGGCTGGCGGCCTTCGTCGTGCCGTTCATGTTCTTCTATTCCCCGGCCCTGCTCATGATCGGCGAATGGTATGACATCCTCCACGTGTTCATCACCGCGAGCCTGGGCATCTATCTGCTGGCGGCAGCGGTTCAGGGCTGGCTTTTCGGGGCACTCAACCCGGTACTGAGAACGCTGTTGTTCGCCGCGGCGCTCAACATGATAGCCGGCGGCTGGGTTTCCGATGGTATCGGCCTGATCACGATGCTCGTGGTCGTTGTGATCCAAAGGCGGCTGGTATCACAGAAAACCCTAGCACGCGGCGCCGACTGACACCGCTCTGTGCGCCAGACACAGACACGCACGGTACGGATCTGATGATTTATCAGAGCCGGACCGGTGCGCAGGCTGGCTGTCGCGTTCAGGCCGCCGCCGTGTCGCCAGCCACGACCTCATCGGCCAGCTTGCCCGAAAGCTCGGCGAGATGATCGAACCGCGCCGTGAAGCTGGCCACGCCTGCCGTGACGGAGCGCAATTCGAGGATGATGTCATGCATCTGCGCCTCGGGGATATACGCCCTGACAATGTCCCACCCCGGCCAATCGGGCCGTGCGTCAAAACCCAGAAGCTGGCCGCGGCGCGCCGAAACGAGCTGATTGACCTTTGGCGTCGCCTCCGACGGCGTGGCGATCTCAACCGCCATCACCGGCTCCAGCAGCACCGGACCGCATTCCGGCATACCTTCGGCCATCGCCAGGCGGCCGGCCGAGCGGAACGCCTGCTCCGATGAGTCGACGCTGTGATAGGACCCATCCCTCAGACATGCCGCCACATCGACCACCGGAAAGCCAAGCGGACCCTCGCCTAGATAGTCCTTGATCCCCGCCTCGACGGCCGGAATGTACTGTCTTGGCACCACACCGCCCGTTATGGTCTCGCTGAACTCAAAACCCGCGCCGCGCGGCAGAGGGCTGATGTCGATGACCACATCGCCGAACTGTCCGTGTCCGCCTGTCTGCTTCTTGTGCCGGCCGCGCGCCTGCTTGCTCTTGCGGATCGTCTCCTTGTAGGCCACGCGCCGCTGCCGGGTCTGCGCCGTGATCCCGTATTTGCGCTCCAGCCGTTGAAGCGCCACGCGCAAATGCATCTCGCCCTGGCCCCAAAGCTCCATCTGGCCCACATCGGCGTTCTGGACGAACCGTAGCGACCCGTCCTCATCGGTGATCTTTTCCAGCGCGGCGGTCAGGCGCACCTCGTCCTTGCGGTCGCGCGCGTTGATGGCAAGTCCGTAAACGGGTGCAGCCGGATCAACGCCGACATTCGCCGGAAGCTGCTGCTGGCCGGCAGCCGGCTTGAGCGCGGTGAGAATATCGCCGGCGGCGGCGCTCTCGACACGGCCGAGCGCGATCACCTCGCCGCGATGGGCAGGCCCGCGTTTCACCGGTTCCTGGCCATGCAGCGAGAATATGCCCGATAGCCGGTCATCCCCGCGCGGACCATGCATCATGGCGCCATCGGCGACATCGCCGGCAAGAACGCGGCACAGCGCCAGCTTGCCGCCATGGGCGGAATGAAAGATCTTGAGCACCGGCAGAGCCGATTTCGCCTGCTCAAGGCCGAGACGCGCCGCGGTCTGGGCGACGTGCGGCACTTCATGGCGCAGCGCCTTCAACAATCGCAGGATGCCATGGCCATGCTCCGCCGATCCGATCAGCACCGGACAGATCGTCCCCTGCCGCATGTCCTCGGCCAGATCATCGAAAACGAGGTCGCGCGGCGGGTCGATGTCCTCCAGCAACTGTTCCATCAACCGGTCGTCATAGTCGGCCAGTTGCTCCAGCATCGAAAAACGGGCCTCGGCCTCGCGATCGCCCAGATCGGCAGGAATGTCGATCACCTCGCTGGGCGCGTGCTCGCGGTAGACATAAGCGCGCTCCAGGGCCAGATCGACGAAGCCTGTCGCGATGCCGTTTTCCCATATCGGAATATGGCGCAGCACCAGCGGCAGGCTGCTCGCGGGTTGCAGCACCGGCAGGATATCGCGCAGCCGGCTCTCGGCCTTGTCGATCTTGTTCAGAAACAGGAAATGGGGGATGCCGCGGGCCTCAAGGCCCTTCAGGATCAGTTGCAGCCCCGGCACCTTGCGCGGGTCGGGTTCGCAAACGACGATGGCCGCGTCACAGCCGCTGAGCGCCATTGCCGATTCATGCTGAAATTCGACCGATCCCGGACAATCAAGAAGGGTGAACCTGTCGCCCAGGAACTCGATCTCGGCGACGTTCATCTCGACGCTCATCTCATTGGCGCGCGCTTCCGGGCTGGCGTCCCCGTACGTATTGCCGCTCGTGATGCTGCCTTGTCTGGAGATAGCGCCGGTGCGCAGCAGAATGGCTTCGAGGAGGGTCGTCTTGCCGCTGGAATAGGGACCGACGAGGGCTACGCATCGCGGACCTCTCGCGGCGGCGCTGCCGGGCTGTGCCATCTGTTTCCTCCATGATTGTTATCGTTGTCCCGCGCGTCGCTTTCGCGGACCACGACGGAGCCAATATGGTGGCAAGCACACGTAATGATGGCAAGAAAATAGGCATGTTCAGTCGCCCGGACGCGGCACTGGCTGCGATATGCACAGCTCAGACGCCGACCGCGCCGCTCTTTTCGACGAAGGCGATGCGCAGCATGTTGGTCGCGCCGGGCGTACCCAGCGGCACACCGGCCGATATGATCACACGCTGGCCGGCTTCGACGAAACCCTCGCGCAGGGCTATCCGGCAGGCACGTTCGACCATGTCGTCGAGATTGTCGGGATCGCCGGTCAGCGCGCAATTGAGGCCCCAGGCGAGCGCCAGACGCCGCGCGGTCTCCGGCACCGGCGTCAGCGCGAGGATCGGCTGGCGCGGGCGATAGCGGGCCGCGCGCAAGGCCGTGGCGCCGGTCGCCGTGTAGCAGATGATGCAGGCCAGGTTGAGTGTCTGGGCGACCGAGCACGCGGCATGGCTGATCGCGCCGGCGGCGCTCTCGTCATCGCCGATGTCCTGGGCATGAACAAAGGTCTCATAAAGCGGATCACGCTCGACCTCGGTGGCGACATTGACCATCGTCGCGACGGCTTCGGCGGGATAGTCGCCGACGGCTGATTCGGCTGACAGCATGATCGCGTCCGCGCCATCGAACACCGCTGTGGCGACGTCGGACACCTCCGCTCGGGTCGGCACCGGCGCGGAAATCATCGACTCGAGCATCTGCGTGGCAACCACCACCGGCTTGCCCGCGCGCCGGGCCGCGCGCGTCAGGCTTTTTTGCAGCCCCGGCACCTTTTGCAGCGGCATCTCCACGCCGAGATCGCCGCGCGCGACCATGATCCCATCGGCGCGTTCGAGGATTTCCGTCATCCGCTCGATCGCAGAGGGTTTTTCGATCTTCGCCATGATCGCGGCCCGCCCGCGCGCCAGCTTTGCCGCCTCGGCGATGTCATCTTCACGCTGGACAAAGGAAAGCGCAATCCAGTCAACGCCAAGCCCGAGGGCAAAATCGAGATCGGACCGATCCTTGGGCGTCAGTGCGCCGACCGGCAGCAGCGTGTCGGGAAGGCTGATCCCCTTGCGGCTGGCCAGCTTGCCGCCCACGATGACGCGCGCGCTGATCCGGTCTCCGGCATTCTCGACCACCTGCAGGCGCAGCTTGCCGTCATCCAGTAGCAGGAAATGGCCGGGCTCGACGGCGCGAAAGATTTCCGGATGGGGCAGGAACACCCGCTCGGCGTCGCCGGGCGTGTCCATGACATCGAAGCTGAAAAGCGCGCCCTGCTCCAGATGGACTTTTTCCGCGCTGAAGACGCCGATGCGCAATTTCGGTCCCTGAAGATCGACGAGAATGCCGACCGGTCGCGCCAGCTTGGCTTCGATCTCGCGGATCGTTCCGTGCAGCGATTGCAGGCCCTGATGCGAGGTGTGGCTCATGTTGATGCGCAGCACATCGGCGCCGGCGCGCAGGATGTTCTCCACCATCTCGGGCGACGACGAGGCCGGGCCAAGGGTCGCCAAGATCTTCACCCTGCGCTGATTGATCATGATTTACTGGGTCCCGCGATCGGTGGAGTCGGTCATGCGAATGGTCCAGTCGGTTTCTTCCTTTGTGTCCACTTCAAAGAAACCAAGCCGCCTGTAGCCGCGCTGCTCGCAGTCGGTCACGCCTCTGATCGTGAACGCCTTGTCGTCGGAGCACATGAAGTCGGTCCCGCTCCATTCGCCGCCCCGGTCGTAGTCCACGGCATGGACATAATAGAAGCGGGCAATGAGTGCGCCCTTGAGCAGCACCTCGCAGCTTTGCGGCCCGACGTTCCACCAGCCTTCGCTGACCCAGCCCTGCTGGTCCTTGTAGCCGATTGCGACGCCGATGCGGCTGGATGTCATGTTGCACAGTTTCAGATCAGCGAGCGCCGGAGTGGCTAGCGTGGTGATGAAGACAAAGCAAGCGACTGCCGCGAGCGGCAAAGTCCACCAGCGCCGAGGATCGATCCGGCGTGCGCGCATATTCAAGGGAGTTGGAAAGTTCATGTCATCTTCATCCCGGCAAACCATTCTTTTTGCAAGCTGCTTTTCATCAGGAACCAGATGCTGCGTCGCTGGCGGGATCATCCACCAGTATCGCGCGGAAATCATTGATGTTGGTCCTGGTCGGCCCACACCTGATGAGGTCGCCAAGGCTGGCAAAGAACTTTCCTGAGTCGTTATTTGCAAGAAATGTGGCCGCATCTAGGTTCAACGCCCGGGCACGCGCCAGCGTATCCGGCCTTACGAGCGCACCGGCGGGATCATCAATGGCGCCGGTTCCGCCATCGCTGCCATCGGTATCGCCGGCCAGCGCATGGATGCCGGGCGCGCCATCAAGCGCCAGCGCCAGCGCCAGAGCGAATTCCTGATTGGGGCCGCCACGGCCATCGCCGCGGATCGTCACGGTGAGTTCACCGCCCGACAAAAGCGCCGCCCTGCGCCCGGCTTGCTGGTGCTCGAGCGCGATCGCCGCCTGATGCGCCGCCACGTCGCGCGCTTCGCCCTCCAGCGCATCGCCAAGGATGACCGGCTGATAGCCCAGTTCGCTCGCGCGCCGGGCCGCGGCCGCAAGCGCATCGTGCGCCGAAGCCGCCAGGCGATAGAGCGAGCGGTCAAAGATCGGGTCGCCGGCCTTGGCCGTCTCGTTGGCCGGATCGTTCAGCGCCGCCTCGATGGCAGCGGGCGGCGTGACGCCGTGGCGGGAGAGCACCGCACGGGCTTCGGCCAGGGTCGATTGATCCGGCACGCTCGGCCCCGAACCGATGCTTTGCGGCATATCTCCGGGGACATCGGAAATCGCCAGGGTGACGAGACGCGCCGGATGCGCCGCGCGCGCCAGGCCACCGCCCTTGAAGCGCGAGAGATGCTTGCGCACACAGTTGATGTCATGGATCGTAGCGCCGCAGCGCAGCAGCGCGCGCGTCAATGCCTGCTTGTCCGCAAGGCTGACGCCCTGGGCTGGCGCAGCGCATAGCGCCGATGCCCCGCCCGACAGCAGGACCAGAACCAGATCGTCCGCGCTGGCAGACTCAGCCAGCCGCAAGGCGCGCTCCGCCGCCTGCACGCTGGCCTCATCGGGAACCGGGTGGCCGGCCTCCATGAGGGTCGTGGCGCCAAGCTCCAGCCCATAGCCGTGCCGGGTGATGGCCAGCGCGTCATATCGGCGCCGGGCGATCAGATCGCCGTAATGACCTTCGGCAACACGCGCCATCGAGGCGCCGGCCTTGCCGCATGCGATGACGATCGCGCGCCCGCCTGCCGGCGGTTCGGGCAGCAATGCCGGCAGACATCGTTCCGGTTGCGCTCTGGCCACCGCCGTCTCGAAGAGATCGAGCAGCCATTCCCCGTGAAAATCTCTGCTCATGCGAAGATCCGGACTTTGCTTTTGCAAAAACATGCTTATGTTGAAAGGGATCTGACGGGGACATACCACCGCGCCCGCTCCAGGCGCAAATACACAGATCATAATTCACAAATGCTGCACAAAATTTCCTCACAGGCTGCGCAAGGCGAGTCCGCGCATAGTGCTTTCGAATTCATCCCTGGCGCGCCCGATGCGGGCATCGTCATCACCTGCGATCACGCCGGCAACGCTTTTCCGCCGGGCTATGGCACGCTCGGCGTCGCCGCTGAACAGCTTGAGCGGCACATCGCCTATGATATCGGGGCGGCCGGCGTGGCGCGTCGGCTGGCGGCGCTGCTGGGCGCGCCTGCGGTCCTGTCGCGCTTTTCGCGCCTGCTGATCGATCCCAACCGGGCGGAGGAAGACCCGACCCTGGTGATGCGCATTTCCGATGGCGCCGTGGTGCCGGGCAATGCGCACATTGACGCGCGCGAGATCGAAAGGCGCATCAACCTGTATCACCGGCCCTACCATGCGGCCATCGACGCCGCCCTCGATGCGGCCATCGAGGCCGGCAAGCCACCCACCATATTTTCGGTCCACAGCTTCACCGATAACTGGCGCGGTACGCCGCGGCCGTGGCATGCCACGATCCTGTGGGACCGCGATCCGCGGTTTGCCAAGCCGCTGGTGGATGCGCTGCATGCCGAGACCGACATCGTCGCGGGCGAGAATGTGCCCTATACTGGCCGACTGCGCGGCGACAGCATGTATGCACACGGTACACGGCGCGGTCTGGCTCATGCGCTCATCGAGATCCGCCAGGATCTGATCCGCACCGAAGCCGGGCAGGCCGCATGGGCGCAGAGGCTGGCGCGGATCATTTCTGCGGTCTTGACGCATCCGCGCCTCAGGCACAAGCTGCATGAAGTGCAGCACTATGGTTCATTTTCGGACAATGGCGCCTTGTTGCCGCACGTCAGATCGCCCCGCGAGGAGGAACTGATGAGCGATATCGACCCTAAGACGGCGACGGAAATAGAGGCGGCGGTCTTCCGTCGGCTTGTGGCACATCTGCGCGAGCGCGTCGATGTGCAGAATATCGACATGATGAATCTCGCCGGCTTCTGCCGAAACTGCCTGTCGAACTGGTACCGCGAGGCCGCCGAGGAGCGCGGCCATGCCCTGTCCAAGGACGAATCGCGCGTGCTGGTCTATGGCATGTCCTATGAACAGTGGAAGCGCGACTACCAGAACGAGGCGACCGAGGCGCAGCGCGAGCAGTTCGATGCCGCGCACAAGAACGGCGGCTGAGCTCACTTGCTACGCGGTTTCATCCACAGTCCCCGCATGCGCTTTGGATAACCTCGTCAAGCGCCATTGCCGTGTGCCGGCCCAACAGCTAGCGTTGCTCATGTCGTGATGCCGGCCAACCCTGGCACGGGCTTGGCATGGTGCCCGCACCTGCGCGGCGCACATGTCTTTTCCATAAGATCAACCACCCTGGAATGGTGCCCTGCATGAGCGAACTACACCAAGGCGCGCGCGATCAGCTTCGCGCCATCATCGAGCGCATCGAGCGACTGGAAGAGGAAAAAGCGGCGCTGGCCGCTGATCTGCGCGAGGTCTATGCGGAGGCCAAGGGCAACGGTTTCGACACCAAGGCGCTGCGCGTCATTGTCCGTATGCGCAAGAAGGAAGCCCATGAGCGGCAGGAGGAAGAAGCCGTGCTGACGACCTATCTGCATGCGCTCGGCATGCTGGACGGGGACGTGAATGACTGGCAGGCCCCGGCGGAAGAACCGCAGGTGAAGTCGGACGCTGCTTGAGACGGGAGCAGCCCGACAAAGCCATGCCCCTGTGATGTGCGCGAGCCGTGCGCCAGTCGGATCAGTTCTCGCTGGCTAATTTCGCGATCTTGAGCGCCAGATCCTCGGCAAAGAGATCGAGGAAGAAATGATCCGCGCCGGACATCGTTTCAAAGCGTATGTTCGCCCCGAGCGCAGCGGCCTGCATGGCCTGCTGGAGTCTGCCGGCCCCTTCGTCCTGGTCGCCGATGACGACCAGCACCGGAACGTTGACATTGGCCAGAAGCGCGGGTGTCAGGAAACGGCGGTCGTCGGTGTAATAATTGAGGAATGCGTCCACCGTCACCCGCGCCTGCGGGCAGACCAGAAACCCGATGCCGTCCATTAGCATGCTGCCGCCTTCGCCCTCGGAACTGGTGCGGAGAGCTTCGGCCTGTCCTATGAGTGGCGGCAGTTGGGTGCTAAAGCGGGTCTGATAGGTCTGTGCCAGCGTGTCGGCATTGTCGGCGGGCGGCGCTATCAGCACCGCGCGCTTGACAGCCGGCGCGCCGACGCGCGCCAGATACAAGGCCACCTGGTTCGCCCCGCGCGAATGGCCGACAAGCGTGATGTCTTTTGCTCCGCGTTCGCCAAGCCACGCTATCCATGAGCCCAGTTCGGCAAGGGCGTCATCATGACGGTGGTCCTGCTCGATGGCGCAATCGAACATGCCGCGGCGTGCGTTGAGGCCGAGGCTGAGCGTGACCGCAAGCGAGTTGACGCCGCTTTCGCGCAGATATTCCTGGAGCGAGGCCATCAGTTCCATCCGGTTATGGCCAAGCGTGCCGTGCAGCAGCAGCACCACGCCGTCCGCGCCGAGCGACTTGCCCGGCGCAATCTCCAATTGGCCGACAATGTCGAGCCCCTCATGGTCGATAAGTACTTCTTCGGCGTGGGCCGCGCGCCAATGCCCCGCCATCGCGAGAATGAACACACCCGCCACCGCCAGAATTGCCCAGTTCCTCACCGCATATCCCCCTGTTCGACCATTAACGTCCGCCGCAGGAGCGGCTGGAATGTGACTGACTTACCGGACTTGCCGGCAAACTTCAAATCAGGCGGCATATCGGCGCCAGCGATATGTGATAAATTTGCAACTCGCTGTGCAAGGCGAGGGTTCCGCACGGGACCATGATTGACCGGCAAAAACGAATCAAAATAGAGAAATAGAACTGCAATCATAGATTGCATTAATATCTAGGCGCACGTCATGAGCGCAAGCGTGATGCTGGAGAGTATCAGGAAATCGGCATGCATCCAGACCTGCGAGGACATCGCTGCCCGACCATGAAGCCAGGCAGGTATTTTCGCCGGACATGCCCATGAAATATGTAATGAAAGGCAAGAAAATGAACAGACTACTCAGCAGCACAGCAATAGCAGCCGTGCTGGCAATCACTCACCCAGCCTACGCGGATTCATGGAAGGATGCGCCTCATCCGGTCGAAGACTGGACCGGCGTATATGCCGGCTTCCATGTCGGCGCCGCGATACCCCGTTTCGATAACAGATGGAATCCCGGCATTTCCTGCGACGAAGGTGAAGGTGAAGCCGATCCGAGATGCGGCCAGGCGGTTGATGATGTCGACAGACCCGGCGCGCTGGTCGGCGCGGTGATCGGCTATAATCGGCAGGTTGACACCTTCGTCTACGGCATTGAACTGGATGCCTCCGCCGTGCTGTTGCGCAACAACACGTATTACTACGACTCCGATGGCGAGGTCGACAGCTCTGAGCGAAGCGAGCTTCATATCGACGCCCTCGTTTCGGCGCGCCTGCGGGCCGGCTTCCTATACGGCGACAAGCTGTTCTACGCCACGGCCGGCATCGGCTATGTCTCCGCCGAATTCTCGGCTTCCACCTCCGACAGCAATCCGAGAATGGGCATTCAGTCATTGTCGAAATTCGCTCCCGTCCTTGGCGGCGGCATGGAATATCGTGTCAGCCCGGATTGGACGATCGACCTGAATGTTCAGCACTATTTCGTCAACGAGGACAAATTCACCGGGGGCTTGGGCGATGGTGAAACAGAAGGATCGTCTGTTGATTTCAGCGGCCTGACAACGGTCAATCTCGGCTTTCGTCACAAATTCTGATGTTTGGCATATCTCGCCGCGGCACGGTTGTAGCGACCGGGCCGCGGCCTGATCGTATAGTTGGAGTAGAACCATGTCGGCACTCAAGCAGGCGGAGGCCGCGCGCCATGACATCGCGATGGCCGAACAGATGCGCGGGCTGGGCAAGCTCGACGATGCCAGGCGCATCGCCGCGCGCGTGCTGGCGTCCTTTCCCGATCATTATGCGGCTCTTCATACCCTTGGGCTGATCGAAGCGGATCGCGGCAATCTCGATGCCGCCCTGCTTGCTCTCACCAAGGCCGATGCCGTGCTGCCCGGCCAGCCGATAACGATGGTCGCGTTGGCAAGCGTTTATCTGCAAATGGGCAGCCGCGCGGTGGCCCAGCGACTTATCGAAAGCGCCATCGCCGGCGGCGGCGGTGATAGCGGCGCGTGCCTCACGCTTGGCGAAATCCGCCGCGAGGAGCGCGATTACGAGGCGGCGCTGAAAGCCTATGATCAGGCTCTGGCGCAGGAGCCGAAGTGGCGAGAGGCACGACTGTGCCGCGCCATCGTCCTGACCCAGCTTGGCCGCAACGCCGAAGCCCATGACGAACTGGCCGGGATCCTGACGGACAATCCGGCAGATTTCGAAGCCGCGGCCGCTCTTGCGGCGCTGCCCGCCGGCATCATCGACCATGACATTTCCGGCTTTCTGGCCCGTCACCCCATGCCCTCGGACGACCGTCCTTTGCACGAGCGCGCCAAGCACATGTTCTTCCGCGCCAATATTGCCGACCGCCTTGGCGAACATGACGAGGCATGGCGCTGGCTCACCAGGGCGAACGGCTTGATGCGCGGGGCCTATGTAAACAAGATCCGGGAAAACAGTGAGTGGCAGCAGGACAGTCTGAACGCGCTTTCCGGCGCGGGTGCGAAGCGGGCCAGGCGCGAACGTAGCTGTAAGACATCCTTGTTCATTCTGGGTACGTCACGATCAGGCAAGACCACGGCCGAGGCGGTCCTGGGGCGCAGCCCGCATGTGCGATGCGGCTATGAAAATCCGGGTTTCAAGAACGCCGTGAATGAGACATTCCAGTCCCACGGTTTCGTGCCGACCTTTCAGCTCATGCTGCTGCCGGAGAAGCTGGAGGGCGCCTTCAGGGCGCGGTACGGCGCTGAACTGAATGCCCGTGCCGGAGATGCGCACATCTTCACCAACACCTCGCCGGTGAAGATCCACGACGCCTTGCGTATCTGGCAGACGGTTCCCAATGCGAAGTTCATCTTCGTGCTGCGTGACAGGCTAGACCTCGCCTTGCGCATCTATCAGACCCATTATTCCAGCGGCAACTTCTACTCGTATGATTTCGCTGCGATCATGGAGCATATCGAATGGTATGACCGCATGATCGCGCGCCTGTCGGAACGTCTTGGCGCGGACTGCATGATCGTGCGCTATGAAGACCTGGTCCGCGCGCCGCACGATTTCATCGAAAAGGCCGAGCGGCTGCTTGGCATGGGGCTCGACCTGAAGCCGCCAGGCGAGATCGGTAGCGATGTCGGCGCCGCCGCGCCATATCGTCAGCACATCGAAGCACTCACGCAGGTGCCCGCCTGACCGGCGGCATTGCCCAGCGCTCGCCGGCTCTGGTCCCGCGCCACAGCCGTGCGCTGCGCATTGGCTCAGGCCGCGCGTCGGTTCCGCCGTGCAAGCACGTTGAGAAGCTCGACCAGCACCGCGAACGCCATCGCGAAATAGACATAGCCCCTCGGGAAATGGAAGCCAAGACCGTCTGCGACCAGCAAAGCCCCGATGAGGATCAGAAAGGCAAGCGCCAGCATCTTGGTCGTGGGGTGCTTCTTGATGAAACGTGTCGCGGGCTCTGCGGCGATGAACATGACCAGCATGGCGATGCTGACCGCGATGATCATGATGGCGATGTAGTCGGTCATGCCGATTGCGGTGACGATGGAGTCGACCGAAAAGATGGCGTCGATCGCCACGATCTGCGCAATGACGATGAAGAACGTTGCCTTCGCGGCAGAGCCCGAGTCTTCAGCGCCGCCCTCGACAGCCTCATGAATTTCGATCGTCGCCTTGGCAAGCAGGAACAGCCCGCCGGCGATGAGGATGATGTCGCGCCAGGAGAAGGCCCGGTCGAGGATCTCGAATTGCGGCTGGGTAAGCGCGATCAGCGACGTGATGGCGAACAGCAGCGCGATGCGGAAGATAAGCGCCAGACCAAGGCCGATGCCGCGCGCCAGACGCTGCTGATTTTCCGGCAGCCGCGCGGCAAGAACCGATATGAAGATCAGGTTGTCGATCCCTAGCACGATCTCCATGGCCGTCAGCGTGAGGAGGGCTGCCCATATGTTGGGATCGCTCAGGAATTCCATCTTATCCTCCGTGCCTGTGATGTTGCATGGTTCGCCTATGGCGGCATTTTACCGATAGTGTCTTCGCCGCGCCAAGAGCGCTCAGAACAGGCGCCGCGTGCCAAGCGGGCCAAATGACCGCGACAGCCCGAGCGCCACATAATAAACAGCCGCAAATGCGAATATAATCTGGATCGGCGTGCTTGCGGGAAAGCCCTGAACCAGCGCGACTATGGCCGATCCCGCCCAGATGACAGTTACCGCCAGCGTGACCGGGCGCAGCGCACGCACACGCACGGGATGCAGCCATTTGAGCGGCACCAGCGTCAGCGCCGTGAACGCCACGACGCCGACCAGCACGACCGCAGGCGCTGGTGCAAATATGAACGCATAGAGCACGAAAAGGTTCCACAATGCGGGAAAGCCGACGAAGAAGCCGTCTGCGGTTTTGCTGTTTGCGTCGGCGAAATGATAGAGCGAGGACAAAAGGACGAGAGCGGCGCCGAATGTTGCCAGACCCGCCGGCATGAGCCCCGCGCCATACAGGATGAACGCCGGGACCACCGCATAAGTGAGATAGTCGATGACAAGGTCAAGCGTTTCACCGGAAAAGCGGGAAAGCCGGGTCTTGACGTCGAAGCGCCGGGCCAGCGGCCCATCCAGCCCGTCCACGATCAGCGCCACGCCCAGCCAGGCGAATGCTGCCTCCCACTGCCGCGCCGCTGCCGCTGCAAGCGCGAGGAAACCGAACACCGCTCCACTCGCCGTCAGCAGATGAACGGCCGCGGCGGGCCATTGACCACCGAGCGTCATCATGTTTCTCCCGGTCCAGCCTTGCCGCCTGCCGACAGGCGCTGTTCTTCGTATTGAATGAACCAGCCGATCATCTGGCGCCAGAGAGCCTCGGCCAGTTCGGGCGGCATGCCGCGCTCGCTTGCGCGCGCGCTCACTCTGTCGATGACCTCCTGAATGCGCCAGGGCACGGTGGCTTCTTCGGGCCGGGCCTTGAGCTGCCAGGCGCGATCGACATAGCCGAACCGTTCCGCGATCATGTCGACGAGCGCAATGTCGATCCGATCGATCTCGGCGCGAACCTGGGCCATGTCTTCGCAGTCTTCCGGTTTACGCTGCATCTCGCATCCCCATCGTTCACGCCGCATCGATAAAGCCGGCGCGTCATTCCGGCTTCTTGCGCCACCAATCCTTTGGCGCCGGCAATTGTCCGGCACATGTTTCGACAAGCTCTCCGGCGCGCAGAACCGTCTCTTCATCGAAGGCCCGGCCGATAAGCTGAAGCCCGAGCGGCAAGCCGTCACCGGACAGACCCGCCGGCACCGAGATCGCCGGCAGACCAGCCATGTTCGCGGTGACGGTGAAGATGTCGTTGAGATACATCTCGAGCGGGTTGCCCTGCTTTTCCTTTAGGCCGAATGCCGGGCTTGGCGTCGTCGGCGTCAGCAATATGTCCACTTCCCCGAACGCCGCGTCGAAATCCTGCTTGATCAGCGTGCGCACCTTCTGCGCCTTGAGATAATAGGCGTCGTAATAGCCGGCAGACAGCACATAGGTGCCGATCAGCACGCGTCTTTTTACCTCCGCCCCGAAGCCCTGGGAGCGCGTGCGCTCATACATTTCCAGAAGATTGTCGCCGTCCACGCGAAGCCCGTAGCGAACCCCGTCATAACGGGCCAGGTTCGATGAAGCCTCGGCTGGGGCGATGATGTAATAGGCCGGCAGGGCATAGCGCGTGTGCGGCAGGCTGACATCGTGAATTTGTGCGCCGGCATCGCGAAACCATTCGATGCCCTGATCCCAAAGCGCCTGAACCTCGGCCGACATGCCGTCCAGCCGGTATTCACGCGGAATGCCGACCTTCAACCCCTTGAGCGTCTTGCCGAGCTTTTTTTCGAAGTCTGGGACCTTGGCGGTGGCGCTGGTCGAGTCCTTGGGGTCATGCCCGCACATCTCGCGCAAAAGTATTGCGCAGTCGCGCACGGTGCGCGCGATCGGCCCGGCCTGATCGAGCGAGGATGCGAACGCCACGATGCCCCAGCGCGAACAGCGTCCGTATGTCGGCTTGATGCCGACCGTGCCGGTGAAGGCGGCGGGCTGGCGTATCGAGCCGCCGGTATCGGTGGCGGTGGCGCCCGCGCACAGCCGCGCCGCGACCGCAACCGCGGAGCCGCCCGATGAGCCCCCGGGCACGAGCTTCTTGCTCTTTCCCTTCGCGCGCCAGGGATTTACGCATGGGCCACTGCAACTGGTCTCTGTCGATGAACCCATGGCGAATTCATCCATGTTGAGCTTGCCCAGCATCACGGCGCCTGCGGCCCACAGATTGGCGGTGACCGTGGACTCATAGGGCGGGGCAAAACCGGTCAGGATGTTTGAACAGGCCGATGAGCGCACGTCACGTGTACAGAACAGATCCTTGATGCCCAGCGGTATGCCTTCAAGCGGGCGGCCATCCCCTTGCGCGAGCCGTTCATCAGCGCTCCGTGCCATTTCCAGCGCTTTTTCCAGCGTCACCTCGGTAAACGCGTTGAGCGCGTCGTTGCCCTGAGCGATCGCCTCCAGGTAAGCGCTGGCCAACTCGGTCGCCGATATCGCTTTGGCGCGAAGCTGGTCGCGCGCCTCTGCCAGCGTGAGGTCTGTCAGCATGCGAATTCCTATTCCACCACCTTGGGAACGACGAAGAAATGATCCTCCACCATCGGTGCATTCTTCAAGACATCGCCGATGCGCTCGCCATCGGTTATCTCATCCGCGCGTCTGGGGAGCTCGATATCGCCCACACGGGTCATGGGCGCGACCTTGTCGGTATCGACCTCGCCGAGCTGCTCGACCCAGTCGAGGATCGCCGACAACTCTTCCTTCAGGCGCGTAGCTTCCTTTTTGGAGACCGTGATGCGTGCAAGGCGCGCTATGTGCCGCACCGTGGCTTCATCCACCTGCATCGTTTCTTGTCCGGTTGCTGAGGGCTGCGCAGAGCCATGACAGTGTGCGCTAGCCAGTCTTAAACATGCCCAGTCCAAAGCGCAACATTCGCCAGCGCGCCATCATGCCGGCTCAGACAGTCTGGAGCGCTGTATGTCTGGCAGCAGCGAAGGCCCAGTCGAGCCACGCCGTCAGCGCGCGAATATCGGCATTCTCCACCGTCGCGCCCGTCCAGATGCGCAGGCCCGCAGGCGCATCGCGATAGGATTCTATGTCATGGGCAACGCCCTCACGCTCAAGCAACGCGGCCATATCCTTGGAAACCATGGCGCGCCTTTCCAGCGGCAGGGCAGTCACTTCGGGATCGACGATGCGCAGACACACTGATGTGTTGGATCGCAAGGTCGGCGCTTCGGCGAGAAAATCGACCCACGGCGTGCGTTCGACCCATTCAGCCAGACTGGCCAGATTGGCGTCGGCGCGTGCGATCAACGCGGGCAGGCCGCCGATTTCCTGCGCCCACTTCAGCGCATCGAGGTGATCTTCCACGCACAGCATCGAGGGTGTGTTGATGGTCGCACCCTCGAAGATGTCCTCGATCAGTGCGCCGCCTTTGGTCAGACGGAAGATCTTCGGCATTGGCCAGGGCGGTGTGTAGCTTTCGAGCCGCTCGACTGCGCGCGGGCTGAGGATGATCATGCCGTGCTGCGCTTCACCGCCCAGCACCTTTTGCCACGAATAGGTCACGACATCGAGCTTGACCCAGTCGAGCGCCTGAGCGAAGGCCGCCGATGTGGCGTCGCACAGGGTCAGACCGTCGCGGTTATCCGGTATCCAGTCAGCGCTCGGCACGCGCACGCCCGATGTGGTGCCGTTCCATGTGAACACGACATCGCGAGCGAAATCGATCTGGGTCAGATCCGGCAGCTTGCCATAATCGGCTTGCAGCACATTCACGTCACCGAGCCCGAGCTGCTGCACGATGTCGGTCACCCAGCCCGAGCCGAAGCTTTCCCATGCCAGAACGTCGATCCCGCGCGCGCCGAGCAGGCTCCACATCGCCGCCTCGAATGCACCGGTATCGGATGCCGGCATGATGCCTATACGGTAATCATCGGGAATGCCGAGGATGGCCCGCGTCATGTCGATCACTTCCCTGAGCCGGGCCTTGCCGAGCTTGGAGCGGTGTGAGCGCCCAAGCACCGCATTGCTCAGCCTGTCAAGCGAATAGCCCGGCCGTTTGGCGCAAGGGCCCGAGGAAAAACAGGGATTTGCCGGGCGTATCGCCGGCTTGGCGAGAGTGAGCATCATCGGTCTGCCCTTCCGGAATAAGGTCTCGATGCGATGGGGAGGTGTAGCATGAAATGCGCTTGCACGTCGCCTGTCGGGCTGTCACGCAACTGGCGCGCGCGCGCACCGCACGCCTCAGGTTTCATCGGCGAACAGCCCGGCGATCAGGTGACGCGGCTTGCGCCAGTCCGGCTGGCTGAGGAGCCGGCGCAGCGATTCAGGATAAAGCGGATAGGCGGAGATGTCGCCAAGCGACACATGCAAGAGCCGCAAATGGGCCTCGGTCTCGCGCGGGCTGCCCAATATTTCGGTGATGAACACGTGCTCGATGGTGTGGTAGATGCCGGCGCGCGACTGAAACAGATTTTCAATGGCGAGCCAGTATTCGGCGCTCTTCACCCGCACGCCCAGCTCCTCCGCCAGTTCGCGCTGCAGTGCGCGGCGAAACGTTTCGCCATGATCCACCCCGCCACCGGGCAGATGCAGCTTGCCCGGATCGAGCAGGTTATCCACACACAGGATCATATCATCCGTGATGATCAGCGCACGAACGGATGAGCGTGGGATACGGGTGCCGATCCGCCAGTCAAAAGCTTGGTCGCCGCCATCCGTCATCGTCGCGGCCGCTCCACGATCGTGGAAAGTGTATGTCGGTTCATGGTCACGACCAGCAGCGGGTGCACCATAGTCACGCCATGCGAGGGCATGCATGCTGGGCTGGCGATAAGGCGATCAGCGCGCCGCTTCGTTGGTGAGCGCCTCGACCATTTCACTCATGGCGGCCAGCATCTCATCCTTGCTTTCCACGCCATAGCGGGTGGCCAGAACTTCGGGCGACCAGTAGCCAATCCAGACGACGTCGTTCTCGGCTTGCCAGGTCGCCACACGCAGCGGGAGGTCGAGCGCGAGCTTCGGATCAGCCAGCATGAGCGGCGTGCCGGCTTGCGGATTGCCGAAGATGAGGACTTCGGAGTCGCGCATTTCCAGACCGGCATCGCGTGCGCCCTTGGCATGGTCGATCCGTGCAAAGATCGTCAGGCCGCGTTCGCTGGCGCCGCTTTGCAGCCGGTCCATCGTCTGGCTTACGCTGAAGGCGCTTTCCTTGACGATGAGCGCGTCCTGAGCCGCTGCCGGGACGCCGGACCATGACGAAAGCAGGGCGAGCAGGCCCAGGGCGATGACGCGCAGGCGAGTAAAGACCCGAAAAGGCTCGGCCGTGCCAGGATTGGGCAATTGGCAGGTGATGCGCGGGCGGCAAGTGCTGCGCGGGCGGCAAGTGCTGCTCAGGGTCTTTGGCATGACGTCCTCATCTTCAAAGTTGGCGCCGTCAAGCGCGCGAACACTGAACCTTGATCAGCCGCATATTGCCGCCTTCCGGGCAGGCAAGGCTATTCGGCAGGCACCTTGCGCGGCATCGCATCCACGTCGGCAACCGGCTCCATTCTGATCCTTTTTTCACGCAGTATAAAATAGATGTTACGAGAATAGATGAACAGTCCCATGCCTTGTCCGAGCATGAAAACGGGATCGGCGCGATAGACCGCGTAGATGAACAGCATCACTCCGCCGACGAAACTGTAATACCAGAAAACTTCGGGCACGACGCTCTGGCGGGCGCGCTCGCTGGCGATCCACTGCATGATGAAACGCATCGAAAACATGAGCTGCGCGCCGAAGCCGACTGCGAGCCAGGTCAGTTCGACCCATGATATGTTGATCCACCAGCCTGTGGCTTGATTCAAATCCATGAAAGCCCCCCGGCTTGTTGTCATTTCCGCCGGCCTCGCGGGCCAGCCCTATTGTTTCAGGTTCCGGTCTTGCTGCCGATCTCAAGGTGAGCCGCAGCGTCCGCTTCTTTGTCGCCGGCATTTTCGGCGCGCATCGCACCTGATGCCACCATTTCGTGACGCGCGCCCGCCGTGGCCCGCAGAACTGGTGTTTCTGTGAGTGCCCACAGCCTCTTTACGCCGGATGAATCGACAGCAATCTTGGGCACTTTGGTGCGTTTGCGCAACCAGATTACACCTATGAGATCATATATCGACACGAGCAGACGGCCGATATTGGTATATTTCGAGGTGCCGGCAAGCCGCAACCGGTCATTGACCGGCACATAGGCCGTTTCCTGTCCATAGCAGCGGAACATCATCGGCAAATAGCGATGCATCGATGTGAAAAACGGCAGCCGCACGAAGACATCGCGCCAGAACACCTTGATGCCGCAGCCGGTGTCGGGACTGCCGTCCTTGAGCAGATATGAGCGAATGCCGTTGCCGATCCGGGAGGCAAGACGCCGTGAGCCGACCGCCTTGCGGCTGACGCGATGGCCACCGACGAGCGCAGGCCCGGCGCTACCCGGCTGGCCCAGATGGCGCAGCAGTTCGGCAATGTCGCGCGGGTCATTCTGCCCGTCGCCATCCATCGTCGCAATGACAGTGCTGGACGCCGCGAGAACGCCGGTGCGCAGCGCCGTGCTTTGACCGCAGCGCTCGGCATGGCGCAGATAGCGCAGCGACGGATAGCGCGTCAGCAGCGCGGCAACTTCTTCGCCCGTGCCGTCGGTGCTGCCGTCATCAACTACGATCACCTCGGCAAGAAGCTCAGCAGGGACAGTGGCATAGGTCTCCTCGACCAGCCTCGCGATGTTGCCCGCTTCGTTCAGGGCGGGGATCACGACAGATGCCGGAGGCGGTCCGGTGCGTATGCGGGCCACGTGCAACCTCTTGTTTACCACTCACTTTTACTATCAGCGTTTTGACGACGAAGACAAGCTTGTAAATGCCACAGTTGGCAGGCAAAAAACGATCATGAAATTTTAATTAATCACAAGACTTGGGCTAGCGCATGGCCAGGGGGTTGGCTGTGCGGGGCAATCGGGGACACTTTTCAGGCGTGCTTGACAATCATCTTCCTGCCCGGCGCGACATGAACCCGCCGCCGCCAAGCGGCGCGGGCGCCCGGCCCATGCTGCCGCCCGACTGGTTGCCGAGCGGCTTTGCCTGGCGGCTTGTCGGCGTGCTCGGTGTGCTGCTGATGGCCCGGCTGGCGACCTTGTATTTCGCCCGGACCGAGCTGTTCTTTGATGAGGCGCAATACTGGGTATGGTCGCGCGATCTCGATTTGGGTTATTTCTCCAAGCCGCCGATGATTGCGTGGATCATTGGCGCAACCACGCAATTGTGCGGCAATGGCGAAGCCTGCGTGCGGCTTGCCTCCCCGCTGATCCATACGGCGACCTCAGTGCTGGTGTTCCTGCTGGGGCGCAAATTGTTCGATTCGCGCTTCGGCTTCTGGTCGGCGGTGGTCTTTGCGACCTTGCCCGGCGTGTCCTTGTCCAGCACGCTGATTTCCACCGACGTACCCTTGCTGTTCTTCTGGACGGCGGCCCTCTTCTGCCTTGTCAAGCTTCTGGAGACGCGCGGACTGTGGTGGGCCGTGTTGCTCGGCCTGTCGCTCGGTCTCGGGCTGATGGCCAAATATGCCATGGTCTATTTCCTGCTCGGTCTTGGCGTATACATGGTGCTGGCGCCCGGCGCGCGTTGGCTGCTGCGCAGTGGCCGCTTGCTGCTCGCGGCGCTGGTGGCTTTCGTCTGCGTGCTGCCCAACATCGTGTGGAATATCGACAACGGGTTCGTCACCTTCTTCCACACGGCCGATAATGCCAACTTGTCCGGGCCGAGCATGGATCTGGTCTCGGGTCTTGAATTCTTCGGCGCCCAGTTTGGCGTGTTCGGACCGATACTGTTCGCCGTGCTGGGCTGGGGCACATGGCGCGCGGCCCGCGAGAAATGGGGCGATCCGTACCGGCTGCTGATCAGCTTCTGCATTCCGATCATTGCGCTGATCCTGGTGCAGGCGCTGTTGTCGCGAGCCCATGCCAACTGGGCTGCGGTTGCCTATGTCACAGGCTCGGTGATGGTCGCGGCGATCATGGTCGAGCGCAGCGCGCGCAAACTCTATGCCGCATCATTCCTGATCAATTTCGCCGCGATGATCGCTCTTTCGGTTGGCGTCGTGATGGCCGGACGGATTGCCATGCCGATGATTTCCGATCCCTATGAGCGGGTGCTCGGCTGGGAAGCCTCGGCACTGGCCGCGCGCGACAAGGCTCTCGAAGTCGGCGCCGTCGCCATTATCACCGATCAGCGCGCCATCGCCGCCGCGTTCAGCTATTATCTGCGCGATGCGAACCTGCCGATCCTGCGCTGGAGCGCGGGCGGGCGGCCGCGTGATCATTTCGAGCTCACAAGCCCGCTGACGCGCGAATCGCCCATGCCGGCACTGCTGGTCACGCGCAAGATGACGGCGGCGCGGGAGGTCGAAGACAGTTTCGAAATCTACGAGCCGCTAGGCAGCGCCAGCGTTGCCGTAGGCATGTCCGGCAGCAGAAAAGTCTATTTTTTCAAGGTCTCCGGATTTCGCGGAGTGAGTGATCTGGCGGCCCGATGAAGCGGATTTCGCACAAGCAAATACGTGAATTTCCGCCTGCTCCCTACGAAAGTCCTACAAGCTCAATTTTCCCCGATAACTGTCTGTAATTGCTGATATATGCCGGCTTTGTCCCCAGTCGCGCAGGCTCCATGCAACCGGAAGCTCTTGCCTCACGGCGCACCTCTGTTAGTATTTTGTATACAGAGGAGAGATTTGGCGAAGGATGTTCTGCAATGGAATCGTCCTGTGAGCGAACATCCATATTGTTCGTCTGCATTGGGAATATCTGCCGGTCACCGATGGCCGAGGGATATTTCCGCAAGGTCGTCGCCGAAGCGGGCCTGACCGAGCGCTTCTTGATAGATTCCGCTGCGACCGGAAGCTGGCACATTGGCCGTCCGCCCGATGGCCGTGCACAGCAGGCTCTGTCAAGCCGCGGGATCGACATTTCCACCCAGCGCGCCCGCCAGGTGACGCGAGACGATTTTGACCGGTTCGACCTTCTGCTTGCCATGGACCGCTCCAACTATGTGAGATTGCGGAACCTCTCTCCCAGCACTCATGAGCACAAGATCGAACTTTTCCTCAAATTCGCTCCGGAGATGGGCGTGAGCGAAGTGCCCGATCCCTATTTCGGCGGCATGGAAGGTTTCGCCTATGCACTGCAACTGATCGAGGTGGCCAGCAGGGGGCTGCTGACTTCTTTGGTCAAGACCCAGTCGATGACGGTTCAACCGTATGTTCGCTTGGCCTGAGCAGGCTAAAGCTCTCCTCCAGTATGTATGGGCCGCCGCCACTGCTCTCGCGCGCCGATAGCAGAACAAACCGGTGCACCGCAAACGGCAGCGTGCTGAACCCGCCAAACCCGCTCAGATAATCGGCAATCTCCTGAGGCTTGCTGCCGCGCAACCGGGCGAGCGTGACGTGCGGCGAATAATTCCGCGTCTCCGGCGCAAGGCCGGCTGAACGTGCACTGCGCTCATGCGCGCGTTGCAACACCATCAGCGGCTCGCTCTGCGCCACGCCCGCCCACAGCGCCCTCGGCCTGCGCCCGCCGAAACTGCCGAGCCCGACAAGTCGCAGGCTGAATGCCGGGCAACGGATCGCGCTCAACGCCTCGACGAAATCATCGGCTGAAGGCGCATCGATGTCGCCGACGAAACGCAGGGTCAGGTGATAATTCTCGGGATCGATCCAGCGCGCGCCCGCCACGCGAGAGCGCAGCATCGCCAGTTGCTGAACGATGGTCGCGGGCAGTTCGATGGCGGTGAAGAGCCTGGGCACGATAGCCCTCCGCACGGTTCATTCCGGACTGTAGACGACGCGAGAGCGGATCGTTCCCTCCAGCCCGCGCAGTTGCGAGAGCATGTCCTCGGCCAGGGCCGGCGAGGCATCCGCATCTATCACCACATAGCCCGTGTCGGTCTCGGTTTGAAGATATTGCGCCAGAATGTTGACATCGCGGGCGCCGAAGACATCGTTGATGCGCCGCATGACGCCGGGGATGTTGTGATGAATGTGGATGAACCGTGTGGCGTGCGGCGCCAGGGGCAGTTGCACCTGCGGAAAATTCACCGCGCCGAACGTCGAGCCGATATCGGAATATTCGATCAGCTTGCGCGCCACCTCTGTGCCGATACGCTCCTGCGCTTCCAGCGTCGAGCCGCCGATATGCGGCGTCAGGATGACGTTTTCCAGACCGCGCAAGGGGCTGTCGAAAATATCGTCGTTGGAGGCCGGCTCGCGCGGGAACACATCGATGGCGGCGCCATGCAAGTGCCTGTCCTTCAGCGCTGCCGCGAGCGCCTCGATATCGACGAGGCTGCCGCGCGCGTTGTTTATGAGGAAGCTGCCCGGCTTCATGGCGCGGATTTCCTGCTCGCCGATGAAACCTCTGGTCTGCGGGGTTTCGGGCACATGCAGCGACACCACGTCCGCTTGGGACAAAAGCTCCATCAGGCTGGCGGTCGGCTCGGCGTTGCCGTGGCGCAGACGGTCCACGATATCGAAATAGATGACGCGCATGCCCATGGCTTCGGCCAGCACCGTAAGCTGCGAGCCGATATTTCCATAGCCCACAATACCAAGCGTCCGTCCGCGCAGCTCATGGCTACCGGCAGCCGACTTGTCCCACTTGCCGGCATGCGCGGCCAGAGACCGCGGGAAGATGCGCCGATAGAGCATCACCATTTCCGCGATGGTTAGTTCGGCCACGCTGCGGGTGTTGGAATAAGGCGCATTGAAGACCGGGATGCCGGCAGCGCGCGCCGCCGCCAGATCGACCTGGTTGGTGCCGACCGAAAAGCATCCGACCGCCATGAGCCGGGGCGCGCTGGCAAATATCTCGGCCGTGAGTCTGGTGCGCGAGCGAATGCCGATCATGCGCACGCCCTCGATCGCGGCTTTCAGTTCATCGCGCGACAGGGCCGTCTTGTGGTAGGTCACATTTTCATAGCCGGCAGCGGCCAGGGCATTGCGCGCAGTGTCGGAGATACCCTCCAGAAGCAAGACCGGGATCTGGCTCTTGGGCAGCGAGAAAGCAGGCGCGCCAGAGCGTTGAGCGGTTGTCGTGGTCATTATTACCCATCATCATCAAGGCCGGCCCGGCCGCGCGCGCTGAAACAGGATTTTGCGTGCGCCTAGCGGACCAGCATCGCCGCGAGGACCGCGAGCAGATAACACACAAACAGGCCGGACTGTAAATCCTCGTTGAGCGCGTGGGATGCGCGCACCCCCAGCGGCGAGCCCAGAAAGGCGCCAGCGATGAGCCCGGCAAATGCCGGCAGATAAAGATAGCCAAGCGCCCATACGGGAAGTCCCGGTTCGCCGATGCCACCAAGGATATAGCCGACGCCCGCCCCGAGACCTATGACCACCGACATGGCGGCTGCAACAGCCGCCGCTCGCGGCATGCTGTAGCCTTCCTGACGCAGGAACGGCACCGTGAGAATAGCGGCGCCCATGCCGAGCAAGGCGCCGGCGACGCCGGTCGGCACGCCGTAGGCCCAGATCAGCGCCCCGTGAGGCCCCCCGGGGGAAGCTTGCGGCTCAGGCTGTTTGTGTCTGGCGCGCCGCAACCTCTTGAGCGAGGCGCGAAGCAATGTGATGCCGACAAAGCCGATGAAGACGGCCCGCAGCACATCGCCCGGCAGGGCGTTGCCGATTGCCGCGCCCAGGGCCGCGCCAATCAGGACGGCGAGCCCGTAGCGCCAAACCAACGCCCAGTCCAGATCGCCGCGCGCGTGCCGCAACAAGGTGGTGTGCGCAGCCGTGACGAGCAGCACACCGAGCGAGGTTCCGAGCGCCAGATGCATCACATGTTCAGGCGCAACGCCCTTCATCGGCAGCGAAATCACGAGCGCAGGCACGATCGTCAAGCCGCCACCCAGGCCAAACAGGCCCGAGACGAACCCGGCCATCAGCCCGGCGCCAAGATAGATCAGGACAATTTCCATGCCCGTCTGCCCCCCTGATCCGTGACTTCTGCAGCGGGTTAACGGAGCACAAAATCAACACAATCGCCATGTCCTTATCGAGCCATGGTGATCATGTCCAGACTTGGCTATAAGTCATTATTCATCTTTGCGAATCGCAGCCGGACGCTTAGGGTCATGCGGTAGCTCGGTGGGTGAACCGACATGCGCGTGCGCTTGAATGTGTTTGCTGAAGGCTGCAATATTTGCTGATGGGGTCAGGCTCAGCTTGGCGCTGCGGGCAGATCTTGAGGCGTGATTGAGGGCGACTGGATGACGGTGGGAACATCTCAGGCGACATGGACAGGGCTCAGGCGCATGCTGGGAACCTCTGTACTGGCAGCGGTTCTGGCGCTGGGTGGTTGTGCAGGATCATCCCTGACAAGCTGGATGGAAAGCGATCCCAAGTCGGAAGAGACCAAGACAGCCGCTCAGCTT
Organism: Dichotomicrobium sp.; assembly: GCA_036734025.1. Taxonomy (GTDB): domain Bacteria; phylum Pseudomonadota; class Alphaproteobacteria; order Rhizobiales; family Rhodomicrobiaceae; genus DAIMZI01. The sequence goes on from DAIMZI010000009.1 coordinate 32,210, forward strand.
TTCGCCGAGGGTGACACGCTTCTCGAGGAACGCAGCTTTTCCACAGCGGCCGAGCGCTTCGAGGAAGTCGACAAGCAATATCCCTATTCGCCGGAAGCGCGCCGCGCGATCGTCATGAACGCCTATGCGAATTACCGCGCCCGCAAGCTGCCCGAAGCCGTGTCGTCGGCGCGGCGTTATCTGACGCTGCACCCGGGCACCAAGGAAGCGCCTCTTGCCCAGCACATCATCGCCTCTTCCTATTTCGAGCGGATAAACGATCCGCAGCGCGACCAGTCGGACACGAAGCAGGCCATTACCGAACTCGAAGTTCTCATCCGCCGCTATCCCGACAGTTCTTATGCCGCTCAGGCCCGCAAGCGGCTCAAGATCGCGAAAGACCTTATCGCCGCACAGGATATGACAGTCGGGCGCTATTACATGAAGCGTGGCGAATTTCTGGCCGCGATCAACCGGTTCCGCACCGTGGTGACGGATCATCAGGAAACCGCGCATGTCGAAGAGGCGCTGTCGCGGCTTACCGAATCCTACATGGCGGTCGGCCTGACCAGCGAGGCGCAGACCGCTGCCGCCGTGCTGGGACACAACTTCCCGGAAAGCCAGTGGTACAAGGACGCCTACACGTTGCTGCAGACCGATGGTCTTGAGCCCCGTGAGGATACCGGCTCGTGGATCAGCCGCCAGTGGCAGCGCACTGTGAAAAGTGTGCAAGAGGCAAGTCCCATCTAAACCTTGGCGCGGAACCGGTGTATAGCACGCCCATGCTGGCCGCGCTCTCGATCCAGGACATTGTCCTCATTGACCGGTTGAACCTCGATTTCGGCCCCGGTCTCAGTGTGCTGACCGGCGAGACAGGAGCGGGGAAATCGATCCTGCTCGACGCTTTCACACTCGCCATCGGCGGACGCGGCGATGCCGGCCTGGTGCGCGCAGGCGCTTCAAGAGGTCAGGTCACCGCCCGCTTCGAGCTGCCCCCCGCACACAAACTCAACGACATGCTGACGGCCAACGGACTTGAGGCAGGCGAGGACCTGATCCTTCGGCGTGTTCAGCAGGCCGACGGACGCAGCCGCGCCTTCATCAATGATCAGCCGGTCAGCGTCCAGCTTCTGCGCGAGGTTGGCGCCGCGCTCGTGGAAATTCATGGCCAGCATGATGACCGCGCGCTGGTTGATGCGGGCGCGCACCGTGCGCTGCTCGATGCCTATGGCGGGCTGAGCGACCAGGCCGAGGCCGTGCGCCGCGCCTGGGAACGCTGGCGTGAATTTGAGGCGCGTATAGCCGAGCACGAGACCGCGCTCGACCAGGCGCGGCAGAACGCCGATTATCTACAGCATGCGCTGGAAGAGCTGGACGCCCTAGCACCGCAGCCGGGCGAGGAGGAAGAGCTTGCCGCGCGCCGGCAAACCATGATGAGCGCGGAAAAGACCGTGGCCGAACTGGATGCCGTCCATGAGGATATCGCCGGCAGCACGGGCGCGGAGACCCAGCTTGGAAGCGCCCTGCGCCGGCTGGAACGAAAGGGTTCGGCGTCCGGGGCGCTGATCGCACCGGTGATCGAGGCGCTGGAGCGCGCACTGGTCGAAACGGGCGAAGCGCGCGCGGTCATCGAGCGGGCGTTGCAGGCTTGTGAATTTTCCCAAAGCGAACTGGAACATACCGAAGAGCGGCTGTTCGCCTTGCGCACCCTGGCGCGCAAGCACCGTGTGGCGGTCGATGAGTTGCCCACGCTTCAGGCCCGCTTCTCGGCCACGCTTGGCGAACTGGCGCGGGGCGAGGCGACGCTATCGGCCCTGCGCGCCCAGTCGCAGGACGCTGAAGACAAATATCGCCGCCAGGCGCAGGCGCTCAGCGCAGAACGAGCCGGCGCCGCTGAGCGGCTCGATGCCGCCGTGGCCCTGGAGCTGGCGCCACTCAAGCTGGAGAAGGCGCAGTTCATGACGCGGCTGGAGCCTCTGGCTGCAGGCCAAATCGGGCCTGGCGGGCTGGAGCGGATCAGCTTTCATGTGCGCACCAATCCGGGCACCGAGCCGGGGCCGATGATCAAGGTCGCCTCGGGCGGGGAGTTGTCGCGCTTCATTCTCGCGCTCAAGGTCGCTCTTGCGGAGCGCGGCAGTGCGCCAACGCTGATCTTTGATGAGATCGACACAGGCGTCGGTGGCGCGACCGCCGCTGCTATCGGGGAACGGCTGGCGCGCCTTGCTGCCCGGGTTCAGGTCATCTCCGTCACCCACGCGCCGCAGGTCGCCGCCCATGCGAACTGCCATCTGCGGATCAGCAAGCAATCCACGCTCGACCATCGCGGCGAGACGATGGTGACGCGCGTCGCCGCTCTTGACGAGACCAGCCGGCACGAGGAAATCGCCCGCATGCTTGCGGGAGCGACCGTCACGGAAGAGGCGCGCGCGGCGGCCCGCCGCCTCACCGGGGGCAGTGCATGACGAAGCGGTCCCGATCGCCGGTTCGCGCAAGGAGCGCAGGTACGGACATGCGGCCGGTCGATAGTCTGAGCATCGAGGATGCGGCGGATGAAGCAGCCAGCCTCAGCGCGCAGATCGCCCGCCACGACCAAGCCTATCATGCCGAGGACGCCCCGGAGGTCAGCGATGCGGCCTATGATGCCCTGCGCCGGCGGCTAGAAGCCATCGAGGCGCGGTTTCCAGAACTGATCTCGCCGGACAGTCCGACACGGCGCGTCGGCACAGCACCTGCGGAAAAATTCGCCAAGGTGCGCCACCGCGTTCCCATGCTGTCGCTGGCCAATGCCTTCAACGCCGATGAACTGAGCGATTTCGTTGATCGCATTCGCCGGTTTCTCGGCGCCACCGATGGCGATATCGCATTTACGGCTGAGCCGAAGATCGACGGTCTGTCGATGAGCCTGATCTATGAGGACGGCCGGCTGAGCGTTGCGGCAACGCGCGGCGATGGCAGCGAGGGCGAGGATGTGACCGCCAATATCCGCACTATCGGCGCCATTCCACAAAAAGTGAGCGGCAGTGATTTTCCGCCGCTTTTCGAGGTGCGCGGCGAGGTGTTCATGTCGCATGCCGACTTTGCCGCACTCAATTCACGCCAGGCCGAAAGCGGCGGCAAGACATTCGCCAATCCGCGCAATGCCGCTGCGGGCTCAGTGCGCCAGCTTAATGCAAGCATTACGGCAGAAAGGCCGCTGCAATTCTTCGCCTGGGGCTGGGGCGCGGCCGAAACGCTGGCCGCCGACACGCAGTATGAGATGTTGCGCAGGATCGAGGGCTGGGGCTTTCCGGTGTGTCCCGAAATCGCCCTGTGCAGGACCGCCGCAGAACTGATCGACTATTATGCCGATCTGGAAGCGCGCCGGGCGACGCTTGGCTATGACATCGATGGTGTCGTCTACAAGATTGACAGCCTCGCCCTTCAACAGCGTCTCGGGTTTGTCTCGCGCGCGCCGCGCTGGGCGATCGCGCACAAGTTCCCCGCCGAACAGGCCACGACCATCGTCGAGGATATCGACATTCAGGTCGGGCGCACAGGGGCGCTGACCCCGGTGGCCAAGCTGGCCCCGGTCACGGTGGGCGGGGTGGTCGTGCGCAATGCCACATTGCACAATGAAGACGAGATCGCGCGCAAGGATATCCGCATCGGCGATACGATCGTGATCCAGCGCGCCGGCGATGTGATCCCGCAGGTGGTTCGCGTGGTCACACAAAAGCGTCCGGCTGACGCGACCCCTTTCGTGTTCCCCGATCGCTGCCCGATTTGCGGCAGCCACGCGGTGCGCGAGATCAGCCCGCACAGCGGCAAGCTCGAGGCCGTCCGGCGCTGCACCGGCGGGCTGATATGCGAGGCCCAGCTTGTTCAGCGGCTGAAGCATTTCGTCTCGCGCAACGCCTTCGATATCGAGGGGCTGGGCGGCAAGCGGGTCGAATTGTTTCACGCCAAGGGTCTGATCAACAATCCGGCGGATATCTTCACCCTCAAGGCGCGCGAGGCGAAAAGCGAGCATCCGATCCGCGAGTGGGAGGGATGGGGCGAGAAATCGGCGGAAAATCTGTTTGACTCTATTGATGCGCGCAGGCGGGTCACGCTGGACCGGTTCATCCATGCGCTGGGAATCCGCCATGTCGGCGAGACCAACGCCAGACTGCTGGCGCGTAATTTCGGCAGTCTGACGGCGCTGCGCCAAGCGCTCGACGCCGCGCGGGATCGTGACGGCGAAGTCTATGCCGGTCTGATGAATATCGACGGCATCGGACGGGCGGTCAGCGAGGCGGCAATCGAGTTCTTTGCCGAGCCGCGCAACCGTCAGGCGGTCGATGCGCTGGTCGAGCAGATCGAGGTTTCGGACTACGCACAAGAAGTGATCGACTCGCCCATTCAGGGGCAGACCATCGTCTTCACCGGAAAGCTGGAGCGCATGTCGCGCGATGAAGCCAAGGCCGTGGCTGAGCGGCTGGGAGCCAAGGTCACGGGCTCCGTGTCCGCCAGCACCGATCTGGTCGTGGCCGGACCGGGCGCCGGTTCAAAACTCAAGCGCGCCGGTGAATTGGGCATCAGGGTGATCAGCGAGGACGACTGGCTGACTTTGGCTGGCGTTTCCTGAGGACCCGGTTCACTCCACAAGCTCGCCGCGTGCAATCAGTTCAGCCCGGTGCATGTCCACCTCATCCTGAGTCTGAGTTTGCGCCTGCGGCTCAAGCGGCGGCAGGACGAAGGGCGAGGTCTCTGCGGTTGAAGGCGTGTAGGACGTGGTCTGGATCTGAGCGCTGTCAACGAGGCGCGCATCGGCCATCATGCCGTCGCCGCGGCAGCGCCCGGTATCCATCAGCCATGTCTCGATGCTGAGCTCAAGAGCGTCGGCAAGCGGCTTGGGCATCGTGTGGTTGCGCGTTGCTATCAGCGTATTGTCATCGCGCGGGAAGAACTGGATTTCAAACGCCGGTGTGCGCCCGTCACCATCCTTGATCACGTGGATGACCTGTGGCGTGCCCGGTTCGGTAATTTCGGATATTTCGAAACTGTAGCCCTCGGGCAGTGCGCCGCCGACAGCGAACCAGCAGGCGCGCATGCGTTCGGCAAAATTTGCCCGGACGACGCGCGCCTCGCCGAACACGATGCGCTGTGGTTCAGCATCTTCGGAAATGGCTATGTCTTGAGACTTGGTCGCACAACCCCCGGCAATGCACGCCAACAACATGATGGCGCCAAATGCAATCACGCGCACGTTTTCCCCCACCCGAAAAATGCCTGATAATGCCAAAGCTGATCGGCCCAGATGTTAGCAGCGATGATGTTGGAAATGAGAGGGCAAATTACGAATTCCGCGTGAATTCGTTAACGTATCGCTCACTGTTGCCGCGATGCTACGCGACAGGTTGTGTCGCCCTTGACCCACCGCGCGATATCGCCGCGGAACTCATCGGCGAGCGCATCGGGCAGGCGCACATTGCGGCTCGTGACCAGCGTGCCGCCGCCCTGGGGAAGGATGTCTATGCGAAATGCGAACGGGCCGAGCTTGCGATCCGGAACTTCGCGAAAGATGTCGATCTTGATCTGCTGTGCATCGGCCGGCGCCTCGGCGCGAAAGCCATGGCCCTCGAGCTTGGGGTCGACGGGGGCAAGCCAGCACCGGCGGATTTCCCGCGCAACCTGGGTATACACCGCAACCGGGCCGTCTTCGGCGACGACCTGGGACGGGGCGACGACAGGTCCGGACAGGGTGACCTCCGACAACGCGGCGAGCAGACCTGTGCTTTCGCTCTTGCCGGTTTCGGTCCGCCGCGCGGGCAGGGGCGGCATATCCCCCGTATCGCCCTGCCTGCTGGCGCTCTCTATCGAACTGGTGGTGGTAACGCCGAGCAGGCTTGAGGTCTGGGCGCATGAGGCAAGCCACGGCAGGACGCCAAGCGCCAACAGCGCCAGTGCGGTTCGCAGACCTGTGGCGTGTGATGATGGCTGCTTCGACAAATGCGCCTCCGTTGGATGGATGGCGCTATCTTGGCGAACACCCGAACAGAGTCAATCTTGGCGCACCGCAGTAAAGTCAGACGCGTCGGGCCTGTTGCAAACGAGTGGGCAGAACACGCCTAAAGTGCCATTCCACCACCGCGAATTCGCGATCCGCAAGTGCCCATCATGTTGACAAGTCGCGTTCGCCCGGCAAGCCAATTTCGGCAAACCTGACAAGCCGTGAGCGGCCGCGATCCGATTCGCGCCCTTCGATCATCGCCACCTTTTCCAGTTCGGCGCCGGCTTCTTCAAGTTCAGCACGCACCTCGGCCAGCTTGCGCTCCAGATCCTCGATCGACGACAGGAGATTGTCGCGACGCTGACGGGCTGCCTTGGCGTAGATGGGATAGGAATAATGCATGATGTCGCTGATGCCCGCGCGCTGCTCCTCGGCACGGACCTGCTGATCGAGATCATTGGCGATCCGGCTGAAATCGGCGATCATGTGTTCGATATCGCTGATCTTCTGGCGGCGCTCCTCGACCTCGAACTGGCGCAGTCGCAGCTTGCTCTGCCTTGGCGTCATTTGTGTCTCATTCCTCACGATTTCCGGCATGCGAGGAGGCCGGATATTGGACCAGCCATCATCGCTGATCGGTCCGCGGCTCTCCTGGCGCAATGCAGGCGCGAAAACGCGCCGGATCGAGCGCCGCTTTCATTTTATTGTGCGACGATTAAGCATTGGTGAATGGCTATGCGTGGCATCGACGCCACAGTTTTGCCACTAAATTTAATGGGAGCCGCTTACAACTTCGGGATGTAAAAACGAATCAGTTATTAATCTTGTCCATCTCGTATTTCCAAAGGCTCGCTACGGTGTATCGCGAGTCGCCTTCCATGGCGTAACGCTGCACGGTGACACGGCTAAGCGCCGGTATCGTCAGTGCTGGTAACTTGCGTTCAGCAGCTCGGTTGCATCAGGCGACGCTCTTGCGCGGCGCCGTCTGCCGTCGTCTGCGCGTGCCGTCCCGTGTCGCGCTGTGTTGTCGCGCGGTCAACCAGTCGAACGTCTTAGAAATTTATTAACTTCTGCCTCTTAGGGTGGTGTCCGTACATTAACCTTTCGCTTTTCTCCTTGGGGTTGACCGGACCAAGCCACTTTCGCGGGGGTTAGGGAAAGAGGAATGGAATGAGAGTTCTGCTGATTGAAGACGACGGTACGATCGCGCAAAGCATTGAATTGATGCTGCTTTCCGAACATTTCCAGGTGGACACGACGCCTCTTGGCGAAGAAGGGATCGACCTCGGCAAGGTTTATGATTATGATATCATAGTTCTGGATCTTGGCCTGCCCGACATGAGCGGTTATGAAGTCTTGCGAAAGCTTCGCATAAACAAGGTCAAGACCCCGATTCTTATCCTGTCAGGCATGGTCGGTATCGAAGACAAGGTCAAGGGACTGGGCTTCGGCGCCGACGACTACATGACCAAGCCTTTTCACAAAGACGAACTGGTTGCGCGCATCCATGCCGTGGTGCGCCGCTCCAAGGGCCATGCGCAATCGGTGATCCGCACTGGCGCGCTGACGGTCAATCTGGAGACCAAGACCGTCGAGGTCAACAACCAGAGGGTGCATCTGACTGGCAAGGAATATCAGATGCTGGAACTGCTGTCGCTGCGCAAGGGTACGACGCTGACCAAGGAAATGTTCCTCAACTACCTCTATGGCGGCATTGACGAGCCCGAGGTAAAGATCATCGACGTGTTCACCTGCAAGCTGCGCAAGAAACTGGCCGCCGCCAACAGCGGCAATCATCACATCGAGACGGTGTGGGGGCGCGGTTATGTGCTGCGTGATCCCGATGAGAGCACGGCGGCCTGACAGGCGGGCGACCTGCGCTTCATCGCTTCTTGCCGGATGCGGTCCGGCTAAGCCCGTGCTGCGTTTTCTCCCAGTAGAACGGATTGGTAATGAGCTGGTGCAGCGCGCGGTAGGCCGCGAGCGAAATCATCAGCCAATAAACCGGGATCAGCAATAGTTGCGGCAACAGGCCGGCAATGCCGCGCATGCGCAGTGAGACCACCCCCAGCACGGCCGCGGCGCCAAAGCCCGCAATCAGGTTGAACAGTGCGATCGCCCAGAAATGCAGCCCCAGCGCGCTTTCGGCCTGGCGCAGGAAGCCGCCGTTGAACGCATCATGGGCAAGCAGGACATAAACCAGTGGATGGGCCAGCGTGGCGAGGATCACCGCGGCGAACAGCCCATGGAAGGCGAGCGCCCCGCGAAAGCCGAGATCCGCGACAAGCTGTCTTGGCCTGCGCATATGCACCGCGTAAGTCTGCATCCAGCCTTTCAGCCAGCGCGTGCGCTGGCGCAGCCAGTTGCCCGGCTGGCACGCCGCCTCTTCATAGGTGACCGAGTCGAGCACGCTGCAACGCAGGCCCGCACGGTAGATGCGCATGCCCAGATCGGCATCCTCTGTGACATTGAACGCATCCCACGCGCCCAGATCACGTAGCGCGTCCATGCGAAAATGGTTGGATGTGCCGCCAAGCGGTATGGGCAACCTGAGCATGTCGAGCGCCGGCAGGATCCCCCAGAACAGAGAGGTATATTCGATGGTGAACTGTTTCGACAGCCAGTTCTCCGAGGCGTTGTAAAAATTGAGCTTGGCCTGAAGGCAAACAAGTTCCGGCGGCGCTTCGGCAAAGGCGGCCACGGCTTTGCGCAGCTGGTCGGGCTCGGGCCGGTCTTCGGCATCAAAGATGACGACGAACTTACCGGTGGCGAATTCCAGCGCGTAATTGCAGGCTTTGGGTTTGGTGCGTGGCTGGCCATCCGGCACCACGATGATATCGAAGCACCCGGGCAGGTCCATGGCTCGCGCCGCCGCGATGGTCTCGGTGTCCACGCTTTCCAGGATCAGCTTGATGTCGAGCTTGGGCGCGGGATAATCCAGCGCGCACAGCGCGGCGACCAGATCGGGCAGCACGCTGGTTTCGCGAAACAGCGGCACGAGCACGGTGTAGACCGGCAACTCGCTGTCGGCTATGCCTCCCAGCGCCGGCTGCCTGCGTTTGGTCCAGGCCTTGCCCAGAAGCTGGCCGGCGGCGACCAGCCGCAGCATCACCGTGATCAGGAAGACGATCGACAACAGCGCCGATACCAGCGTCAGCGTATCACGAAACGAGATGGCGGCTGCGCCCACACAACTGCCGACAAGCGTGAGCGTCGTGGCGATCTGCCAGAAGGCGACGCCATCGGCGGCGCTCTGGTCGGGATGCGACCGGCGCAGGCCCCATGTCGCCCGGCGCAGGAAAAAGCGCCCATGACTTCGGGTAATCGTGTCGATGAGGGTCTGGCGCGGTATCAGCGTCACCCGATCACGGCTCTCGCCCAGCGATGCGGTCAACTCGCCCACCATCGCGGGCGAGAACAGTTCCGCATTCAGTCCGGCGACGGCCACGCCCCCATCCTTCAGCGGGATGGGCTCACGCGATGCAAGCTGGCGCCATGGCGGCATGTGCGGCACGCTCGCCAGCAGGCGCAGCGCAGTGCCCGAATGCGCCGCGCGCACGCCGCATTCATCGGCCAGTTCGCGGCTGTAGGCCACGGGGCACATCCAGCCATGGGCGATGAGCACCCGCGATACCGGAAGCTTCCACATTGCCGCGAGCATTTGCGCCCGATATAAGACGTCAGAAGGGATGCCGAGGCGCCAGATGATGCGGTTCTGGCGCAGCGCGCCTGTCTGAGCCGCGGCGATGCCGCTGCCTGAAAGCCGGTGCTCGCCTCCTGAAGGTGGCCGCAAGAGGATGGGGGTCGGTGCGCCAGCGACGTCAGGACCTGCCCCGCTCGCGGGTCTGCCCACAACGTCGGATGGCAGTCTCGTTCCGTGCCCCCCGGCGGCGAAACGGGCGCCTTTCCAGCTTGTCATGCAACGCAATATGTGAAATGCAACTCATGAACACACGTTATACGTTATATTTTTGGCCTGAGTGGCGAATGAAGTCGAGTCTTTTCGCGCACGCGCTGCGCCTTTGCATGGCGGCGCTGATCTGCTCCTGCCTTGCCGCGGCCGCGGCGGCTCAGGAACTGCTCGAGCCGGAGAGCCTTGAAAGCGAGACCGAGCGCAGTATCGGGCCGCGCCCGGACTGGTCGTGGCTGCTCCAGCTTCGCGTGGTGACGGCTTCGGACTTTCCGCCCTTCAATTACTATGACGAGGACGGCACGCTAACCGGGCTCAATGTCGATCTGGCGCAGAGCATCTGCCGCGAACTGCAAATCGAATGCCAGATCCGGGCGGTCGAATGGGACACGCTGGGCGATGCGATTGCAAATGGCACGGCCGACGCCGCCATCGCCTCGATCGCGATCACGCCCCAGTCCCTGAGCCGGTTCGATTTCTCCGACATCTATCTGCAGATCCCGGGCCGGTTTGCCGTGCCGCGCGCCAGCGAGCTTGAAGACGTCACGCCCGAAGCGCTTGGGGGACAAAAGATCGTGGTCGAAGCCGGCACGGCGCATGAAGCGTGGCTGAAGACATTTTACCCCGATTCAGAGTTGATTTCGGTTGCCAGTGCGCAAGAGGCACGGCGCGCCCTGCTCGAAGGCGAGGCCGATCTGCTGTTCGCCGATGCGATGAGCCTGATGTTCTGGATAAGCGGCGCCAACTCGCAAGCCTGTTGCCGGTTTCTGGGCGCCGGGTTCATGGAGCCCAGATATTTCGGCGAAGGGCTGGCGATCGCGGTCGCACGCGACAATCGCCGGCTGGTGCGTGTGCTCAATTATTCTTTGGCGCGCCTGCGCGTGTCCGGGCGGTTTCAGGAGTTGCTGCTGCGTTATTTTCCGCTCAGCCTCTATTGAACGCTTGTGCGCGATTGGTGCCAGCGCTCAGATCTGCATGTGGCGGGCGCGCGCGCCGCGTTCGATAGCCACGGTGTTGAGCTTGTCGAGTCTGAGCGCATCGGCGAGCATTTCCAGAAAGCGGATCTCCTCATCGCCCACCGCCAGGTCCGCCGCGGCGATTTCCACAGCCAGGGCATAGGCTGTCTCGTGCAAACGCATCGGCAGTCCGCTGGCGATCATGTCGAGCATCTTGTCGAGCCCGCCTTCGTCGCTCAGCACATTGCCACACTCCTCGGCGACATGAACCAGCCCATCCAGATCGAAGGTGCGAAACACCGGCAGATTGCTGACGATCGCACCGATACGGCGCAATTCGTTGTCGCTGATCTGCCGGTCCACGGCGGCCATTGTCACCATGGCGAAGATCAGGCTGCGGTGGATCTCCTTCGCATTCGCGGCGCCGCGCTCGCTCGCGGCGTTGATTGGCGCCGTCTTTGTCCTCTTGTCAGCTGCCATCAGGTCTGCTCCCCAGACATTTATCGCCAGTCCAGTCCGTTCGTTTCTGCTGGCTGATCCGACTTGTACCGGCTTTGCGCCGGCGATCAAGTCCCGTGCGCGCTTGAGCGCGGATTGACGCCGCGTTTGCCCCGGCATAACTTGGCGATCACCCAGGCGGTTGCGCTCTCACCGATTCGCCGGCCCGACGAAGGTTGCCTCATGCCAGATCCATCAACGCCGAATGTAGTCGATGCCGCCTTGATCGACGCAGCGCGCGATGCGCGTGCGTGGCCGTTCGAAGAAGCGCGCAAGCTGCTCAAGCGGTTCGAAAAATCCGGCATGCCTGATGTGGTGCTGTTCGAAACCGGCTATGGCCCATCCGGCCTGCCGCATATCGGCACATTCGGCGAAGTCGCGCGCACGAGCATGGTGCGCCATGCCTTCGAGACGCTCAGCGGGCTGAAGACGCGGCTGGTCTGCTTTTCCGACGACATGGACGGATTGCGCAAGGTGCCGACGAACGTGCCGAACCGCGAGAATATGGAACGATATCTGGGCTTGCCCCTGTCGCGCGTCCCTGATCCCTTCAGCGATGACTATGACAGTTTCGCCGCGCACAACAATGCCCGCTTGCGCCGCTTCCTCGATCAGTTCGGCTTTGATTACGAGTTCTTTTCGGCCACCGAATGTTACAAAGCCGGCCGCTTCGATGAAACGCTGCTGAAGATGCTGCGCGCCTATGATGCCGTGATGGAGATCATCCTGCCGACGCTGGGCGAGGAGCGCCGCAAGACCTATTCGCCGTTCCTGCCCGTCTGTCCGCGCTCGGGTCGCGTGCTTCAGGTGCCGATGGTCGCGCGCGATGTCGAGGCCGGCACGATCACGTATGAGGACCCCGAAACCGGGAAGCGCACGGAAACGCAGGTGACGGGCGGGCGTGTCAAATGCCAGTGGAAGGCCGACTGGGCGCTGCGCTGGTGCGCGCTCGGCGTCGATTACGAGATGGCCGGCAAGGACCTGATCGATTCAGTCAACCTGTCGTCGAGGATATGCCGGGCGCTCGGCGGGCGTCCGCCTGAAAGCTTCATCTACGAATTGTTCCTCGATGAAAATGGCGAGAAGATTTCCAAGTCGCGTGGCAACGGGCTGACGATAGAGGAATGGCTGACTTACGCCTCGCCCGAGAGCCTGAGCATGTTCATGTTCCAGAAGCCCAAATCTGCGCGCAAGCTCTATTTCGACATCATTCCGAAGACCGTCGATGAATATTTGAGCTTCCTCGACAAATATCCCGGGCAACCGCTGGGCGAACAGGTGAACAATCCCGCATGGCATATTCATCTGGGTGAGCCGCCGCGTGCGGATCTGCCGATCAGCTTTGCGCTTCTGCTCAATCTGGTGAGTGCCTCGAACGCCCATGACAAGGAAACCTTGTGGGGCTTCATCGGCCGCTATGCGCCTGACGCCGCGCCCGCGACGCATCCCGAGCTGGACCGGCTGGTCGGTTATGCGATTGCCTATTTCCGCGATTTCGTCGCGCCTTCCAAGACCTTCCGCGATCCCGACGCGCGCGAACGCGCCGCGATCGTGGAGCTTCACGGCCGGCTGGGTGAGATCGCCGAGCGCGCGGATGGTGAAGAAATCCAGGCCGTCGTCTATGAAATCGGCAAGACACATCAGTTCGAGCCGCTGCGCGATTGGTTTCGCGCGCTTTATGAAGTGCTGCTTGGCCAGACACAGGGGCCGCGCTTTGGCTCCTTCGCAGAACTTTACGGCATCGCCAATACCAGACACCTGATAGCGCAAATATTGAGCCTTGAGGCGCCGGGCGGCGTGCTGCGCGAGGCTGTTGCCGGAGCGACGCAAGAAGCAGCCGCCAAATCGACCGCCAAGCCAGCGCGCAAGGCAAGCGCCAAACCCGAAGCAAGCGGAAAATCGCCGGAAAAGAAGAAGCCAACCGACAAGAAGACATCGCGAGGCGCGCCGACGGCAAAACCGGCAGGCGCGAAGAAACGCAAGGAAAAGGCGCGCGGCTGAAAAAAAAACGCGATCAGGGCAGTATGGCCGCGCGCTGATGCCTGCGTGACTGATCTGGGAGGAAACAGCCATTCAACAGCTTGCGGACCGGTCCCCCATGACCACGATCTACAAGATTGCCGATGCCGCCGAATGGCGTGCTGCGCGCTCGTCCGGCGCCTATCACGGCTCAAGCGATGACATTCACGACGGCTACATTCATTTCTCCACGGCCGCGCAACTGCCCGGCACTGCGAACAAGCATTTCGCCGGTCGCGACGGTTTGGTGCTCATTGCGGTCGACGCCATGCAACTCGGCGATGCGCTCAAGTGGGAGCACGCGCGCAACGGTGAACGCTTCCCCCATCTTTATGCGCCGCTGCCCGTGGAGGCCGCGATCTGGTTCACCCCGCTGATCCTGCGACCTGATGGCACCCATGATCTGCCTGAGGAACTGCCATGATCGCCGGTCTCATGCGCCTTGCGCAGGCCGGCTTGCTGAGCCTTGAGCCTGAACGCGCGCATGAATTGTCGCTGCGGGCGCTGGAAGCCGGATTTTATCCGCGCCAGCAAGCGCCCGATGATCCACGTCTTGCCCAGTCGTTCTGGGGTCTCGGATTTGCCAATCCGCTCGGCATGGCGGCGGGATACGACAAGGATGCCCGCGTGCCGGGGGCGCTGATGGAGATGGGCTTCGGTTTCGTCGAGATCGGCACCGTGACGCCGCGTCCGCAGGCCGGCAATCCTGCGCCGCGGGTGTTCCGTCTGGTGCGTGAGCGCGGAGCGATAAACCGTCTTGGCTTCAACAGCCAGGGTCACCGCGCGGTGCACGAGCGTCTTGCCACAGCGCGGCCGGGTGGAGTGCTCGGGGTCAATATCGGCGCCAACAAGGACAGCGCCGACATGATCGCCGACTATGAGAGCGGTATGCGCGCCTTTGCCGATTGCGCCGATTATTTCACGCTCAACATCTCGTCGCCGAACACGCCGGGCCTGCGCGATCTTCAGGCGCCGGTGCGCCTTGCAGAGTTGCTGGGGCGGCTGAGTGCGGTGCGCACCGAACTGACTGCCGAGGAAGGGCGCCGCACGCCGCTACTTATCAAACTGTCACCGGATATTGCCGATGACGACCTGCCGGCCGTGATCAACACGCTGATGGCGCATGATGTCGATGGTCTGGTGATCAGCAACACCACGCTCGCGCGCGACAAGGTGCAATCCTCTGTCCATGCCGGCCAGTCAGGCGGGCTTTCGGGGCGCCCGCTGTTTGAACGCTCCACGCGCATGCTGGCCAGGGTTCATCTGCTGACCGGCGGCCGGGTGCCGCTTGTCGGGGTCGGCGGCGTGGATTCAGGTGAAACTGCGCTCGCGAAGATCCGCGCGGGCGCGTCGCTGCTACAGCTTTACACCGGCCTCGTCTATGCGGGTGCCGGGCTGATTGGCGAGATCAAGGCACATCTGCTCCAGGCGCTGGATCAGGGTGGCTTCCGCTCGCTGGACGGGCTGTCTGGCGTGGACGCCGCGGACTGGGCCGCGCGCGCGCCCGATTTGCGGTAGACATCGCGGCGCCCTTCTGGCAAATCCAAGGGCCATGACACTTCCCCAAACCGGAATTGTGACACCGTTCTGCTATCGAGACCGGGGATATGGGCATTCGCCCGATTTGCCGTGCTGAACATTATGCGGCGGGGCGGGGAATTTGCGGCGCAAGGACATGGGGCAACGGAGCATGCGCGCCCACCAGACGGTTGCCGGAGCCTTTGCCCTCCATTGCGGACCGCCGCCCCGGCCTGTGGTTGAAGAAGCCCGTATTCCCCATATAAAGGCGATCGGGATAGGTTTGCGAGAGGCGAACGAGTTGTGAACTGGATCAATAATGTCGTCAGGCCCAAGATCCGCGATTTCTGGCGAAAGCGCGAGGTGCCCGACAATCTGTGGGTGAAATGCCCAGATAGCGGCCAGATGATCTTCTACCGCGATCTTGAGGCCAACCAGTTCGTGGTCCCCGGTTCGGGCTATCACATGCGCATGAGCGCGCCCTTACGCCTCGCCGGCCTGATGGATGGCGGCGAATATGAAGCGATCGCCTTGCCTGAAGTGCCGCTCGATCCGCTCAGGTTCCGTGACGAACGACGTTATGTGGACCGGCTGAAGGACGCCAAGACCAAGACCGGGCTGATCGATGCCGTTCTGGTGGGTGCCGGCACGCTCAACAATCAGCCGATTGTCGCCGCGGTCCAGGATTTCGACTTCATGGGCGGGTCGCTCGGCATGGCCGCCGGCGAAGCCGTGCTCAGCGGCATGCTGGAGGCTGTTGCGCGCGAGACGCCGTTCATTCTTTTCGCCGCATCAGGCGGAGCGCGCATGCAGGAAGGGTTGTTGTCGCTCATGCAGATGCCGCGGACTTCGGTCGGTGTTCAGCGTCTGGCCGATGCGCGCCTGCCCTATATCGTTGTGCTGACCCATCCCACGACCGGCGGCGTGACGGCGTCTTATGCGATGCTCGGCGACGTTCATATTGCCGAGCCCGGCGCCCTCATCGGCTTTGCCGGTCCGCGCGTCATCGAGCAGACCATCCGCGAGAAATTGCCCGCGGGTTTCCAGCGCGCCGAATATCTTCTCGAACACGGCATGATCGACATGGTGGTTCACCGTCATCGGCTGCGTTCGGTGCTGAGCGAGATCTGCGCGATGCTGATGGCCAATCGCCCTGCGCTGGTCAGGTCGGCGGCGCGCGAACACCTCATCGACGCTGCGCCTGCATCGGCGCTGAACGGCCCGCACCGCCTCACCAACGGGCGCGCCACGCCGGATGCGGGCAGCGAGCATGAGGATGAGACGCCTGGGGCTGCGAGCGCGGCTTCGGACGATGGTGATGATGCGAACAAGACCCCGGTTTCAGGACGCGACGGCGCTTCGGTGCAATAGTTCGTGGTGATCTCGCGCATCTTGATGCAACCCTCTTGTTTCATGTTCACCTTTTTTCGTGTTCAACTTGTCTGGCGTTCAACTTGGGCTTCATGCCCGGCGACCCGTTGCCCAAAGGACCGATATCGTGGCGACCCCTACTTCGGCGCAAATCCTGAGCCGGCTTGAAAAGCTGCATCCCAAGCTGATCGACCTGTCGCTGGAGCGCATCGAACGGCTGATGCATGCCCTTGGCGATCCGCAGAACGGCCTGCCCCCGGTCATTCATGTGGCGGGAACGAACGGCAAGGGCTCGGTCGTCGCCTATCTGCGCGCCATGTTCGAAGCCGCGGGCAAGCGCGTGTGCGTTTACACCTCGCCGCATCTGCGCGACTTTCGCGAACGCATCGCGCTGCCCGCGCCCGGTGGCGCCGAGCCGATTTCGGAGGCCGAGCTGTGCGCGGTTCTGGACCGCGTTGAAACGGCGAATGCCGGCCGGCCGATAACCTTTTTCGAGATCACCACCGCCGCAGCATTCCTCGCCTTTTCAGAACAGACCGCCGATGTGGTGATCCTTGAAACCGGTCTCGGCGGGCGGCTGGATGCCACCAACATCATCGCCAGACCCGCTTTGAGCATCATTACCCCGGTCTCGATCGACCATTGCACCTTTCTGGGCGATAATGTGCGCGCCATTGCAGGGGAGAAGGCCGGGATCATCAAGCCGGGCACTCCCTGCGTGGTCGGGCGCCAGTGCGATACTGCGCTCGGCGTGTTGATTGAACGCGCCCATGAACTGGGCGCGCCGATGTTTGCCTTCGGTCATGACTGGGATGTGTTCGAGCAGCATGGGCGGCTGGTCTTTCAGGACGGCAATGCGCTCATCGACCTGCCGTTGCCGCGCTTGCTCGGGCGTCATCAGCTTGACAATGCGGGGATCGCAGTGGCTGCGGCCCGACAGCTCGCTCATCTGGGCCTGGGCGAAGAGCATATCGCGCGAGGACTTGGTAGCGCGGTCTGGCCGGGGCGCCTTGAACGGCTCGGGCCCGGCGCGCTCTATTCGCTCACCTTTCCGGGTTCGGAACTCTGGCTGGATGGCGGGCACAACGAGGCTGCCTCCAAGGCGCTGGCCTGCGCGATGGCCGAGCTTGAGGAGCGCGTCTCGTGTCCGCTGCACCTAATCATCGGGATGATGTCCACCAAGGACGCCGCCGCATTTCTCGCGCCATTCGAAGGGCTGGCGGAGTTTGTCGTGCCGCTTTCAATCCCCGGCCAGCCCAATGCCTACACGGCGGAGGAACTCTCCGACATGGCGAGGCATCAGGGGCTTTTTTCCGAGCCGGCATCTGATCTGGAAGATGCGTTCAATCTCAGCCGCAGCGTCGGGCGTGGGCCGGTCCGGCTGCTGATCACCGGTTCGTTGTACCTGGCCGGTGTTGTGCTTGAGGCCCACGAACATGGGCTGGCGCGCATATGAACCCCTTATGCAGGCATGCGTTCAGGGGCGCCTGATGCATGCGGCCAAACCGGACGGCCCGCATAATGACTTGGACGCATGCGCTCACTCGCGCTACCTTGACAAGCCTGCGACCTATCAGCAATACGGACGCCGCTTGAGCAGAATTTCCAACGTTCCGTCTGCGCCACCGCAGATGCGGCCCCCCCTCGGGCCGCCAGCACAGAGCATCCGCGTCGGCCCTGCGCTCATTGCGGCCATGCTTGTCATTTTCGCGCTATCATGGCCCGTGCGGGCTTCGTGCGGCATCGACGATGCGCCCTGCGTGGTGCCGCTGGGAGAATATCGCGTGATGCTGCCAGCCAGTGCACGCCCTGTGACCGGTTTTCCCGCCGTGATGTTCTTTCATGGCTATGGCGCCTCGGCCCTGCAGACGCTGCGCAACAAGGCAATGGTCGATACGTTCCTGGCACGCGGCTATGCGCTGATCGCGCCCGAAGGAACCGCGCGCGAGGGCATGAAGGGGCGCACCTGGTCGTTTCATCCGCACAGGTTCAAGGCCCGCGACGAGATGGCCTTCACGCGGCAGGTCCTGAGCGATGCCAGCGCACGCCACGGCGTCGACCGCAAGCGCATTCTGCTCTCCGGCTTTTCGATCGGCGGTTCGCTGACATGGTATCTGGCATGCCAGGATCCGGGCCTTGCTGCGGCCTTTGCGCCAGTGGCCGGCGCGTTCTGGCGTCCGCATCCAGCAAGGGGCACGTGCGCCGGGCCGGTGCGGCTGTTGCATACGCATGGTTGGCGTGATGAGACCGTTCCGCTTGAAGGCCGTGTGCTGCGCAATGGCACGCTGTTGCAGGGCGATGTGTTCCACGGGCTTGAGCTGCTGCGTGATCTGAACCGCTGCGACGCGATGCGCGCCGATGCCTATGAGACAGATGGCGCGTTCTGGCGGCGCTGGTGGACGCGGTGCGCACCGAATTCGCGGCTTGAACTCGCGCTGAATACGCAAGGGCACATGGTGCCGCCGGGCTGGGCCGAGATGGCCATTGACTGGTTCGAGCGCGAGGTCATCAACGCGCCACGGACCGCCGGCCAGACGGCACATTGACAGGACCGCTACTCCTGAGGGCGTCAAGATGGCGAAAGGGCGCCAAACGGGTGTGCGACCGAAAGGTGATCGCCGCAATGAAAATGATGAATGTACGGACCGAACGCGATGAATGGAGCGGGCGATGAGATTCGAACTCACGACCCCAACCTTGGCAAGGTTGTGCTCTACCCCTGAGCTACGCCCGCTCAACGACGTATGATATTTGACAGCCGTTGGTGCGGCTGTGAATGGGTTTTATGGACGAATTGACGGGCGATTGCAAGTGCGCCTGTGAGCCGCCCGACGCAGACTGTCAGCGGATTTATTGCGATGTGCCGGGCGGGGTGGTGTCCGCCTCGGTGCCCTGTCTGGCGCGCGCATCGGCGCTGAAGAAATTCATGATATCGCGCCTTGTCAGCATGCCGGCCAGACGCGTGCCGTCCATGACGATCATCCGCGTGTGCCCGCTGCGCGTCATGCGCTTGAGCACCTCCAGCGCCGGTTCGCTGGACTGGGCGGATATCGCCGCGGTGACAGGCTGCATCACATCAAAGACTCGCGTTTGAGACCATGCGGCGCGCTCGGTCTTCTGCATGTCATCGAGCGTGATCAGCCCTACGACCTCTTCGCTATCGACCACCGGAAACGATTTGAACCCGAACTGGTAGAAGAAGCGCTCCGCGGCGTCTTCCAGCGTGATGTTGGCGGGCAAGGTGACCGGCGCTCGCGATATCACCTTTTCCGCGGGCGTGTCGTCCACGGTTTCATAGCTTCTCGCCTGCGCCCTTGCTGCCCCGGCTGCGGTATAGATGAAAAACCCGATCAGCACCTGCCACGTACCCGCGAGCAGGACGCCGGCATACATGTTGAATGCGCCAAGTCCCATCAGCGCAATGCCGAGCACCGCGCCGACCGTGGCGGCCATGCGGGTTGCGCGGGGCAGGCTGCCCTGCCACCACCACAAGCCCGCGCGCAGGATGCGTCCGCCATCGAGCGGAAAAGCGGGGATCAGGTTGAATGTGGCCAGAAGGAAATTGATGAGCGCCAGATAGCCGACCACCGCGGCCATTGCCGGCACGCCGTCAACCAGGCCGCTCGACAAGAGCGCGTAGGACAGGGCGGCAAGGATCATGCTGGCGATCGGTCCGGCGATCGCGACCAGAAATTCGACCTTGGCCGTGCGCGGCTCCTCCTCAAGCTGAGCGACTCCGCCAAAGACAAAGAGCGTTATGCCGGATATGCGCAGGTGATAATTGCGCGCCACGATGGCGTGAGCCAGTTCATGAAAGATGAGCGAAGCAAACAGTCCCAGAGCGCCGACAACCGCCATCCACACATAAAGCGATTGCTCAAGACCGGGCAGGGCCGTGGGAAAATAGCCGGTGGCGAGAGACCAGACGATGAGGAAAGCCAGCAGGAACCAGGAAAGATCAAGCCCTATGCGAAAGCCGAGAATTGAAAAAAGGTAATAGCTCTTGCCGAACATCGCCGCCGTCTTTCCCGTTCGTTGTCAGGGGCAAAGCATCTGCCCTGCAAGACATGTAGCAATGCAACAGGGCCAAGAAAAGCCATCGGGCACAAACGAAAAGCCATCGGGCATAAACGAAAAGCCATCGGGCACAAACGAAAAGCCGCAGGGCATGACGGCGCGATTGACGCAAGGCGGCGGAAGCGCCTCGTTCGGCGCTTCCTGTTCATACCGCTCAGGCCGGGCGGCGGTTCTGCCGGCTTTCGATCAGCTCGTTGACGACACCGGGCTCGGCGAGAGTGGATGTATCGCCGAGATTGCCGAAATCATCCTCGGCGATCTTGCGCAGAATACGGCGCATGATCTTGCCCGAGCGCGTCTTCGGCAGGCCGCTGGCGAACTGGATGATGTCGGGTGATGCGATCGGCCCTATTTCCTGGCGTACCCACTGGCGCAACTCCTGGAGCAACTCATCGGAGTGCTGTTCGCCCGCCATCAGCGTCACATACACGTAGATGCCCTGGCCCTTGATGTCGTGGGGATAGCCGACCACCGCAGCCTCGGCCACCTTGGGGTGAGCGACGAGTGCGGATTCGATCTCGGCGGTGCCCATCCTGTGGCCCGAGACATTGAGCACATCATCGACGCGGCCGGTGATCCAGAAATAGCCGTCCTCATCGCGCCGGCAGCCATCACCGGTGAAGTACATTCCCGGATAGGCCGAGAAATAGGTCTGCATGAAACGCTCATGGTCGCGGTAGACCGTGCGCATCTGGCCGGGCCAGCTGTCAAGCAGGACCAGATTGCCCGCAGCCGCACCTTCGAGGATCTGGCCGGCGGCGTCGACGAGGGCTGGCTGAACGCCGAAGAATGGCAGTGTCGCCGATCCCGGCTTGGTGGCGATGGCGCCGGGCAGCGGCGTGATCAATATGCCGCCCGTCTCGGTCTGCCACCAGGTGTCCACGATCGGGCAGCGGCCTTCGCCGACAGTATTGTAGTACCATTCCCAGGCTTCGGGATTGATCGGCTCGCCGACGCTGCCGAGCAGCTTCAGCGACTTGCGGCTGGTCTTGGTGACATGATCATTGCCCGCTGCCATCAGCGCGCGGATCGCGGTGGGGGCGGTGTAGAACGTGTTCACCTGATGCTTGTCCACCACATCCCAAAAGCGCGAGGCGGAAGGGTAATTCGGCACGCCTTCGAACATCAGCGTGGTCGCGCCGTTGGCGAGCGGACCATAGAGGATGTAGGAATGGCCGGTCACCCAACCGACATCGGCGGTGCACCAATAGACATCGTCTTCCTTGTAATCGAACACATGTTGATGCGTCATCGAGGCGAAGACCAGATAGCCGCCTGATGTGTGCAGCACGCCTTTGGGCTGGCCGGTCGAGCCGGATGTGTAGAGAATGAACAGCGGGTCTTCGGCGTGCATCTCCTCGGGCGGGCACTCGGAGGAAACCTTCTCCATCTCCCGGTGCAGCCACGTGTCGCGCTGATCGTCCCAGGCGACATCGGCATTGGTGCGCTTGACCACCAGCACCTTTTCGACCGACGGGCATTTCTTCAGCGCGGCGTCGGTGTTGGCCTTCAGCGGGATGGTGCGGCCGCCGCGCACGCCTTCATCGGACGTGATCACCAGCTTGGATTCGCAGTCGATGATGCGTCCGGCCAACGCGTCGGGCGAGAAGCCGCCGAAAACCACCGAATGGATGGCGCCAATGCGCGCGCAGGCAAGCATCGCATAGGCGGCTTCGGGGATCATCGGCAAATAGATCGTGACGCGGTCGCCTTTGGCGACGCCGAGATTTTTCAGGACATTGGCAAAGCGGCAAACTCGTTCATGAAGCTGGCGGTAGGTGATCTTCAGATGCATGTCCGGCTCGTCGCCTTCCCACAGGATGGCGACCTTGTCGCCGCGCGTGGCCAGATGGCGGTCGATGCAGTTGTGGCAGACGTTCAGCGTGCCGTCCTCGTACCATTTTATCGAGACATGGCCCGGATCGAAGCTGGTATTCTTGACCTTGGTATAAGGCTTCATCCAGTCGAGCCGATAGCCCTGATGCCCCCAGAAATCCTGAGGCGACTCGATGCTGTCGCGGTACATCTCGAGATATTTTTCATAGTTCAGGAAAGCCGACTGCCGCCATTGCTCCGGCACCGGATACACCTTGCCCTCGGACATCTTGCGCTTCTCCCACGATCCATTCTGGCGAATATTTTTGCGCTTGCATTATGTCGGGGCAAAGCGGCAGGCGCAACGCCCCGTTCGTCGAAGCATGCAGCGAAACGCTAGGTTGATTTGTGCCGCTCGTGCCGCACAAACAGAAAAGCCGCATCCTTTTATTACGTAAAGGATGCGGCTTTTGTGCCGGGGTCGAATGGTCGGATGGAGCGCGCTCAGAATTGCGCGGTCAGCCCGACGAAACCGCCGATCTCCTCGACTTCCTCGAACGCGATATAGGCGTCCTGCGTGCCGTCGATGATGACCTGCGGCGCTTCGGTGCGGCGGTAGCGTCCGCCAACTTCCAGCGCAACGCCCTCGCTAAGGCCAAAGCTCAGACCGCCTTCGAGATGCAAGGCCCAGACGGTTTCGTCCTTGCTGAGCTTGGCCGACGATGCCACGTCCGCCCCGCTGTTGCTGATGAAAGTGTCGCATGGCGCGGTGGGCGCGCCTTTGCAGCCGACGATGCCAAAACCGTTACTAACCCAAAGCTGATCATAGGCCCAGGCCGCGGTGGCGTCGGCTTCATGAAATTCGGCGGTCGCCTTGACGGTGGCGAAGTAGCCGATTGGCAGGCCGACATCGGACATCGGGCCGCGCACGCTCAGGCCCAGGCCGATACCGGTGAAGTCCGATCTGATGCTGTTGTCATAGGCGAACTGGATGTTGCCGGCCTTGGGATCAAAATTGAACTTTCCTTCAGGATCGTTGTCGGTGAACCCGGAAAAGTGCTCGTCCACCTCGACGGTGCCGAGCGTGGCGAACACCATCGGCTGAAGCATGTGCTGCGCGCCGCTCGGCGCAGGCAACGGCTCATCCTTGAGGCTCCAGTCCTTCATGCTCGGGGCCGGATCGCCGCCATAGTAGAACGTCGGGCGGAAGCCGAACGCGATCTCGCGTCGATCATAGTCGTTGCGGTACTTGTAGTCGTTGATGTCGAACTGGTTGGTATCGACCCACTTGAAGGTGCGGCTGTCGTCCAGCTTTGGCGCAGGCAGCATCAGGTGAAAGCCCTTGTCGGCGTCGCCTGCCGCCTCGATCGAGCCGCTGCTGCTCACGTCCGACGAAATCACTGAGCCGCCGACGAAGAACGCGATCGAATAGTCGCCAAAGCGCTTGCCGATGAACGCCTCGCCCTCGAAGCCGGCGAAATCGTCGTCATTGTCGAAGCTCACGAACTTCGGATCGACGACTTCAACGCTGCTTTTGTCGATCTTCAGCTTGCGGAAAAAGTCGCTGCCCTCGCGATCCAGATGGCCATAAAGCCCGCGTGCGCTCAAGCCGACGAAATATTGGTGCGGCGTCTCGTAAACGCCCTTGGCCGTCTCGTCGCCACCCAGCAGATCAGCGCTGTGCGCAAGCGGTGCGCCTGCACACAGAGCCAGCGCGCTGACGGCCCCGATCACGGACCGCGCGCGCAGTTTCCCCATC
Source organism: Dichotomicrobium sp. (assembly GCA_036734025.1). Classification (GTDB taxonomy): domain Bacteria; phylum Pseudomonadota; class Alphaproteobacteria; order Rhizobiales; family Rhodomicrobiaceae; genus DAIMZI01. The sequence goes on from DAIMZI010000009.1 coordinate 56,083, forward strand.
GACACGTCTCAACTCCCCCATCGCAACCGCCACACTCAGGCGGAACGCAACTGCAACTCTCCAGTGTCCGCGGCGCGATCCCCATCGCAACCGCCGGTCAGGCCCAAATTCAGTAACGAATATAGGAACATAATCCGCGGTGTTCGCAATGATTATTTCGATTTTTCCGCAGGTCGGCTTCCCGATGCCGGCCGTTCAAGTCCGTTTTGCGCTGCTCGTGGCTGAAAGAACACTGCGCGTTTGTTCGCGCACGGCCATGACCGCCCAGCCATTGGGATCGCGCGCCGTGTTGCTGCGGCTTGACATGGCCGGTTTTCGCCGCCAAACCGACCGCAATGGCAAATGCGGGAGGCACGCAATATCGTGCAGTCGAGGTCGCCGGAAATCATACATGTGTGCCCGCTCGATGCGCTCGGGCGATCGGCTGATCATGCGCGCGTGGCGCATATGGTCACGCTGGTCAACGCCGAGGCCATGCGCGATCTGCAAACGCCCGCCCATGTGCCAACGGAGCGCCATCTCCGGCTGGTGATGAACGACATTGCCGAGCCGCGCGACGGGCTGATCCCGCCCAGCGCGAGCCATGTCGAGGCGCTTGTCGATTTTGCCATGACGTGGGATCGCGCCGCGCCGATACTGGTTCATTGTCTCGCCGGTGTCAGCCGCTCCACAGCCGCGACCTTGATCATGCTTTGCGTGCTCAACCCGAACACGCCCGAACAAAAGATCGCCCGCGTGCTGCAGGACGCATCGCCCACGGCCCGGCCAAACCGCATGCTGGTCGCCATCGCCGACAATGTCTTGAGGCGTGAAGGCCGCCTGCTGAGCGCATCAGAAGCCATGTCGCATGCCGCGCTGCTGGAAGCCGCACGGCCTTTCAGCGTGCCGGCGCGGATAGACCAGGCGGACTGAGCGAAAGGCCGGAGGGTCAACGCGCGCTCACGCGACCGATTTCAGGAACTCGATCACCCCGCCTTTGTGTACCGGATCGCCGACGGACCTCATGTGATCGCGGCCGGGAATGTCGAGCACCGAGGCTGTGGGAATGAGCGCGGCGAGCTCGCGCGCCGAACCGGCCACCACATCCTGCGTGCCCACCGCGACCAGCACCGGGATCCTCAGCGCCCCGATTTCGGCCGCTGCGATCGGCTGGCGCGAGGAGCGGATGCACGCGGCAAGGGCGCGCCGGTCGCTGCCGGTCTGATCGGCGAACAGGCGAAAGCTGCGCGCGGCATCGCTCTTGACGTCCTCGGGCCGCTCCGCCTCCAGCGCCGCCGCGATGGGTCCGGCGCCGCCGACGCCATGAACAAGATTGATGCCCATGCCCGACAGCACCAGGCTGCGCACGCGCGGCTCGTGGCGCATGGCCAGGAATGCGCCGATGCGCGCGCCCATCGAATAGCCGATCACATGCGCCGCTTGCAGCCCCAGATGATCGAGCAGCCGACGTGCATCTTCAGCCATCAGCGGCGCGCCATAATCCTCCGGCGCATAAAGCTTGGCGCTGCGTCCATGGCCGCGATTGTCGAATGCAATGGTGCGAAAGCCTGCGTCCTTCAGCGCGCCGATCCAGCTCGTGCCGGCCCAGTTCGTCGCGACATTCGAGGCAAATCCGTGGATTAGAAGCACAGGCTCGCCGTCGCCCTCATCAATGAACGCTATATCGACCCCGTCGGAACTGAAATGCTGCATAGGCTGCCGTCCTTGCTCTTGCCGCGCGGCTTGCCGGTTGTGCACGCCGCCGCTTTGGCCTATCACCACCAACACGCAAGCGCAATTCGCCCGCCTGCCTGCCGTCATCGCCGGCACGGCGGCGCAAATCACCCGGCGGCCCGAAAAGGGGATGAACATGGCTGGCAGCGTTCCCAGATTCTGCAACGATATCGGGGTGGAGAAGATCCATATCGGCACCAAGGAATTCGAGTGCATCGGCGCGCGCGCGCCCCAGGACCATCCGCACATCTACCTCGACATGGGGGCGCGCAACCAGATCATCTGCCCTTATTGCTCCACCCTGTTCATCTATGACGCCAATCTGAGTGCGGATCAGAGCGACCCGCCCTTTTGCAGCGCGGGTTGAACTGAGCGGGCGCATGGAGTGAGGCAATGTTCGGCGACACCAGGCGACGCATGATCGTCGTGGGCGGCGGCATCGGGGGCTTGAGCGCCGCGCTGGCGCTGGCCGGTAACGGTCTGGCGTGTTGCGTGCTCGAGCAGGCCGACGATTTCGCCAGTATAGGCGCGGGCATCCAGCTCGGGCCTAATGCCGTGCACATTCTGCGCGAACTGGGCGTCGCCGATCGGCTGGCGGATGCGGTGGCCGCCCCCCAGGGCATTCACATCTTCGATGCGCTGAGCGGTGACAGTCTGACAAGCATTCCCCTGGGTGCGGAGGCCGAGTTGCGCTATGGCGCGCCATATTGGGTGGTCCACCGGGCTGATCTGCAAGCCGCGCTGCTTGGCAGCGTCAGTGAATGCGACACGATCACCATCAAGACCGGGTTTCGTCTTGACCGGATCGACACCGAAGACGGAAATATCCGCGCTGTCTCGCAGGGCGGCGAGAGCGTTACCGGCGGCGCGCTGATCGGCGCGGATGGACTGTGGTCGCGGGTGCGGGCCGAGATTGCGCCGGGCGTCGCCCCGTCATATGCCGGCAAGACTGCATGGCGCGCAGTCGTGCCCGCCGATGCGGCGCCGCCCGTGTTTCATCACGACGCGATCGGCCTCTGGCTCTCGCCGGGCGCGCATCTGGTCCACTATCCGGTCGCCGGCGGCGCACAGATCAATCTCGTGCTGGTGATCGCGGAACCGGCACCGGAATCCGACGCGCAAGCCGAACTGCGCCCCGATATCCCGAGCCATCTGACCGGATGGCCGGCGGTCATCATCGAATTTCTCGCCGCGCATCACGGCTGGACGCGCTGGCCGCTTTATCGCATGGCGCCGCTGCCGCGCTGGTCGCGCAAGCGCATTGGGCTACTGGGTGATGCCGCCCATCCGTTGTTGCCGTTCCTGGCTTCGGGCGGCGCGATGGCGATAGAGGATGCAGCGATGCTGGCCAGCACGATGGCGGCGTCGCGCGGCGATACGCAATCAGCCTTCGCCGGCTACGAGAAAGCGCGCAAGCTTCGCGCGACGAAGGTGCAGCGGCGCTCGGAATGGATGGGCCGCGTCTATCACATGGGCGGGCTGATGCGCTGGACCCGCAATCAGGTGATCCTGACGCGCGCTCCCGAGCAGCATCTGCGCCGCAATGACTGGCTTTACGGATATCGCGCGGTGTGATGGTTTCAGCGTGCCGGAAGGGCCGCCGCGTCGCGGACGCCGAAATCGCTGGCCGACAGGATCTCGGTGGATTGCGCCATCACCTCGAAAGTCGGTTCGGGCTGGAGCAGGGCATTTTCGGGATAGCCGTTGCCGCTGAAGGCAAGCCGCACGTCACGCTCGGGCGATGGACCGCCCCCTGTCCTGATGATCAGATCGCGCCAGCCCGCTGTGGTTCCCGGTCCGACGCGGATCGGCGCACGGACGCTGACGGTGCGCGAAACAGGCTTGTAGCCGCGATCGCTGGACTGGAAAACGGCGAATGAACATCCGGTTGGTGAGCACCAGTCATCGCCGGCGAACAGCACCAGGGCCTCGATGCGCCCGTCGCCCGTGAGATCGGCGCCGGCGATGCGGACCGGCCCGTCGCCGCGGTTCAGGGTGATGCGAAATCGCCCGATTGCCTTGGCCAGTTCGGCTTCATCGACAGGACCGGTCAGGACTTCAGCCGCCGCACCCTGATCAGCAGATGACGTGATCGGCACCAGCGCTACAGGCTGCCCGGGACGCGGGCCTTGCGTGTCGCTGGTCGAGCCGGTGCAGGCTGCCTGAGCGCCCAGAGCGCAGGCGCACAGCACGCACAAGACAGCGCGCAAAAGGCCGGCTGCGGCGCCACGAGGCATGACCTGAGAATATTGCGTCATCAAGGACGATCTCCGTTGCAGGGCACCGGGCAAACCGGAATCCACGCAAATTCAGGCATCAAGCAATCAGACCTTGATACAGACCTTAGTTAAAACGCTAGCACGATTCGGATGTTAATCCGGGTTTGTGACCTAAATCCGTTTTGAACCCTCCTTGTCCGTGGCGAACCACCTTTGCCAGAATTTGCGCCGCTTGCGGGGCTGCGATGGCGTCTCGTCCTTTTCATTGACGTCCGGGTTCGCGAACGGCTCATCCTCATCGAAAAGTCCGGCCCGCTCCATTGCATCGGACAGCCGGGAACGCAGCGACGGGCGTGGCGGCTGCTCATCCGCGTCATGATCATAGATGCCCGCGCGAGAGCCCAGCAGCGGCGCGAGGATCTGCTGCGACTTGCCCTGCGGGCTGGCCGGGCCGCCTGCGTCATCATCAAGATCTTCCGGCTCGGGCGCAGGTTCGCTGCGGGCTTGAGTGCCCGTGTCTGCCTCGGGTTTGCCGCCGGGCTTGCGCGCCGAGGAGAAGCGTCCGTTGCCGAACACGGTGCGCAAACGCTCGATGGCGCGTTCTGCGGCATCTTCGTGCGCCGCCGACCCGGCGGCGGTATCGCGCGCGCGTTCGTCCGCCTGCGTGGCGGGCTCGGGTAAAGGATCGGCGGGTGCGGCCGCATCGTCTGCCGGATACGCCTGTCCGTTCTTGCGCTCAGGCGGCGTCTCCGGCTCATCCGGCTTTGAGCGCGCGCCAAATGGCCATTGCCAGGCGCGACGACGCTTTTCCGCCCGATGATAGCTGGCATCAGCGCCTTGCTCCTTTTCCGGCGCAGGCAGGAACAGCCGTCGCATCGGGCCTGTAAGGCGGCGCGATCCGTCGGGCATGGGTTCAGGGTCCGTCAGACGGTCGCGCAATCGCTCCAGCGCGCCGATGATGATCCCCAGCACATGCACCAGCTTCAGCCGCGCACCCCGACGCAACCGCGCCGAATGCAGCCGCATTTGCTCGGAATGGCGCTGAAGCTCAAGGCGGGCAATGAACTGGCGTCCGCGCTCGGATAATTCGGGCGCATGTTTGAGGAGCGTTTCATATCTGCTGCGCAGCGCATGGGCCTTGGCCAGAAAATCATAATGCCAGCCGAGGTCGCTTGCCTTGGCGCGCGCGCGCTCGGCGGCCTGGCGGGTCCGCTCGCCGGCGTCGCGCGCCAGACCGGCGGCACGGTCGAGCCCTTCGGCCAGCCGTCCCGGCATGCTGGTGCGGGCGCGCTGCAATTCGTTAAAGGCCTGTTTGAGCGTTTGCGACCGGCGAACCGTGGCAGCCACCTGCCGGAGATGATCCATAAAGCGCGCGAATGCGTCCTCGAGCGCGCGCCACTGGCGCGGGATCGCACGCACCAGACTGATGGGCATGGCCGCCAGGTCACGCAGGCTGGGGAGTTTTTCACGCTCGCGCTCATCCTCGATCTGCGCCTGCACGCCGCTGATGAATGTTTCCATATCCTCGCGGCACAAAGCGAGCCGCACCGAAATCGGATCGTCTTCTCCAGGGCGGCGAACCGCAAACAACAGCCGCGCCGCCTCCTCGCAGAATTCGCCGTAGGAGCCGGGCTCGGCAAAGGCTTCACCCAGCGAGGCCGGATCGTCGATCAGCAGCACATCAGCAGAGGCCCAGATATCGCGGCGCAGGTCGAGGATTTCGCTCAGCGGCGGACAGTCGTCGCGTTTCAGACGTTCTGCCAGCTCGGCGCGCAGGGCGCTGACATCGTCGAAATAATCGCCGTGATCCTGCAGACGCTGGAGCAGTGCGAGGGTGCGTTCGCGGATTATGGTGGCGGGATCGGAGTCCTCTGCGATCGCAAGCGCGGTTGCATTGGGTCCCGGCACGACCTGGGCGGCGCGGATGTCGGCGAACACTTCGGGGGCTTCGCGAACCCGCATCCAGCCCTGATTCGCCAGCGAAAGCCGGGCGCGCTGCTTGTGATGGACGTAAAGCCTGTGCCCCCACCACGAGCCGACGCTTACCGCCACCCACAGGACAATGACTGCGATGAATGAATAGACCTGGCTCATCTGCCCTCGGTTTTCGCCAATCTCGGTGCACCGACACCTAGCGCCGGCATGCGACACGATTTTAACTTTGGCGTAATCATGACATCGCTGGCTGAACCGGGCAAATCCGTCGCGCGGGCGGCATCATGGGTTACCTGATTTTTTGCGGATAAGTAGATAACCTTGCGCATGGACGCGTTTTGGCTGCAAAACCCCGGCATTATACAAAAAACGTTCAGGTTTTGCCCAATGATATGGCACTGTCGGACTGTACGAAGAGAGTGCGCGTGAGTTTAAGAGGTGGATCACAAGGCTCTGGGGAGCAACAAAATGAGCGATTGGGACAAGGACAATCCCGGCTTTGACATGTTCAAGCATCTGCATGACATCAGTCGGAACAATCTGACATATCTATCCGGGGTATTTCCTCCGCTGGCATCCTCGCTGGCCGAGTGGAACCTCGAGATGCTGAGGTTCAGCACCAGGCGCGCGATGGAATATCGCGAATTGTCCGATCGGCTCTCCCGCTGCCGCACGCCCAATGAAATGTGGGCCGAGCAACTTCGCTTCTTTGAACAATTGCAGAGCGAATATTCCACCGAGATGGGGCGGCTGCTGGCGCTGTTGAACGGTGTCGCCCAGAACGCTGCGACCGGGCCGGCCCAGGGCGCGGCCGATCCGGTGGGAGAAGCGGCAAGAGCCGCGCAGGCTGCCGTCGACACGATGGCCGGACAGGCGCGAGAGACGATGGCCGCGGCTGCCGACATGGCGGCGAAAAGCATGGCTGCGATGGGCGCCGCACAGGCGGCCACCCATGCACACGCCGCCGCGGAGCAAGGCCACGAGGCCCCGCCCGAGCCCCATGCCGCCGATACGCCGCCTGCGGGCCCTGAGGAAAAGCCCGCTTTTTCTCCGGCCTCAACCAGTGATGCCGATGATGGTGATATGCCAGATGATGGCGGCGATCCCGATGCCTCAATGGTTTCAGAGCCCTCACCGGCGGATGACGAGGAGGACGGCGATGCGATTTCGGACGAAACCCATGTGGCTGTCGGCGCGATCGTTTCGGAAGATGTCACCTACGACAGCGAGGATGACGGGGCCGACAACAACGACAGCGAGGACGATCAGGACGAGGACTCCTCGGTATCCGGCAAGGCTGATGACCCACACACCGATCGCAATTGAGCAAACAGCGAGTGCAAACAGTGAATGACTGAGGTGTGATTGAGTATGCAGCCAGCCACCGGTGAGGATCGCTGATCCTCTCTTTTTGTCTCAGCAGCCCTGGCGGCATGCATCAGACACATGAAGCCGCCATTACCAGACCAACCAGGACCCAAAGGAGCCATCCATGCAGGAGTTGCCCAAATTCACCGAAATGCCAGAGCCGATGCGCCAGATCATGAAGTCAAGCATCGAACAGGCTCACCGTGCCTTCGAGACCTTCATCACCGCCAGCCAGCAGGCGATCTCCAACATCGACACGGCCGGCACGCCGGCATCGCAAAGCATGAAGGCGCTAAATGACCGGATCGCCCAATATACCAAGGCGAATGCGGAGGCCAATTTTGCCCTGGCGCTGAAACTCGCCGATGCGCGCCAGATCGAGGAAGTGATGGAATTGCAGAACCAGCATGTGCGCCATCAGATGGATGCCTTTGCCCAGCAGCTTGAAGAGTTGCGCCGGCTGACCACCGAGGTGGTGAAGGAAGCGACCACGCAGATGCCAGGCGCGGGAACCAAGGGACCCGGCTACTGATTTCATGACCGCTTGCGCCGGGGTCTCACGTGAGCCGCAAGATCTTATCCGGTTGCTCGGTGCGCGAAGCAAGCCCGTGACAATAATCAGGGGGGCAAACCCCCTGATTTCTTTCAGTGTGCCAGAGCCGGTTCAATGAAATCTGAAATGCCCGGCAGGCTTGCTTCTTGTCTGGTGGTATGCTTGCACCCAAAACCGGTGCCCACCTTTGCCTTAAACGCGCAGATGCGCTCAAGAACAACTGGAATCGAGGCTTTCGAACGCATCATCGAGCGCTTTTGCCTCTTCGGATTCAGGCGCCAGTTCTTCTGATGCTTCCATTACCGACATGAAGTCATCGCCAAGGCTTGCAAAAAAGGCTTCAAGTTTGGCAAAAGCTTCATCGCCCTTGGCCTCGTCTTCGCCAGCGGCTTCGAGCTCTTCCTGAATGGCGCAAAATTCGTTGAGCTTTGCCTGGTCGGACTCGACAGCTTTCAGCGCCTCGACGGCGGCCGATACATTGGCGGCTTGAGCAATTTGCGGTGCGCCCAGAAGCAGAGCTGCAACCAGAAGCGTGAGAACAGATTTCATCTTGAGATCCTTTGCGCAATTGAGGTTTAGGGTTTCATGAAAGCCGCGATCATTTCGGCCTATGCCAGCGATAGCCGGGTTGCCGGGCTCTGACGAGTACCAATCATCACCGCCCGGCGCTCATATCGTCCAGATTGTGGCTCGCTGGACACTGTGGACGCCATGCGCTTGGGATGAGCACGCGGCTTTAACCGCCAAAGCGGCAGGACCACCTTGCCATGAGTGAGATGACAGCGGCACTCCCTACCACTGTCATAAGGCCGTGAAGATGAACCGGCGCTGAAGGCGATGCGCCATCACAGACGCAAGCCGGTGGGCAGGGGCCTCAGCAGTATCAGCGCGTCGGCACGGGATGCTCGCCGCGATAATCATAAAAGCCGCGGTTGGTTTTCCGGCCCAGCCAGCCCGCCTCGACATATTTGACCATCAGCGGGCAGGGGCGGTATTTCGAATCCGCAAGCCCTTCATACAGAACCTGCATCACGGAAAGGCAAGTGTCGAGGCCAATGAAATCGGCAAGTTGCAGCGGTCCCATGGGATGATGCGCGCCAAGCCGCATCGCGGTGTCGATCGCATCGACCGTGCCGACGCCTTCATAGAGCGTGTAGACCGCTTCGTTGATCATCGGCAGCAGGATGCGGTTGACGATGAAGGCGGGGAAATCTTCGGCGACGGCGACGGTCTTGCCGAGGGTGCGCACGAAATCGCGCGATGTGCGGAACGTGTCCTCGTCGGTGGCGATGCCGCGGATCAGCTCGACAAGCTGCATCACCGGCACCGGGTTCATGAAATGCATGCCGATGAAGCGTTCCGGCCGGTCGGTGACCGAAGCCAGACGCGTGATCGAGATCGACGAGGTGTTCGTTGCCAGCAGCGTTTCGTCTCTGAGATCCTTGCACAGGTTCTGAAAGATCCTGCGCTTGATCTCCTCGTCTTCGGTGACGGCCTCGATGATGAGGTCGGCGCCTTTCATGTCGCTGACGTGACCAGCGAAGGTGATGCGTTTCAGCGCCTCGTCGCGCTCGGCTTCGCCGATCCGGCCCTTGGCGATCTGGCGTCCCATGTTCTGCGCCATGATGTCGAGCGCGATGTCGAAACGGTCGCGGGAGAGATCGTTGATCTGGACATCATAGCCGCTGAGGGCGGCCACGTGGGCTATGCCGTTGCCCATCTGTCCGGCGCCAATTATGCCGACGGTCTTGATGACGCCGACTCTGTTTTTCTGGTCCTGGGAAGAGCCAGGCACTTCCCGCTTCAACATGTCCTCGACCATGCTATCCATCTATCCCCAACTCCGAAACGCGCGCCTGCATGCCGCGTCATTTTCCAAGACGGTCCAATTCGCTTTCCAGCTCCGGCAGCGCCTGGAACAGATCGGCCACCAGCCCATAATCGGCGATCTGGAAGATCGGCGCTTCTTCATCCTTGTTGATGGCGACGATGACCTTGGAATCCTTCATCCCCGCCAGATGCTGAATGGCGCCGGAAATCCCCACCGCGATATACAGATCGGGCGCGACAACCTTGCCGGTCTGGCCGACCTGATAATCATTGGGCACATAGCCTGCGTCGACGGCGGCACGGCTGGCGCCGATCGCCGCGCCGAGCTTGTCGGCCAGACGCTCCAGCAGGCGGAAATTCTCGCCTGACTGCATGCCGCGCCCGCCGGAAATGACCACCTTGGCGTTGGCCAGATCGGGTCTGTCGGAGGCGCTGAGTTCCTCGCTCAGGAACGATGACAGGCTGAGCGCGGGCGGCGCCTCGATGGCTTGCACCGGCGCAGCGTCGCCTTCGCGCGCGGGCACATCGGCAAAGGCGGTGGCACGGACGGTGATAATCTTCTTGGCATCGCTGCTCTGCACGGATTGCATCGCGTTGCCCGCATAAATGGGGCGCAGAAAACGATCGGGCGCCTCGACGGCGACAATGTCGGAAAGCTGGGCCACATCGAGCAAGGCTGCCACGCGCGGCATGATGTTCTTGCCCGTGGTCGTGGCCGGGGCGACGGCTGCGTCATAGTCGGCCATCAGCGGCGTTATGAGCGCCGCCATTTCCTCGGCGATCTGATGATCCAGATGGGGCGCGTCGGCCAGCAGCACCTTGCGCACGCCTGAAAGTGTGGCGGCCTGGTCGGCCGCCTGCCGACAGCCGTGGCTGGCGACGAGTATGTCCACTTCGCCGGCGCCGAGTTGCAGCGCAGCATCGAGCGCCTTGGCGGTGGCCGGATCGAGCCCTGTCTTTGTGTGTTCAGCGATCACCAATACCGCCATGGTCAGAGCACCCGCGCTTCGTTTCTCAGCCTGTCGATCAGTTCGCCAACCGTGTCGACGCGCACGCCAGCCTTGCGCGCGGGCGGTTCTGTCGTGGCGAGCACCTTCAGTCTCGGCGTCAGATCGATGCCCAGCGTGTCGGCCGCGATTTCCTCAAGCGGCTTCTTCTTGGCCTTCATGATGTTGGGAAGCGATGCATAGCGCGGCTCGTTCAGCCGCAGATCAGTGGTGATGATCGCCGGCAGATTTACCGCAATGGTTTGCAGCCCGCCATCCACTTCCCGGGTCACGTGCGCCTGGCCGTTGGCAAAGGCGAGCCTCGATGCAAACGTGCCCTGCGGCCAGTTCAGCAGCGCCGCCAGCATCTGCCCGGTCTGGTTGCAGTCATCGTCGATGGCCTGTTTGCCCATGATGACCAGATCCGGCTTTTCCCTGTCGATCAGCTTCTTGAGGATCTTGGCGACGGCGAGCGGTTCCATCGCCGTGTCGGTCTTCACCAGGATGGCGCGGTCCGCACCCATGGCAAGGGCCGTGCGCAACGTTTCCTGCGCCTTGTCCGGCCCTATGGAGACGGCGACGATTTCCTCGACGCCCGGATTTCCTGCCTCGCGGATGCGGATCGCCTCTTCCACCGCGATTTCGTCAAACGGGTTCATGGACATCTTGACATTGGTCGTTTCCACGCCGGACCCGTCAGCCTTGACCCTGATTTTGACGTTGTAATCGATGACCCGTTTTACCGGGACGAGGATCTTCTTCATTCACCACTCCCGCGCCGTCACGTGGCCACTGCCTCGTTCTGCCAGGCGCCGCGCGCAACTTGTCCAGCAAGGCGTCATTTCATGGCCGGCAGGCGCATTTCGCAATTGCGAAAGATCACAGACGGTAATGCCAAGGTGGGGGTAAGTCAATCTTCTGATAACCAGTCGGTCGGGGCCCGAGCGCCCGTTCAGACGCTGCGTCTGCACGGCAGCATCATTTTGCCAATTGCCGGTCAAACAGCGGCACATCGGGCCGGCGCATGAACAGGATGAGGATCGCGCCTGCGACCAATCCGCCGATATGCGCCCACCAGGCGGTATTTCCCTGAGTATCGGTGATGACGCTTAATATCTGGAAGCCGATCCACAGACCAAGAGCAATGCCGGCATTGATCCGGATCGGGATGAACGGCAGCACGAGCACCCAAAGCCGCACGCGGGGATGAAGCATCAGATAGGCCGCGATGACGCCAGAGACCGCGCCGCTGGCGCCGATGAGCGGATTTGGCGAGTCCGGCAAGATAAGAGCATGCGTCAAACCCGCTGCGACGCCGCACATGATGTAGAACAGAAAGAAGCGCAGATGGCCCATCGCGTCTTCGACATTGTCGCCGAACACCCAGAGGAACGCCATGTTGCCGAGCAGATGCATGAAACTGCCGTGCATGAACATGTAGCTGATGAGCGTCAGCCGGTCTGGCACGGGGAGTTGATTTTCTATGACCACATAGCCGGAGCGGCCGAAGAAGCCCTCATTGACCAGCTCATAGGGGATGACTGCGAAACTGAAGATCGCTTCGGGAGACAAGGCGATCGCGTCGCCGGCCAGAAAGGTGAAATAGATGAATATGTTGACAGCGACGAGAGCCACCGTGACGAACTGAAACGGGATCTTCTTCAGATTATTCTGATCCCAGACCGGAATGAACAGCACACCACGTCCCCCTTGCTAGCGATTGCCGCCGGGCTTCCATAACACATCCTGGCGGCCCTTGCCGTTGACATAGCGTGCGGCCACGAAAAGGAAGTCAGACAGCCTGTTGATGAAGATCAGTGCGGGTTCGCCCACCTGCTCGCCCTTTGTTGATGCGAGTTCGACCATCAGCCGCTCGGCGCGACGGCACACGCAACGCGCCATGTGCAGCGCGGCCGCACCGGGTGTCCCTGCCGGCAGGACGAATGATGTAAGCGGCGCCAGTTCTGCGTTGAGCTTGTCGATTTCGCTTTCGATCCTGGTGGCCTGTTCTTTGCTGACACGCAGTGGTTCATAGGGCAGCGGCTCGCCGGTGTCGGGCACGCACAGATCGGCGCCCAGATCGAACAGATCGTTCTGGATGCGCTCCAGCATCTGGTCGATCTCGGGTGATTCAGCGGCGATGTGCACCCGCGCCATGCCGATGGCGGCGTTGGTCTCGTCCACGGTGCCATAGGCCGATACACGCAGGTCATATTTCTTGACGCGCGCGCCCGAGCCCAGCGCGGTCGAGCCATCATCGCCTGTGCGCGTGTAGATCTTCGTCAGAACGACCATCGAAACTCCATTGCCGGGGAGGCGGATATCCACCCCGTTTGCATGCGCAACCGTAGAAGGAAACGCGGCGCCGTGCAAACCGGATCTGCGCTTTGATCCGGTCTATTTTCCGGTCAGATAAAGGACCGCCATGATGATCACGACGGCGACGAACTGAAGCCCGACGCGCCAGCGCATGAGCTTCTGGCTGGTGTTGGAATTGCCGCCGCGCACCATGTTCCACAATCCGGCGACCAGCACGACGGCCACAGCAGCGACGGCGATCGTGACGATGTTGCGCAGGATGAAATCCATGGACAGCTCCTTTTTCTTGGCCAGGCCTGATGCACAGGCTACAGCGCACGTGCAGCTTCAGCGCAAGCACTGGTGGCTTGGGTGACCGGCATGCGCTTGCTGATCAGGCGTTGCGCCCGGCAACCAGCCAATAGACCAGGCCGGCAGCAAAGCCCGCGGTCGCGTAAATGCCAATATATTGCGCTGAAGGCAGCGTGCCAAGCGGTACCTCGGGGGGCATTGCGAGCACCGGCAGGACGATCATCGAGACGCCGCCGGCGACGATATAGTAAAGCGCGGAGCGCAGGCGCGCGACCTCACCGAGGATGGCGGCGGCCAGGCCGGGCAGTACGGTGAGCGTCGGCGCGACGGTTCCGACGAATGCGATGAAGCCGACGCCGCGCACGAAGAATTCTTCGGGGCCGCCGGGTGGAGCCAACTGGCCGTCGGAATGGGCGGCGATCTCGCCGGCTGCCCAATAGGTGCCGATCGCGAAGAGCACGATGATCGCTGTCAGCGCGGCGAGCGCGAAGGCGAGGATCACTGCGGCGATGCGGGTGAGGGTGGACAGGATCATCTTGTCCGTCTTGGGCTGGGGGTGCGTCGGCCGATCGGGCAGCTCAGAGAAACAGGACTGACGCCGTCAGGTCAAGGTGCATGCGCGCGTCTGGCGATCTTCCTGCAACGAGCGTTTGCCCGGCAAACAAGAACGGGGGCGCACGCCGCCCCCGCTACAGTTGATCGCAAGACCGCTGCCCTGATGCAGGTCTTATTTCAGGCTTTCGAGCTCATGCCGGGCGCCGCCCCAGTTCGTCTTCACACCCACGGTGAAGATGTCGATGTCGCCTGTGCTTTCACCTTCGAACGCGGTGCAATTTGGCTGCGGCTGACAGATCGGCCCGTCCTCGACGAACAGATGCGTGTAGCCGACGTCGATTGCAGTGCTTTCGAAGAGCTGGAAGGTTGCCCCAGCGCTGAGCCAGATACGATCATTGTCAGGAAGAATGACGTTGCGGGTATCGTCGCGGATAGGCGATTTTTCGTAGCCCAGACCGGTGCGAAGCGTGGTGCCAGGCCTCATGGCGTATTCCAGACCAACCGAGAAGAACCAGCCGTCTTCATATTCAAGGGAAAGCTCATCAATCGTCGCGCCAGCGGCATCCTTGATTTGCGGTGTGCCGAGACGGCTCCAATTGGTCCATTCGACCGTGCCGAGGATGGTAAATTCCTCGCTGATCTGCTGACGAAGACCCAAAGACACCAACTCAGGCAGGATGAAGTCGACTGAGGCCGGCTCACCGGTAGCGTCACATCCGCCCAAGGCGACATTTGACAGACCTGTGCCCGTACATGTTCCTTCCAGTCCAACCTTGATCGCCGAGCGATAGCCCAGACCGATGCTGGTGCCGGCTGTGGGTTGCCAGATCACACCTGCAGTCACGCCAAAACCGAAATCGTCGCCTTCAGTTGTGCGGCCGGGAACGCCAGGGACTAAACCCAAATCGGTCTGCCCACTTCTCAGCCGTATATCGATGTATTGAACCTGAATGCCCGCACCAACGGTCAGAGTATCGGACAATTTGTAAGCCAGCGTCGGGTTGAGATTGAGCGAAAATACTTCGGATGTAACGCCGAGCGGTGCACCTGCATATCCCGTGTTTTTCGGCTTGGTAGTGAAACCATATTGGGCATTGCTGGCAATACCTACAAAAAGACGCTCGCTGAGCTGATAGTTCGCGTAGGCAGCCGGAACCAGTGTCGGCCGCCCGAGATCGCCCGATCCGCTAAAATCAGCCCCGCCGGTCAGCGCGCCGCCAAACACATCAATCTCTGTGTGCGGTACAACCAGCGCGATATGGCTTTCGGTGTTGATACCCGGAGCAGCAGCGGCGGCGGCAGAATTCCAGAACATCGAGCTCAATTCATGCCCCGCTGCGGCGCCGGCGAACGACATGCCCTGAAAATAAGCCGATTGTTCGCGCACAGCAAACGCGCCGGCAAAAACTGATGTACTGAGCACCATGCCCGCGCAAAGCGCGGCTCCGAATGCACCACCGCGAACCAGACTAACCCGATTTGACATTACGCCACTCCCCCCACGCCTTGGGTTTAAAATGTTACCGTTTCTTGTTGATGGATGAACGACTGACAACAAGCATCCACAACTCCTGATAATCATCTTATTTCACCTTCCGCCTTTTCTGCCAGAGTCAAATCAGGGCCGCCCGTGCAGCCAGATTCAATCCAGGATAGTATTGGTTGCTATCCAGACATCGCCACGCCGATCTGAAAGACTGCATGAATACCGAATAGGTCTCGGATTTCAGCGTCTTGGGCGCGACTTCAACGCCTTGGAACAATTGCAACTAAAGGTGGTGGCGTCAATTTTGCCCGCATAGGCGGTCATGTTTTTGCCGCATGCTGTTGCGCTATCGCAACGTAGTTTCCCTTGCCCTTAGCGAGTTGACCAATAGGTCAAGCGCCTTTGCCAGCGATGGCCCCGGACATACGGTCGCGGAAGACGGGAAAGCGAGCCGCGTTTGCGGCGGGTAAAGCCGGCGCAGCGCCGGGTGCTCCAGCAGGGCCGCGCCCTGATCGCCCGCGGGCTCAGCATTACGCCCGGCGAAGCGTTCCGGCACGACAAGAATGTCCGGTTGCAGCGCGATCACATTTTCGATCGAAGCCGCTCTGGTGCCGTTTTCGGATGGCGGCAGGCGCAGGCCGACATGCGCAAGCATTTCGCCGCTAAGCGTACCCGTACCGATCGAATAGCCGCCGCGGTCATAGAAAACGGCCAATTCGCCGCTTGCCACGCCAGCCGTGCGCGCCAGCGCGTCGTTGAACTCAGCCACCAGTCTTGCGCCGGCTTCCGGGGCGCCAAGCTCAGTCGGCACCTCGATGAGCTGGGCGCGCGCTTCGGCAATGGTAGTGGGATGATCTATCGCCAGCACCGGCACGCCCATCTTGCGCAGCAACGCCAGCGTCAGCGGCCTGTTGAAGACCGACGCGACCACCAGATCGGGCCGCAGTTGCAGCACACTTTCGGCATCATCGCGCACGCGCGGAATGTCGGTTGCAAGATCGGCGAAGAAGGAGACGGATGGATCAGCCGCGAAGGGACTCAAGGCAACGATGCGTTCGCGCGCCACCGCTGTCAGGAGATATTGATCGGCGCAGGCGTTGATCGAGACGATGCGAGACGGCGCAGGCGTATCAGGTTCGGCGCGCACGGTACACGCGCACGCGACCGCCAGAAGCAGGCCGAGCAGCGCGCTAGTCGACCTTGTCATAGGTCCAGATCGCCGCGGGCGGCAGGTTGGCCCACACGAGGCAACGCCGCTCGGCGCGCAGGCCGAGAGCCGCTGCAATGCGCAATGGCACGGGGCTGCTGTCGCGATATGTGAACTGGACGAACACGCCGCCTGGTGCGATCACACGGAAGCTGTTCTTCATGATCGAGCGGATCAGGGGCTTGGAAAACAGCCGCATCGGCAGGGTCGAGACGATCGCGCCGACGCGCGGCCCCTGACGCGCGCTCCAGATATGGCCGAGGTCCTGCGCCGGAGCGATGAGCACATCGATTTCGGGGAAGGTGCGGCGCAGATGCTCGCCAAGCTCGATGTCGAGTTCCACCAGGGTCAGATTTTGCGGCGCGACGCCGTTGCGGATGAGCTGGCGCGTGATGGCGCCCGTGCCGGCACCCAGTTCCACGACATGCGGGGCGGGGCGCTCGGCGATGGCCTCGGTCATGGCGCGCCCGACAAACGGACTTGAGGGAAACAGGCTGCAAATCTGTTTCGGATTGCGCAGCGAGCGGCCCCAGAACAGCAATGGCCCCTGGGCCCTGCTAGCCAGTTCTTCCAGATGTGCGTGCATTGGTCGTGCCATGGCAAGTTACTTTGCCTACAAACGTGGCCGAAGCCTCAAAAATTGCGAATGTGCGAGAACACGTGCAGCGAGCCATGGCATGCGGACGCTGTGAGCCTGTTTCGGCAATCTGGCCACAGGCGCTGGAGGTCCGCTTTCACATGGCAGCATAAAGATTGGCTCCGGGATGGCTTGTGCCGGCAGGAAGAAGCCCAAATGCCCGCATTGCAAATATTACAATTGCATGTCAGGTTTAAAATAAATAAGTCAAAACGCCTGCGTGGACAAGCCCACCCTATCTTTTCTTCGCGATCATGCATTTATGGCTCGATCCGCTGGACATTTGCATTTCGAGCAACCAAATTTCAAGGTCATGCGTTATCGTCAGGGCGTCGGACACGGTCTTCGATTGACGCATAACAAGATCCGTTCATGCGGCCTGAGGCCGGATGGGATGGGCTTAGGGGAAACGACTGTCTGACGAGGAAACCAGCGTGACGCGATTTGTGCTTGGTGAGCTGCGGCGTTACACGATCATAGCTCTGGGCGTCATCTGTGTGCTCCTTGGCATCATCATCGCCCCGCTTCCGCTTCCGCTCGGCATCCCGCTGATGCTCGTCGGCATTTCGCTGCTCATCATCGAGGTGCCCTTCATGCGGCGCCAGTTCCTTGCGCTGCGCAAGCGCAACAAGCGTCTCGACAAATTCATCGACTCGATCGAGCACCGCCTGCCCGAGTCTCTGCGCAAGGCGCTGCGCAATGACGATCCGGACAAGCCGCAAAACCCCGCCTGACAAAATGGGCCCGCCACGCGCCCGCAGCGGCGGCAAAAATCAATTTGTTTGAATGCAATTCCCGTCCGAAGCGTCTAAAACAGTCATGGCAATAGATGCGTATCGTCTGCAGGTTCCGGTGCGGGTCTGGCGGGCGGGCGCGAAAAACACGTCCGGGGCTGGAGATAGACATGGCGGAATTCAATACTGGACCTGCAGATGCCGCAGGTCATGACACAGGCGAGATCGCAGTCAGGCACGATGATCTGGCCAATTGCATCCGGGCGCTTTCGATGGATGCGGTCCAGGCCGCGAATTCGGGCCACCCCGGCATGCCGATGGGAATGGCAGATGTCGCGACGGTGCTGTTCACGCGGTTCCTGAAGTTCGATCCCTCCGATCCGCAATGGGCCGACCGCGACCGCTTTATTCTGTCTGCCGGACACGGGTCGATGCTGCTCTACAGCCTGCTTTATCTGACCGGCTATCCGGGCATGACGCTTGATGATCTGCGCCGCTTCCGCCAGTTGAACGCGCCCAGCGCGGGACATCCTGAATTCGGCCATGCTCCCGGCATCGAGACGACGACCGGCCCACTGGGGCAGGGACTGGCCAACGGCGTCGGCATGGCGCTTGCCGAGCGCGTGCTCAACGCCCGTTTCGGCGACGAACTTGTCGATCATAATACCTATGTGCTCGCGGGCGATGGCTGCCTGATGGAGGGCATTAGCCATGAGGCGATCTCGCTTGCCGGCCATCTGGGATTGGGACGTCTGATCGTGCTGTTCGATGATAATCAGATCTCCATCGACGGGCCGACCGATCTGGCGGTCAGTGACGATCAGGCGGCGCGTTTCACGGCCTCGGGCTGGCATGTTCAGCGCGTCGATGGGCATGATCCCGAAGCCGTTGGGGCGGCCATAAAGTCAGCCAGGAACGACCCGCGCCCCTCGCTCATCGCATGCCGCACGATCATCGGCTACGGCGCGCCGAGCAAGCAGGGCACCGCCGCCACCCATGGCTCGCCGCTCGGCGAAGACGAGATCGCCGCCGCCCGCGCCCGGCTGGGCTGGCCGCATGCGCCCTTCGACATTCCGCAGCCGCTGTTAAGGGCCTGGCGCGAGGCATCGGCCTCGGGCCGCGCACAGCATACAGCCTGGCAGGCGCGTCTTGCCGCAAATCCGCGCGCGGGCGAATTCACCGCCGCCATGCGCGGCGATCTGCCGGCCGAATTCGCCGGGCGCATGTCAGCCTATCGGGCCGAAACCGCCGCTGCCGCGCCCAAGATGGCGACGCGCGCGGCCAGCCAGTCCGCGCTGGAAGTAATCAATGCGGTCGTGCCGCAGATGCTGGGCGGCTCGGCAGATCTCACCGGCTCGAACAACACCAAAACCAGCGCCATGCGGGCCATCACCCGCACGGATTATTCGGGCAGCTATGTCCATTACGGCGTCCGCGAACATGGCATGGCCGCCGCGATGAACGGCATCGCGCTGCATGGCGGGCTCATCCCCTACGGCGGCACGTTCCTTGTGTTCACGGATTATTGCCGCCCGGCGATCCGTCTTTCGGCGCTGATGAAGCAGCGTGTCATCTATGTGATGACCCATGACAGTATCGGGCTCGGCGAGGATGGCCCGACGCATCAGCCGGTCGAGCATCTCGCCGCCCTGAGGGCAATGCCCAATCTCGCGGTGTTCCGGCCCGCCGATGTGGTCGAGACCGCCGAGTGCTGGGAGGCCGCGCTTGGCCTGCATGAGACCCCGTCCGTGCTGTGCCTGTCGCGTCAGGGCCTGCCGTGCTTGCGCCATGCGCCAGCCAGCGAAAATCTGGCCGCCAAAGGGGCGTATGTGCTGCATGAGCCTGGCGGCGGGCGCGATGTGACCATCCTCGCCACGGGGTCGGAAGTGGCGATCGCCGTTGAGGCCGGGAAGATGCTGGCAGCCGAGGGGCTGCGCGCGGCGGTCGTGTCGATGCCGTGCTGGGAACTGTTCCGCGACCAGCCGGAGGATTACCGCGCCCGCGTGCTGGGCGATGCCCCGCGCATCGGCATCGAGGCGGCGGTCATGACGGGCTGGCATGAATGGCTGGGCGCCGATGCGCGCTTCGTCGGCATGGCGGATTTCGGTGCTTCTGCGCCTGCCGATCAGCTTTATGCCCATTTCGGCATCACCGCTGAAGCCGTCGCCGAGCATGCCCGCTCGGCCGCGGCTCAGGCGCGCTGAGCACGCATACCGGACAAGATAATACGAAGCCGGAAGAATTAAGAATGATGGAGGGGATGAAGCGCCGATGTTGCAGAATTTCAGGCCCATCGAGGCCGCAGACGTCGCCGGCCGCACGGTGCTGGCCCGGGTTGACCTGAATGTTCCGATGGCGAAGGGAGAGGTCAGCGACGCCACACGCATCGAACTGATCCTGCCCCTGGTGCGCGATCTCAGCGCGCGCGGCGCCAGAACCGTGCTGATGTCGCATTTCGGCCGGCCGGGCGGCAAGCCGGTCGCGGAGATGTCGCTGCGCCCGGTGGCAGCGGAACTGGCCCGCCTTCTGCCGCAGACGTCGGTCGTTTTTGTCGAGGCGAGTGTCGGCGATCAGGCCAGGGCGGCGGTGTCGCGGCTCGGCGATGGCGAGGTTCTGGTTCTGGAAAATCTGCGCTTTCACGAAGGCGAGGAGGCCAATGATCCGGACTTCGCCGGCGAACTCGCGGCTCTCGGCGACATCTATGTGAATGATGCTTTCTCATGCGCGCACCGCGCCCATGCCTCGACCGAGGCGCTCGCCCGCCTGCTTCCCGCATATGTCGGACCGGCGATGGCCGGCGAGCTTCAGGCGTTACAGATGGCCCTGGAATTGCCCAAGCGGCCGGTTGCCGCGATCATCGGCGGCGCCAAGGTGTCGAGCAAGATCACGGTGCTCACGAACCTGGTCCCCAAGGTCAACATGCTGGTGATCGGCGGCGGCATGGCGAACACTTTCCTGCTGGCCAAAGGCGATGATGTCGGCCGCTCGCTCGCCGAGCCGGATCATGTGAATACGGTCGGGCGCATCATCTCGCGGGCATCGGAGACGGGATGCAGGATCGTCCTGCCTGGCGATGCCGTGGTCGCGCCCGAACTGCGTGAAGGCGCGCCCAGCGAGGTGCGGGGTGTCAATGATATCCCGGGTGATGCTATGATCCTGGACATAGGCCCACAGTCCGTCGCCGACCTGAAGACGCGACTGGGCGAATGCCGCACGGTGTTGTGGAACGGTCCGCTGGGAGCCTTCGAGATCGCCCCGTTCGGCGAAGCGACATTCGAAGTGGCGCGAGAGGTGGCCCGGCTGACCAGGGAGCGCGGCCTGATCAGCGTTGCAGGCGGTGGAGATACGGTCGCCGCGCTCAACGCCGCCGGTGTCACCGGCGATTTCACCTATGTCTCAAGCGCTGGCGGCGCTTTCCTCGAATGGCTGGAAGGGCGCGAATTGCCCGGTATTGCCGTCCTCGCCAAGGCATGAAGACCAAAGGAGACCAGACATGGCCAGAGTAACGCTCAGACAGCTTCTCGATCACGCCGCAGAGCACGGTTATGGCGTGCCGGCGTATAACATCAACAATATGGAACAAGGGCTGGCGATCATGCAGGCGGCGGAGGCAACGCGGTCTCCGGTGATCATTCAAGCCAGCCGTGGTGCGCGTGGCTATGCCGGCGATTTCATGCTCGCCAAGCTCATCGAAGGGCTGGAGGCGCTTTATCCCGACATCCCCATCTGCCTGCATCAGGACCATGGCAACAATCCCGCCACCTGCCTGTCGGCCATCCAGCACGGTTTCACATCGGTGATGATGGATGGCTCGCTGGAAGAAGACGCCAAGACGCCTGCGTCCTACGAGTACAATATCGAGGTCACGAAGAAGGTGACGGAAATGGCGCATTGGGTGGGCGTGAGCGTCGAGGGCGAGCTGGGCTGCCTCGGTTCGCTGGAAAGCGGTGAAGGCGAGGCCGAGGATGGCCACGGTTTTGAGGGCAAATTGTCCAAGGACATGCTGCTCACCGACCCTGATCAGGCGATGGAGTTCGTGGCCGAGACCAAATGCGATGCGCTTGCTGTCGCCATTGGCACCAGTCACGGCGCCTACAAGTTCACCCGCCAGCCGACCGGCGAAATTCTCGCCATGAATGTCATCGAGGCAATCCACGAACGGCTACCCAACACCCATATCGTGATGCACGGTTCCAGCTCGGTGCCGCAAGAGCTTCAGGACCTGATCAACGCCCATGGCGGCGAGATGCCCCAGACCTACGGCGTGCCCGTCGAGGAGATCGTGCGCGGCATCCGCCACGGCGTGCGCAAGGTGAACATCGACACCGACCTGCGCATGGCCGTTACGGGAGCAGTGCGCAAGGTACTCGATCAGAACCGTTCCGAATTCGATCCACGCAAATATCTGAAGCCGGCCATGGAAGCGATGCGCAAGGTCTGCGCAGACCGGTTCGAGGCGTTTGGCACGGCCGGCAACGCGCCGAAGATCAAGCCGATAACGATGGCGGAAATGGCCACACGCTATGCTTCAGGCAGTCTGGACCCACAGATCGGCAAGGCGCGCGCGGCCTGATGCCTGCTGCCGGGCGCGGGGCCGCGATTTGCGGGCCTGCCCCGGCTAGGTCTGTGTGGGACTGCCACCACTTGTGCATTTTGCACTGGTGGCGGGCTGATGGACCATAAGCTGCGGGAAATCTGTCGGCCTGAGAGAGATGGTGCGCGCACCTGGGATCGAACCAGGGACCCCTACGATGTCAACGTAGTGCTCTCCCGCTGAGCTATGCGCGCTTAACCGCCGACGAAAAAACAGACTATACTGATTGAGATAGCATGCGCTCATTGAATTCGGCAAGAGCCTAGCCGAGGTCGGCACGGCCGCCAGGAAGCCCGTTTGCCGGCGCCTCGTTGCTTGGTACTGGCACAAAGCCGATGAAATGCGGTATCATCAAGGTTTAACAGGTTTAATGTTACTTCAGTCATTTCAGCAAGGAGGGCCAATAAAAATGGCAATGACCGAGCCTACGCGGGCTGCCGACGGCTGGCCCCGGCGTGCGTTCACGGTGGCTGAAATCGAACGGATGGTCGATACCGGCGTGATCGGCGAGAGCGAGCGGTTGGAGTTGATCGGTGGAGAATTGCTGCCAATGGCGCCTAAAGGCATCCTCCATGAGTTGATCAAGACGATGCTCGTCGAGCATTGGATCAAGCTCAAGCCGGACACGCTGATGCTCACGCCCGAAACCACTTTCCGGCTGAGCGAAATCACCTATGTCGAGCCAGATATCGTCGTCTATCGCCGGGCCGACGGGTTGGCGCGCTTGTCCGCCAGTACGGCGCTGCTTGTCGTCGAGATTGCTGACAAGAGCATCTCCTACGACCTGCAGAAGAAACCCGAAGTCTATGCAGCTTTCGGAATTGCCGAATTGTGGGTGATCGACGGCAATACCCGCATCATCCATGTCCATCGCGATCCGGTAACGCCGATGAACGCGCCCTCGGGCTATCGCAACATCAGCCGTTTCTCGCAGGATCAGGTGGTCACGCCGCTGCTTGCGCCTGAACTCGAGCTTCAGCTTTCGGAGCTCGATCTGGGATCAGGCGAAGATAATATCCGCAGTCTGTAAGCAACAGAGGCTGCCCTTTGCGCGGGCGCATCGCAGGGAGCGGGAGGCTCAGTCTCCTGCTCCCGGTGCTGCCGAGAAATACTGCATCTTGTCCGTCTTGTCGGCCATATCTTCGGCGTCCGGCAGCGGGTCCTTCTTCGAGGTGATATTGGGCCACTTCTCGGAATATTCCCGGTTCAGTTCGATCCACTTTTCCAGGCCCGGCTCAGTGTCGGGCTTGATGGCTTCGACCGGACATTCAGGCTCGCAGACGCCGCAGTCAATGCACTCATCTGGATGAATGACGAGCATCGTCTCGCCTTCATAGAAACAATCGACCGGACACACCTCAACGCAATCGGTGTATTTGCAATTGATGCAGGCGTCCAAGACGACATAGGTCATTAGTATCCTCCGCCACGCGCAATTTCGCGATTCAGGATGTAAGGTTGAATTGACATTTGCGCAATGATCAGCGAGCGAGGGCTATCGGCGCTTCTCACAATGCCTAGCGTAAATGGCAGTGCGACTCAAGATGGCGCTGCGAAACATCCGCCGCTGTCGGCGCGCTCTTGCGGTCCGCTGATCACTCGATGATGATGCGCGGAGCTTCGCGCGAGCCGGAGGCGCCAGCCGTCAGCCTGTCCCACGCTCTTGCGGCAATGTCGCGGTAAGCCTGGCTGTACGGGCTGTCGGGCGCGCTGGCGACGATCGGCGTGCCGGCATCGGAGCGTTCGCGTATATCCAGATGCAGCGGCACCTCGCCGAGAAACGGCACCTTCAGCCGCCCGGCTTCCCTGCGCGCGCCGCCATGGCCGAAGATCTCCTCGCGATGGCCGCAGTTCGGGCAGAGATAATAGCTCATGTTCTCCACGATCCCGAGCACCGGCACATTGACCTGTTCAAACATCGCCAGCCCCTTGTGTGCGTCGATCAGCGCCAGGTCCTGCGGCGTGGATACGATCACGGCGCCGGCAAGCGGCACCTGCTGGGCCATCGACAGTTGCACATCGCCCGTGCCCGGCGGCATGTCGACCACGAGCACATCAAGCTCGCCCCAGTCCACCTCGCTCAACATCTGCCCGAGCGCACGCACGACCATCGGGCCGCGCCAGATCACCGGCGTGCTCTCATCCACCAGAAAGCCGATCGACATCACCTTCAGACCGAACCCCGTCATCGGCTCCAGCATGTTCGCCGTCGTCACTTTCGGCTTGCCGCGCAAGCCCATCAGGCGCGGGATCGACGGGCCGTAGACATCGGCATCCAGCAGCCCGACGCGCAGCCCGTTCGCCAGAAAGGCCAGCGCCAGATTGACCGCGGTGGTCGATTTGCCCACCCCGCCCTTGCCCGAGGCAACCGCAACGATGTTCCTGACGTCGCTCACGCCGCGCCTTTGCGCCAGGCCAGCGGCTTTCGCTCGTGGCGCAGGGGCTTGCTGCGCTCCGGCCTGTCCGGCCGCGCTTTCCGATGTCAGCGTCACCGTCACGGCGTCGATGCCCGGCAGTTCTTTCGTCACGATCTCGGCGGCCTGGCGCAAGGGCTCCAGCTCCTGCGCGCGTCTGGCCGGCACGGCGATCGAGAAGTAGACCTTGCCGTTGCTGGCGACGATCTCGGACACCAGCCCCAGCGACACGATATCGCTCTCACCGTCCGGCCCCTTTATGCGCGTCAGCTCCTTCAGAATGCGTTCCTTGCTCGGCATATCGGTCATCATCATCTCGCTCTGGCTTGCGCGCGTGCACGTCGCGCTGGCTTTTTCGGCGGATCGGCTGACATGCACATGGTCTTCAGCCGTCTAAATTCGAATGTGATGATAATACCGCAACGGTTACAACGGCAATCGTTCAACCGAGCGCGGGCAGGGTGTGGACGCTGACATCGGCGCCGCAGGTCCTTGCAGCGATATCGCACAGATGCGCATGGTGGGTGAGGTAGATCACCTGGCCCTGTCTCGCGATCTGCGCCAGCAGGCCAAGGGCGGCCGCGGCGCGCGTGTCATCGAAGCTTGCCAGGATGTCGTCGGCGAGAAACGGCACCGGCTCGCGGCCGTTCACGAATTCCATGTAGCCGGCAAGACGCAATGCCAGGTAAAGCTGATGGCGCGTGCCTTCGGACATTTCCGATGCCTGCAACGAGCCGCCTGCCGCCGGAATGCCGATCAATTTCTCGCCCTTGTCTCCCGGCTGGGTGCGAAGATCGCTGAAGCTGCCGTTGGTCATGGTGGTGAAGAATGACGCCGCGCTGCGCATCATCGAACTGCGGTGATGATCACGGTATGTGTCAAGCGCGGCACTGACCGCCAGCGTACCGAGCGACAGGCGCAGATAGCGCTCGGCGACCTGCTCGATCTCGCTCAGCACGGCGCGACGTTGCTGCATGGCAAGGGCCGCCCGGTCATCGGCGCTCACCGCACCAATCGCATCTCTGGCCGTCTTGAATGAATGGTAGGCCTCGCGCGCATCCTCGGTCTTCAACTCCAGTCGCGGGCGAATCTCCTCGATCTCCTTGCGCAGGCTCTCTTCAGCGGCATCTGCAAGCAGCTCCGCCATCTGAGCAGGCTCACTCAGGCCAAGGCTGGCGAGCAATTCCTCCTCAAGCCCGGTGATCTGCTCAACAAGGCTGGCACGTTCGGCCGCGGCCTCCAGCGCGCCGCGCAGGGCGTCCAGATCATCAACACCATAGCGCGCGAACATCTCCTGCTGCTGGACGATCAGCAGTTTCTGCCTGTCCTGCGCATCACGCAGGTGGGCGCGGGCCTTCTCGATTTCCGCTTGCCGGGCCTCGCGGGTGGCCAGATTGGCGCGGGCATCTTTCAAGGCGGCTTGCAGCCGGCGGGCGAGCGTACCAGCGTCCTCATCACGGCGCTCAACACCCGCTTCCCGGCTGGCATCATCGACCAGTTTCTCGAACGTTTCGGTCACCTTGCTCAACCGGCGCACACGGGTGCCCAGTTCATCCAGCCGCGCCAGATCTTCGCTGAGCGTATCGAGCGCGCTCAGGATCGCGCGCACCTGATTCGGGGTGCGCGGCAGATCGCCATTGCCAAGCCAGCACGACCCGATCAGCCGGTCCCAGCCTTCTTGCCATTGCTTCAGATCGCGCTGCGCCTTGTCGAATTCACGCTCGCGGCGCACTAGCTGAGCCTGTGCCTCACGGTCAGTCTTCACGGCTTCCTCGCGCCGGCCGCGCGTCTGGCTCAATTGGTCGCGCACCATCTCCGCCAGCCGCATCAGCGCATCGGGATCCTCGCCCGATGGCGCCTCGATGCCGATCTGGGCGAGCACGTCGCCCAGATTGTCTGTTGCTGCGCGCATGCGCTCAATCCGGGCCTCCTGCTCGGCTCGCAGCACCTTGATGCGTTCGGCCATGGCGAGGGTTTGTTCACGTTGCGCCAGCCACTCGCGCAGCGTGTCCGCGTTCGTGCCCGGCTCATGGCCCAGCGCCTGCGCGATCTGGCCGAGGCTGGCGCGCGTCTCATTTTCGTCCGACTGCGCCGCATCGAGCTTCTTGCGCAGATGATCAAGATCAACCTGGCAACGCGCCTGCTCTTCGCTGATCTGGCGCAGCCGGACGCGGTCTTCGTTCTGCTGTGCATGGGCCGAATTGACCTGATCATCGTCGCTCATCTGAGCTTCGAAACGATCGGCCGTGCTTGCAAGTGATGCGGGCTCGGCCCCGGAAATAACTTCGGCGATGGCCGAGCGGTGTTCGCGCCAGGCGTTGTCGCGACCCCTTCTGGCGGCCGCAAGCCGGTCTTTGCCGATAAGCCCGCCGGAGCTTGTCAGCGCCTCGGCGCTGGCGCGTAACTGCTCGAATTCGTGGCTGGCCTTGTCAAGACCCTCACTGAGGTGCTGAACCTGCTGGCGGGCATCGCTCAGCCGTTTGGCAAGATCATGCAACTGCGCCACGCTAGGAACGCTCAGCGCGTCGAGAGCCTCAAGATCGCCGCGCCAGGGCGACAGTTTGCCAAACATCGCCGAGAGATCACGCTCGGCTTCAACAAGCGTCTGGCTCGCCGTCTCATGCCTTGTCCGAGCAACGCGCAGGGCATCAAGTCTTTCGCGCAATATGTCCTGAGCCTGTGCATCGATCGGCGGCCCAAGCTCATCCAGCGCCGCCTTTGTCGTCTGAACGCCGGTTCTTGCATCATCCAGCTCGGCTTCGGCGCTCTCGTGCGCGGCCCGGATCGTCTCGATCCGCTCGATCGCCTCGCGCAGGTCTGCATGCAGCGGCGCATCCAGCAGCAACTGCGAGGGATCGTCGTCCCGCTCCCTGCCGATTGCCTTCACCCCGTCGGCAATGCGTCGCCTGGTCTGATCAAGCTCGGCCTGCACCGAGGGCAGGTCATGCCGGGCCGTCTGGAAGCTCTCCTCCTGCCTGGCGAGATGGTCTATCTGCTCGGCTGCGCCAAGCAGCGCATCATTCACGCTGGTCTCGGCGATCTGCTTCTGGAGGCGCTCGATTTCACGGCTTGCATCCGCGGCTTTCGTCTGCGCCGTGCGCGCCTCGATGGCCATGTCGTCCGCTCTCTGCTTCCAGCCCTGAGGCGGCGGCGGGCGATCATCAAGCCCCGCGAGCTTCTTCATGTATGCGCCGAGCCGGCCCCAGCGCGGCAGCGCATCGAGCCGGCGCTGCATCGCCTCAAGCCTTTGCCGCAGCGCCTCCTCCTCGCGCCGGGCGCTCTCATATCTGGCTTCCTTGTCGCTCAGCTCTTCGCGCATTTGCGCATAGGCATCGACGAAGAGATCGGCTGATTTCTGTTGGTCGCTTAGCCTGGCGAGTTCCCCCATCAGCTCTTTCAGCCGATGTTTGGTGCCTCTCGGCTTGAACAGCCCGTCAATGGTCCGATGGAGATCACCAAGCCCGGCGGTGATGCCTGAAAGGCCCGACGTCGCTGAAAACAGCAACTCGCCCAGACGCCCTTCGCTGTTCAGGATTGCCTCGCCGCCGTCTTCCAGTTCCTTCCGGTTGAGCAGGAACATGTGCTTGTAGGTGGTGCGGTCCATGCCGCTAAGCGCGGCCTCGAGCGGGCCGGCATCTGCGAGTCGTCCGTGCGCATCGAACAGGCTTGCCTTCGCATCGCGCTTCTTCAGGCGGACCCAATCATGGTGCTGGCCGGCGATTTCGATCTGCGCGCCCACCGCCATGCTGGCTTTATGCTGGAAGTCATAATCCGGCGAATGGGCGATACCGAAGAGGAAATCACCATAGGCGTTCAGGATCGTGGTCTTTCCTGCTTCGTTATCACCGTAGATGATGTGAAAGTCCGCGCGCTCGCCGCCCTGGCGGACCAGGTCGATACTGTGTTCGGTAAAGCGGCCATAGCGGGTGAGGTCGAGCCGGTTCAGTCGCATCAGTCGGGCTCGCTGCGTGCAAGATGGGCCAGGACCGCCTCGCTGCCTTGCGCGATCATTTGCTCGATGAGCGCCTCGATCGCTTCTTCGCTGGCACCGAATTCGTTGCGGATCTCCGGCGGTAGTGCCTTGCGGATGGCATCCAGCCTTGCGCGGGCTTCTTTCATGAGCTCGGTGTTGCCAAGCGCGCCTTTGTCAAGGATGTGCCGCAATTCCCCAACCGGGCCACTTGCAGTGTCGCTTTCGTTTGCCGGCAGGCGGCATTCAAGCCTGACGCTGTCGATGCGTGTACCGCCGACCCGTTCGGCCGCGAGGGAAAGATCGCTGAGCGCAAGCTCGTCATTGAGCCGAAGCCAGGGGGCGAGCGGCGTCTGCCCGTCCAGAATGATCCGGGCGACCAGAAGCTCGGCCTCGGCCTCGCCGCGAGCCTTCTCAAGCGCGAGTTCTGCCCGCTGGACGACCTCCGACAGGGTTTCGGCTCCAGCCAGGTTGACGCGAATGCGCTCGAACTGGGCGCGTGCGGTCGGGACTTCGGTGATTGCGACGACCGTGCGGTCATCGACGCTGATCAGGCTCGCGGACTTCGGGCCGTCCTCGTTGATGTCGCGGCCCTGGGGAATGCCCGGCATGACGATGGCCGGGGCGCGCGAATGGACCATGCGCTTGTGAATATGCCCGAGCGCCCAGTAATCATAGCCCTGGGCCTTCAGCTCGGCCAGCGTGCAGGGGGCATAGACATCATGACCCTCGCTGCCCGAAACGCTGGTGTGCAGCAGCCCGATATTGAACATGCCTGTCACCGGGGCGGCAAAGCGCGGCAGCAGGCTTTTCGACACGCGGCCCTTGGGAAAGCTGACGCCGTGCACCGCCACGCCGGCGCGCTCGATCAGCACGGTTCCGCCTTTGGTGTCGAACACATGCACATTGTCGGGCAGGCTCAATTCGCTCGTCAGCGCGGATGCCGCATCATGATTGCCGCGGATGATGAAGACCAGGATTTTCCGGTCATCGAGCCGGCGCATCTGGCGCGCCAGAAATTCCGCGGTGCGAATGCTGCGCTGGTCACGGTCATAGAGATCGCCGGCGATCAGCAGCGCATCGACCTCGTTTTCAAGGCAGGCCGAAACGATGCGCTCCAGCGCCGTGCGCGAGGCAATGCGCACCTCGCGCGCCAGAGCCTCGTCACGCAGGGCCAGCGTGTTCAGCGGCGAGTCCAGATGCAGATCGGCTGTGTGAATGAAGCGAAAGGCCATATCCGCACTCTAGCGGCGCCCATGGCGATTTGCACCGGCCGGCAAGCCGGGCTGGCAGGGTTTTGCAGAGCTAATGAAGCTGAAGGGGCCGACCCGTCGCCTTACAGCCGCTGATTATATTCGCCGACTTCGGCATATTGGCTCAGATGCTCGTCGATGGCGGCGAAGATGGCGCGCATGTTTTCCTCGCTCGTGGGGCTTTCGACAACAACCACCAGCTTGGGCTCGTTCGAGGATGCACGGATCAGTCCCCAGGTGCCATCTGCCAGCACGATGCGCACGCCGTTGACTGTGATCAGTTGCTGGATCGGCTGCCCGGCCAGTTCGGCGCCGTTTCTGGCCATGGCCTCGAAATGTCCGATGACCCGCTCGATCACGCCATATTTGGCCTCATCCTCGCAATGCGGCGACATGGTGGGCGATTGCCATGTTCGCGGCAGCGCGCGCAGCAGATCAGCGAGGCTGTGGCCGGGGCTGCGCTCCAGCATCTCGCAGACTGCGATGCCGGCGATCAGCCCGTCATCATAGCCGCGGCCGAGCGGCGGATTGAAGAAGAAGTGCCCGGATTTCTCGAAGCCGACGGTAGCCCCGATCTCATGGCTGTAGCGTTTGATGTAGGAATGCCCGGTCTTCCAGTAATCGGTCGTGGCGCCATTTTCGCGCAGCACCGGATCGGTGATGAACAATCCGGTCGATTTGACGTCGGCAACGAATTTCGCCCCGTCGATCCGGGCCGATATGTCGCGCGCCAGAAGCACGCCCATCCGATCGGCGAAGATCTCGTTGCCCTCGTTATCGACGAAGCCGCAGCGATCGCCGTCGCCGTCAAAACCCAGCCCGACATCTGCGCCCGAGGACACCACCGCCTCGGCGATGGCGTGCAACATGGCCATGTCTTCGGGGTTGGGGTTGTGGTTCGGAAAATTGTAGTCGAGGTCGCAATGGAGCCGCACGACCTCGCAGCCAATCGCTTCCAGCACCTGCGGCGCGAAGGCTCCGGCCGTGCCGTTGCCACAGGCCGCGACCACCTTCAGCGGGCGCGTCAGGCGCGGACGGTTGGCCAGATCGGCCATGTAGCGCGCCGCCATGTCGGGCACCGTGACATAGCGCCCGCCGCCGGGCCGCTGCACATCGCCGGCCAGGACCATGGCCTTGAGCGCCCCCATCTCATCGGGGCCATAAGTGAGCGGCCGCTGCATCCCCATCTTGATGCCGGTCCAGCCATTCGGGTTGTGGCTGGCCGTGACCATCGCCACGCCTTCGACATCGAGCGCGAACTGGGCGAAATAGGCCATCGGCGAGAGCGCCAGCCCGATATCGTGCACCTCGGCCCCACCCGACAGCAGCCCGGCGATCAGCGCCTGCTTGACCGCGCAGGAATAGGCCCGGTAGTCATGGCCGACGACGATGCGCGGGGCGACGCCGTTGCGGCGCATCAGGGTGGCGATGCCGGCGCCGATCAGGTTCAGCCCCGGCAGATTGATCTCGTCGGGATAGCGCCAGCGCGCATCATATTCGCGAAATCCGGTGGGGCGGATGAAGGGGTGGCGCTCGAATTCTTCCGTGTTCGGGCGCAGATCGGTTCTGGGAACTGATGTCATCATGCGGCGGTGGGCTTCCTGCCTGTGGGCTGGCGCCACGCAATCGTTCCGCAGCAGACCAGGGCGGGTTCGTGTTGTGCTATCCGGCGCGATCTTATTTCGTCATGGTAAGCTTGCGCCGGGCGACCTCGAACCGGCTTAGCCGATTGATGAAACTCATGCCAAGCAAATTCTGGTTGAGCTTGCCGGGCTCGGTGACCACGGCGTGTACATCACGCACCACGATACCGCCAATGCGGATCTCGTCGAGAATTATGGGGGCGACCATGGCTATGCCGTTGGCCGTGTCCGACTGGCTGGTGAAATGCAGATCCTCTGGCAGGAACCCGAGGCTGAGCACGGTCTCAAAGCTGAGCGCGACATAGGTTGCCCCGGTATCGGTCATCAGTTCCACCGGCATGCCGTTGATGTCAGCCGACACTGTGAAATGGCCGAACGGGTTGGCGTCGAGGGTGACCTGATGGGGTTGCGTGCGGGGCTCGGGACGCGCGGCGGGCGGCGTGCTGCTCGATGGCCACAGCGCATGGGCGCTTCCCGGGTCCTTTTCGATCTCGACAACCTGTGCGTCCCAGCCGCCACCGGGAGCATCACTGTCCAACTCGGGCGCTTTCGTCCCGGCATCGCCGTGAAAAGTGAATGCTGTCTCGATGGCCCGCGATGATGGCGGCGCCTGCACGGCCAAGACAAATCCGAAAACCGCGGCACACACGGCCGACATGACCGGCAGCGCCCGGCCGGCAGCGCTGACCGCGCCCTTGAAAAACGCCATCTCCCCATCTCCTCATACGCAGCCCATGGAGGACGGCAACGCGTTACCCTAGCCCCTCAGCGTCAGGACATCCCCCGAGAACTCATATGATCGCAAACGGCTTAAGAAACTCATACCAAGGAGGCTTTGTGTCAGGCTTCCCCGGGGCGTTACCAGCGCATCGACGTTGCGGCGCACCACTGGACCGAGGGAGACCTGGTCAATGCGCAGCCGCGCCGCCATGGCGCGGCCATTCGCCGTTTGCACCACAACATTGAAATCGAGCGTGTCAAGATCGATGCCGATGCGCTCGGCGTCTTCGGCACGCAGAACAAGCGCGCTGGCCCCGGTGTCCACGATCATGTCGATCGCCGAGCCGTTGACATCCACGCGCGCCGAGAAATGGCCATCCCAGCCGCGGCGCACGCGCACCGAGGCCGGCTCGCCGGGGCGGGCATAAAGGCTGGTCTGGCTGCCGCGCGGCATCAACTCGCCGGTGATGCGCTCGGCCACCAGCATGAGATCGGCGCGGTAGGCATACAGGCCGACCAGCACCAGGGCGAGCACCAGCCAGGCCGTGAGATCGCGCAACGCCCGGCCGAGGCGGCCACGGTAGCTGCCGAGCAGGGCGCCGCCAATGAAGATGACTATCGCCAGCAAGGCGACGAGCCGTGCGAACTGATCGTTTTGCAGGCCGCCAACGGTCCCCCCGTCATGGGTGATGATCAGGGCGATCGCGGCAAAGGCGAGCAGAGCCATTCCTATCCAGGCTGCCAAAGCGGGTCTCCTTGGGGCTGGTTGGACCACAGCAGCGCAGGTTCGTGCGCCGCATGCAGCATCATGACTTATAGATTAGGGAGTTTAAGCAAGCTTTGCCAGCGCAAGCCGATGCCATCATGCAGCGTCGATCGGCCCAGGAGCCGTCGCGGCGTCAGCTATCGTCGGGGGCGGCGCGCCGGATCGGGCGCATGAGAAAGGCGGGAACCTGATCGCTCATGCCGAATGCGAGCGTGTCGTCGGTGTCGATGACGCCGGCGCCATCACCGTCGCGCCGGCGTCGGCTGCGGCGGCGGTCATTATCCTTTTCGGCGACACCGGCTGATCTGGAATTGCCGTTGTCCTGGGGCAGCGGGTTTGGCGTGGCGGGTCGGCGGGCTGCGGGTTCGGCTGCTTCAGCGGGAACGGTTTCGCGTGTATTCACTGCCTCGCTCGGGGCTGAAGCGCCGGAGCGTCCCCGGCCGCGTCCGCGCCCGCCGCGCTTGCGCTTTTCGCGTTCGCCGCTTTCTGCCTGCGTGCCGGCGTCTTGCTGCTGGCCATCGTCGCGTTTGCCGCGTCTGGAGCGCGAGCGTGAGCGTCTGGGCTCGCCATCGCCGGTATCAGAGCCCTGTGGCCCCTCGCCGATCCACTCGATCTTGGCTTGGCAAAGCGTCTCGATCTCGCGCAACGCGGCCATGTCCTTTGGTGTGACCAGTGTCGATGCGCAACCTTCGCGGCCCGCACGCCCGGTACGCCCGATCCGGTGAATATAGTCTTCGGCATGAACGGGGACGTCGAAATTGAAGACGTGGCTCACTTCGGGGATGTCGAGGCCGCGCGCCGCCACGTCGCTCGCCACCAGCAGCGCGATCTGCCCGCTGCGGAAGCCATCGAGCGTCATCGTGCGCTGGCGCTGGTCCATGTCACCGTGCAATTCGCCCGAATTGAAACCATGGCGCGCCAGGGACCGGTGCAAGATGCCGACGTCGCGCTTGCGGTTGCAGAATATGATGGCGTTCTTGACGTCTTCTTCGCGCAGCAACTCTCGCAGTGCCGCGCGCTTGGCCTTGGGCTCGGCGCTGGTCGCCTTGACGCGCTGGCGGATGGTCTGGGCCGCCATGCTTTTTCGTGCCACGGTGATACGCTCTGGCGTGCGCAGGAACCGCGCAGTTAGCTTTTCGATTTCCGGCGGCATGGTTGCGGAAAAGAACAGGGTCTGGCGCGATGGCGGCAGCAGGCTGCAAATCTTCTCGATATCGGGAATGAATCCCATATCGAGCATGCGGTCGGCTTCGTCGATCACGACCAGTTCGACCGCGGTGAGCAGCAGCTTGCCGCGGCCAAAATGATCGAGCAGCCGGCCTGGCGTGGCGATCAGCACATCCGCGCCGCGGTCGAGCTTGCGGAACTGCTCATCAAACGAAACGCCGCCGATCAGCAGCGCGATCGTGAGTTTGTGGTTGACGCCGAGTTCTTCGAAGCTCTGGGCCACCTGTGCGGCGAGTTCGCGCGTCGGCTCCAGGATCAGCGAGCGCGGCATGCGCGCCCGTGCGCGGCCCCGCTCAAGCTTGGTCAGCATCGGCAGCACGAAAGACGCTGTCTTGCCGGTGCCGGTCTGCGCGATGCCGACGACATCGCGGCCTTCAAGGGCGAAGGGGATAGCCTGTTGCTGGATAGGGGTAGGTTCGCTGAAGCCGATGGCCTCAACAGCCGCCACGACTTTGTCACTTAAGCCAAGTTCGCTGAATTTCATGTCGTATCTTAAAAAAGGGCCGTCTCGTGGAGGCGACGCTGGCCGCCGCATCGGGATAAAGCCATATTGCCAATCTTCTCGCGCGCTTGCTGCACCTGTCGAGAAGGCCCACCACTTTCGTCATGACGCTGAAATGGCCACGCGCGTGCATCATCACTCATGCATAGCAGTTCGTGGCATCATGGTCTGAGCCACCTGCTTCGTGCTGGGACAATAACCGGACATTACCCTATGTCAAACAACCACGACCAACAACCGCGATTTTTCGCTGAAGTGGGACATGATGGGCACGGAACGTACTCGGCTATGCTTTGCAGATGGTCACGAAATGCGCGATGACAAGCCCAGGGCAGGATAAATTGCGCTGCCTGCTAAAGCCGCAGGATGATCTTGCCGGTCGCCTGCCGGTTCTCGATGAGCCTCAGGGCATCGGCTGCATCGGCCATCGGCATGACCTGGCTCACGCGCGGACGAAGCCGTCCCGAAACGCACCAGTCCAGCACCTGGCGCATGTTGTCGCGCTGTCCCGCCGGCTCAAGGCTGGCAAAACGCGACCAGAACACGCCGCGTATGTCGCAGCCCTTCAGCAGCGTCAGATTGAGTGCGATCCTCGGTATTTCGCCTGATGCAAAGCCGATGACCATGAACCGCCCGCCCCAGGCAAGCTCGCGCAAGGCCGGTTCCGCATTCTCGCCGCCGACGCAATCATAGACCAGGTCGATGCCATGCTCGCCGCCGAACCGCTTCAGCGCCGCACGCAGATCTTCGCGCGAATAATCGATCAGCCCGTCAGCGCCATGGGCGGCGCATATTTCCAGCTTCTGCGCCGAAGACGCGACGGCGATGACCCTGGCGCCCAGACATTTGCCGATTTCCACCCCCGCCAGCCCGGCGCCGCCAGCCGCGCCGAGCACCGCCACCGTCTCACCGGGACGCAACTCGCCACGGTTCTTCAGCCCGTGCATCGCGGTGCCATAGGTGATGGTCAGCCCCGCAGCCAGTTCATCGCTGACATCATCGGGCAGCGGCACCACGGCCTCGGCGCGCGCCAGTGCCACCTCGCGGCAGCCGTTCCAGCCCACATATGCCATCACTCTCTGGCCCGTTTCGATGCCGCTCACCCCGGCACCAAGCGCGGCCACACGCCCCGCAACTTCTCCGCCAGGCGAAAATGGCAATGGCGGGCGAAACTGATATTTGCCGCGCAGCATCAGCGTATCGGCGAAATTGAGCCCCACCGCGCTCACCGCGATGGCCACTTCGCCCTCGCCGGGAACAGGCGGCGCAATGGCTGCATGAGCAAGCGCGCCGGGGCCGTCCAGCGCATGGCACAGTATCGCTTTCATCCGTGGTTCCGTGTCGCTATAGTTCTGGAGGCTGATGTTGGTGCACTAAGGTGCCGGGTCACTCATTCGCGGGCAATTTTGTGCGCGCGGCGTCGTAACTCAACAAAAAAGCGAACCACCATGAGCACCCGCGGCTATTTCGGCATCGGCGCGCAAGGTATTTCCAAACCGATGAACCTTGGCAATCTGATCCGCTCGGCCCATGCATTCGGCGCAAGCTTCGTCTTCACCCTCGGCGTTGACCAGCGTGTCCTCGACGCACCTTCCGACACCTCGAAATCGGCTGGCCACATACCGCATTACAAATGGCGGCACCTGAGCGACATGCGCCTTCCCGAGGGCTGCCGGCTGGTGGGCATCGAGCTTGCCGAGGAAGCCGCTGATCTGCCAAGCTTTCGCCATCCCCTGCGCGCGGCCTATGTGCTGGGACCAGAGCGCGGCGCATTGTCGCCCGACCTGCTGGCTCTGTGTGACCATGTGGTCAAAATTCCGACCTCGTTCTGCATCAATGTCGCGACCGCAGGGGCGATCGTAATGTATGACCGGGTGCGTACGACCAACCGGTTCGCGGCGCGCCCCGTCAGCGAGGGCGGCCCGGTCGAGAGCGCCCCGCGTCATATTCACGGCCTGCCGAAGATCAGACTGCCGCAGCGTTGATCGACTGGCAATTTTGTCCTATGGCTGGCCAATGTGGTTGTCTGTCGGTATACAGAAGCCCGACTGCGTTAAATCAAGTTGGAAGAGCGGATCAATGAGAACTGTTCTACTATCCGTCGCCATCGCGGCGGCCTCGGTCTTGCCCGCGCTGGCGCAGACGACAACACAGATCGCCGCGCATCGGGATTGGTCGGTCTATGTTCATGAAGCCAGTGACGGCAAGGTCTGCTTCGCCGCGACGGCGCCCAAGGATTCGGCCCCGCGCGATGTCAATCGCGGACCGATCTATCTTTACGTGACGAACTGGTTGAAGGACGGCATCAAGAACGAGGTCAGCGTCAAGATCGGCTACACGTTCCAGGAAGACAGCACGCCTACTATTTCCGTCGGCGACACGAGCTTTCAGATGTTCGTGCGCGAGGACAAGGCTTTCCTGCGCGATCCCGAAGACGAACGCCGGCTGGTCGCGGCAATGAAGGCCGGCGCGACGATGAGCGTCAAGGGCACATCCACGCGCGGCACCGAGACGACCGACAACTATTCCCTGTTTGGCGTGACTGCTGCGATCGACGAAGCCGACCGCGCCTGTCCCTGAGCGCTTTTTCGCAATGTCGGGCTTGCGCAACAGGCTGCGTGTGCGCTTATGCTATGAGGTACAGGCGCGCGCATCACGGTCCGGCGCACTGTCTGGCGGGTTGCGGGAAGTCTCATGAACCAGATCGCTCTGGATGACGGCGACATCGAAGCGGGTTCGCGGCATGCGGTGGATGGCGTGCTGCGGCCGCTGATCGGCCTTGACCGTGCGCAGATGGCGGCATGTCTCGGAGAGATCGGCGTTCCGGAAAATCAGCGGCGCATGCGCGTCGCCCAGCTCTGGCAGTGGATCTACACCCAGGGCCTGCGCGATTTTGACGGCATGACCAATGTCTCCAAGGCGCTGCGGGCCGATCTGGGCCGGGCCGCGACGCTGGCGCGCCCAGAAATCGTTACCGAACAGCTTTCTGTCGATGGCACGCGCAAATGGCTCTTGCGTCTGGCGCCACTACGTCCCGGCATGGCTGGCCCTGAAGTCGAAACGGTCTATATTCCCGAGCCGGGCCGCGGCACGCTGTGCATCTCCAGCCAGGTGGGCTGCACGCTCAACTGCACCTTCTGCCACACCGGCACCCAGCCACTGGTGCGCAATCTCAGCCCCGGCGAGATCGTCGGCCAGATCATGGTGGCGCGTGACCGGCTGGGCGACTGGCCCGGCGGCACACCGCATGATCCGCACGGCCTGCCCGCCACCGAGCGCAAGATCACCAATATCGTGCTGATGGGCATGGGCGAGCCGCTGTACAATTTCGATAATGTCCGCACCGCGATGGAGATTGCTGCCGATGGCGATGGCTTGAGCGTATCGAAGCGCCGCATCACATTATCGACCTCGGGTGTGGTGCCGATGATCGAACGCTGCGGGCGCGAACTCGGCGTGATGCTGGCGATCTCGCTGCACGCCGTGCGCGATGATCTGCGCGATGTGCTGGTGCCGCTCAACCGCAAATATCCCATTGCCGAACTGATCGAGGCCTGCCGCGCCTATCCCGGCCTGTGCAACGCCAAGCGCATCACGTTTGAATATGTGATGCTGAAAGGTGTCAACGACACACTGGCAGAAGCAAAGGACCTGGTGCGCCTGCTGAAAGGCATCCCGGCCAAGATCAACCTGATCCCGTTCAACCCCTGGCCCGGCGCGCCCTATGACTGTTCGGACTGGGAGCAGATCGAAAGATTTGCCGATGTCGTCAACCGCGCGGGATATGCTTCGCCGGTGCGCACGCCGCGCGGCCGCGACATCATGGCGGCGTGCGGTCAGCTGAAATCGGCCAGCGAAAAGCTGAGGGCCAGCGCGCTGCGCCGGGCCGAGCCCGCCGGAAGCTAGGCGCAGGCGCTGTGCTCTTTCGCCTCGCCGCCCGCGAAAGCGTATCCCTCTTGATTGACGCCGGGACGGCCAAGACAAGACCTATGGAGGAGCGAATGTTCGACAACGAAAACAAGGGGTTCGACACTCTGGCCATTCACGCGGGAGCAAAGCCGGATCCGACGACCGGGGCCCGTGTCACGCCGATCTATCAGACCACGTCCTATGTGTTCGACAGCCCCGCCCATGCCGCCAGCCTGTTCGGCTTGCAGGAATTCGGCAATGTCTACACCCGGATCATGAACCCGACCCAGGATGTGCTTGAGCAGCGCGTGGCCGCGCTGGAAGGCGGGGTGGCGGCGCTCGCCGTTGCTTCGGGACACGCCGCCCAACAGCTGGTGTTTCATACTCTCATGAAGCCGGGGGACGAATTCATCGCCGCGCGCCAGCTATATGGCGGCTCGATCAACCAGTTTGAACATTCCTTCAAGCATTTCGGCTGGAACGTGGTCTGGGCCGACGCCGATGACCCGAGCGGTTTCGAGCGCGCCATCACGCCGAGGACCAAGGCGATCTTCATCGAGTCGATCGCCAATCCGGGCGGCATCGTCACCGATATCGACGCCATTTCGGCCATAGCCAAGCGCGCCGGAGTGCCGCTCATCGTCGACAACACGCTGGC
>DAIMZI010000010.1:0-95327 GCA_036734025.1 Dichotomicrobium sp.
TTGGAAAGGAACGGCGAAATTCAAAAAATGATTGATAATCAATAAATTGTGGCGGAGAGGGAGGGATTCGAACCCTCGGAACGCTTGCGCGCTCAACGGTTTTCGAGACCGCCCCGTTCGACCACTCCGGCACCTCTCCTCAACGCGGCGGATCGAACTGATATTATGGCATTATCTAGCCGCTTGCGGCCGCGCGCGCAACCGGCCGCATCACAGGGGCTTGCAAGCTTCATGCTGCCTTCGTTACCCGTGCCAGCCCGCGCGCTGTGGCGGGTTAAATGCGGGCCCGCTCGACGATTGACAAATCGGGACGCGCACTTATAGTCCGGAATAGATCGCGGGGCTGCGAATCCCTGCGCGCCAAACGCTGCCCGAGGCTTTTTCATATCAAGAAGTCTGCGGCGACCATCAATCAAGCGCAAACGGATGCGAGATGGTCGTGCGCGGCGCCAAAGGGCGCGGTCAATGCTAGTGAGAGGACGGGGCCATGTATGCGGTCATTCGGACCGGCGGGAAGCAATATCGTGTTGCGCCGGAAGATATAATAGAAGTCGAAAAGCTCGACGCGCAGGAAGGCGAAATCTATCAGTTCGCCGATGTGCTCATGCTGGGCAATGAGGGCGATTCCGAAGTCGAGATCGGCAACCCGCTCATCGCTGGCGCAAGCGTCGCTGCGGAGATCCTGGAGCAGGGGCGCGGCAAGAAGATCATCGTCTTCAAGAAGAAGCGCCGCCAGAACTATCGCCGCAAACGCGGGCACCGGCAGGATCTGACGACGATCCGCATTGTTGAAATTCTGAGTGACGGCAAGAAGCCGAAGACAAAGGCCAAAGCCAAGACGCAGGTCAAGGCAGAAGCCGCGCCGGACACACAAGCGGCCAAGACAGCCAAGACCGCCAAGAAGGCGAAACCAGCGGCCGCATCAGCGCCCAAGGACGAGGCGCCAGCGTCCGTGGCGCCCAAGGCCCCGAAGCCTGCCGCCAAGGCTGCAAGCGCGCCGTCTTTTCGGCGTCTCGATGCGCCTGATGGTGAGCCGGACGATCTGCGCCAGCTGACCGGGGTCGGCCCGAAGCTTGCAGAAAAGCTCAACGACTACGGCATCCACCATTTCTGGCAGGTCGCGGCCATGTCGCCTGAAGACCTGAGCCAGATGGACACCGAACTCGACCTCAAGGGCCGGGCGGAACGCGACGGCTGGGTCAAGGAAGCCGCAGGGCTTACCAAGGCAGCAGGCAGCGCGAAGGGCGGCAAATCGGACAAGATATCAGCTAAACCATCCGCCAAGGCAGCGGCAAAGCCGGCCGGCAAGGCGAAGGCGAGCAAGTGATAAGCCCACGCGGCTTTGCCGCAAGGGCTGAAGACCAAGAGACAAGATCATGGCACATAAAAAAGCGGGCGGCTCATCGCGAAATGGCCGCGACACGATCGGCAAACGCCTCGGCGTCAAAAAGTTCGGCGGCGAGGAGGTCATTTCGGGCAACATCATCGTGCGCCAGCGCGGCACGAAGTGGCATCCGGGCGAAGGCGTCGGCATGGGCCGCGATTACACCATCTTCGCCTTGCGCGATGGCCGCGTGACGTTCCGGGCGTTGCGTGGGCGCACAACGGTGTCGGTTTTGCCCGAGGCCGCCGAATAAGTCCAGCGCACTCGCACGCAAGGTGGAAAAATCGGGCGCCGCTCACAAAAGCCGGCAGGCGTCCATGTTTTGCCTTAGACGCACCCTAGGTTGCAAGGCCTGACCGGATGCGCCGTGCGAAAGCGAGGGCTCCATGCGTAAAATAATAATTTCCGCGATTTCTGGCGCTGCCATCCTGGCCGGCGTTGTTCTCGCGGCGCCGTATCTCGTCCCCGCATCCCTGATCGAGCAGCAGCTTGCCGATGCCGTGCGCAAGGCGACCGGACGAACATTGTCGACCAACGGCGATGCGCGCTTTTCGATATTTCCGACAATC
Source organism: Dichotomicrobium sp. (assembly GCA_036734025.1). Classification (GTDB taxonomy): domain Bacteria; phylum Pseudomonadota; class Alphaproteobacteria; order Rhizobiales; family Rhodomicrobiaceae; genus DAIMZI01. The sequence continues at coordinate 1,954 of DAIMZI010000010.1, forward strand.
GGCGCGGAATTTGGCCCGGTCAGCCTGTCGGGGCAGGAAGGCTCTGGCGATCAGCCGTTGATGACAGCCCAGGGGTTGACGGCGCGGCTCAAGTTCTGGCCGCTGCTCCAACGCCGGTTCGAGCTGGATGCCGTGGTGCTGCATCGCCCTGTCATCGACCTGCGCGGCAATATTTCCGGCCTGGCCGAAATGCACAAGCCCGAAGAACGCCGGGCTGAAGCTCCTCCCGACCTGGCTCAGCCGAAAAGTGCGCCTGTCGCTGCCCAGCTTGCAGTCTTGCCAGCCGCCACGCTGAGGGCGTTCGGGATTGCCGAGATCCGCTTTCGCCGCGCCACTGTCCGCTTCGGCGATGATGCCGAGCGCGATGTGATCGAGAATGCCAATCTGAGCGCCAGCCTGCCCGATGTCACCGCGCCGCTCACGCTTAGCGGGCGTTTCGACTGGCGCGGCGAACGCATCGACATCAGCTCTTCGCTGCTTTCGCTGCCCCGTCTCGCCGCCGGTGAGCCCAGCAACCTGCAGTTCGACATAAGCAGCGCGGCGGGCCGTGTCGGCTTTGACGGGACAGTCCTGTTCACACGCGACAAGGCCCAGGCAAGAGGGCAGTTGAGCGCCGATACCCAGAACCTGCCGCTGCTGATGGGCTGGTTTGGGGCGCGCATGGCGCCCTCGATCACGCGCGCCTCGCTCGATGCGCGTCTGATCGGGACTGACGATGGTTTCACTCTCGATGCGGCAAATTTGGGCCTCGATGACATGACCGCAGTCGCCGCGTTCGAGGGATCGCTCGCTGGTGAGCGCCCGCGCATCAAGGGCAGTCTGGCGTTTGACATGTTGGATATCGAGAAGTTTCGACTGCGCGCCACGGAGCAGACCGCAGACACGGCCGCTATCCGCCCGGGGCTGATTGCGCTCGCACACGCCCAGTCTGCCGACAGCACGGCCGCGCGTGGCGAGGGCGAGCGAGCTGAAGATCTGCAAATCGACCTGGCGATGCTCATGACGGTGGACGCCGATCTCGCGATCACGGCGGCAGCAGTGTCGCGCAAGGCGCTGTCGGGTGAAAATGGCGACATGCGCATCCAGCTTCAGGGCGGCGAATTCGTCGCCCGCCTCGCCCGGCTCGATGTCTACGGCGGACAGGCGCAAGGCGATATGAGCATGGATAACAGCGCCGGCGTCCCGGTCATGTCGGCGACTTTCCGCCTGCGCGATGTCGCGGCGCTGCCGTTCTTATCGGCGACTTCCAGCTTCGACTGGCTCTCGGGCCGTCTTGATGCGGATCTGACGCTGGCCAGCGGCGGTGCGACGGTGGCTCATCTGCGCCGGATGATACGCGGCGAAGCTGTGCTGGAATTGAGCGACGGCGCCATCGAGGGGATGGATCTGCCCGACATGCTCGCGCGCGCTCAGGACGGTGACTTTTCCTCGCTGGAGCGCCAGACCAGCGCGCAGACGCAAATCACCGAGCTTCGCGCGGCCTGGACCATCGCCGAAGGCGTCGCGCGCACCACCGATCTCCGGCTGCGCGGGCCTATGATCGGCGCGGACGGCAAGGGGGAACTGGATCTGGTCGGCGAGAAGATGGAGATCCGGCTTCAGCCGCGAGTCACTCCGCGTGATGGCGGAGAGGCGAAGACTGTCGAAATTCCGATCAAGGTGGAAGGGCGCTGGGACAGTCCCAAGGTACTGCCCGACATGGCGCTTCTGCTGGAAAATCCGGACAGGGGCGTCGAAGCCGCCAAGAGCTTCGGGCGCGCCGTGGAGCGCTTCACCGGCGGGCGCGTCAGCGAGGACGAATTCGGCCGTGCGCTCGACAGCCTGTTCGGCAAACCCCGCAGAAGAGATCAGGACCGCCCTGACAAAACGGACTCAGATGATGCGGGCACGCGACTTGACGATCGCGGCGACGCACCCGGGCACCGTCCTTACGACGCCCAGCAGGGCTACTGATCAACTCTGCCCCGCTGTTGCCGCAAGCCTGAACAAGAGCGCATCCCTGCGTTCAGGCCGTGTTCATGTGTCACGCGCCATTGTGTGATGGTCTATCCCTGTGATCAACCATACCTTTCCTCGGCACGGTTTGGAGATGGTCCGGAATTCAGGGGTTCCGGGCCGTCTCCGTCTTGCCTTACCCTCCCGCAGTGATTAGCGTGCGCTCAGCGTTGTTCATCAACGCAAGCAAAGGAGGGACCACATGACGTTCTCATTGCCCGACCTGCCATATGCCCACGATGCATTGGCGCCCTACATGTCGGCCGAGACGCTGGAATATCATCACGACAAGCATCATCAGGCCTATGTCGATAAAGCCAACTCGCTCATCGGCGGGTCAGGTCTTGAAGGCCAGCCGATCGAAGCGGTGGTCAAGGGATCGTTCGGCTCCAACGCGGCGCTGTTCAACAATATCGGCCAGCACTACAACCACATGCATTTCTGGCAGTGGATGAAGCCTGGCGGCGGCGGCAACCGGCTGCCGGGTGCGCTTCAGGCACGGGTTGATGCTGATCTGGGCGGCTTCGACAAGTTCCGCGCCGACTTCATCGAGGCCGGCGTCGGTCAGTTCGGCTCGGGCTGGTGCTGGCTGGCGCTGCGTGATGGCCGTCTCCAGGTCACCAAGACGGCCAACGGTGAAAGTCCGCTGGTGCATGGCGCCGTGCCGCTGCTCGGCTGCGATGTATGGGAACACTCCTATTACATCGACTATCGCAATGCCCGGCCGAAATATCTCGAAGCCTGGTTCGACAATCTCATCAACTGGGACTATGTCCAGGGCCTGCTCGATCAGGCTGGTTGACGCCGACATGCCGGCCGGGTTTGTCTAAGGCCCGGCCGAGCGCCCGCGCCCAGTCCGGCACATCTCCTGCGCTAGCGATACGCGCTCAATTTACGCAAATTTAACGGTTCAGAAGCGAGAGTCTATTCACCCTGGGCACACGCGCCTTTGCGCAGCAAGCCTTGGGCGAGCGGCCTCTTGCATGTCTTGCGGCTGCGCGTCATCGCGAACGGCAGGCCGTACGCCGGACGGCGCAAGAATGCATAAGATTGTGGAGTAAGCGTATTGCAATCTTGGATGGCAGAAGACAGACCCGTATCATCGAATCGCGGTGGTCGCTGGCGTGGCGCTTGGTTGTTCATGCCGCCGCGCCGGGTTCCGTCGCGAAACTCTTCGTTGCGCAAGTCTCCAATGTCGCAGCGTAATTCGCGCTCCTTCTGGCACAGGCTGGAGGCCGATGCCGACCGGCTTTCTGTATGGGGCGCTTGCGCGGCTTGCGGGTTCGTTCTGTTGAGCGCGGCCTATGCGGGCGTGTTGGGTGGTCATTCGGCGCAATTTAGCGACGCCATCAGGCGCGAAGCAGCGGCGATTGCCATCTCGGCTGGTTTCGGCATCCAGGAAGCGGTGATCGAGGGCAGCGAGAACCTTTCGCGTGAGCAGATCGAGTGGGCGCTGTTTGAAGGCGGTGTGCAGACCATGTTCGGCTTCGATGCGAGCGCGGCGCGCGAGCGTCTGGCCGGGCTGGGATGGGTCAGGAATGCCGAGGTCTGGAGATTGTGGCCATCGACGATCGTCGTGCATGTCGAGGAGCGTGAAGCAGTGGCGCGCTGGCGCATCGGTGGTCGGGAAGTGCTGATCGATGGTTCCGGAGAACCTCTCGGGCCGGTGACGCCAAGATATGATGCGCTTGCTGTCGTTCAGGGCAAGGGCGCCAACACCGAAGCGGCTGCGCTGGCGCGCATGCTTGACGCCGCCGGGCTCGCGCATCAGGTAAAAATGGCCGAGCGGATCGCGGCACGGCGCTGGGATCTGGTTCTGGCCTCGGGAATTCGGGTGAAGTTGCCCGCAGCCAGTTCCGCTGCGACGCTCGAGGTTCTTTCCGGGGTGCTCGGGCGGCTTGAGGGCAAGCGGTTGCCCGCCAGCGTGGACCTGCGAATTCCGGGGCGCATCGCCCTGGGTTATGAAACGCAGAACCGCCCGGGTGTCATGTAGCGAACTTGCAGTCGAGGAAATTGCGGGGGCGAGCGCCTTTCATGCGGGGACAATCTCACACGGTGCTGACCAGGGAGCGGACCGTCGCCGTGCTCGATATGGGAACGCGCAAGCTGTGCTGCGTGATTGCCCGGCTTCTGCCGCCGCCGAAATGGCTGGCTCCGCGCATCGAAAACGCCGATGTCGGTGTGCTGGGGTTCGCACAGCATGTCTCGCGGGGCATTGTGGCGGGTCAGGTCAGCGATATGGACGCCGCTGAGGAAGCCATCCGGCTGGTCGTCGCCAAGGCCGAGCACAGTGCCGGCATCACCGTCGATGAGATATATGTGGTCATGGCCGGCGGTGGCTTGAACAGTGAAAGCTTCACCGCAAGCGTGCCGATCGCGCAGCGCGAGGTCGATGACCTGGACCTGCGCCGCGCGCTGCTGGCGGCGCGCCAGTATGCCGGTCGTCACGGCCAATCGCTCCTGCGGGTCGCCGTCACCGGCTATGGTCTTGACGATATCCCGGGCGTGGATGATCCGCGCGGGATGATCGGCGACACGCTCAAGGTGCACGTGGTCGCCTCGATGGCGGACCCTGTGGCGCTCAAGAACCTCGCTTTGTGCATCGAGCGGTGCCACCTGATGCTAGCCGGCGTCATTCCCGCGCCGCTCGCCAGCGCGCTGGCCACCATGTCGCCAGAAGAACGCCTTCTTGGCGGTGTATGTATCGACATGGGCGCAGGTACGACCTCGCTTGCAGCATTTTTGGATGGTGAACTGGTGCATATTGATTCGCTGCCGCATGGCGGCAACGAGATCACCCGCGATCTGGCCCGCGACTTGTCCACACCTCATTCCGAGGCTGAGCGGCTAAAAACCTTATATGCAACGGTTTTTTCGGGTCCAATGGACGATGTCGAAAGCGTGGTCTGCCCACTGGTTGGTGATGACGCGCAAGAGCGTTACATCTATCCGACCAAGTCGGAGATCGCTTCCTTCGTGCGTGCGCGGCTGGAGCATGTGTTTTCAGCGCTGCGTGACCGGCTGGAGGCGGCCGGCGTCGAGCCTTCGGTGTGCGAGCGTGTGGTGCTGGCGGGCGGGGGCAGTCAGCTTGCCGGCTGTGACGCGCTGGCGGCGCAGATCTTCGGTGGCGAGGCCCGGTTGGGCCGGCCGGGAGGCGTCGCCGGCTTGCCGCCTCATGCAGACCCGGCGATCTGTGCAGCCGTCGGGACCTTGCGGCATCTGTTGATCACGGCGCCGGAGGAGGCGCCCGTCGTCGAGTCAGCGTATCATGTGAACGAGCCACCGGTTTATGGCAATCGGGTTCATGCAGGCTATCTGGCCCGCGTTGGACAATGGCTGCGGGAGAATTTCTGACGGGCCGCCGCGCTTTGGCGGCTTGGAAACGGGCGCGGGCGAAGGCGGCGCGGGGGTAATGCGGCCGCGAAAGCAAGGATTTTGACGAGGCTGCGATGAGCATAAATCTTAAGCCTGCCGAACTCACCGAATTGCGCCCCCGGATCACCGTGATCGGTGTCGGCGGGGCCGGTGGCAATGCCGTCAACAACATGATCCAGGCGGGGCTCGAAGGGGTGGAGTTCGTCGCCGCGAACACCGACGCGCAGGCCCTGTCGATGTCGAGCGCAGGCACCCGGATACAGATGGGCACCAACCTGACCGAAGGGCTGGGCGCCGGCTCCAAGCCGGAAATCGGCGCGGCTGCCGCGCAGGAGGCCATCGAGGATATCCGCCAATATCTCGATGGCGTGCACATGCTGTTCATCACCGCCGGCATGGGTGGCGGCACCGGCACCGGCGCAGCCCCGATCATCGCCCAGGCGGCCAAGGACATGGGCATTCTGACGGTCGCCGTCGTAACCAAGCCGTTCGAGTTCGAAGGCCAGCGGCGGATGCGCTTCGCAGAACACGGCATCGCGGAACTGGCCCAGCACGTCGATACGATCCTCGTGATCCCCAACCAGAACCTGTTCCGCATCGCCAACGAGAAGACCACCTTCGCCGACGCCTTCCAGCGCGCTGATGACGTGTTGCGATCGGGCGTCTCGTGCATCACCGATCTGATGCTGAGAGAGGGGCTGATCAATCTCGATTTCGCTGACGTGCGTGTCGTCATGCGCGATATGGGCACGGCCATGATGGGCACAGGCGAGGCCGCGGGAGAAAAGCGCGCGCTCGAAGCTGCCGAACTGGCAATATCCAATCCGCTGCTCGACCATGGCTCGATGCGCGGTGCGAAAGGCCTGCTGATCAGCATCACGGGCGGTGATGATCTTACGCTCTATGAGGTCGAGGAGGCTTCGAACCGCATACGCCGCGAGGTGGACAGCGACGGCGATAATGACGTCAATATCATCGTCGGCGCAACTTTCGACCAGTCGATCAGCGGGCGGATCCGCGTTTCGGTGGTCGCAACGGGTATCGACCAGCGGCCGGGGCCGTTGCCGCCCACTGGCAAGCGCCCGCCGCCGGAAGCCGCCAATCCGACCCTCGGCAACAGGCTGCGCGCGGCCAACACAACAAGCGATGCGCCGCCAGCGCAGGACGCGACTCGTTCAGCACAGGGAGCCACGGTGCGCCAATGGCAGGGGCCGGGGAGCGTGACGATCGAGCAGCGGACCAAACCGCGCTCGCCCCTGAGCGACGCCCGCGGCGGGCCAGCCGAACGACCCGTGTCCTCTCCGGTCTTTGAGCCGCTGCCGCCGATGGCGCCCCGCCGGCGTCCGCGCCGGCCGCTTACCGATGAGGATTTTCCCGAACTGGCCGATACCGACGAGCCTGTGCAGCCTGAACCAGCCAGGCGAGGCGGATTGTTCGGATGGATGGTCGGCCGCAGCCGCGAATCGGCACCTGCTGCCGGGCACCCGCATCGGCATGAGCCCGGAGCGAGCGATTCGCGTGACCGAGAAGACACACGCGAAGAGCCAAGACTCGGGCCGACAGCAGCGCCACCACAAGATGATGACGCGGACGCAGCCGAAGATGAGTTTGATGCCGGGCGGCAGCATAAACCGAAGATTACGCGTGTGGGTGGTAATGGGCCGGCAAAAACGGAAGAGCCCTTTGATATTCCTGACTTTTTCAAAAGATCGGCCAATTAGGCCGGATGTGCATTTTCGACACAGTCAAGTTTTTGTCCAGGAACCCTCGGCTATTTCCTCAAGAAGAGTTTGTAAGTTCCTGTTTTGCCACAGTTATTGGTAACAGACTGTAAACAAGCGTGATTTGCGGCACGCTTAACCCGCCGATAATCTCCCCACAGATCACAAGCGAACTGCTTCGGATCGGTCCCGGACAAGCTGAGGGGCCTGGCCAGAAGGGCAGAAATGCCAACCGGATGAAAAATCCTGGCCGGGAGTATAAAGCGAATTCGGGTGGTGGCATGGAAGTAGGGAATCCTGCCACCTGTTTGGTGAGGTTGGACGAGCGAGATACGCGACGAGCACACTGCCAAGACTATCATAAATAATTCGTCGCTTTCTGATCGTCCGACCCTCCAACACTCCGGTCCATCTGACTGAAGCCGCCGCGATCGCACGGGGGGTCAGAACGGGTGAAGATATCCCGCTCTGTCCCAAAGGGGACAAATTAGGGCGCGGATTAAAATGCATTTTCATTTTATCAGGGGTCAGCAGGCCACGATCGAACGTTCGGTGGTGATTACCGGGACAGGTGTTCATAGTGGCCGCCAGGTATCGCTGATCATGCACCCGGCCGAGGCCAATACGGGTGTGGTGTTCACAGTCCGCAACGATGCGGGCCGCGTCGTGAAAATTCCCGCCGACTTCCGCGCCGTCAGTAATGTGGTGCTATGCACGGTTCTCAGCAGCGATGATGGCGCGTCAGTCGCGACCGTCGAACATCTGATGGCTGCGCTGCGCGGACTTGCCGTCGACAATATCGAGATCGAAGTCGACCAGAACGAAATTCCCATCATGGACGGTAGCGCTAGCCCGTTCGTCGAAGCCATTCTCGAAGCCGGCGTGTGCCGGTTGTCGGAGCCACGCCGGTTCATCCGCGTCCTCAAACCGGTTCGCGTCGAAGATGGCGGCTCGATCGCCGAGTTGCTTCCCCACGACGGTTTTCATCTTGATGTCGAGATTGATTTTGACACGCCCCTCATCGGCCGTCAGCGCTGGTCCGGCGAGATCACTCCCGATGTATTCAATCGTGAATTGTCGCGTGCACGCACCTTCGGTTTCATGAAGGACGTAAAGACACTCTGGCAGCATGGCCGCGCGCTCGGTTCGTCCCTGGAAAACACGATCGCGCTTGGTGATGATCGGATCATGAACCCGGAGGGTCTGCGCTTCTCGGATGAGTTTGTCCGCCACAAGGCGCTGGATGCTGTTGGTGATCTCGCGCTTGCGGGCGCGCCGATCCTTGGTGCGTTCCGCTCCTATCGCGGTGGTCATCGCATGAATTCGCTGGTCCTGCATGCGCTCTACCGCGATCCGACGGCGTGGACCGTTGTCGAGAGTGTCGAGCGCCCGCGCTACCGCGAAGTCGCACAGCCCGAAATGGGTTGGGGTGGCATGCCGGTTCCGGCATATGCCGCGGAGCGGAGCTAACCTGATCCTTTAATCGGCGACCAGCTTCCTCTGCGCAAATCTCTGCGGCACGAAATTCGTTGTGGCGACCGAATGCCAGAGCCCTTTTCCTTTTCCACCACCGGCAGAACCAGACGCCCGCGGCGAGCTCAGTCTTTTGCCGGGCCCGACGCCATCGGCCCCAGGGTCTGGGCGGTTGCCGGCCGGCCGGCGTCGTGACCGTCGATCATATCCTCGCGCGCATCACCATAACCGTCTATCTTCGGCTCGATCTTCTCATATTCGCTGGCTGGCAGATCGCCAATATCGCCCAGCGCCTCTTCATCGCGCGCAAACAGCGCCGGGCTTTGCATGTATACGCTGACCAGCCGCGCCAGTGCGCTCAGCGAGTCCATATGCACGCGCTCATAACCGTGCGAGGCGTCCAGCCCGAAGCAGATCAGCCCGGCGCGAATATCGTTACCGGCCTCCATGGCCGCCGCCAGATCGCTTCGGTAATGGTTGAACACGTCACGGCTGTGCTCGATATTGAAGCGCTGGCACAAATGCAGCAGGCTGCGCGTGAGGTGCCAGTCAAACGGCCCGCTCGAATCCTGCATCGCGACGGTGACGCCAAATTCCGACGTGTTCTGGATCGGCGCCAGGGTGCCATTGTCCACCGCAACCATCTCCGCGACATCGCCGTGCAGGATATGCGACGCGCCGACCCCGACTTCTTCGGAAATCGTGAACAGCAAATGGCAATCGAGCGGCAGTGTCACGCCCGCATCCCTGATCGCCTTGGTAGCGGTCAGCACCGCGGCAACGCCGGCCTTGTCATCGAGATGGCGGGCATTGATGAAGCCGTTGCCCGAAAATTCGTGATTTGTGTCGACCGCCACAAGATCACCCACATGCAGGCCCAGCGCGGTCGTCTCTTCGGCCGTGTTCACACGTTCATCCAGCCGGATTTCGACATTGGTCCAGCTTATCGGCAGCTTATCGATATCATCCCCGTATGTGTGCCCCGAAGCCATGACCGGCAGGATGGTTCCGCGCACCTTGCGCGCATTGTCCATGAACACGGTCACGCGCGCGCCCTCGGCAAATCGGGCCGACCAGCTGCCGACAGGCGAGATTTCCAGCCGGCCGCTGGGCTTGATGCGCTTGACGATCGCGCCGAGCGTGTCGAGATGGGTGACGATGGCCCTGTCCGGCGACTGCCTGGTCCCGCGAATATTGCCGCGTATGGCGCCGCGCCGGGTCAGTTCGAACGGCACGCCGAATTTGGTCAGTTCGCTGCACACAAATCCCACGGCCAGATCGGTCATGCCGGTCGGGCTGGGGATATTGAGCAAGGTCTTTAGCGTGGCTTGCAGATAGCCGGTGTCCATCTTGAGATCGCGCATTCGACTTGTCATCGGTTCGGCCGGCTCTTCGTTGCAGTTTGCGGGAACAGAAAGTCAATGAAACGCTCAGCGGTCGGCTGCGGCTCATGGTTCGCCAGTCCGGGGCGCTCATTGGCTTCGATGACGTGATATCGCGGCTCGCTCGGGGAGGATACGATAAAATCCAGCCCCACCACAGGCATAAGGAGAATTCGCGCCGCCTCCAGCGCAGCCTCGGCCAGTTGGGGGTGAAGCTGCGGGGTGACATCATGGATCGTGCCCCCGGTATGCAGATTGGCGGTCTTGCGCACGCTCAGCTCCCGGCTCTCGGGCAGAACGTCGTCGAAGGAAAAACCCGAGGCTGCAACGCTGCGCCGGGTTTCGTCGTCCATCGGTATGCGGCTTTCCCCGCCGGTTGCTGCCTCGCGCCGGCGTGACTGTTTTTCGATCAGTTCGCTTATCGTCAGCACGCCGTTGCCGATGATCGTGGCCGGACGGCGGATCGCCGCGGCGACCACCTCGTCATTGATCACGATGATGCGCAGGTCCTGGCCGGTAATGAATTGCTCCATCAGCACCACCGCGCACAATGAGCGCGCATGTCTGACGGCTTCGCTGACGCTTTCAGCCGTGCTCAGATCGACGAAAACGCCACGCCCCTGCTCACCTTCCGCCGGCTTGACGACGACACGGCCATGCAGGCGCAGGAAAGCTTCCGCATCATCACTGTCTTCCACATGGATCTGCTCCGGCACGTTGAGGCCGCCGCGACGCAACAACCTCTGTGTCAGGGCCTTGTCCATGGCTCGGCTCATCGCCACCGCGCTGGTCATGTCGCTCAGGGATTCGCGGCAGGACACGGACCGGCCGCCAAACGACAGGGTGAAGAACCCGGCCTGTGCATCCTCGATCTCGACGCCAATACCGCGCCGGCGCGCCTCATCGACAATGATCCGCGCATAGATGTTGAGCTGTTCCTCCGGCGCGGGGCCCATGAAGAGCCGCTCATTGATCGTGTTCTTCTTCTTGACGCAATAGACCGGCACCTGCTCGAAGCCGAGCTTGCGATAAAGCTGAATCGCCTGTTCGTTGTCGTGCATCACCGACAGATCCATGAAGCTTCGCCCAGCTTCGAGAAAGGCCGCCGCCAGGTTGAGCACGAGAGCGCGGCCCACGCCGGGATGCGCGGTGCGCATGTCCACGCCAAGCGCCCACAGGCTCGACCCGTTGTCGGGGTCGCCAAACGCCTTGACATGGTCCACACCCATGACGATGCCCATGATGCCGGGCTCCTGAACGCTCTCGGCAACCAGCGCCGTAACAGCTTCGGGCCTCGTGCCGTCATCAATGAAACCGCCGCGAATGGTCACCATCCCATGCGACCGGTATATCGCGTTGATGTCGTCTTCATCGGCGGACCGCGCCGGGCGGATAGTGAAGCCGGGGTGCGGTGTTTCAGGCGCGAGGTTGGCAAGCGTCAAGCGGAATGTATGTGAGGGATCAAGGAACAGCGCCTGGGGTGCATGCGACAGCACGACATGAGGCTCGCGGACATAAAAAGCCACGTCGCGCTGGCCTTGCGCCTCGTCGCGGATGGCCTCGGCGAGATCGAGCGAATCTTCGAAGGTCTGGCCAAAGATCAGCCGGCCCCAGCCGCAATCGACCACAGCGTTGCTCTGAACCCGTTCGGCTTCAGCACTCTCAGGCCGCGCCCCCCAATGTTTGAGCGAGGCCATGCCGGCAAGGTCTTCTGGGCTGACCCTATTGTCACGGTCCCCCATCTTCATGCCTCTCGGAATTTAGATATTGTTGGTTTGCAACCACATTTCGAGCAGCGCTATCTGCCATAGCTTCGACCCGCCCAGTTTCGTGATGTGCGCCGGCGGGTCCTTGAGCAACTGCCCCACATAAGCCTCCTGAAACAGCCCGCGCTCCTTTGCCCTGCGCGACGTCATCAGGTCTTGAACCATATCATAGACGGGTCCCTGAATATATTTCAGGGCCGGAACCGGAAAATAGCCCTTCGGTCGGTCGATGACCTCGGCCGGCAGCACGGTGCGCGCGACATCCTTCAAGATGCCCTTGCCGCCATCCTTCAGTTTCAGGTCGGGCGGGATGCGTGCGGCCAGTTCCACAAGCTTGTGGTCGAGGAACGGTACCCGGGCTTCCAGCCCCCAGGCCATCGTCATGTTGTCCACGCGCTTGACCGGATCGTCGGCGAGCATCACCATCGTGTCGATCCGCAGCGCCCGATCAACCGAAGTGTCGGCTCCGGGCAAGGCGAAATGGGCTTCCACGAAGGCGCGGCTGTGATCGTCGCCGACATGATCATGCGAGATTGCCTCGGCGAATTCCCCGTGGGTGCGGTCAAAGAAGGCGCGGGCGTAATCCCCTGTGGGATCATTGCTGGCGATCATCGCCTGATACCAGTGATAGCCGCCGAATATCTCGTCAGCGCCCTGGCCCGACTGAACCACCTTTACGTGCTGCGAGACTTCTTCGGACAGCAGGAAAAAGCCGACATTGTCATGGCTGACCATCGGTTCGGACATGGCGCGCACGACATTGGGTAGCGCCTTTATCAGGCGGTCGCTGCGGACCTGAATCTTGTAATGCTCGGTGTTGAAACGCTCGGCGATGAGATCGGAATATTTGAATTCGTTGCCCTCATCATTGCCCACCGTCTCAAAGCCGATGGAAAAGGTCTTCAGGTTGCGCTGCCCGGCTTCATCGAGCAGCCCGACGATGAGGCTGGAATCAACCCCGCCCGACAGCAGCACGCCGACCGGCACGTCAGCCACCATGCGCCGCTTGACCGCCGCGCGCAGCGCATCATGCAACAGCTCGCGCCAGGCTGAAGCCGGCAATTCGAGATCGCTTGCCTCACGCTGAAATGTCGGCGCCCAGTAGACCTCATCCTTGCGTGTCCCATCCGCCTCGATCACGGCGATGGTCGCCGGCGGCAATTTGCGCACTCCCTTGATCATGGTGAAAGGAGGCGGCACAACCGCGTGAAACGTCATGTAATGATGCAGCGCGACGGGGTCGATGGTGGTATCGACGTCGCCCGCAGCTATCAGCGCCGGCAGGGTGGAGGCAAAGCGCAGCGTCAGACCGCCACGCGATTCGGCGAAATAAAGCGGCTTGATCCCGAGCCGGTCGCGCGCCAGCACCACACGCCCGCTGTCGCGCTCATGGATGGCGAAGGCAAACATGCCGTTGAACCGCTTGACACAGTGTGGCCCCCATTGCGCATAGGCCTTGAGGATGACTTCAGTGTCGCTGTGCGAAAAGAAGTTATGGCCCAGTGTCTTCAGTTCATCGCGCAGCTCGCGGTAGTTGTAGATGCAGCCGTTGAACGCAATGCTCAGACCGAGGCTTGCGTCGGTCATCGGCTGCTGGGCCTGTTCGCTCAGGTCGATGATCTTCAGCCGCCGATGCGCCAGCCCCGTCGGGCCGTGGGCGATCTGGCCTGATCCATCGGGGCCGCGCGGGGCCATGCAGGCCGCCATGCGATCGAGCGCGACGGCGGATGCCGCCTTGTTGTCGAAATTCAGTTCTCCGCAAAAGCCACACATGGGTTGATTTACGTCTTTCCTCGCAGGATTTTTCGAAAACCTGGACGCCCTGGGTCGATGGTGTCGGGCCGCAATTTACGATATCGCTCAGTTGCGTGAAGACACGCGCCTCTGTCGGCTTGTGCCCTCAAGGCCCATTGCCCGCATCCGGTGCGAGGCGTGTTTGCCCGTGAATTGGCGGCAGGTGCGATGCCACGATCTGACTGGGTGGTTGATATTTTCGCAGGTCAGCATAACGCCGGCACGGCAAATTCGCAAATTCGGCGCCAGCGAAGCAAAGAGCCGGCCTTTGGCATCTTTTTTGTGTCCCTCAACAGCCACAATCAACGCAATTGACTAGACGCGCCAGTGGCAAATGTGTTACTCAAGTGTAAATATTGATTTCATGTTGGATGACCCACGATAAAGGGCAGGAGCAATCCGGCCCTTTTTTGTTGGCTTGCGGCAGGCTTGATGTTTGCCTTGGGGCCGCCTGGCCGCGCTTTTCCAGATCCTCCGACATCCGGCTGCCACACTGCTTCCCGACGCATGTGATGCCTGCAGCAGATCAGCAATCAGCGTGTCAGCGGTGGTGAACTGCTTTCGCGCGTACCAGATTGCGATGTCTTTTCTTCTTGCGGGATGATCTGCGGCGCTTCCTGGTCGAATTCGAAGATTTGACGCAGGAAGCCAGGCGCAACGGCCGAGACCGGATTGACCAGCACCTGTGGATTGTCGATATTGCCTTTCACAGCGAATGTAATGCCCAGAACCCCTTCGCCGCTGCGACTGGTAAGCAAATCGCCGATGATCGGCACTGCCGCGATCGCGGCGTTCAGGCCATACACCGGCACATAAGTACCCGACAGGTCGATCAACTCGCGCTTCATGTCCATGCGCCCGCGCATGGTCGCGCCAAGCAGAGGCCCGTTGATCGCGGCGTCACGCAGGATGAATTGCCCTTGCCCGACGGAAAACGCGATCTTCATCGAGTCGAAGTCTATCTGCGTGCGGCGCACTTTCGGCCTGCCGTCGCCCGTCTGAGGCCTGAACGGGGCGCTGTCGCTGCCAAACAGCACTTCATCAACCACCTGATCGCCCAGGATCTTGAAATTGCGCGCATAAAGCACGCCGATCTGGTCCGCGACGCCGAGCCCATCCAGGTTGACGCGCAAGGAGGTTTCGCCGCGATACATGCGCGAATACAGACCCACTAGCCGGAAGGCCGCGCCGGCGTCCGTCGCTTCGGCCAGAAGGTAGCGCGGCTCGCCGGCCTTTTGCTCCAGGCGCACCGCCAGTGGAGCTTGGCCGGCTAGGCGGCCGTTTATGCTGAGCGCCGTCAGCTTGCCGCCGCGCTTTTGCGCGCTCATTGTCAAGTTGTTGATCGTTGAGTCGAAGTAGCCGATCACCGTGCCGATCTCGGCCTGAATATCCAACCCCCATTTGGATTCGGAGCGCTCGGGCTGATCGTCCGTCAGCTTGCCCTGCGAAAACAGCGAGCGGAAAAGCTGGCGTCCGTCATAGCTGTCGCCGCGTGCGCGAATACGCCAGATATTGTCATCGTCGCGCCGCCCCGCGACCTGGAGCCGCGTCAGCAGACCAGGCGAAAAAGTCGGGAAATCGAACGACACCGGCAGTCCGTCGTCGCCCAGTGTGATCGTACCTGACATGGCGATATTATCGCCGAGCACGCGAAAATCGGACAGGACCGTCTGGGGCTCGCCGCTATCGGTGATCTCGAACGTCAGCACCGCATTCTCGCCTGGCGGCTTGCGCTGGGCCACGTTGATCAAGAGCAGTTCGGCGCTTGTCAGATCGCCCTGAAACCGCATGTGTTTGGCCCCGTCTCGAGGCGTGATCAGCAATTCGATCGGGACGGGACCGCGAATTACGTGATTGACGTCAAAGCCGAGTTGCGTGCGCGCCTGCTCATCGAGGATCGCGCGCAGCCGCAGACCAGGCTGTTTGTCGTCGGGCGCCTTGAACAGCTTGTGCCATGAGACATTCACCGGCACCCCGTTCACCTCGATCAGCCCCTCGGCATGCAGCGCGCGCTCCGTGATATTGAAGCCGAGCTTGCCGCCATTTACGCCGAACCGGCCGAACAGACCAGTCGTCCGCGGATCCTTTAGTTCCGCGCGGCCGAGGATCGTCAATTGCTCGAAGTCGAGATCAGCGAGCAGCGGAAATTTCAGATTGAACGTGCCTTGCGTCGTGCCGGACATCTCCGGCTGCTTCATGTCGATTGCCTTCAGATAGCCGAGCGGCTCATGGTCTATAAGCGCCATTGTTGCGCTCGCCTGTGCATCCACGCGGAAATTGACTTCCGCGACCGGGATGTCGGGGCGCAGATCGCCGATGACAATCTGACCGTTCTGCACCTCGATGTCCTGCTGCCCGGCAATTCGTATCTGTCCTGAGGGCACATTGAACAGGAACCTGCGACCCTTCAGCATGCCGGTTCCCGGACCCGTGCGCAGCTCGGGCATGCCCTTGATGTAGCGAATGCTGAGCTGGTCCACGCCAAAGCGCACATCCACTGCCTCGGGGCCGATGTCGCCGCCCTCTTCCAGCGCGGCCAGCACGCCGCCGGGGATGGCAACATCGAAGCCGCCGCCCGTAATGGTTCCCGCGCTGACGGATTCGCCCACCCATTCGCGCGCGCCCGGTGCGACTAATTTTGGCCAGATGAGCTTGAGGAAAGCCACCGGCATCTGGCTGATCTCTCCGGTCATGGCCAGCGCGGGCGAGCCCGGCGCATCGGTGATCGTGCCGCGCGCCTCGATAAACGCGTCTGCCGCCTGAATGCGAAAACCATCCAGCGTGATGAGCTTGCCGCCTTCTTCCACACGGCCGCGTGCGACAAGGCCATCGAGCGGAATGGCCGGCAAGCCAAACTGTTCAGCAGCCAGCGCAATCTGTGTCGTACGCAAGGCGAACTCCCAGCTGGGCGGGGCAGCTTCACCGGACGTCGCCGGAGCGCTGATGCGGTTGGCCTCGCCGACCAGCGTCATGCGGCTCTGCCCCCAGCGAAACTCGGCCGGCTCGACGAGCAAACGGCCTTCCTCGCGCGAATAGGAAAAACGCAAGTCGGCGCTGTCGATCTCGGCGGGGTGCTTCTCGCTCCATGGCGCGAAAATACGGCCTTTGCCGAGACTGATCTCGCCGGCTGCCTCGCTAAGCGCGCCGTCCTGCGCCAGATCGACGCTCAGCGAAGCGGTGATCGGCGCATCCCAGATACGCAATGATTCCAGATAGGGGAAATCCTCGCCAAGATCACGCGGCACGACATTGTCGAGGCTGACCTTGAGACCGAGCCCACCCGAACGATGCGATTGCATCGCCTCGAAATCGATCGAAAAGCCGCGGCGATCGGTCCCCAGGTCGGCGCGTCCCTGAATGATCGTGCGCTGCTCGCGGTGAACCAGATCGATCTCGAGTTCGGATACATACCAGCGGGTGACACGGTTTTCCCGCGCCAGGATCAGCTCGGCATCCCTGAGACCGAAATTGTTGAGATAGGCTGAGGCCGAGCCGCTTTCGCGCAGTCCGCGGAACAATTCGTTGAGCGCAGGAACCAGGGCGATGCGACGGTCTTGCGACGCTTCAGCCGGCTGAACGTCCTCGCCCGGCGCCGCTTGAGTGACGCTGCGCTGCGCATCCAAGCGATTGACTGCGGCTTCAGACGCGGTGGTGAAGGACAAAGCGAGATCCTCGCCCTCCGTGACGTGGAGCAGCAGCTTGGGGCCAATGAAATCGACGCTGCGCGCGGCGAAGCGGCCGGAAAACAATGCACTGACGCTGAGGCCGACCGACGCGAACGGGGCTTCGGCGACAACCAGACCTGCGGCGTCGAACACGCGCACCTTCTTGAGGCGGAACTCGATGCCCGAGCCGGTTTCCGACAGGCGCACGACCGCATCGGAAATATCTATGCGAGCACCCTTCAACTCGCCGTTGATGGCCGTCTCGATCGGCTCGACGACGAAGGACATCGACACCGGCCCCTGGCTGAGCCGGCCATAAATAAGGGTCAGCGCCAACGCCCCGACAATCACCATCCCGCCGAAAATCTCAAGCGAGAGAATGGCAGAGCGGCGTCCGGCCTTGCCGATCTGCAGGCGCACAGGCTCGGGGATCTGCCGGGCGACATCGGAGCAGCGCGACGAGATGCGCGCTAGTTGGGTACTGGCCGGCTTCGCTGCGCGCACGATGAGCGCGCGCCCCGTGCCTAACATCTTGCGGAAAGACTGGTCGCTGCGCCGATCGTTCATTGATTGTCCATTGCGCGCAAGTAATTCTGCGGGTTAAGCGGGCCGCATTTTCCAGGTATGCCTGATCTGGGTGCGGCCAGATCCGTATGTACGCCAGTCGGAATATGTAATGTGAAGCAAGATGCCTGCCACACAGTCAGCACACGTCGCTATGCTCCGGATAATAGCCCCGCCCGAAAAGTTCCATTTACACTTTAGATAATCAGGTTCCAAAAGCGTCAAAAGGAAGGCACTCCCATGCTCAACGAAGGTGATCCTGCTCCTGATTTTGATCTGCCGCGCGATGGCGGTAACAAGATAAGTCTGTCTGATCTGAAGGGCAGGATTGTGGTGCTCTATTTCTATCCCAAGGACGACACGTCGGGATGTACCAAGGAGGCGCTGAACTTCAGCGAGAAGAAAGCCGAGTTCGATGCGCTGGGCGCTGAAATCATTGGCATTTCGCCCGATCCGGTGAAGTCGCACGACAAGTTCAAGACCAAACATGGGCTGGACCTGATCCTCGGTTCGGATGAGGACAAGACGACCCTGGAAGCCTATGGCGTGTGGGCGCAAAAGCAGATGTACGGCAAGACCTACATGGGGGTTGAGCGCAGCACCTTCCTGATTGGCGCCGATGGCAGGATTGCGCGGGCGTGGCGAAAGGTGAAAGTGCCGGGTCATGCCGAGGCCGTGCTCGCCGCCGCTAGGGAACTGGCCGGGGCTTGAGCGGACCCGCGCCTGCAAGCGGCTTGCGGGCTCAATTGCCCAGATTGGCGGAGCCGAGGCGTGTTGATGCCGGTTCGCTGCCAGCTGCGGCAGCGCGCCGGTAAAGCTCAAGTGCACGCGCAAGATCGGGCTGCACTCCGCCACGAACCTTCATTTGCAGGAGAAATTCCGGGTCATAGGTCTGCGCGAGCGCATGGATGCCGGATGCGCTGCCCTTTGCAGCGAGATATTCGAAAATCAGCCGAGCGCCTGCAATGTCGCCAAGCTGTACCATCTCTCGTCCACGCTCGATCATGGCGGCTTCGCGTTCAGGGGCAATACCTTGCGGCGCGGCTGTTGTTGCGGCCTGTTCATCGTGTTGAGTGGCGATGCTGACCGAGATGGTTTGCCGCTCACCGATGTCGCCGCGCCCATGCATCAGTTGGACCTCAAGCTGGAAGGTGCCGGAGAAGTCCGCCGGGACTTCCAGCGCCAGCCGGCCGGCATCCTCGGGCGAAATCGCCCATGCATCATCAAGCCGGGTGCCCACGCTCAGACGCATGCCCTCCGGCATGCCGCGAAGCATCAGCATGCGGAACGGCTCACCACGCAATGGCGGCAAGGTGATCTGGAGAGGCAGAGGCCGGCCGGGTGGGCCGGCAGCGTCGCTGACGGAAAAGCCGGGTTCGCTGGCTAGCAGCCAGACGCGCCGTTCGGGAATTGCGTCACGACCGAGCGGGCTGGAGAGAATGCCGGCAGGGCTCGCGCCCGCGGATCCGCCAAGGCCCGCAACCGCGATGGCGGCCGCGGTGATCAGCCAGCCCGCGAAGCGCGCACGTGCCGCCCTCGGCTTGGTGGACCTGTGTCGTGCTGGCTGCGGCTTTGCCATATTTGCCTCACGGGTGAAAAGCCGGTCCTTTGAAAGCTTCGCGGCCCGTCGCGAGCAATCACCTATATGGTCAGACAGGATCGCTCACACCGGCCTGTGTCTAGTTTGCCTGGCTCTGGCGCGCGCGCCACCAGTTCACAAACTGGGAAAAAAGGGCCTCGCGCTGTTCCTGCGACAGCTCGCCTGCTCCGGCATTGGTCTGCAAAAAGTCATCGAACGCGGCGCGCGCCTCGCCGGTCGCGCTCGGCGGATTTCGTTCCAGCCATTGCGCAGCGGGGGGAAACCGTCGCCAGCCCGGCAGTTCGGCGGCCAGATTGACCTCGCGCCATTTCGGATGCCGCGGCTCCTGCAGAAAGCTCTCGAACCTGCTGAAGAAGGTTTCGACGAACTGCTCGACCTTCTTGTAGCGATCGCCTTCCGGGCTCCAGTTGTAGACAGCCATCACGGCGCCAACGGCGATGGTGCTGACCGGCTCCGCAACATCGATCAATCCGGGATAATCATCCGGCGAAAAGCTCGCTGGCAGATAGGCGTCCATCAGCGGCGGGGTATATTCTACCGGTATAAGGCGCAAGCCCCGATCAGCGCCGATCTCGCGAAAGATTTGCGTCGGCTTGCCCGCGACATAGGCCGTGGCGGCTATCTCGCCAGAGAGGATCTGTTCCAGCGCCAGCGACTGGTCGAGATAGACCGGCTCCACTTCCACGCCCAGGCTTTCGAACACGATCGAAGCGGTCATCGATGTGCCGCTGCCCTTGACGCCGAAATTGACCTTCTGGCCGCGCAACGCCTCGATCGTCGTGGTGCCTGCGGCGGCAACGAGGTGAAATTCCTCATTGTAAAGCTTGGTGATGTAGGCGATGCGCTCATCGATGCTGCGATACAGGTTGTTGCGTCTTATGAACGCCAGCACGTCGGACTGCACGATGCCTATGTCGATGCCACGCAGATAAAGTATGTCGGTGATGTTTTGCAGCGAGCCCTGTCCCACGATCGGCAGGATGCGCAGCTTGTCGCCATCGTTCAAGACCGACGCCAGGTCGCCGGCGATACGGATATAGGTTCCGCCGATGCCTCCGGAGATGACGCTGACCGTCCCGCTGTTCACGCGCGCGACGATATTCTCATGACTTTCCTCTTCCTGAGCGAAGCAATGCGAGGCCATGAACAAGAAAATTATGGCGAAGACTGATGCCACAGACTTTCTGACAATCAAACGCCCGGAAACCATGACGGCTACAACCTCCAAAGATTTGACAAATTTACTGCAAGTCCAGGATGATGACACGGTTTCATTTGCTGCCGCATATCGAACTGTCATGATCCAGGACACGCGTCAAGCCTTCTATTTCTAGCAGTTTTCTGCGCGGCTGTGCGCCACATTGGCGATTAACAATCGTGCAACTATTTGTGATCGAAATCCGGTGAAATTACGAGTTCAGGAGGGGAAAATTCGCAAGATCATGCGGTTCCCACCGCGACGTGGCCCTCCATATGCCCTGGCAGATGTTTAAATTGTTGAGAGGAAACGAAAATGAACTTTGTACTAAGGATCGGACTGGTTCTGATTATCGGCGTGATGGCGGCCCTGTATGCGTCATGGAACACGCAGGCGAGGGAATACCGGCTGGGCGATCTCGTCATCGACTCCGCTTTCGCACCG
The DNA here is from genome assembly GCA_036734025.1 of Dichotomicrobium sp. Lineage (GTDB taxonomy): Bacteria > Pseudomonadota > Alphaproteobacteria > Rhizobiales > Rhodomicrobiaceae > DAIMZI01. Next base: position 22,931 of record DAIMZI010000010.1, read on the forward strand.
CCGTCTATTGGCGCAGCCCGCGCCGGCGCAGCCTATTTCGTCGTCCGCAACACAGGGGCCGAGCCGGACCGGCTCATCGACGTGCGGACCGATATCAGCGCGCGCACCGAGTTGCATACGCATACCCATGAAAGCGGCATCATGCGCATGCGCAAGGTCGATGGCGGCATCGTGGTGGGTGCGGGCGAGACAGTGACCCTCGCGCCGGGCGGGCTGCATGTCATGCTGATGGGACTGTCATCGCCGCTTGAGGCGCAATCGAGCTTTCCCCTCACTCTGGTCTTTGAAAGATCAGGCGAGGTGACGCTCGATGTCACGGTTTCGCAAGGCGCTCGCGAAAAGGCACCGCATACTCATTGAGCCTGTACCGCGCACGGCGGATGTCTGCTGGACTTGGGAAAACCGGGTCCGGCGCATTTCCCCGTGTGCCATCTGTTGCTAAGCTTGCTGCGACAATGGCTGTGCTGTGGCGGCCGCTATGGGCGAAAAGGCAATATGAACCAGACCGAGGCGCTCGACATTCTCAAGACCGGCACTTCGGTATTCCTCACCGGCGCGCCCGGCAGCGGCAAGACCTACACGGTCAATGCCTATGTCGATTATCTGCGCGCACGCGGCATCGAGCCAGCGATCACCGCCTCCACCGGCATAGCCGCAACTCATATCGGCGGGCGCACGGTACACTCGTGGAGCGGCATCGGCGTGCGCCTGCCGCTTGGGCGCGCGGGGCTTGAGCGCATTCGCGAAAACCGCTTCATCGCCAAGCGCATCAAGGGCGCGGCGGTGCTGATCATCGACGAGATCTCGATGCTGAGCCCGCAAGTGCTCGACGCCGTGGATCAGGTCTGCCGCCATGTTCGCGAGAGTATCGCGCCTTTCGGCGGGCTTCAGGTCGTGCTCGTCGGTGATTTCTTCCAGATGCCGCCCGTCACCAGGCATGATGCCTTCGCACCCTCCCACGGCCTTGATTTCGGCCAGCCGGACGAGGCCGACAATGTCTTTGCCTTTCAGAGCGCGGCCTGGCGTGATCTGGACCCGACGGTCTGCTATCTCGGCGAACAGCACCGCCAGAGCGACAGCGAATTCCTCGCCCTGCTGGAGGCGATCCGCGCCGATGCGTGCGGCGCGCATGAACGTCGCCTTCTGTCATCGCGCGCCAGCGCCGGCAAACCTCCAAATGCCAGCGTCACACGCCTGTTCACCCACAACCGTGATGTTGACAGGCTTAACCAGCAGGCGCTTGACCGGATGCCGGGCGAAGCGCGTTACTTCGAGATGGTCTCGCGCGGGCCGGCTCCCCTTGTGGATGCGCTCAAGCGTGGCTGCCTGTCGTCGCAACAGCTCGAACTCAAGACCGGCGCGCAGGTGATGTTCATCAAGAACGATCCTGCCGGCCGCTTCGCCAACGGCACGCTCGGCATGGTCAGCAGCTTTGACCGCGAAAGCGGCAACCCGGTCGTGGAGACGCTGAGCGGATCGCGCATCACAGCCGAGCCGCTCGACTGGGCGCTCGAAGAAGACGGCAAGGCCGCAGCCAAGATCACGCAGGTGCCGCTGCGTCTCGCCTGGGCGATCACGGTGCACAAGAGCCAGGGCATGTCCCTGGACGCCGCTGAAATCGACCTGTCGCATGCATTTGAATATGGCCATGGCTATGTGGCTTTGTCGCGGGTGCGCGCGCTGGAGGGACTTTATCTGGCGGGCTGGAACGAACGCGCGCTGCGGGTTCACCCCGAGGCGCTTGCAAGCGATGCCCGCTTTCGCGCCATGTCCGATGAGGCCCGGCGCACATATGGCGGGGCGGGGCAGGCCGAGCTTGCGCGTCTGCATGCCGGGTTTCTGCGCGACGCTGGCGGCAGGCCGAACGCAAGCGCCGCAAGCCGCTCCGATGATGGGGCAGGCGCGTTCGACCGGCTGCGAAAGAGCCATGCCAATGCCTATCGCCCATGGAACGGCGAGGAGGAAGACCGGCTGCGCGTTTTCTTCGACCAAGGCGCGCCGGTGCGTCAGATCGCCGAGACGCTCGGGCGAAAGCCCGGCGCGATCCGCTCACGCATGCGCAAGCTGGGGCTGATCTCTTGAGCGCCGATCGCGCGCGCGCCGACATCACCGCGTTGGTGCGCTCCCCGTTCGAGCGTCTGCGCGACTTGCTCGGGCATGAAACCGCGGGCCAGCCCGCCATCGACATGAGCATCGGCGAGCCGCGCCATCCCTTGCCGCCAATGCTTGCCGAGGTTCTGGGCGCGCATACAGGCGCATATGCGAAATATCCTCCGATCCGCGGCGTTGATGAACTGCGCGGCGCCATCGCCGGTTGGGCCGGGCGGCGTTATCCGCTGCTGGCCGGCGCGCTCGATCCGGGCCGGCATGTGCTGCCGCTGGTCGGCTCGCGCGAGGGGCTGTTCTCGGCGATCTTCCCGGCCATGGCGCGCAAGGACACGCCGGGGCTCAAGCCAGCCGTGCTCATTCCCAATCCGTTCTATCAGGCCTATGCCGCCGGGGCGATCGCGGCTGGCGCCGAGCCGGTATTATTGCCCGCCGGGCCTGAGCACGGCTTTCTCCCCGCGCTCGATCTGATCCCGCGGGACGTGCTGCGCCGTGCCGTGGCGTTTTATCTTGCCTCGCCAGCCAATCCGCAGGGCGCGATCGCCGATCCGGCCTATCTGCGCGCCGCCATCGCGTTGGCGCGCACCCATGATTTCATGCTGTTCGTCGATGAGTGCTATTCCGAGATTTATTCCGCCGAGCCGCCGCCCGGCGGACTTGAAAGCGCTCTTGCGTCGGGCGGTCATGATCATGTCGCCGTCTTCAATTCGTTGTCCAAGCGCTCGAATGTGCCGGGGCTGCGCTCGGGCTTCATTGCGGGCGATCCCGATTTCCTGTCGCGCTTCGCCGCCTTTCGCAACGTGGCATGCACCCAGATGCCGCTTGCCCATCAATTCGCCTCCGCCGCCCTGTGGTCCGACGAAAGCCATGTGGAGCACAGCCGCGATCTGTACCTAGCCAAGTTCGCATTGGCCGACCAGCTTCTGGCGCCGGTGTTCGGCCGTGTCAGCCCGCCGGGCGGATTTTTCCTGTGGCTGGATGTGGCGCGCTGGGGCGGGGGCGAGGCGGTCGCGATGCGCCTGTGGTCTCGTGCGGGCCTGCGTGTTCTGCCGGGGGCTTTCCTTGCCATGCCCGACAGCGCGGACATCAATCCCGGGGCGGACTACATCCGTCTGGCGCTGGTTGACGACACCGAAACGACACGCATCGGACTGACCCGCCTGGCTGACTGCCTGGCGTGCTGATCTGCGCCATAAGCTCAGTGGCGATCAGATCGCAACCTTTTGGAAAGGTTGTGATGGCAATCTGTTAGCTCAAAATTTATGCGATTTCTATTGTGTGCCAGACCGGCCCGTGACGCGCCGAGGCGGTGTCGCGCAGACCAGTGCCGGCTGTGAGCAGGTCAACTCTATGTCGAGCTACAGCGTGTATGGAACGCCGCGGCGGTTGTTGCCTCCATCGCTGGCGATGGCGATGCGCGATTTTGCCTGGCGCGCGCTGGGGCTGGCGTTGTTTGCGCTGGCTCTATCGGGCTGGATCAGCCTGATGACCTGGTCGATCAACGATCCGAGCATCAACCACATGGCCGACAGGGCGACGCGCAATCTGCTCGGTTGGCCGGGGGCAACGCTCGCTGACCTGCTGCTGCAACTGTTCGGGCTCGCCGCGATCTTTCTGTTACTGCCCGTGGCCGTCATCGGTGCGAAACTGATGCTCAAGCGCGACCCCGGCCGTGTCTCCGCGATGGCCGCATGGTGGGCCGGCTCGGTGGTGCTGCTGATGTTTGCATTCAGCCACATGCCTGTGCTGGAAACATGGCCGCTGGCTCATGGCCTGGGCGGCCTCGTGGGCGATTTCCTCAATGTGCTGTTTGCGCGCTGGCTCAATTTTTTCCCCGGCATGATGGGGCCGATCGTCACAGGCGCCCTGAGCGCCATTGCCGGTTTGTGGCTGTTGCTGATGGCGTGCGGCTTGCGGGCGCAGGATCTGAGCCTGTTATGGCAGTTCGATGATCCGGCGCGCCTTGAGGTCGGCGATTTCGGCGAAAGCGAGCGTGCCAGATTTCGCCCCGCGGCGCGGCAGCCGACTTCGTATGCATCCGATTTCAGCACCCAGCCTCGGGAATACTGGATGCGCGCCGGACATGAGAGCGACACGCCATGGGCGCCGCCGGAGGAAACGGGGGCATTCTGCATCGGCGATCCGGCAGATGGCGGCTTTTCCGCTGCTGCGCGTGTGCGCAGGCCGCAAGCTGCTGCGGACCCGCCCCGAACCGGCAAGGCAGCAGGCGAGGTCTGGTATGCACGCTGGCGCGGCGCGCTCAGCATTCGCCAGCCCGAGCCCGACATCGAGGAAATGCCCGAAGCCCGGATCGAGCCATTCTTCGGCTCGCTCGCCCAGATGCCGCCGCCAGGCGAGCAGCAGGCGCAGCCAGTGCACACGGTCTCGCCCGGATTGGCGCACGAGACGGTGGAGCATGCCGCGCCGCGCCCGTGGCGCCAGCGCCGCGCGATGTCCCCGCAAACGCCATCGCCGACGGCTGATGCGGGCGGTTTCCGTCTGCCGCCGATCAGCCTGCTGAGCACGCCACCACCCGCGCCGCCTGATGCCGGGCTTTCGGATCAGGAGCTGACCGAGCGCGCGCAATTGCTGGAAGACGTGCTTCAGGATTTCGGCGTCAAGGGCGAGATCACCGAGGTTCGGCCCGGCCCGGTCATCACGCTTTACGAGCTGAGGCCCGCGCGCGGCACCAAATCATCGCGCGTCATTGGCCTGGCCGATGACATTGCCCGCTCGATGGGCGCGGTTTCGGCGCGTGTCGCCGTGGTTGCCGGCCGTGATGCGCTGGGGATCGAATTGCCCAATCACAGGCGCGAGACCGTCTATCTGCGCGCGTTGCTGGAGACGTCTGCCGCTGGCGCAAATGAGGTCAAATTGCCGCTCAGCCTGGGCAAGAGCATCAGCGGCGAACCGGTCATCGCCGATCTGGCGCGCATGCCGCATCTGCTCATCGCGGGCACCACGGGATCGGGCAAGTCGGTCGGCATCAATACGATGATCCTGTCGCTGATATACCGGCTGACACCCGAGCAGTGCCGGTTCATCATGATCGATCCGAAGATGCTGGAACTGTCGGTCTATGACGGCATTCCGCATCTCCTGACCCCGGTCGTGACCGAGCCGAAGAAGGCGATCGTCGCCCTCAAATGGACGGTGGCTGAGATGAACCGGCGCTATGAGCTGATGTCGAAGCTGGGGGTGCGCAACATCCAGAGCTACAACCAGACCATAAGGCAGGCGCTGGAGCGCGGCGAGGATGTGGGGCGAACGGTGAATACCGGCTTTGATCCGCACACCGGCGAAGCGGTTTATGTCCATGAGGACATGGACGCCGAGCCGATGCCGTATATCGTGGTGGTGATCGACGAAATGGCTGATCTGATGATGGTGGCGGGCAAGGATATAGAGTTCGCCGTGCAGCGCCTGTCGCAGATGGCGCGCGCTGCCGGCATCCATCTGATCATGGCGACCCAGCGCCCCAGTGTCGATGTCATCACCGGCACCATCAAGGCCAACTTCCCCACGCGGATCAGCTTTCAGGTGAGTTCGAAGATCGACAGCAGGACGATCCTCGGCGATCAGGGCGCGGAGCAATTGCTGGGTGCGGGCGACATGCTCTATCTGGCTGGTGGAGGGCGGATGACGCGCGTGCATGGCCCGTTCGTCTCGGACAAGGAGGTCGAGGCCATCGTACAGCATCTGCGCCGACAGGGGCCGCCGGATTACCGCACCGAGGTGCTGGAAGCCGCTGATGAGGATGGCGCTGCGCCGGAAAATGGCGGTGCCGGGGCAAAGGACGGCGCCGGCGACGGGGCTGATCTTTACGATCAGGCGGTGGAGATCGTGCTGCGCGACCGCAAGCCGACGACAAGTTATTTGCAGCGTCGATTGGGCATCGGATATAACCGCGCTGCCTCGCTTATAGAGCGGATGGAAGACGACGACATCATCAGCGCGCCGAACAGGGCGGGCCGGCGGGAGATCCTGATCGAGCCGGATGCGCGGGATTGACCGGGCTTGCAGCGGACAAGGAAAAACCGGTAGCTTGAACTCGCATCGCCGGAGCGCGGGCGCGCTTTCGTCCAGAATTTGACGCTTTTTGGGTTGACGTTCAGTCCCAAGCACGGCCCGTTCGGGCCCAGAATTTATGGATCGGGGTGACAAATGAGGGAATTTCGGAGTGTGGTTGCAGCACGGCTGATGAGGTTCGGGCGGTGCGCGGCGACTTTGGGCGCGCTTGGCTTGGCAATTTGCGTTCTGAGTGTTGCTGCAGCTTCCGGGTCGGCGATGGCGCAGGGTGGTGCATCGGTGCATCAGAAGACCGCGCCCGATGCTCAGACCCCGGCCCCTGACACGCAGGCGAGCCCAGCAGAAGCAAGCGCGCCGGCAGCGGCCGAACCCGGGGAGTCCGCGCCAGCCGATGACGCGGCCACGGCCAGCGTGCCTGGCGATACGGCGGACGATCCGGCGGCCAACCCGCTCGGCGCCGGTTGGCAGACCGACACCCAGCCGCAGATTTCGTCCGATGAAGCCGACTTGACGGACGAGGATGCGCTTGAACTGGTCCAGCAGGTCGACACCTATTTCAACAACCTCAGCAGAATTCGCTCTGATTTCGTCCAGATTGATGCGAGCAACAAGCGCGAGACCGGCCAGTTCTATTTTTCGCGTCCAGGCCGTGTGCGCTTTGATTACAACCTGCCGAGCAAGATGAAGATTATTTCGGATGGTGAATATCTGGCCGTCGAGAATCATGATCTCAAGACATCCGACCGCTATCCGCTGGAGGCCACACCATTCCGTCTCCTGCTCTCCGAAGAGGTGAACTTGCTGCGTGACGCCCGTATTCTGGCGATAGACAAGGGCGAGAATGTCCTGATCCTCACGATGGAGGACAAGAGCGGCGAGGCGCCGGGGCGCCTGCGCCTGTTCTTTGAACTGGAACCCGAAATGCTGTTGAAGTCGTGGATCATCACTGATCCTCAGGGCTTCGATACGCGCGTGGACATTACTGAGCTGGAGGCGAATGTCGAGTTGGCCGCGGACCTGTTCAAGTTCTCGCGCATCGGCCTGCCCGATTTCAGGCGATAGCAGCGGCGCGACCCATCAAGGCGCAATCAGACTGATTTTCGCGGTCGGGAAGTCCCGACGGCGAGACAAGACATGCCGCCATGAAGCTTGTCGCTGCCTCGAGATAAAATAGCACCTGTCAACATGTTTTTTTGATATTTTTCTCTAGCCAAATGAAAAAGTTCTGTGCTATGGTATTTTTGTCGATGCGGATGAGCCAATCACCATCGGTAGTGCCCCCCGTCTAACCGAAGGCTCGTCCGTTTCCGCGCCGGAATCCCTCCCGGCGCTTTGCGTAGTATCGCATATAGCGCCCAACCATCGCCGGGGTTGGGCGCTTTTTTTTGTGCGGATGCGGCTGGCTTGGCGTAAAACCGGCTGACGCCGCAAGAACAATGACCGCACCAACCGCATGACCGTCCGCATAGCCACCTGGAACATCAACTCGATCAGGCTGCGCCTGCCGCTGGTGGCCCAGTTCGTGCAGGCCTATCAACCGGATGTGCTATGCCTTCAGGAAACCAAGTGCGCTGATGATCTGTTCCCGATCAAGGAGCTTGCCCAGCTCGGCTTTTCCCATATCGAGATCCATGGGCAAAAGGCCTATCATGGGGTAGCGACGCTCTCGCGCTTTCCGCTCCAGAGGGTGGAGACGGCCGATCTGGGGGCCGAGGGCGAAGCGCGTCATCTGGCCGTGCGCTTGCGCCATGGTGCGATCGAGCCGGTTATCCACAATTTTTATGTGCCTGCCGGCGGTGATGACCCGGACCCGGAAACGAGCGCGAAATTCCGCCGCAAGCTAGATTACATGACATCGATGGAAAGATGGTCCGGCGCGCTTGTGCCTTCCGAGCCGATGCTTGTGGTGGGCGATCTGAATGTCGCGCCGCTGGAAACCGACGTGTGGTCACACAAGCAGATGCTGAAGGTGGTCAGCCATACGCCCATCGAGGTCGATCATTTTGAAGCTATCCGCCGCTCGCTCGACTGGGTGGATGTGATGCGCAGCTTCGTGCCGCCCGAGGAAAAGCTATTCACATGGTGGAGCTATCGGGCGCGCGACTGGCTGGCCTCCAACCGTGGCCGGCGGCTCGATCATATCTGGGCCACGCCTGGCCTGAGCGGTCAGGCAAGGTCGCTGTGCGTCGCCTCGGAGGCACGTGGATGGGACAAGCCGTCGGACCATGTCCCGGTCATCCTCGATCTGGACGTCGGCTGAAAGCGCGGCCGCAGCCGCTCATCGGCATGCGAAGACTATGCGCTGGCCTGATGGAGCGAGCTTTCCAGCGCCTCGAACTGCAGATCGACCGAGCGCAGGTCATCTGCCAGATCGCGCAGCCGGCGCAGCAGCCTTTCGGAAAAATGCTCCGCGAGCGCCGGTTCGGTCTCCATAAGTCGGTAGATCGCATTCCGGTCGAGGGCGAGCGCGTGAATGGGCTGGGTCGCGACCACCGTCGCGGTGAAGACGATGTCGGACAGCATGGCCAACTCGCCGACCAGTGTGCCTGGAGGAAGCTGATCTTCCTGAAACGGCGCGCGGCGGACTTCGTCGGCCATGATCGCCATGCCGCTGAGGATAAGGAACGCGCTCTGCCCCTGTTCGCCCTCGGTGATGATCGCTTCGCCGCGTTCAAAGCGCACATGCCGCCCACTGCGCAAGACACGCTGGAGAAGTTCGCCGCTCAAGTTCTTGAACAAACAGGTTGCACTCAGAAGATCAGTTTCATCTGATTGAAACATTCGATTCGCCCCTAGAAAATCCCCGTATACTAAGGGTGCTGTGAGTCTTCAGGGGCGACAAGCGCAAAGTTCGGGCATCCCCAGATGCTTACCCATGGCTGTGGATCAACTTCGCGGGCTCAGGGCACAAGCTTGTATCCGCCTGATTCTGTGACAAGGAGTTCGGCGTTGGACGGATCAAGCTCGATTTTCTGACGAAGGCGGTAGATATGCGTCTCCAATGTGTGGGTCGTCACTCCGGCATTATATCCCCACACCTCATGCAAAAGGACATCACGACGCACGACACGCTCGCCGGCGCGGTAGAGATATTTCAGGATCGAGGTTTCCTTCTCCGTCAGCCTGATCTTGCTGCCCTTTTCATCGAGCAACAGCTTGCCGGCCGGCTTGAAGGTATAGCGGCCGATGGTGAACACGGCATCCTCGCTCTGCTCGTGCTGGCGAAGCTGGGCGCGGATGCGTGCCAGCAGCACGGCGATGCGAAACGGCTTCGTTACGTAATCATTGGCCCCGGACTCAAGCCCCAGGATCATGTCGGAGTCAGTATCCTGCGCGGTCAGCATGATCACTGGGCCGGGATAGCCATTCTTGCGCATCAGCTTGCAGGCTTCGCGACCATCCATGTCGGGCAGGCCCACATCCAGAAGCACGAGGTCTATATGCTCGGTCTTTACCGTCTGAATGCCGCCGGCCGCGTTGGGCGCCGTTGCGGTCTCGAATTCTTCGTGGAGAGCGAGCTGTTCGGCAAGCGACTCGCGCAAATCCTCATCATCATCTACGATCAAGATCTTTCGTGTGGTGCTCATGATCCATTCCCAAAAAAGCTTCTTTATATGTATGCCGGCCGTTCCTTTTGGGGCCGCCCCGAGGACTGCGCTGCTGTAGTTATAGCTCAGGCCCGTGCTTTGGCGGAACCGGATTGCGGGGCCGGACAGCCGGTTTTCATAAATGTTGCGTGAAAAACATGTGATGCGGGTTGCATCTTTGTCGAGGTCAGCAAGCCGTGGACGGCTTATCGTCGGTGAGTGGAGCGCGGCCTGCGCGCTGGGGCGCACGGGGCTTCGCCGTGCCAAGCGCGAAGGTGACGGCGCAACGCCGATCGGCCGCTGGACGCTGGAGCTTGTTTATTTCCGCGCCGACCGTGTAGCGCGGCCGCGCACCGGGCTGCCCGTTGTTGCGCTGCGCCGCGATATGTGCTGGTGCGATGATCCGGCTGATCGCAACTATAACCGCATGGTGCATCTGCCTTATCCCGCGCGGCATGAACGGCTGTGGCGCGATGACGGGCTTTACGATCTGATCGTGGTGCTCGGCCACAATCGCAGCCCGCGCATTCGCCATCATGGCAGCGCGATCTTCATGCATGTCGCAAGCCCGGAAATGGCGCCAACCGAAGGCTGTATCGCGCTTGCACAGGCCGACTTGCGCCGCGTGCTTCTGGCTGCAGGGCCGGGCAGCTTCGTCGATGTGCCGGGATGATGGTCGGGCCTCAGCGAACCCGGCGCGGATTGAGGTAGAGATCTATCTCGTGATGCTCCAGCGCGGGGCGCATCTGCCGGTGCTCCACCGCCGAGACCAGATCGGCGACATGGCGCTGGCATGGCCGATTGAACCGCAGCATGGCGCAGAACAGCTGCAGCACCATGCGCAGGCGCGTATCATCGTGATCCTCGCGCAGATCGACATCCCAGTGTCCGCCAAGGCTGACCAGCTTGCCGTCGAGATGGCCGATGCGGTCATTGTTGTGGTCATAAAGCGTGTAGTCGGGGCCGATGCTGATCCAGTCGCGGCGCAGCTTGTAGAGAAAGGGCTGGCCATCCTTGAGGATGAAAAACGAGAATTTCTCGGGAAAGCCGGGCCATTTGCGCGCGCAGCGCTCGACATGGATGATCTGGTCGTGCCCCGCCAGGTTGAGCGAGAACGCCATCACCGGAAATCCGCCCGCCCCGAACGACAGTTGCAGGCTGCGGCCGATCATCAGGTCCATGGTGGCGCGCCAGGTCATGCCTTCGGTGAACAGTTTGAGCACCAGGCGCTTGGCCATACCCTGATTGTCTTTCCACGCGCCTTCGCGATAGGTGATGAGATGCGTTCGTGCGCCGTTCTCCTTCACCTCGCCAATGACGTCGGTGTCCTTGGTGAACTGGCGCGATTTGGCGCGGTGGCGCGACTTGCGGAAAATCCCGACTTCGGTGGGATTCAGATCGGTGAACCAGAGATCGACGACAAAATGCGAATGGCTCAAATCCTGCTTCGTGTCCGTCACGCTCATGTCGGGCCCCCGCCAGCCAGTTAACGAATCAGTTGATGTTAACATGGACCGCATGAGCGGGCGCGGCACGCCGTCATTTGCGCACAAGTGTCTGGAACGGCCCGCCGCATCCATCTGGTCTCGTCCGCTCTATTTTCTCGCCAACGGACACGGTTATAAACTGGCTCCAACCCACGGGGGCTACATGTCTTCGCTCCCACCCCTCAAGCGGATTTGAAAGGAACGGCATGAGCAGATTTCTGGTGATAGGCGCCAATCGCGGCATCGGACTGGAACTGGTGCGCCAGATCGCGCAGCGCGGCGACGAGGCGATCGCGGCGTGCCGTAGGGTGTCGCCCGAATTGAGCGCGCTCGGCGTCGAGACCTTCGCGGATGTCGATGTCTGCGATGAGGCGAGTCTGAAGGCGCTGTCCGAGGCGCTGGCGGGCCGGGATGTCGATGTGCTGGTGGTGGTCGCCGGCATCTTGCACGGCGATGGAATGGGCCGTCTCGACTGGGACGCCATGCGCCGCCAGTTCGAGGTCAACAGTCTGGGTCCGCTGCGCGCCGCGCTGGCCTTGCGGCCCCGCCTGAAGCGCGGCAGCAAGATTGCCATCCTGTCCAGCCGTGTCGGGTCGCTGGCCGACAACACGTCCGGCGGCAATTACGGCTATCGCATGTCCAAGGCGGCGGTGAACATGGCCGGGCGCAATCTGGCGCATGATCTGGCGCCCGAAGGCATCGCCGTGCTACTGCTGCATCCGGGGTATGTGCGCACGGACATGACAGGGGGCAGCGGCCATATCGACGCCAGCGAGTCGGCCCGCGGCCTGATCCAGCGGCTCGACGAACTGGGCATGGACCAGACCGGCACGTTCTGGCATGCCGACGGCAGCCCGTTGCCGTGGTAGCGGGCGCTTGAGGAAAGGACTTGGCATGCCGCTCACTTTCGCAATGTTCTACGGCTCGGTGCGCCGCAACCGGCAAGGCATAAAGGCCGCGCGGTTCGTCAAGCGGCAGTTCGAGGAGCGCGGGCACGCGGTCGAACTGATCGACGCGATGGAAGAGCCGTTCCCGCTGCTTGATCGCATGTACAAGGAGTATGGCCCCGGCGAGGCGCCGGCCTTCATGGACCGCATCGCAGGTGTGATCCGCGGCGCGGACGGGTTCATCATCGTATCGGGCGAATATAATCACGGCATTCCGCCGGCGCTCAAGAACATGCTCGATCATTATCTGGAAGAGTGGCGCTACCGGCCCTCGGGCATCGTCTGCTACTCGGCGGGCATGTTCGGCGGTGTGCGTGCGGCTATGCAGCTGCGCATGACGCTGGCCGAACTTGGCATGTCGTCGATCCCGACACTGTACCCCGTGCCGCGTGTGCAAAATGCCTTCTCGGACGACGGAACGCCTGTCGATGACAGCGCTTATACATTCGTAAAGAGCTTCCTGGACGAGATGGAGTGGTACGCCGAGGCGCTGAAGGCGCAAGCCGAGAAAGGTCTTCCCGGCAAATGAGTTTGGGTAACGTATCATCAGGAGAGCAGGCAATGTTGACAGGAAAAAGCGCCGTGGTCACAGGCTCGACGAGCGGCATCGGGCTGGGAATGGCAAGCGCACTGTGTGCAGCCGGCGCAAATGTGATGTTGAACGGCTTCGGCGATGCCGCGGAGATAGAGGGCACGCGCGCGCGCCTGGCCGGCGAGCATAATGTCAAGGTCGGCTATCATGGCGCTGACATGACCAAGCCTGAGCAGATCGCGGACATGGTCGAGACGACACGGCGCGAGTTCGGCCAGATCGACATCATGGTCAACAACGCGGGCATTCAGCACGTGTCGCCCGTCGAGGACTTTCCCATCGAGAAATGGGATGCGATCATCGCCATCAACCTGTCGAGCGCGTTTCACACCTCGCGTCTCGTGTTCGCCGAGATGAAACAGCGCGGCTGGGGACGCATCATCAACCTGGCGTCGGCCCATGGGCTGGTCGCCTCGCCGTACAAGGCCGCCTATGTCGCCGCCAAGCACGGCATTCTCGGCCTGACAAAGACGCTGGCGCTTGAAGGCGCAGAACACGGCATCACGGTCAACGCGATATGCCCGGGCTATGTGCTCACCCCGCTGGTGGAAAAACAGATCCCCGATACGGCGAAGGCGCGCGGCATCACCGAAGATCAGGTCAAGCGCGATGTGCTGCTGGCCGCCCAGCCGACCAAGCAGTTCGTGACGACGGAGCAGATCGGCGCGCTCACCGTGTTCCTGTGCGGCAAGGACGCGGCACAGATCACCGGAGCGTCACTGCCGGTCGATGGAGGCTGGACGGCGCAATGAGGCTAGGCGCACGCAACAGCCAGAAATCGCTCAATCTTGCCCTTCAGGGAGGGGGCGCGCACGGCGCGTTCACCTGGGGCGTGCTTGACAAGCTTCTGGAGGACGGCCGGATCAGGTTCGATGCGATCAGCGGCACGAGCGCGGGCGCCATGAACGCGGTCGCCTATGCCGACGGGATCATGCAGAACGGCGCGCAGGGCGCACGCGATAACCTGCGCAAACTGTGGGAGGCCATCGGCCAGGCAGCGCGCTACAGCCCGCTGCGGCGCACGCCGCTCGACATCCTGATGGGCAACTGGAGCCTGTCCGGCTCGCCGGGGCTGGCGCTGGTCAATCTGTTCCACCAGTTCTCCTCGCCCTATGCCGTCAATCCGCTCAATCTCAACCCGGTGGCGGAAATTCTCGGCTCGGTGGTCGATTTCGATCGCGTGCGCAAATGCGATCAGGTCGAGCTGTATATCTCGGCGACCAATGTCGAGACCGGGCGCGTGCGCGTGTTCAACCGCGCCGAGATCAATTGTCAGATGGTCATGGCCTCAGCCGCGCTACCGCACATGTTTCAAGCCGTCGAGATCGACGGTGTCCCTTATTGGGACGGGGGCTATATGGGCAATCCGGTGCTGTTCCCGTTCTACCGCAGCAAGACCGCGGACATTCTGATCGTCCAGATCAACCCGATTGAACGCGAAGGCACGCCGCGCACCGCGCGCGAGATCTTCGACCGGGTGACCGAGATCACCTTCAACGCCAGCCTGCTTCATGAATTGCGGATGATCGACTTCGTCCGCCAGCTCGCCGATGAAGGCAAGCTCAAGCTGCGCAACGCCAAGGCGATGCGCATTCATCTGATCGATTCGCAGGACGAGTTGTCCGAGCTTGGCGCAGCAAGCCGGCTGAACGCGCAGTCACTTTTCCTGGATCACCTGTTCGAGTTGGGCCGCGGGCGGGCGCAGCGCTGGCTGGATGCGCATTTCGATGATCTGGGCAAACGCGCAACCGTCGATCTGCGCGCCATGTTCGAGGGCATCGGCGGCACGCCCGAAACGGCGGACTGAGCGTTCCGCCATGCCCCCGCCTCAAGCGTGCCATTCAGTCTCATGATGATACCGCAAGCCCCTGGGGCGCCACCCGCTCACGCTTGGCGATCAGCTTGTTGAGCGCAGATATGTAGGCGCGGGCCGAGGCGACCATCGTATCGACATCGGCGGCGCGCGCCGTCACCGTGCGCCCATCTTCTTCAAGCCGCACACTCACCTCGGCCTGCGCATCGGTTCCTTCCGTCACGGCATGCACCTGGTACAGCGGCAGGCGCGCCTCGTGCGGCACGATCGCCTTGATGGCATTGAAGATCGCATCGACCGGGCCATAGCCGGTGGCCTCCCGAGTGGTGTGATGGCCGTCCACTTCCAGCGTCAGCGTGGCCCGCTGAAGCCCGCCGGTGCCCGCAATCACGGTCAGAGACAGCAGCTTGATCTTGTCGTGAGCGGTGGACATCTCGTCATCCACCAGCGTTTCGATATCTTCATCGAAGACGTGCTTCTTGCGGTCGGCAAGAAGTTTGAAGCGGGTGAAGGCGTCTTCCAGCGCATTCTCGCCCAGCTCGTAGCCCAGCTCCTTCAGCTTCTCGCGGAAGGCGTGGCGGCCGGAATGTTTGCCCATCACCAGCGAGGACTCCCGCACCCCGACGCTCTCGGGCGTCATTATCTCGTAGGTCTCGGCGTGCTTGAGCATGCCGTCCTGATGGATGCCCGATTCATGAGCGAAGGCATTTTTGCCCACGATCGCCTTGTTGTACTGGACCGGAAAGGCGGTGACGGCAGACACCAGCTTCGATGCGCGGGTGATCATGGTCGTATCGATATTGGTATGGAACGGCAGCACGTCGGCACGTGTGCGCAGCGCCATCACCACTTCTTCCAGCGCGGCATTGCCGGCCCGCTCGCCCATGCCGTTGATGGTGCATTCGATCTGGCGCGCGCCCGCCTCGCCGCCGGCCAGCGAGTTGGCGACCGCAAGGCCCAGATCGTTGTGGCAATGGGTGGAAAGGATGATGTCCGCCGCGCCCGGCACCCGCTCGCGCAGCATGGTGATGAGCGCATGAAATTCCTCGGGCACCGTATAGCCGACGGTGTCGGGAATGTTGATCGTCGTTGCGCCGGCCTTGATCGCGGCGTCCACACAGCGGCACAGGAAATCATGCTCCGTACGGGTGGCGTCCTCAGCGGACCATTCCACATCGTCGGTATGGCCGCGCGCCCGGGTCACGCTCGCGGTAACGGCTTCCAGCACCTCATGCGGCTGCTTGCGAAGCTTGTATTTCATGTGCAGCGGGCTGGTCGAGATGAAGGTGTGGATGCGCGAGCGACGTGCGTGTTTCAGCGCCTCGGCAGCCCGGTCGATATCGCCAGCGCCGGCGCGCGACAGGCCGCAAACCACCGAATTCTTTACGACGCGCGCAATCTCGCTGACGGATTCGAAATCGCCCGGGGATGCGATGGGAAAGCCGGCCTCGATGACGTCCACGCCCATCTCGTCGAGGAGAATGGCCACCTCCAGCTTTTCCTCCAGGGTCATCGAAGCGCCCGGAGACTGTTCGCCATCGCGTAAGGTCGTGTCGAAAATGATGACGCGCTCGCCCTGGTGCGGGGCGGCGGCCTGCTCGTGATTGGTGTCGCTCTTCATTGAGATCATGCCCTTGTTGTGTGAGCCCAACGCCAAGCGCGGGGCAAATCCGCTCCGTTTCAGATTATACCCCCAAGCGCGCGTCCGGCGAAGCCGAACAGCCCACGCTCAGGGGCTGATAAGGAGCTGCGAAGGGCGAAGTGCGGGCAGAGCGCCAGACGGCCGCAAGCTGCCGACGGAAATGGCGCGCAGACGGGTCCCGGCGCACGTCGCCAGGAAACGCATCGTCGATGTCTGTACCGCCAGGTTCATTAAGCTGCCCGAGTGATTTCAATCGGTCACATCAGAACTGATGCATGTTGAATATGACACATTCGCGCAAATGGCAATAGGCCTTCGCGCCGCCTGAATGGGGGCCTGCTCACCTGCTCGGGTTGCTTGCCGGCTGGATGATGAACGGGAGATTAAGACGCTCTCGGCCAGGGGTTCACCTCAATGAATGCGCGCTAACATATTGGTTCAAAACGAGTTCAGACCCCTGCGTGTAAACCGGAATAGTCTTTCACACGAAAAGACGAAAAGTTGAAAACAGGAGTTCTTGCACATGATCATCCGTAAAGTTCTGATGTCCAGCGCCATCGCTCTCACTCTCGGCCTGGGTCTTGGCTTCGCCGGCTATTCGAGCCCCGCCGAAGCCGGCGGTTCGACGGCCTTCATCGAACAGTTCGGCACGGGCAACGCCGTTGGGGCTGCTCAGCGTGGCCATTCCAACCGTTTGACCGTTCAGCAGTATGGCCGTGGCAACACCACGATCAGCACTCAGGACGGCGCGCGTAACCGCACCGTCGTCGGCCAGAGCGGCCGCGGCAACTATGCCGACACCTACCAGAGAGGCAGCCGCAACGTGACCGGCATCGCCCAGTTCGGCAAGGGCAACAGCGCCACCACGACCCAGATCGGCCGTGGCAACGCCGTCGGCATCATCCAGGCCGGCAAGGGCAACCGGGCCACCACCACTCAGGTGGGCCGTGGCAACGTCGCCGTCGTCGTGCAGGACTGATCGTCATGCCAACTCGTCGCGAGGGGCCATCGCGCCCCTCGCCCTACTCGCAAGGAGATTTGAAATGAAGCATTTGCGAAAGCCTCTTGGTCTGGCCCTGGCGCCTTTGGCGCTCGGCTTTGGAGTTTTGGGAATGAGTGCAACCAACAGTGACGACGCGAATGCCGGCTGGTTCAGCCGCGATCAGGTGCGTTGCGAGATCAATGTGAAGCCCGGGCGCCATGGCGTCGAACTGGAGGGCATTGTCTTCTCGCGCTCCCAGGTCACGGGGCATTACGAGCTGAGCGTGGCACAGGCGGGTGTAGGCACGCACGCCATGATCAGCCAGAGCGGTGATTTCGAGGCCGTACCCGGCGGACCGGTTTCGCTCGGTTCGGTCATGCTCGGCGGCAATGCCGGCGGGTTCACCGCAAAGCTCCGGGTCCATGCCTCGGGCAAGACCTATAGCTGCAGCCAGCGCGTAGGCCGGGTCTGATCCAGGTACGGGCTCAGCGGCCAGAAAGGACGATGTCATGACCATCAAGACGATCATCGCCGCCACGCTGGCGCTGTTCATGGGTATTGCGCCCATGGCGGCTCCGGCCTTTGCCGAAGGACGCGGCAGCTTCAGCTTCTTCTTCGCGCCCAAGACTGAAAAAGGGGCGGAGCGACTGGAGCGGGGGCTTTCGCGGCTCTCGCGGTTGCAGGAGACGCGCAACCGGGCGCGGATCAGCCAGCGGGGAAGCGACAATGCTGCGCAGATCAGCCAATCCGGCGAAGGCAATTCCGCTGCGATCTTTCAGCGGGGCCGTGGCCATACTGCAAGCATCGATCAGCACGGCACGGGCAATACGTTCGGCGTGTTCCAGTTCGGCAAGGGCACATCGAGCAGCACCACGCAGACCGGTGACGGCCAGACCGGCGTTCTCTTCCAGGGCGGCTGGTAGGCAGACCGGGCCGGCGCTCGCCCTATTCTCAGGAAAGCGGCAGGATGCGGAATGGCAGCTTGCCGCCTTCTGGCGTCAAGGTGACCGTGGCGGCGATCTTCGCCGGGGTTTCGCCGGCATATTCCAGACGGAAGCGGCGCAGAAGCTGGGTCAGCGCCAGGGTGTTCTCGATCAGCGACAGCGCCCCGCCGACACAGGCGCGCTTGCCGCCGCCAAACGGCAGATAGACATACTTGTCGCGTGCGCGGGCCAGTTCGGGCCTGAAGCGGTCCGGGTCAAACCGTTCGGGATGATCCCAGTAGCGCGGGCTGTGATGCACGATGTAGCTGCACAGCACCATCTTGTCGCCGGGCACTATGTGGTGGCCACCCAATTCGTCCTCGGCCACTGCCTGGCGGATCAGGCTCCAGATCGGCGGGAACATGCGCATGGTTTCCTGCAGGACGGAGCGCGTGTAGCTGAGCGCCTGCATGTCCTCCCATGTCGGCAGGCGGTCGCCATAGACGTCCTGCCCCTCGCGGCGGATGCGCTCGGCGATGTCGGGATGCAGCGACAGCATGTAGAAACACCAGGTGAGCGTCAGAGCGGTGGTCTCCGTGCCGGCCCACAGATATTGCTTCATCTCGTCGAGCACCTGCTGCTCGTCGAACTCGGGCACCGCAGGGTCGGCAGACGCGGCCTGCATCATGCTGAGCAGGGTGCGCTCGCGATGATCGCGGGGCACGGCGCCCAGCACCATCGGCGGCACCGATAACCATTTGCCGATCGCATCGGCGGCCGCATCATCGGACGGCACCTCGGTCAGTTGCCCACTGACCTTTTGCAGCCTGATCTTCTTGTGGTTCAGCACATCGGTGTAGCTCTTGACGGCGGCAAAGATCGCGTGCGGATTGAAGGGCACATCACGGTCGAAAAGCGCCTTGCAGATCATGTTGGCGGCCAGGCCCCAGGTCTCCTCCAGCAGGTTGACAGTCTGCCCTGTGCGCGCGAACTCGGTCCATTGCTCGATCTTTTCCTGAACCGAGGACAGCAGATACGGCATGTATTCGCCGTACATCTTGGGCTGAAAGGCGGCCTGCTGGGGCATCCGGATCTTTTGCCACAAGGCCCCGTCCACGGTGATCATGCTGTTGCCGAAGATCGGCCTCAGCCCGTCGAAATATTTGCCGTAAGCGTCGGCCTTCTTCACCAGCACCTGCTTGAAAAGCTCCGGATCGCTGAGGAAGTAGATGCGCTCGTCGCGAAGGTTGATGCGGATACAGCCGCCATATTTCTCGCCCATGCGCAACAAGGCAGGCATCGGGTCGTCCTGCTTGCTCAGCATCTGCAGCTTGAACCAGACGGTTTCGGCTTCGCCCAGCCCCTGCGCGTGGGAGTGAACAGCATCCATTGGCATGTGTCCCTTGCCGGACGTCCGAGCCGCGCCGTCACGGCCAGATCAGTGCTGGCCCGAACGGTTTAAATGTCTAGCGGTTTCGCCGGTCGTCCTCACGGCGCGCTTATTGTGCAGCGCGTCAACTGGGTGTGGAGATAGCATCAACGGATTCGCACTGTCTACAGACTTTGCGAGGGCAGGGCGAAACCGAGCGCGGCCGCCCTCAGTCAATCGCGATTGTGTTTTGCCAGGATCTGCCCTAAGCAAGTATCCGCCTTTCATTAACAGAATTCGGAGGTCAAGATCATGGAGTGCTTTGCTCAACGTGCAGTTTTAGCGCCTTCGTTTCTCAAGTTTTTCCTCGCTGCAACGATACTTGTTGCGTTCATTGTCCCCGCCGTGCACGCCATGCCCGTTCCCGGCCAGACGGCGCAGCCGACCCTTGGCGGGCCGTTGGTGGAGCCGGCAGCGCAGAAATGCTTTCGGGTCAATACGAATAGTCTTCATCTGCGCCTGCGTCCGTTCAAGCAGGCCCAGATCGTGGGTTATGCGAGCCGTGGCGAGATACTGGTCAAGCGCAGGCTGTGCTCATGGCGCGGCTGGTGCCCGGTGCGTCAGGGCGAACTCTCGGCCTGGGCGTGGAAGGCGCATATGACGCAGATCGACTGTTAGGCATTACTCCATATCAACAGGCATGAAGCGCGGCGGGGAAACAGGGAAGGCCAGCTTGCCACCCTCTCTGCCGCGCTTTTTGATCCGCCAGCGCATTTGCCGCTCATTGATCAGGCGGATTGCGCCAGTCGATCTCGTCTTCGCGATCATCGCTGAGCGATCGGTACGGCAGACCGAATCCGGTCGCGCTGTCGCCCATGCGTCGCTTCATCTGCGTCGTGCGGATCATTTCACGAATGCGCGGCTGGATTTCCGTGCGCCACCGCGTGCCGTTGAAGACGCCATAATGACCGACGCCCGGCTGCACATAATGATATTTCTCATCCATCGGAATATTGATGCACAGATCATGCGCCGCCTCGGTCTGGCCCAGCCCGCAAATATCGTCACGCTCGCCCTCGACCGTCATCAGCGCCGTCTTGCGGATCGCGGCACAATCGACCTTCTGGCCGCGATGCATCAACTTGCCATCGGGAAGTGCGTGCTCCTGAAAGACCATCTCCACGGTTTCCATGTAAAAATCTGCCGGCAGATCCATGACCGCAAGATATTCTTCATAAAAATCGCGGTGTTGGCGCACCGAATCGCCGTCGCCCTTGACCAGATTGTTGAACAGGTCATGGTGCGCGGTCAGATGGCGGTCCAGATTCATCGTCATAAAGCCGGTAAGCTGAATGAAGCCTGGATAGACGCGCCGCATGAAACCGGGATGCGGAAACGGGACGGTGGAAACGACGTTCTGCTCGAACCACGATAGCGGGCGTTGCTGCGCCAGATCGTTTACGGCCGTCGGGTTGCGTCGGGTGTCGATCGGCCCGCCCATCAGCACCAGCGAAGCCGGTTGGCAGGCATCCTCATTCACCGCCATCACCGCCGTGGCCGCCAGCGCCGGCACCGATGGCTGGCAGACCGCGATCACATGGACATTGGTGCCGATGAACTGAACGAACTCGATGATGTAATCAACGAAGTCCTCGAACCCGAAGCGGCCTTCGCTCAGCGGGACTTCACGCGCATCAGTCCAGTCGGTGATGAAGACGTCGTGCTCGGGCAGCATCGCCTTTACCGTGCCGCGCAAGAGCGTTGCATAATGGCCCGACATCGGCGCGATCAGCAGGACTTTCGGATCATGCCTCTGGCCGACGAAGGTCTCATCACGCTTGAATTGCACCAGATTGGCGAACGGCTTGCGCAGCACGACGTCTTCGGTGACGGGCACGGGTTGACCATGAATGCTGGTCTGCGTGATGCCGAATTCGGGCTTGCCATAGCGCCGCGTGATATCCTCGAACACCTCGCAGGCGGCAGAGAAGTTCTTTACGAAGGGTGTGGAGAAAAAGGGATTGAGGGGCGAATCGACGTGAAACCGCAAGGTTCGCGTGCCGATTCGCAAGGGGGCTATAAAGGCGTGCATAAGCTCGTAGGCGTGATACTTCATGAGCTATGCACCCCCATCCCCCTCATGATGTGAGGGCACATATTTTCCATAAAGTGATTATGCTGGAGATAATTTTGCGGCGCAACATCTGCTTTAGGCGCATATCATGCGCCCGTGTCCGCCGCAAAGCCGGCGGCGGTTATGCCGGCGACGGCGCAGGTCTCGTCATTGTCTGATGTGTCTCCCGTGATGCCGACAGCGCCAATGATATCGCCGCTTGCGCCGCGCACCAGCACGCCGCCCGGCACGGGCACCAGGTCGCCGCCCGCGAGCGCATTCACCGCGCCGACGAAATAGGCCTGTGCTTCGGCGCGCGCATGGATCGCACGCGAACCGATGCCCAGCGCCAGGGCGCCGTGGGCCTTGCCGAAAGCCACCTTGGGGCGCAGGAAGCTCGATCCGTCCTGGCGCTCAAGCGCGATCAGATGCCCGCCGGCATCGAGTACGGCGACGGTGAGCGGCTTCAGCCGTAATTCCGCGCCTTTGCCGAAAGCCGCCGCGATCATCGTCCTGGCGCTTTCCAGTGTCATCTCACTCATCTCGAACTCCTTTTATCGTTGGTCTGACGGGTTATCGTCCCAGCAGCCGAACCCATCTGGGTTCAGGGCCTTCGCCGCAGCGATAGGCAGACGGCACTTCACAGCGTCGGGTCTGATCAGGCGGGCCGGACACGAAAAGCTCGATATGCAGCACCCGCCCGCCATTGATGTTGAAGCCGCTGAAACATGCTGCCGGCGCGGGTGTGGGCTGGCCTTGCCGCGACGCTGCCTCGATGAAGGCTGAGCGCTGGCGATCGCTGACCACCGCCAGCCGCCCCGGCGCTGACGTGAACCATTCGCCGGCTTGCGCGCCGCGCGCCATTTCGGTCAGCGTGCCCAGCCTGAAGACCGCGCTCGGCTCATTATAGCCCGACAGCATCACCGGTCCGCTGGTGCACTCTGCGAGGGCTTGCGCCGCCCGGTCGATCTTCTCGCTGACCCAGACCGGTTCCAGGCGCGGCAATATCTGCGAATAGACGCCCGCATAGAGCGCGCCGGCGCTGATCAGGGCAAGGGCGATCGCGGCGTGGAAACGGGCACGCCACGCACATGCCACGACCAGCGGCACCGTCAGCGCGAACAGCCCCGCAAGGAAGACCGAAACCGCCGTCGGCGGAACCTCGAACAGCCACAGTGCCGCGGCAAACACGCCGACCTGCGCCAGCCCCACGATCATCCACAGCACCGCTCCCTGCTTGTAGGTGCGCAACGGTAATGATCCGCTCATCACCTGCTCGCGCAACACCCATGCCGCGGCCATGGCGACAGCCGGATAGAGCGGCAGAACATAATGCGGCAGCTTGGTCGGCACGGCTTCGAGCACCAGCCAGAACGGCACGATCCAGGCCAGCAGGAACAGGGCGCGGCGCTGGTGACGGTTGCGCCACAGCCACAGCGCGCAACCGCCCGTGGCGATCAGTGCGGCCGGCCAGAACGTCCACCAGAACAGCAAGAAATAATAGCCCGGTGGCCCCCAATGATTTTCCTGGCCGCTGCCGAGCTTGGCGGCAAAGTCTTCGCCCAGCGCCAGCCGGAAGAATTCGCCCTCCGACAGGATGCCGATGGCGATGAACCACGGTGATATGATGAGCAGTACAAGCGGCAGGCCCCAGGCCGCATGCAGCCGCGAAAGCCAGTCCCGCTGCCGGTCAAGGATGAGGATCGTGGCGATGGTCAAGGCGGCGACGGCGGGCGCGATCGGCCCCTTGATCAGGACACCGACCCCCAGCGCGATCCAGAATACCGCGGCGATGCCGACCATATCCTCGCGCGCCCGGCGCAACAGGTAGATGCGCGCAAGCGCCCCCTGCGACAGCGCGATAGCGGCGATCAGTGCGCCGTCCGATTTGGCGATATGGGCTTCTAGGCTCAGCGTGAGCCCCGCCCCGAACAGCGCTGCGCCAAGCAACGCCGTCTGGCGCCCGAATAAAGGCCGCATCGCCCACCATGTGGCGAGTACCGCAAGGATCGCGCCAAACAGCGACGGAATGCGGTAGGCCCACAGGGCGGCGCGGTCATGGCCGGTCAGGCTGACGCTGGCGGATTGCAGCCAGTAGATGGCGATTGGCTTTTTATAGCGCGGCTGATCCTGGAAGCGGATATCGATGAAATCGCCGCTCTCCAGCATCTGCTTGGTGGCCTGGACATAGCGCGACTCGTCGCGGTCGGTGGGCGGCATGGTGGTGAAGCCGGGCAGATAGAAGCACAGGCACATCAGCACGAGCGCGACAGCACCGCGAAGGGGCCGCGCGCTGAGCCAGTCGAGCCCGCCCCGCAAGGCCTCTTCTGCCCGCTCCAGCCGGCCGGGCGCTGATGCACCGTCATTTTCCCGCGCCCTTGCCGATTTCAGCATGATGTCAACAGCTCCTGTCAGTTACACAATCATACAGACGCCGCCGCGGCGCGCGTCGCCCGCCCCGTCCAGCGTGCCATCGGCGCGCCGGCTGGCAGCGTGGACCCCGCCGAAGAACAGATTGGCATCCGGCCAGGCCCGAGCGTCGGGAAAGGCCCGCAACAGCGCTTGGCGCGCATCGGCGGCGAACCGGTCTTCAAAACTTGCCGTGCCGCATTTCTCGACATGCAGGCGCGGGGCGCTTACAGCCTCGGCCGGGCTCATCTTCCCATTGATCAGATTCAGCGCGACGGTGAGGATCGCCGAGCGGATACGGTTCGAACCGCCCGAACCGAGCGCCGTGATTGCCCCGTCCGAAGCGGTCATGAGCGTCGGCGCCATCATGCTCGACATGCGGGTGTCGGGCGTCCACTGATGAAAGCCGCCCGGATTGACATCCTCCTCGCCGAGCATGTTGTTCAGCATGAAGCCGCACCCGTCGACGATCGCGCCGTTGCCCTCGCCGTTGCTGATGGTGACGCTCGCGGCGTTGCCGAGCCCGTCTATGACGCTGATGTGGGTGGTGCCGCGCGGTGCGGCGCTGTGGCCATCGAGCGCCTGCAATTGCGCCGCGATGACCTCATCGGCTGGTGTGCACATGGAGCGCCGGGACAGATCGCCGCGCGCCGCATTGGTGCTTTCCATGATGCTTGCCAGTAGCGCTGGGCACGGCGGCAGGTCGCGCGAAAGGCGACGCTCGGCAAGGCCAAGCGCAAAGGCGATCAGCACGCCGCTGGCGGCCGGCGCGGGGTTGAGCGCCAGATCATGGCCGCGATAGGTCCAATGAAGCGGCTCGCGGCGCTCCACCCTGTAGCCGCGCAGATCCTCGATGCTCAGATGACCGCCGCCTTGCGCCGATTGCGCCAGAATGGCCCGGCCCGCCTCGCCTTCGACGAACAGCTCCGGCCCGGTTTCGGCCAGGGCCGCGAACATGTCGGCCAGGTCAGGATTGCGGAAATTCTCACCCACGCTCATCAGCGCGCCGCTGGGAGCGAAAAGTCGTCTTGCGTTGTCGCTGGCGGTCAGGATCGGCGACACAATGCTGAATATGTAGGCGTGGATCGGTGCCAGCGGCACGCCTTCTTGTGCCGCCTTGATCGCAGGTTCGACTATGCGCGTCATGGGCAGCCGGCCCAGATCACCATGCACCGCAAACAGCCCCGGCACGAAGCCGGGCACGGCGGTCGCGCCGGCGCCGATATGGAACTCCTGCGTGGCGGGGCCGAAATCGGCGCTGATGGCGCGAAAGTCCAGCGCCGACTCGGGCGTCTTGCGCCGCGGGGTCTGCACGAAGAAATCATAGAGTATGGTCTTGCTGTCGCACGGCTGCGCCATCAGAAAACCGCCGCCGCCGGGCGAGCACAGTACGGCCTCGCACACGCAGGCGCTCAGCATCGCTGCCAGCGCCGCGTCAAAGGCATTGCCGCCATCCTTCAGAATTTCCACTGCCGCGTTAGCCGTGACTTCATGTCCGGCGGCGACCACACCCTTTTTCACGCGTGCGTCCTCCCCAGCGATGGCGGGGACCAAGTGATGGTTGATCTGCGGGGGGGTCTTATCAGGTTAGGCGCCCACGGCCAATGGATAAGCCGATGCCGTTTCACTATTTCGTCGGTGGCAGCAGCGGGCGCGATGATCTAACCTACGCTCATGTAGCGTCGAAAAGTTCTCCATTGCAATGGCTGCCAGATAACGCACCCTGTCCGAAAACGCATCCTGCCCGAAAACGCATTCTGCCCGAAGAGGCGCTTCCATGTCCGATCCGATTTCCGACGATCTCAAATCCGGTGCGTTGTATTACCACCGTGAGCCGCGCCCCGGCAAGATCGAGATTACCCCGACAAAGCCGCTGGGCAATCAGCGCGATCTGGCGCTGGCTTATTCGCCCGGTGTGGCGGCCGCGTGCGAAGCCATCGTCGAAGACCCCGAAGCTGCGGACGAGTTGACGCTGCGCGCCAATCTCGTGGCGGTCATCACCAACGGCACGGCGGTCCTCGGTCTTGGTAATATCGGCCCGCTGGCGTCCAAGCCCGTGATGGAGGGCAAGGCCGTGCTATTCAAGAAATTCGCCGGGATCGACGTTTTCGACCTTGAGGTCGATGCGAACGATCCCGAGCGTTTCTGTGATGTCGTCGCCGCGCTCGAGCCCACGTTCGGCGGCATCAATCTGGAGGACATCAAGGCGCCGGAATGTTTCCAGATCGAGGAGGCGCTGGCCAAGCGCATGGCTATCCCGGTGCTGCACGATGATCAGCACGGCACGGCCATCATCGTCGCAGCCGCCGTGCTCAACGGGCTTTCGATCACCGGCAAGCGCATCGAGGATGTGAAGATCGTGACGGCCGGCGCCGGGGCGGCCGCGCTGGCGTGCCTCAATCTGCTGCTGTCGCTGGGGGCGCGGCGTGAAAACATCTGGGTGAATGATATCGACGGACTGGTCTATGAAGGCCGGGCCTCGCTGATGGACCCGTGGAAGGCGAAATTCGCGCAGGCAACGCCGCATCGGGGGTTGAGCGATACGATAGCGGGCGCAGATGTGTTCCTCGGGCTCTCCGCTGCCGGGGTGCTGAAGCCGGAGATGCTGGCCATGATGGGGCCGCGCCCGCTGGTCCTCGCGCTGGCCAATCCGGTGCCCGAGATCATGCCCGATCTGGCGAAGGAGACCCGCCCGGATGTGCTGATATGCACAGGCCGGTCTGATTTTCCCAATCAGGTCAACAATGTGCTCTGCTTCCCCTATATCTTCCGCGGCGCGCTCGATGTCGGCGCAACCGCGATCAATGAGGAGATGAAGCTTGCTGCCGTTCGCGCCATCGCGGCGCTTGCGCATGAGGCCTCATCGGATGTTGCGGCGCGCGCCTATGACGGCAGCACCAAGCTTTTCGGGCCGGAATTTCTGATCCCGACGCCGTTCGACCCGAGGCTGATCCTGCGCATCGCGCCGGCAGTCGCCCGCGCGGCGGTTGAAAGCGGCGTCGCGCGCCGGCCCATCGAGGATTTCGCCGCCTATGAAGACCGGCTGAACCGTTTCGTATTCCGCTCCGGTCTGATCATGAAACCGCTGTTCAGCGAGGCTCGTGCGGCGAAGAAGCGCGTGATTTTTGCCGAGGGCGAGGATGAGCGGGTGCTGCGCGCCGCGCAGGTCGCGATCGAGGAGGACATCGCCTTACCCATTCTCGTCGGCCGGCCCGATGTGGTGGCGACGCGGCTGGAGCGTTATGGGCTGTCGATCAAGCCCGGCGCCGATTTTGAACTGATCAACCCCGAGGATGATCCGCGCTACCGCGATTATGTCGATACCTATCTGCGGCTTACATGGCGCAACGGGATCACGCCGGACCGCGCGCGCACGGTGGTGCGGACCCGGCCGACAGTGATCGCCGCGCTGGCCGTGCAGCGTGGCGACGCTGATGCCATGATGTGCGGGCTGGAGGGATTGTTTGCGCGCCATCTGGGCCATATCCGCGATATCATCGGGCTGGCGCCGGGGGTGCGCGACTTCTCAGCGCTCAGCCTGGTGATCATGCCGGCCGGCGCCTATTTCATCGCCGACACGCATGTCACGCCCGATCCGAGCGCCGAAGAGATCGCGGAGATGGTGATCCTTTCCTCCGAGCAGGTGCGCCGGTTCGGCATCACACCCAAGGTGGCGCTGCTGTCGCATTCCGCTTTTGGCAGCACGAATGCGCCAAGCGCCATCAAGATGCGCCGTGCTGTGCAACTGCTGCGCGGCCAGGCCCCGGCGCTGGAGGTCGAGGGCGAGATGCATGGGGATGCGGCGCTGAACGAGGCTTATCGCACGCGGATGTTTCCGCTGTCGCAGCTCACCGGCGAGGCCAACATGCTGATCATGCCCAACCTCGATGCCGCCAACATCGTCTATCAGCTTCTGCGAACCGTCGGCAATGCCCTGCCCGTGGGACCGATCCTCATCGGCGCGGCCAAGCCGGCGCACATTCTGACGCCGTCGGTCACGGCGCGCGGCATCGTCAACATGACGGCCATTGCCGCGGTGGAAGCGAAGCACTGTACGTCCACCTGAGGCATTGACTCACCAGGACAGCCAGAACCGGACTTACCAGGACAGGCAGACCCGGGTCACGCCGCGCCGGCGAAAACCCAGTTGGTCGGCGGCTGCGCGCGACAGATCGATGACGCGGCCGCGGCTGAAAGGTCCGCGGTCGACGATGCGCACGACCACCGAGCGGCCCGAGCGCCTGTCCTTCACCCTGACGCGGGTGCCGAACGGCAGGCTGCGATGGGCGGCGACCATTTCATTCGGGTTGAAGCGGCGGCCGCTGGCGGTCTTGCGCCCAGCGAATTCGGCGCCGTACCACGACGCCGCCCCGCATTGGGTGCGCGCGGCCTCGGCGTCGTTGATCGGTGCAGCGGCGATGATTGCGGCAAGCGATGCTGCCGCCAGAAGAACATACAAGTGCATGCGGAATTTTCCCTACAGGATGAAACCAAGCAGGACGGGTAATAAGACCGCAGTTGCGACAGCATTAAGGCCCATGGCCAAACCGGCGAACGCGCCGGCGATCTCATTGACCTGGATCGCGCGCGCCGTGCCGATGCCGTGGCTTGCCGTTCCCATTGCCAGACCGCGCGCCGCCCAGTCACGAACCCGCAGCAGGTTCAGCAGAGGCGGTCCCAGCATGGCGCCCGCAATCCCGGTCGTTATCACCAGGACCGCCGTCAGCGAGGGCAGCCCGCCAAGCTGTTTGGTGATCCCCATGGCGACAGGTGCGGTGACCGATTTGGGCGCCAGCGACAACAGCGCATCGCGCGTGACGCCGAGCATCCAGCCGATGCTGAGTGCCGAAAATGCCGCAGTCAACGAGCCGGCGATTATGGAAAACAGGATTGCCACCGCGGACTTCCTGATCTGCGCGAGTTGCCGATAAAGTGGTATGGCCAGCGCCACGGTCGCCGGGCCCAGCAGAAAATGAACGAACTGCGCGCCATCAAAATAGGTGGGATAGCCCGTGCCCGTCAGCGCCAGCACTGCCACGATCAGGACGACCGCGATCAGGACCGGATTGCACAGCGGGTTCAGGCGCGCGCGCTGATAGATGAACAAGCCTATCTGATAGGCCACCAGCGTCAGCGTCAGATGCAGCAGCGGGCTGGCGCTCAGATACACCCAGATGTCGCGGAGATCGAGCATCAGCCGCCTGCCTTGTCTTTTGGTCCGGGCGGTGGCGGCATCGGGCGCAGCCACATCATCGCATAGGCCGTCACCGCGATGGTCAGCAGCGTGCTGATAAGCAGTGCAAGCGATATCGGCAGCCATTGCAGGCTCAAGAGCTGGACATGCAGCATTATCCCGACGCCCGCCGGCACGAACAGCAGCGACAGGTTCTTCAGCAGTTCATCGCCGACGATGGCAAGGCCTTCGGGAATTTCGCCGTACACGACGAGCCCGGCAAACAGCAACACCATGCCGACCACCGGGCCGGGCACCGGCAGGCCGAGTGTCGTGACGAACAGCTCACCAGCAAGCTGGCAGCACAGGATAACCGTCAGATAGGCCAGCATTTCGGTCTTTCGCAATTCTCAGCGGCGCAGGCGCAAGCCCCTGGCGCCTAGACCTCGTAGAATTCGCGGTACCAGGACACGAATTTGCGGATGCCTTCATCGAGCGGCGTGTGTGGGCGAAAACCCACATCGCGCGCCAGATCGTCGACATCAGCGAATGTTGCGGGCACATCACCGGGCTGCATGGGCAGGAAATTCTTTTCCGCGGTGCGACCGACGGCGCGTTCGATGCAGGCGATATATTCCATCAGCGGCACCGGCTGGTTGTTGCCGATATTGTAGAGCCGGTAGGGCGCATTCGAGGTCCCCGGGTCAGGCGTGCCGGCGTCCCATGCCGGATCGGGTGCGCTGATCCTGTCGAGCGTGCGCACCACACCTTCGGTGATATCGTCGATATAGGTGAAATCGCGCGCGTGGCGTCCATGATTGAACACGTCGATCGGCTCGCCGGCAATGATGCGCCGGGTGAACAGGAATGGCGACATGTCGGGCCGCCCCCACGGGCCGTAGACGGTGAAGAAGCGCAGGCCCGTCACCGGCAGCCGATACAGATGCGCATAAGTGTGGGCCATCAGCTCGCCGGCTTTCTTGGTAGCGGCATACAGGCTCAGCGGATGATCGACATTGTGATGGATGCTGAACGGCATTTTGGTGTTGGCGCCGTAGACCGAGCTCGACGAGGCATAGACGAGATGCTCGATCTCGCCGTGCCGGCAGCCTTCCAGCACGTTGAGAAAGCCGACCAGATTGGCGTCGGCATAGGCGCGCGGATTGTCGATCGAATAACGCACGCCGGCCTGCGCGGCCAGATGAATGACCCGGTTCGGGCGTTCCTGCAGGAAAAGCGCCTCGGTGGCCTTTGCGTCGGCCAGATCGCCGAAGGTGAAATGAAACCCGTTGCGGCCCTCAAGCTGGGCCAGCCGGGCGCGTTTCAGGCTCACATCGTAATAGTCGTTCAAATTGTCGACGCCGGCGACCTGATCGCCGCGATCGAGCAGCGCCTTGGCCACATGAAACCCGATGAAGCCGGCAACGCCGGTGACAAGCACCTTCATTTCGCCTCGTGCAATCAGCTTCCGGCGCGGATTAGCCCACACCGGCGACAAGAAAGTGCGCCTCGCCCACGATTGAACGCACGCTTCATGGAAATAAAGCGGTTTGCCTAGCTCGACAACTCGCGCGAGCGCTTTGCGGCCGCCTCGACGGCGCGCTGTATCAATGCAGCCATACCTTCATCGGCCATCAACACGTCGAGTGCGGCCTTTGTCGTCCCGCCTGGCGAAGTGACATTCTCGCGCAGCCTGGCGGCAGTATCGGGGCTTTGGCGCAACAGTTCGCCGGCGCCGTGAACGGTGGCGCGCGCCAGCGCCTGCGCCAAATCGCGCGGCAGTCCGGCAGCCTCGCCAGCATCTGCAAGCGTTTCGGCCAGCAGAAACACATAGGCCGGACCTGAGCCGGACACGGCCGTCACCGCATCCATGAGGGACTCATCGCGGACATGGCGAACCTCGCCGACCGCGCCCATCAGGGCGTCGCACAGCGTTTGCTGTGCGGGGCTGACATGGGCATTCGCGCAGGTCACGGTGATGCCGCGACCGATTGCCGCAGGCGTGTTGGGCATGGCGCGGATGATGGCGCGCCCGTCGCCGAGCCCGGCCGCAAGACTGGCCAGCGTGCGCCCTGCGGCTATCGAGATGACGAGCGTATCGGCGCCGGTTACGCCGCGCAGTTGGCGCAACGCCTCGTCCATCATCTGCGGCTTGACGGCCAGAACCAGAGCCCCGGCGCTGGCGCCGCTCGTGGGCGGCTGTGCCATAAGATGAAAGTTGTGCGCCGCGGCCAGGTCCGACAGTGCGGCCGATGGCGCGGGCTCTATGACATGGACCAGAGCCGGGTCGATGCCGGCTTCAAGCCACGCCGACAACATGGCTGCGCCCATGCGCCCCGCCCCTGCCAGCACCAGTGGGCCGGGCAGGGAAACAGCAGTGGCGTGGCGGGCATCGGCGGCCATTTGCTCAGGCTTGTCCCTCGGTCTCGAACATGGTGCTGGCCAGCGCCTGCTCGGCGCGCCGTCCGGCCCAGACGACGAACTGGAACGATTGATAATAGCGTTCGCAATTTTCCAGTGCCGCCAGCAGCAGCGTGTCGCACTGGCCCGGCGTGGGTTCCGCCCCGTTGAGCATGAGACAGTGGCGATAGAGCAGCACGCCTTCATGCGCCCAGAAATCGAAATGGCCAAGCCAGAGCTGCTCATTGATCTGGGCCAGCAGGCGGTAGACCTCATCGAGCCGGTTGCGTGGCACCTTCAGATCAAACGTGCAGGCCAGGTGTAGCGATTCCAGGTCTTCGCGCCAGTTGAGCGACAGGTGATAATCGCTCCATGCGCCAGCCACCGACAGGGTCAATTCGTCTTCCGCGCTGCGCTCGAACGGCCAGTCATTTATTGCCGCGATCTGTTCGACCAGATCAACCGGATGGTAGATGCGTTCAAAGTCTGGTTGGATGGATGCCATGATGTCCCTGTGTTCCGGATTTGCCCTGTCGCAAGACCAGCCGACACACGCACCGCAACCCTGCGGCAAACGCTAAAGTCCAACACGCGCCAGCGCAGAGTTTGACGCGAGCACCCCATACAAACCAATTTGCGCATAATCATGGGGGGTATCAGCGCCCGCTGATCCTCGCAAGGCGCGCGGCTTGTTGTCCACGGGGAAAAGGCTCCGCCTGCAGGGACGTCTCAATGGCTGCTCTGAACGGCAGGCGGTTCCGGGGCAATCGGCAACAGCGCCGCGGCTTCGTCGGGGCCATCGGCTCCCGGTTCGGTGTGGATGTCGAGAGCCGGTGGCACATCCGATATTGCCTGCGGCGCGGGACCATCGCGCGGCACATCGATAACGGTCTTGCTGTGGATTGGGTTCTGTGCGTCATGGACCGCGAACCGGTCCGGCGCCGTCGCCTGGCCAAGCATGAAGCCGGTGAGGCCAGCCGCAACCATCAGCGCGAGGATCGCTGCCGCTCGCAAACCGGCCGCAAGCGTCTGCGCGGCGTCACGCGATCGCACGTCAAGGGCTGCTTGCAGGCGGTCGGGAACAGGCTCGCTGAGGCGCGGGCCATAGGCCGCGCGCAGTGCATTGGTCTGGGCTACCAGTTCTGCGACGTGGGCAGCGGTTTCTGGATTGGCACTCAGATGCGCTTCGACTTGCGCCTTGCGCTGGGGATCGGTGTCGAGCATTCCATCGACATAAGCCAGCAGATCCAGATCGTCGATGTGAGAATTATGCGTCATATCACTTGATTCTCCGCAAACGTGTCCGCGCCGGATGGGTTTCGGCTTCGGACGACGACTGCCCGTTTTGCGTCGGCGCCATGCCGTGCTCAGGGCACAAGCGCTTCAGCATTTCGCGTCCGCGAGACAGCCGCGAGCGCAAGGTGCCGATCGGGATGCCCAGCACGCCTGCTGCCTCATCATAAGATAGACCTTCTACCGCCGTCAGGGCGATTGCGGCGCGCTGTTGTGCGGGAAGCCGTCCCATGGCCTCGGCAATGTCGCGACACATTGCATGCTGTTCCTGAAACGCCGGCTCCGAGAGCGTGGGCGCGAGATCGAGCGTGATTTCCTTGCGGCGCTTTTCGCGTGCTGCGATCTGATTCAGGAAAACATTATAAAGAATGCGATAGAGCCAGCTGCGCATCGATCCGCGGCGCTGCCAGAGATGACGCTTGCGTATCGCGCGCTCAAGCGTGTCCTGAACCAGATCGTCCGCCGCGTCGGCATTGTTGACCAGGCTCATCGCATAGCGGCGTAACCTTGGCACCTCGCGAGCCATGAGCCACTTGATTTCGTCCAAACATTCCTCCCAGACAGACAAACGTCTCAAAAAAGAGTGCGCCTTTAAAGACAATGCGACGGGGCTAAAAGTTCCACCCGGTTTGGCGCACGACCAGAATTTTCGACCCCGCCATGGAACCGCAAGACTGTTCAACCTGTCTTGGATGATCAGGTCGGCATTAATGCGGGTGGTCCCGCTCTCGCCGGCCGTTGTTAAAACTGACAAAGGATGAGTTTCATGTCCAATACACGTCTTCCCATCGCTGCCCTGATCGCAGCGGGCTTTGCATTTGGCGGCATGACGGCACCCAATGCCGTTGCGCAGACGCAAATGGAACAAGGTTCGTTCAGCGATGAGATGCTTCAGTCCTTCGCCGAGGCGGCTGTGAAATTGATCACGATACGCACTGAATTCCAGACGCAGATGCAGTCCGCGGAAACGACCGAGCAACAGATGCAGCTTCAGCAGCAAACCAATCAGCGCATGGCGCAGGTGGTAGAGGAAACTCCAGGCATCAGCATCGAACAATATAATGCCATCGCCGAAGCGAGCCAGAACGATCCCGAGCTTGCCGCGCGGGTCGATGAATTGATCGAGGAAGCGTCCGAATAAGCGCGACCTGATTGCTCATGAAGCGCCCGCTACAGTTGCAAAGCTGCCTGCGGGCGCTTTCGCTCAGTTGCGCGGCCAGGCGCATCTGGTCTTCAGCACGGCCGGCTCAAGCGCCTCGCGCAGCATCTGCTCCGCCCGCGGGGAAAATCGCGGGCGCGAGAGGCGCTTGATCAGATGTCGGTGCGCGCGCCGAGCGCCGCCTCCAGGGCCGCGATACGCTTTTCCAGCGCCTCGTTCTCCTCGCGCGCCTTTTGCGCCATGTCGCGCACGGCCTCGAATTCCTCGCGCTGCACCACGTCGAGATCGCGCAGCACGCGCTCCATCTGCGATCTGGC
Source organism: Dichotomicrobium sp. (assembly GCA_036734025.1). Classification (GTDB taxonomy): domain Bacteria; phylum Pseudomonadota; class Alphaproteobacteria; order Rhizobiales; family Rhodomicrobiaceae; genus DAIMZI01. Next base: position 57,272 of record DAIMZI010000010.1, read on the forward strand.
CATGGTCTCGAATTCGCTGCGCATGCCCTGAGCCGCGCCGGCCGCATCGGTCATCAGCCGCGCCAGATCATCGAGGATCTTGTTCGTCGTCTGGGTCATGTCCTGCCTGTGTCCTTTTGCCTTTGCCCTTCTTGGGCGAATGGGGCGCCGCATGAGCGCGCACCCGAGCTTTCATGCGCAACTATGAGCCTGGTGCCGGACAGGATCAAGCCCGAGCGGCGCGGCCGTTTTGTCGGCACATGGGCGAAAAATGCCCCGGCTTGCGGTTTTGACGTTTCATTTATGCGGCAAAAGGCTCTAAAACGCATTCGAGACGGCGCACGAATTCAACCGGCCGGGGCTAGGTCCTCGCCGTGGGGCGGCATCCAGATGACCGATCAGACCATGTTCCTGATGGCGCTGCCATTTCCCTCGCTTGATCCGGTTGCGATCGAGGTCGGGCCATTGTCGATCCGCTGGTATGGACTTGCCTATCTGGCGGGGCTGGTGCTGGGCTGGCTGTACATGCGCGGGCTGGCGCGTAACGCCGCGCTGTGGGGCGGGCATTCGCCGATGACGCCCGACAAGGTCGATGACTTTCTCATCTGGGCGACCATAGGCACCGTCGTTGGTGGGCGGCTTGGCTTCGTGCTGTTCTACGAGCCGAGCTATTTCATCGCAAATCCGGGCGCCATCTTCGCCTTCTGGCATGGCGGCATGGCCTTTCACGGCGGGCTGCTCGGCGTCGGTCTCGTCATTTTCATTTTCGCGCGGCTGAACCGGCTGCCGATGCTATCTCTCATGGACATGTCGGCTGCTGCCGTGCCGTTCGGGCTGTTCTTCGGGCGGATTGCCAATTTCATCAATGGCGAGATTTACGGGCGCGTCACCGACGTGCCCTGGGCGGTCGTGTTCCCCGGCCACCTGCTCGAACCTGGCCATGAGGTCGCACCGCGCCACCCCAGCCAGCTTTACGAGGCCGCGCTTGAGGGCATTGCGCTGTTCATCATCCTGCGCATCCTGACCCATCACCGCGACGCGCTTTTGCGGCCAGGCCTGGTCTGCGGCGTGTTTCTGATGGGCTATGGCGTGGCGCGCATCTTCGCGGAATTCTTCATCCAGTGGGATTACAGCCAGTACTTCACCACAGAATATTTTTCCAGCGGCATGGTCTATTCGCTGCCCATGATCCTGCTGGGCGCATTTTTCTATTTCCGCGCCGAACGCCGCGTGCCGGCGCCCGCGCAATAGCCGCCCGACGCCATGGCCCAGCCGCCGATCATTCATTCGGTGACCGAGTTCATCGAACTCACCTACACCAAGGAATTCAGCGTCGGGCTGGGCGATACGCCGGTGCGGCCCTGGTATCTGGGGCAGGCCTCGGCTTCCGACAACATTATGCCGCCGCTCTACCGCGCCAATATCGAGCCGGCGCTGGAGCGCGAGATGCTGCGCGAATTCCGCATGCGCGCGAGCGAGTTCCATCCCGCGCTCGGCGTGGCCGATGAGGTCTGGCCCATGCTGGGGCACCAGAACGGCCTGCCCCTGCGGCTTCAGGAATGGACAGGCAATCCGCTTGTCGCGCTGTTCCTTGGGGTCGAAAGCATGGCGGCCAGCGAAGGGCAGGTGTGGATCTTCAACCCGTGGTATTACAACGAGCTGACCGCGGGCATATCGCTGGTGCCGATGACTGTCAGCGACATCTATAAGGAAAAATATGTGGTCAAGCTGAACGAGCCCGACGCGCCGGAAATCCCGGCCGCCGAAGCGCCGATGGCCTTCAAGGCTTTCCGCAATATCCGACCGCACATTCATCAGGACGTCTATTTCACCTGTCACGGCCATCTGAAGGAGCCGCTCAACGAGTTGCGCTTCTTCCTGCGCAAGCCGAGGGCCTATCTCCAGCGGATCATCATCGCCGGACCGGCAAAGAAGATCATCATGAAGGAGCTGCATCTTATCGGCGTGAACAGGGCCAACCTGTTCCCCGGCGCGCCGAGCATCGCCAGGACGATTTCCTATGCGCTGTCGCGCGACTTTCTCGAAACCGATATCTGAGCGGATGCGCACGGCGCCCTCATGACCGGTCAGCCGCCAAGCCCGCTGATGCGTGAGTTGATCCGGCGCATCGGCGCGTCGGGCCCCATGCCGCTCGATGAATTCATGCGCGCCTGCCTTGGCGATGAGAGCCATGGCTATTACCGCACGGCGCGCCCGCTGGGGGCGGATGGTGATTTCATCACCGCGCCGGAGGTCAGCCAGATTTTCGGTGAGCTGGTCGGGCTGTGGGCAGTCGAGGTCTGGCGGGCCATGGGCGAGCCGGCACAGATCGCGCTCATCGAGCTGGGGCCGGGCCGTGGTACCCTGCTGGCCGATGCGCTGCGTGCAGCGCGGCTCGTGCCCGCATTCATGACTGCGGTGCGGCTGCATCTGGTGGAACTGTCACCGGCGCTGCGGGCGGATCAGGCGGCGGCGCTCGGCGACCGGCCGGCCAGTTGGCATGAACGTCTGAGTGATGTGCCGGGCGCACCCGCGATCATCATTGCCAATGAATTCATCGACGCGTTGCCGGTTCGCCAGGTGATCTGGGATGGCGCTGTCTGGCGCGAGCGCTGCGTCGGGCTCGGGGCGGATCAGGCGCTGGGCTTCGTGTGCGCGGATGAGGCGGAACTGAGCATATGGGAGCAGGCGGGGCTTCCCCCCGAGCCAGCTCCGGGCGATATCGCCGAGTTGCGCCCACAGGCCGATGCGCTGGTTGCCGAGATCGCCCGACGGGCACGGGCCGATGTGCTTTGCGCGCTGATCATCGATTACGGCTATTCCCATGGCGAGGCCGGAGACACGTTGCAGGCGGTCTCGCACCACGGTTTTGCCGATGTGCTGGCGCGTCCCGGCGAGGCAGATATGACCGCGCATGTGGATTTTGCTACTCTGGCGCGCGCGGCATCGGCGCAGGGGCTTCAGGTGTTCGGCCCCCTGCCGCAGGGGCGCTTCCTGCTGAAACTCGGCCTTGAGGCGCGGCTTGCGCAACTTTTGGCGGCGGCGACGGATGCGCAGCGCGAGGCTCTGATGTCTGGCGCGCGCAGGCTGGTGGACCCAGCGCAGATGGGCGAGCTTTTCAAGGCGATGGCGCTGACGAGCAGCGGCTTGCCGCCCCCGCCGCCATTTGCCTGAGCGCGGCAATACCGACGACAGCACGCGGGCCTGGCCTTCAGGTGCCGGTCATTTCGGCAAGCCTCCGGCGCTGGATCTTGCCCGATGGGCCTTTCGGCAATTCGTTCATGAAATGGATCCGGTCGGGTGCGCGGAATGCGCCCACCCTCTGGCGGCAGATGGCGAGCAGATCGTCCTCGCTCACCTGTGCTGACGGGTTGAGCGCCACGCAGGCCTCGACCCGCTGGCCATAATCGGGGCACGGGCGCGCGAAAGCAGCGGCTTCCACCACGGCCGGATGTGAATAGAGCGCATCGTCGATCTCGCGCGGCGCGATATTCTCGCCACCCTTGATGATCAGTTCCTTGAGTCGGCCGGTGATGAATACATAGCCGTATTCGTCCTTGCGGCCCAGATCGCCCGTGCGCAGCCAGCCGTCCGCCGTCAGCGCCTCGCCGGTGGCTTGGGAGTTCTTGAAATAGCCCTTCATGACGCTGGGGCCGCGCACCACTACCTCGCCTTCCTCGCCAACGGGCAACTCGTGCATTGCCTGATCCACGATGCGCACTTCACAGCCATAGGCGCGGCCCGGCGAGCCGATCCTGCGCTCGGCAGGCGGCAGGGAATTCGACAGGATCTGCGCCGCCGTTTCGGTCAGGCCCATGGTTTCGATGAGCGGCACCCTGAAACGGGTTTCAAAGGCGCGGTGAACCTCGGGCGCCAGCGGCGCGGACGCCGAGCGGCCAAAACGCAGCGAGGGCGGCGTCGGCGAGGTGCGGCTTTCGGCATCGCGCAGCAGATAAGACACCTGCGTCGGCACGACGCTGAACCATGTGCAATTGTGCGCGGCGATCTCTTGCCAGAAGCGCGATGTCGAGAATTTGCGCGGGATCACCATCGAGCCGCCGGAAAGCAAGGTGCCCATCAGCGTCACGCACAGGCCGTTGATATGATAGAGCGGTAGCACGCAGAGCGAACGGTCAGCCGGCGTGAGGGCATGGGCGAGCATGGCGCAGGCGCCGCCCGAAAGCAGGTTGGCGTGGGTGAGCATCACTCCCTTGGGCTGGCCGGTGGTGCCTGATGTGTACATCAGCAAGCCATCCTCACCGGCTTCGGGCGCATGTTCGGGCGCGGCAGCGCCGGAGCCCGCGAGCGCTCCTTGATCGGGCATCTCGATCACGGCGCAACCGGCCGCGCTCGTCTCGAGGGCTTCAGTGACCAGTTCGCGTTGATCAGGGGTGCAGACGATCAGCCGCGTTTCGGAATTTTCCAGCACATAGGCGATTGTCTGGACGCCGGCCACCAGATTGATCGCGGTCGCCCGGTAGCCGCCATACATGATGCCGAGAATGGTGATGACCGCGCCAATGCCGTTGCTGCAGGCAAAGGCGACGCTCTCGCCTTTCGCTATGCCGCGTTCGTTCAGCATGCCGGCCACAGCGCGCACGGCGGAGTGCAACTCGCCATAGCTGAGGCGCTCGCCGGTTTCCGGCGCTATCAGGAACGTGTCGCCGCCGTTTTCTGCGGCGCGTCGATTGATGAGGCTGTGGACACTGAGCCCGGCGATCAGCGCATTGGCCTCGGCCGGACCGGGCGGCCGCTCCTCGGTGAGGGGCGCGTTCATTTGCCCGCCTCCTCCCAATAGGTGCCGAATATGTCTTCCAGCGAGGGTTGCCGCGAGGCGATCGGGCTGACCACGCGCGTCACATTCATGAAGTGCCGATAGTGCAGATTATCGTCGATCGAATTGCCGCCCCAGGTGCCGCAGCCCATCGACAGCGAGAAGGGCATGCCGTTTTCGAAAGAGCCGCCCGTGGCAAAACAATGCGGCTGATTGACGATGACGCGGCAGGTCGGCAACTCCAGCCCCAGTTCGACGGCGCGATCGGGCCGCGTGGTGTGCAGGCCCACCGAATGGCCTGCGCCCTGATGATTGAGCAGTCGTCCGGCGATATATTTCGCCTGGGCGAAGTCACGGGCACGGTAGAGCGCGATGACCAGCGACAGTTTTTCGCCCGAAAGCGGATGGGCCGGGCCAATTCCTTCAGCCGGCGCGACCAGGAAGCGAGCGCTCGAGGCATCGCTGACGTTGAGGCCGGTCTGTGCCAGGACGACATCGACATCCTTGGCGATGATCTTGCGGTTGAGTTTGCCATCCTGCCACAGCACGTTAACCAGGCGGTTGGTCTGCTCGGCGCTGAGCAGGCGGCCGCCGTGGCGATGCAGGGCTTCCATCATCGGCTCGAACATCTCGTCGCAGACGACCAGCGCGCTTTCGGCCGAGCATGATGTGGCGTTGTCGAAGGTCTTCGATGCCGCGATCCGTTCGGCGGCGGCCTCCAGATCGGCGGTCTCGTCAATGATGATCGGCGCATTGCCGACACCCACGCCGATGGCCGGCGTGCCCGATGCGTAGGCGCGGCGCACATTGTCCTGGCTGCCGGTGACGACCGCCAGATCGGCGCGTTCCATCAGCCACTGGGTCTTCGCCTTGTCGGATGGCTGCGGCAGCATCTGCACGAGGTCGGCGTCGATACCGGACCTGGCGAATTCGGCATGAACCATGTCCAGCAGCTTGCCGACCGCTTCTGCGGCCTTGGGCGAGGGCGAGAGAATGATCGCGTTGCCGCATTTGAGCGCGTTGACGATATTGTTTATCGAGGTCGCGAGCGGGTTGGTGGACGGCACGACCGCTGCGACGATGCCGACCGGGCGGGCGATTTCGATCAACCCTTTTTCGGGGATTTCACGAATGATGCCGCAGGTGCGCACGTTCTGCAGATCACGCAACAGGCCAAGCGTCTTGCGGTGGTTCTTGGTGATCTTGTCGGCGACATTCCCGAGCCCGGTTGTCGCCACGGCCAACGTGGCCAACTCGCGATTGCGTCTGGCTTCCATCAGCGCCCATGCAGCGGCAAGGGCGGCCTTGTCGTAGTGGCGCTGCTCCGGCGCGCGCGAAAAACGCATTTGCGCGGTCCGTGCTTTGGCGATGATCGCATCCACAAGCTGTGTGGCACTTTGGTCGGGCGCATCGGCGTGGTCCGCAAGTGGCGCATTGATCATGGCGCGTCGTCTCCGAAATGGTGCGGATGGCGCGTGACGCCATCCGCACGGCTTGCCTTACAGGCCCTTGAGCAACTCGGCCAGATAGACCTGGCGGTCGGCCCACATCTTCTGAACGGCTTCGCGGTCCATCACGCGGATCGTCGATCCGCTCTGGGTCATGCGCTTGGCCACCTGCGGGTCGGCGAACATGGCCGGGATACGCGCGGCGAGGAACTCGACAACGGCCGGCGGCGTGCCCTTGCGCGCCATGATCCCGCGGAAATTGACAGAGCTGTCATCGACGTCGATGCCCTGCTCCTTCAGCGTCGGCACATCCGGCAGGAAGTCCTTGTCGCGCTCCAGATCGGCGACGGCGAGCACCTTGATCGTCCCGGCCTCGGCGGCGCGATAGGCGTCCGACAGATTGTTGATGCCGGCCATGACGTCACCTGCGACAACGGCCTGAAGTGCAGCGGTGCCGCCCTTGGGGTTGGGCACATACTGCATGCTGGTGCCCGTGGCCTTCTCGATTTGCAGCGCGGCGATGTGGTGGCCGACGAAAAGCCCCGCGCCGGACACCGTCAGGCGGCCCGGATTCTCCTTCATGAAGGCGATGACATCAGCCATCGAGTTGAACTCGCTGTCCGCGCCCACCACGAAAACGGCCGGGTCGGCGCCCCAGTTGGCGATCGGCTCGAAACTGTCGGCGGAATATTTGACGCCGCCCTGGATCGACTGCGCGATGAAGTGCGGGATGTTGTAGGCCGCAAGATTGTAGCCGTCCGGATCGGCATCGGTGGCGAACCAGTTCCAGCCGACGCGCCCGCCCGCGCCCGGGCGGTTGACGATCACGATGGGCTGGCCGAGATAGGCTTCATCGCCAGCCACCATGGTGACGATGCGTGCCTGAAAGTCGGTCGCGCCGCCGGCGCCGTAAGAGACCATCACCGAAACAGGGCGGTCGGGATAGGTGTCCTGGGCGAACGCGGCAGGCGCTGCCAGGATGATCGCCGCAAGACCTGCGGCAAATGCAGTAAACAAACGCTTCATTGTTTCCTCCGGTCAGATGTTGTTACCTTCCAGCGGGAAGGGATCAGATGAACATCCCTCTTGGCGTCTGCACCATCAGCAGCATGGAAAAGAGGGCATAGACGACCGCCATGAAAAGGGCGGTGATCACGATCCGCTTGATCCAGGCCCGCCAGTCGTTGAGCGGTGCGGGATCGTAGATCGTGAAGATCGCAAAGAACGCGATTGTCGAAGCGGCATAGAAGCCAAGTGTCCGGGCCGCCCAGTAGGCATAGATGAACATGATGATGAGGCCGGGCGCAATGTTGCGCACCAGCCTGTAGCTCAGTCCGGTGCCCACACGCGAAATGCCCAGCACCGCGCGCCCCAGTGACCATAGCGCCAGCACGAGCATGGCCGCCGAGATCATGCGCGGGAACAAGAAAGCGCTAGCTGGCTCCTGGGTGTAGCTGAGCCATGTCACGATCGCCGCCAGTCCGGTCACCAGCAGGTTCGGGATCAGATGCTGGATCTGCTGCGTGGTCGAAAGCCGGCTCATGGTCTTGCCTCCTGTGCCAGTTCGCCAGCCCTGCGGATGCCCGTCGTGGTCCAGAAGCTGAAGATGATCGACGCGATGACCAGCCCGATGAGCACCAGGTTCATTGTGCCTGTGAGGAAATAGACGGCGATACCGTCGGTCGCCCCCGCTATCAGGCTCCCTTGCAGGAAATTCGATTCCGCGATGGGCCCGAGGATCAGCCCGAGCACCAGCGGCGCCGCAGAAAAGCCGAAGCGTTCAAGGAAATACATGGCCACACCGAGCGTGAGCATCACATAGACATCGCCCATCGACTGCTGCACCGAATAGGAGCCGAACACCGCGAGCACCAGCACACCCGCCGCCAGCACCGGTGTGGGAATGCGGGCGACGCGCGCTGCCCAGACGGCCGTGACCAGTCCGAACATCGCCATCAGGATCTGACCAATCAGCATGGAATTTATGAATGTCCAGGTGACCTCGGCATGGGTGGTGAACAGGCTTGGCCCAGGAAACAGGCCATGGATCAACAGCCCGCCCAGTAACACAGCGGCGGTCGGGCTGCCGGGAATGGACAGGGTCAGCAGCGGGATCAGCGAGGGGCCGACCATCGCATTGTTGGCCGACTCGGCTGCGATCACACCCTCGGGATGGCCGCCGCCAAATTTTTCGCGATGCGGCGATATCTTGCGCGTCTGATCGTAGGCGACAAGACCGGCGATCTGACCGCCGACGCCGGGGATCAGCCCGATGAACGCGCCAATCGACGTGCCGACGCTCAAGGCGCGCACGCTCGATACGGTCTCGCGGATCGAGGACCAGATGCTGTGACGCTGCACTTCGATCACGGCGATGCTGGCCGATGAGCGACCGCGCGTGAGCATCTCGATGACCTGGGGAATGGCGAACAGGCCGACAAGCGCGGCGATGATGTTGACGCCGCCGGTCAATGCGTCGGTGAAGATGAAGCGTTCCGCGCCCTGGATATCGTCATAGCCGATGGTAGACAGCCAGAGGCCCAGCGTCCCGGACAACAAGCCCTTTACCGTGGATTTGGTGTCGAGCGTGCCGATGATGGTGACGCCGAGAATGGCCATCCAGAACAGATGCGACGGGCCGAAGGCCAACGCCCATTTGGCCAGATGCGGCGTCAGGAAGATCAGCAGCAGGACACCGATCACACCGCCGATGGCCGATGAAATGAAGGCGAGTTGCAGCGCGCGCGCACCTTGGCCCTGGCGTGCCATCTCGTGGCCGTCGAGAGCGGTGGCGATGTTGGCGGGTGCGCCGGGAATTTTCAGCAGGATCGCACTCACCGCGCCGCCCGCCACCGTCGAGGTGTAGGCCGCGCCAAGCAGGATCAGGCCCTGGGTCGGCGTGAGGTAGAATGTGAATGGGATGAGCAGCGCGACGGCCATGGTGGGCGACAGTCCCGGCGTGGCGCCAAGGATCAGGCCGCCGATGGTGCCGCCGATGAGCAAAGCGAGCGCAACCGGCTCGAATACGCCACCGAAGTGGTAAAGAAACTCCATGTGTTCGACCTTGACGTTTCCTGTGTCGCGCTCTTTGATCGGCGCATTTAACCGATAATAACGAATGAAAACGACGTTGCAAACGTTTTCATTATTCCTGTATATCTAATGGCAAATCAAACGGATCGAAATTCGGCAATGCCAAGAAAAATAGGTAAGTCCGCCCCAGGAATAGTGGAGGTCGCCGCTCTGGCGGGGGTGTCACCGGCAACGGTTTCGCGCTTTTACAACATGCCGACGGTCGTGCGAGCGCCCACACGCGAGCGCATCGAGCGCGCCGCATCCGAGCTGGGCTATATCCGCAACCGTGCGGCGGGCGCGCTGCAGAACCGGCCTAGCGGCGCCGTCGGTCTCATCGTGCCGACAATAGACAATTCGATCTTCGCCGAGATGATCCAGGCGTTCGCCACGCGCTTGCGCCAGACCGATCGCTCGCTGCTCATAGCCGCTCACGGCTATGATCTGGGCGAGGAGTTCAAACTGCTGCGCTCGCTGCTGGAGCACAGGGTTGATGGCGTCGCGCTTGTCGGGTTCGATCATTCGCCCGAGGTGATGAAGCTGCTGGACGGACGCGACACAGCCGTCATCTCGGTCTGGAATTATCGCGCCGGCGCACCGATGCTCTGTGTCGGGACCGATAACGTGCTCGCCGGGCAACTGGTGCTGCGTCACCTGATCGAGCTCGGCCACAGGCGGATCGGCCTTGTCTTCCCGGAGACGGGCGGCAACGACCGCGCGCGAGACCGGGTAAACGGGGTGCTGGAGGAAGCCGAAAAGGCGGGCATCGTCATCCCGGAGAAATGGCGCTTGCATTGCGCGTACAACACCGGCGAAGCCAAGACCATGGTCAAGGCGCTGCTCGGCGGGTGCGACCGCCCGACCGCTCTGGTTTGCGGCAACGACATCATTGCCCATGGAGCCATCTATGCGGCGCAATCGCTGGGGCTGAAACTGCCCCGGGATCTGTCGATCACGGGCGTCGGCGACTTTCAGGGATCAGCCGAAATCGAGCCGGGATTGACGACCGTGCGCCTGCCTGCGAGGCGTATCGGTTCGCGCGCAGCCGACGCGATCGTCAACCTGATCGAGGGCCGGGGAGCCGCGCATGCGACAGCGGGTCTGATAAAGTGTGATCTTGTGGTGCGCGGCTCGACGACGCCGCCCCAAGCGGCCGGGTGATCTGCGTTTCCAGCGCCGCCAGACGCGCTCGTTCGCGCCGCAACGCTGCCACCAGCGCCATGTGGCGGCTCAGATCATAGCACCAGTGACCGGCACGGCCTCGCCGGCGCTCTGCCCGCAGCGCCTGTTCCAGCATCATCACCACCCGCTTGAGCGATGAAGGCTTCAATGATGCGATCTCCGCCGGCCAGAGCGGGATGAGGCGGGCAAGCTCCTCCACTCGTGTAGCGTCCGGCGCCGCAGGCTGGCGCCATGAACGGATGCGGCCCGGCGAGGCGGCATCGGCGGGCGCGTTCTTGAGCGTATTGAGGTCCGGCATGCGCCGGGGACGATGATGCGTCATTCAGCTGGCTCCGTGGTTCTGGAGCGCCAACATTCGCATCGTTCAAAGGAGCGGGGATAAGTGGGTGGGGGTCAGATATAACGCAGGCTCATCACCACGCGGGCGATCCAGGCGACGGCTTGATTGTACTGTACATCCGCGCCGGCATCGTGCGGCACCAGCGTCCAGGTGCTGTCGTCGCCACGAATGACACGGCGAAACAATACCGGGCCGTCGGCCAGACCGACGAGGCAATCGGCGCTGTGTGCATTCATCTGGTCGGCCTGCCGCAAGCGGTTGGCGATCAGGATGGTACCGGTTTCATATAGCCCGATGCGCACATCCAGCTGGGCGGCTACCGGGTCATCGGCAGGCACAAGCAGCTGAAACGTGCCCAACTGCTGCGGATCACCGGTGTGCACATGACCGTGACGGGTTACCCGCCCGATCATGGGAATCTCCCGACTGGGTGAACGCGCGATTAAGTCCGCTGCCTCGACGCCAAGCGCGCTGGCGATCTTTTCCAGCCAGTCGGTGGACACCGTCATGTTCGCCGTTTCCAGCCGTTGCACGGTCTGGGGCGTCGTATCGATCTTTTCCGCAAGCTCTTTGAGGGTCAGTCCGCGCAGCTTTCTGAACTCGCGTATTCTTGTTTTCATGCCGCGATCCTCTTTTTTTGGATCACTCTAAGCGAGAGTATTTACCAGTGTTTTATCCCCGATTTTTACTTTTGACGTAAATTATCCGCTTTCAGATATCCGCTGCGGGGAAAAACAGAGATCCTCGTTTCGGGTCCTTGAAGCCAGGGTAGAAAAGAAGTGAGGAGCCATTAATGTTCCGTGAACGATGTAGCCATCAATATTTAGCGATTTCAAGCACATCGTTGGCACAACATCTACAACTTTTGCATCTGCGAGGGGTGATCGAACAGGCAGTCGCCAGCGTCTTTTCGGTGCCTGTGCCCGAGTTGCGCGCTCGCACGCGCCGCCGGGCGCGCGCCGCATTCGCTCGTCAGGTGGCCATGTATCTCGCTCATGTCGGCTTTGGCTTGAGCTTCACATGCGTCGGTCAACTGTTCGAACGCGATCGTACGACAGTTGCACATGGCTGCGGCATTGTTGAGGACAAGCGGGACGAACCCGGCCTCGATCGCGCGCTCGCCATCGTCGAAAGCGTGCTGCGTGCCTGTCTGGCCAAAGTTCCGGGAGGCGCGCCTTGATGTCGCATGGCAGCAGGTTTGCAGACGATCCGGCCATGGCCGGACAAGTGCGCGCCGTTCTTCTGAAGCTTGCAAGGCCTCGTCGCGCGCTCATGCCCATGGACCGTGGCGGGCGGGAGCAGGCGGAATTTGCCGTGGTGAGCGATGGCGGTGCGCAGGCCAAAGCGGGCTTCAGCGTTGGGGCCGATACAGTGGATCTTCTGCTCCGCAACGATCTCATCCAGCCCGACAAGGCCGGTCTGATCATTTCACCGGCCGGGCGCGCATGGTTGCGCCGTCAGCTTGCGGGCGCCGATCCGTTTCGCGAGCAGCATCAGGCCCGCGCCATCCGGCTGATCGACATGGGCGGCGGTGTGCGCCGCCCCGCCGTGGTCGATGATGCCGAAAGCCCGCTCGCCTGGCTGCGCCAGCGCAAGGACAAATCCGGCAGGCCGATGATCGACGATGCCCAATATCAAGCCGGCGAGAGGTTGCGGGCTGACTTCTTCCGTGCCGGCATGACGCCGCGCATCACATCGAGCTGGGATGCCGGGCCGGGCAATACCAACAGGCGGCGCGGTGCGCCGGGCGCCGGCGTCGAATTGCGCGACACGACAATTGCGGCACGCCAGAGGGTCAATGCGGCGATGCAGGCCGTCGGACCGGACCTTGCCGATGTGCTGTTTGATGTGTGCTGCCATCTCAAGGGGCTTGAAGAGGCCGAGAAGGCCAAGGGCTGGCCGCGCCGGTCGGGAAAGGTGGTCCTGCAGATCGCCTTGACGCGTCTTGCGCGCCACTATGGACTGATCGGCACCGCCGGCTCGGATGTTCAGGAGCGCCGCCGGCTGGTTCATTGGGGCGCAAGCGATTACCGACCGCGGATGTGAGGGATAAGCGGGTGCGTGCCTGGGCTCAATGCTGCTTTTCCAAAGCGGCTGCGGCCTCGGCGCGCACTCGTGCGACCATTGAGAACAGACCGTTGGAGCGCTGTGGCGTCAGATGCTCGCGCAGACCCAACCGGTCGAACACCGGTTCGATATCCAGCTCCGCAATCTCGCCGGCGCGTCTGCCTGAATAAAGCGCGATCAGTATCGCCACCAGACCACGCACGATGTGGGCGTCGCTGTCGCCGCGAAACACAAGCACGGGATCATCGGTTGGCCCCTGCGGCGTGCTGACCAGCCAGACCTGGCTCACGCAGCCGCGGACCTTATTGGCCTCGTCATAATCTGTTTCGCCCAGCGGTTCGAGCTGCCGGCCGAGTTCGATCACATAGCGATACCGGTCCTCCCAGTCATCGAGAAGCTCGAAATTGTCTATGATCTCATCAATTTTCATATTTTGACGTCGGCCTTCATTTGCATCTGATCCAGATATAGGCGGCTTGAGGCGGGAGCGAAAGATTTGCCGTTCAGCCCACAGGCGGCAACAAGGTCGCGGGCGGTCCGCTCGGTAGCGCGGCGTCCTCGGGGATGGCCGGAGAATAATATTGCAGGATGATCAGCTTCTGCCAGATCTTGCGGCTCAGGCCGGTGGTCAGTTCCTCGATATCATTGGCTGCCTTCACGATCATTCCGTCGCGCGAGTTCTGCGCATAAAGCGCAGCAATCTTGCCCGTCAGCGAAAGCATCTCGGTGCAGTAATCCAGATATCGCGCCAGTTCGCCGGGCGTCAGTTCGCGCTTGGGCGAGGATGCCGTCGGCGCCACACGCCCAGCCACCGATATCGGGTCCTTGGTCAACTGGTGCATGTCGATCACATGCGTTATCGAGCGCAGCCGATGCAGCGATTTGAATGCCCGGCGCCGCTTCATGCGATCCTCCAGCCCTGTGAGAAACAGCAGGCCCAGCGAGATCAGCACCGTGATGTTGAAGGCCGCATCCAGCCCCTGGACCAATGTGAGCGGCTGCATCTGCTCGCTGGAGCGCGGCCAGGCATAGCCCCAGATCATGATCGGCGCGGCGATCAGCACGGCGATGAAGCCGAGGAAGCCGATCGAGGCGATGATGCGCAGGCCCCAATCCGGGCGGCCGATACGCGCAGCATCGCGCGAGCAGTTCCTTGCCAGCCTGAGCAACTCGCCACACACCGCTGAAAGACCGCGATTGGGAAAGCGCTCTTCAATGCGCCGGTTCAGGATTTCTATCGTCCCGATGACTTTGCCGGGGTCGAGCGCCTGATAATGCTTGCTGATGCGCGATGGAGCTTTCGTGTCCATGGATCTGACTTTGTGCCCAACAGATTTCCAGTCACGCGTTATAGGATCAGCCGCAAGCGCATGCCATCGCCCACAGGTAGTTTCTCTCCCTTCAAAGCGAATTCTAGCTGTCCACTTTTTCCCTTGGTGTGAGCGTCTCCAGATCCTTCTCGAACAATTCCTGCAATTCTTCGGCCTGGCGGCGGGCGCGCGCGCGCAGCTTTTCCCAATCGCTGGCGTGCTGATAATCCTCAAGCAGCCGGCGCTCGTCATGTTCACGGAACACCGTGATCGTGCGCTCGGCTTCAGTGGTGCTGAGGCCGACATCCTCCAGCACGTCGCGGGCGACGCCGAGCGCGGTGCCAAGCGTCTCGCGATAAATTCTGGTGACGCCCAGATCGATCAGCCGATAGGCATGCTGGCGGTCACGGGCGCGCGCAAAGACGGGCACATGAGGATAGCGCCGGCGGACGAATTCGGCGGTCTTGAGCGAGTCCTCGACATTGTCGATGGCGAGCACGAAGGCACGCGCCTTGGCGATCTGCGCAGCTTCCAGCACACCGGGATGCGCGGCATTGCCATAATAGATCTTGTTGCCGAACTGGGCGACGAAATCCACCTGGGCAGCGTTTGCATCGAGCGCGGTGAAGGGGATGTTGCGGGCGCGCAGCACGCGCGCGATGATCTGCCCGAAGCGGCCGAACCCGGCGACGATGACATGGTCCCGTCCATCTTCGGGCATGGCGTCGAAATCCTGCGATGCAGGCGGCTTCTCCTTTTGCAGCAGTTCTTCGAGCAGCAGCAAAAACGGCGTGGCCATCATCGACAGCGTGATCACGACCGCGGCAAAATCGGCCATGTTCTGGCTGAGGACATTGTTGGCTGCTGCCGTCGTCAACAGCAGGAAGCCGAATTCACCGCCTTGCGAGACCGCCAGCGCCAGCCGCCGGGCGCCCGGCGTATCCATGCCATGAGCAAGCCCCAGTGCGAACAGCACGCCAGCCTTGACCACCAGCAACGCAAATACAGCCAGCATGATGTTGCCAAACTGCTCCAGCAGCAGCGTGAGATTTAGCGACATGCCGATGGCGATGAAGAACAGGCCGACCAGAAGCCCACTGAAAGGCGCGATATCGGCTTCGATCTGATGGCGATATTCGGAATCGGCCAGCAGCGCGCCCGCGACGAATGCGCCCAGAGCCGGCGACAGCCCCACCGCCTGCATCAGGATGGCGATACAGACCACGGTGAGCAGCGCGCTCGCGGTCGTTGCCTCGCGCACGCCCGTGATGGTGACCAGCCGGTAGAGCCAGCCGACCAGAAAGCGCCCGACGAGGACCACCAGCACCAGGACACCGAGCACCTTCACAGCCGCAATCAGGATCGTCTGGGTATCGGCCACATCGCTCAGAGCGAGCAGCGGCACCAATGCGATCAGCGGGATCGCCGCCAGGTCCTGAAACAGCAGCACGGAGATCGCCACGCGGCCATGCCGCTGTCGCAACTCACCTTTTTCTTCCAGAATTTGCAACGCCAGTGGCGTTGCGGACAAGGACAGGGCAAGCCCGATGAAAATGGCGACCTGCCATTCAACCCCGACCAGCATGCCCAGCCCTGCCAATATCGCCGCACTGAGTATGACCTGTGCCGGCCCCACGCCGAAGATCGCCTTGCGCATCGCCCAGAACCGTTTGGGGCGCAGCTCCAGCCCTATGAGAAACAGCAGGAGCGCCACGCCGAATTCGGCGACGTGCAGGATCGTGCCCACTTCATAAAGCGAAACCACGAGGCCGACGCCAAACGGCCCGATGACGACGCCGGCCATAAGATAGCCGAGCACCGAACTGAGCTTGGCGCGGCGTGCCAGCGGCGCCACGATCGCCGCAGCGGCAAGAAACACGGCGAGCTGGGTAAGACCGGAATAACCCATCGTCCTGATCCATCGTCAATTTTGAAGGGGCGCCCATTCGCTGCACGAGCAGACGCAGGGCATCAGGTGTGCGAGCTTGTGGCCCGCTAAGGAAAGTCTAGCACAACCTTGGCGATGTATGCCCGCACACCTCATCTAATTTGTGCCTGCAAATTCGGGCCGGGCACAGCCGAGATTGTGGCAACGGCAAGGCGCCGGCGAAATTGCCATTGAACGCGGGCGCTGAGCCGGCGATATGGCGTGGGCTGCGATGCCACGGTTCTCGGCGAGGGTGGGGCGATGGACATGAAAAGGAGCCGATGCTACATAAAGGATCAGGTTCGCTCCCAAATTTGTCGGGCGGCGTGCGCGTGCGAAATTTTCGCAGCAGGGGTGATTAGCTCAGTTGGTAGAGCAGCTGACTCTTAATCAGCGGGTCGAAGGTTCGAGTCCTTCATCACCCACCAATAAAATCAAAGGGCCTGGGGCCAAATCGGCGGTCGATGCATGATCTCGCTCGCGCGGTCGCCAAAGCCTGGCAATCTCATCAGATAAACCTGCGCCAAGGCGCGCGTCTTCGTTGCGGCAGCCTGGCCCTGCAGTACCACGGACGACGCCCCCGCCGGCTCACGGGCAGGTCGCCAGGTATCACGACCGCGTGATTTCGCCGGCGCGAAGTAACGCCACGGCCCTGCCAGCCGAAAGTACATTTGTCAAACAACGGGATTGCCAAATGCTGCTGAAAACAAACCCTCCTGCGAAGTTTTCCGATTTCAACTGGACCGCCACGGGTGAGCGCCGGGCTACCGTCACACTCAAGGCCCTCGAGACCCTCTGGTTCAACACGGGGACGCTTTGCAATATCGCCTGTGTAAATTGCTATATCGAAAGCTCGCCGAAGAACGACAGGCTCGTTTATCTGACCCTTGAGGATGTCAAGCTCTACCTCGATGAGATAGAGCGGGATGAACTGGGCGTTGCGCTCATCGGCTTTACCGGCGGCGAGCCGTTCATGAACCGGGAGTTTCCCGCAATTCTGCGCCATACGCTTGAACGCGGCTTCCAGACACTGACCCTTACCAACGCGATGAAGCCGATGCTTCACCGCAAGGCGGAAATCGCCGAACTTGCCGCCGCGTTCGGACCGGCCATGCGCATGCGTGTGTCCATGGATGACTGGCGCGAGGCCATCCATGACGCAGAACGCGGCGCTGGCTCCTTCGCCAAGACGCTCGAAGGCATCTTGTGGCTGAGCGAAACCGGTGCCACGCTCGAAATCGCTGGCCGCTTCCTGTCGGGCGACCGGGAGGAGGATCTGCGCGCCGGTTATGCCGCGATTTTTGCGCAGCACGGGATCAGCATAGACTGCGAAGACCCCAATGCCCTGCTCCTGCTACCGGAGATGAGCCCGCTCGCCGATCCTCCAGAGATCACCGAAGCCTGCTGGGGTATCCTGAACAAGAGCCCCGATGACATCATGTGCTCGAATTCGCGCATGGTGGTGAAGCGCAAGGGCGCCGGGCGTCCCGCAGTAGTCGCGTGCACGCTGCTCCCCTACGAAGAGCGTTTCGAACTCGGCGCATCACTCAAGGAAGCCTCAAAACCCGTGTCGCTCGCTCATCCCTACTGCGCCACCTTCTGCGTGCTGGGCGGTGGTGTTTGCGGCGCCGTACGCGACGACTGAACACCAATTACATGCAGATCGAACAGGAAAGATGGACACCATGAAACCGGGATATTTCCTCTTCGCCGCGTTGGCACTTGTGGCAGTCGCCGCCTTTGGCGCGCCACAGCGCGGCGACCATGTCATGGCGCAGGCTGCCGTCGCGGAGCAGACCGACGCCGCTTATGGCGAACTGCTCGGCAAGTATCTGAGCGAGGACGCAGATGGCATCGTGCTCGTCGATTATGCCAAATGGAGCGCCAATGAGACCGATGTCGAAAGGCTGAAGGGCTACGTTCAGCAACTCGCCGGTCTCAAACCCTCACAGATGAGCCGCGAACAGGCATTCGCCTACTGGGCAAACCTCTACAATGCCATCACGCTGCAGGTGATCCTCGAGAACTACCCAGTCAAGTCCATCAAGGATATCAAGAGCACCGGCACAGGTCTGTTCGACGTGAAGGCTTTCTTCGGTCCCTGGCGCACCCAGCGCGTCACCGTCGAGAGCAAGGAACTCTCGCTCGACGACATCGAACACACGATCATGCGGCCGACCTTCAAGGATCCGCGTGTTCATTACGCCGTCAACTGTGCCTCGATTGGCTGCCCTAATCTGAAGACCACGCCATGGTCGGCCGAAACGCTGGAAGAAGACCTGGAAACCGCTGCCAGAGCTTATGTAAACCATCCGCGCGGCGTGACGTTCAAAGCTGATGGCACGCTGACGGTCTCGAGCATCTACGAGTGGTTCAAGGAGGATTTCGGCGGCAATGACGAAGGCGTGATCGCCCATCTGCGGGATTATGCGGAAGCGGAGCTGGCCGAAAAGCTGAATGGCTCGCCGACGGTCTCGGGAAACGATTACGACTGGTCGCTCAACGCGCCGAAATCCTGATCGCGCGCGGCCGCCGATGGCAGATACCGAGCAGCGGTTTTCCTTCTCCAACGTTGCGGCAGTGCTCATCCTGTGCGCTGCCGCGATTGCGATCGCATCGAGCCAACTCATCCTCGTCTGGCTCGCGCCCGGCCTGACAAGCGCCACGGCAATGACGATCGCATCGGTTACCCCGCTCATTGCCGGCATCGCGCTGCCGGCCGCGATCTGCCTTGCCGCGACGTCCGTGCTGGTGCACTCCGGGCAGCGACCGGGCAGCGAATGGTTGCTGCTCGCCATGATCAGCCTTGGCGCTTTCATCCGGCTGGTCTGGCTGGCCGCGCCGCCCGCGCTTGAGGATGACTTCTTCCGCTACCTCTGGGATGGCGCGCTGCTCGCCCACGGCTTCAACCCGTACACCCATTCGCCCGCGGCCGTGGTGCGCGGGCTCGCCGATCCGGCAAGCGCGATACCGCCCGGCATCCTCGAGCTTGCGCGCCAGAGCGGTGACACGCTGGCGAACATCAACTTTTCGGAATTGCGGAGCATCTATCCGGGAACGGCGCAGGCCGCGTTTGCACTTGCCCACTGGCTCAGCCCGTTCGACGTCAACGGGCTCAGGGTGGTGTTTCTTGGGGCGGAGGCATCCACGCTTGTACTGCTGGTCGCGCTGCTGCGGAGCTTTGGCGCAAGCCCACTCTGGGCGGCGCTTTACTGGTGCAACCCGTTTCCCGCCGAACTGCTGATTGGGGCTGTTCATGCCGACGCGCTGATACCGCCGCTCATCCTCGGCGCGGTGCTTGCCGCTTGGCGCGAGCGCCTCGTTGGCGCGGGCGTGTTGCTGGCGCTTGCGGCGGGCGTGAAGATCTGGCCGGTGCTGCTGGCCCCGCTGATGTTGCGCAACCATCTCGCGCGCCCGCTGCGCCTGTTGCTGCCGGTAGCGATATCGGGCCTTGTGCTTGGTGCCGTCCTGATGCCCGTTCTGCTGTCGTCGCTGGAGGCCAAATCGGGGCTCACGGCCTATGCAAGCGTCTGGTGGAACAATAACGGCTTTTTTCCATGGGCAGCATGGGGATTGTCAAATGTGCTGCCCGACGACGTCCAGGCCAATACCGTCCTGCGTTTGTTCGTCGCCGCGCTTGCCGGTCTGATCGCGCTCGGCGTGGCCGTTCGCAGACCGGCGGATCTTGAAGACCTGACCGGCCGCGCGCTCATCGTTTCAGCCGCGGTATTCTATCTCGCGCCGGCGCAATTTCCCTGGTATGCCGCCCCATTCCTGGCGCTGGCCGCCGCGCTCAGGGTCAGGCCGCTGCTTGCGGCATCGGCGTTGCTGCCGTTTTATTATCTCTTCTTTCCGTTGTGGCAGACGGGACGCGGCGCGCAGTTCATCTATGGCGCGGCCTTCATCCACTCGGTGCCCGTCTTTGCATGGCTCGTCATCGACTATTCGCTTAAGCTTCGTTCTGCAGGATCGGCAATGAAAACGAAGCAGACGCCATGACCGCAGACGCCATGACCGAGGTGTTTTCGAAATATCGGATCGGCGCCGTCATCCCGGCCATGAACGAGGCAGGCGGGCTTGCCCGCGTGCTTCCCGCCATGCCGTCATGGGTGAACCCCGTGATCGTGGTCGATCATGGCTCCAGCGACGGCACCAGCGCGGTTGCCGAACGCTTCGGCGCAACGGCGATCGCCGAGCCCCGCCCGGGCTATGGCACGGCCTGTCTCACCGGTATCGCAGCGCTGGCGCATCACGACATCATCGTCTTCCTCGATGCCGATGGGAGCGATGATCCCGGCGAGATGGATACACTCATCCGTCCGATCGTTGAGGGCCGGGCCGATTTCGTGCTCGGCTCGCGCACCATGGGCCAGCGCGAACGCGGCTCGCTCACCTTGCAGCAGATCTTCGGTAATCGGCTCGCCTGCTTCCTGATCCGCCTGATCTGGGGCGTGCGCTTCACCGATCTGGGTCCGTTCCGCGCGATCCGGCGCGATGCGCTTGAACGCCTTGACATGGCCGACCGCAATTACGGCTGGACGGTCGAGATGCAGGTGCGCGCCGCCAAGGTGGGGCTGCGGTGCCTGGAGGTGCCGGCGACCTATCGCCGCCGCATCGGCCATTCGAAGGTGTCGGGCACCGTGCGCGGGACGATCAAGGCTGGATACAAGATCCTGTACGTCATCGCGCGCGAGGCGCTGAACCCGGGGCGACGCCGCAAGATCACCGCCGTGTGAAGCCGCGGGGCATCAAAGGCATGGGGTCATACACGGCGCATCACTAGGGCGTGAGCGGCGTAACGCATGAAACCGGCTGGGCGAACGACAATCATAGCCTTTAGTGAACATTAGCTTTGAAGGATTGTCTCGTCATGCTTCATGTAACTGCCAATAGTTCGGCCAAACACCCCATCGAGGCGAACGGCCG
The DNA here is from genome assembly GCA_036734025.1 of Dichotomicrobium sp. Classification (GTDB taxonomy): domain Bacteria; phylum Pseudomonadota; class Alphaproteobacteria; order Rhizobiales; family Rhodomicrobiaceae; genus DAIMZI01. Next base: position 78,297 of record DAIMZI010000010.1, read on the forward strand.
CCTGAAAACGGATATCTGCATCATCGGCGCGGGGTCCGGCGGTCTGTCTGTCGCGGCCGGCGCAGTGCAGATGGGCGCCTCCGTCGTGCTCATCGAAAAGGGCAGGATGGGCGGGGACTGCCTGAACACCGGCTGCGTGCCGTCAAAGGCGCTCATCGCCGCTGCCCATGTCGCGCACACGCCGCGAGGCGGCAGCGAATTCGGCATCACGAATTTCGATCCGGCGGTCGAGTTTCCCGCCGTGCATGATCATGTGCACGGGGTCATTGGCGCCATCGCCCCGCATGACAGTGTCGAGCGCTTCGAGGGGCTCGGGGTGCGGGTCATCGAGGCGGAGGCGAAATTCGTCTCGCGCAACGAGGTCGAGGCCGGTCCGTACAAGGTCGAGGCCCGCCGATTCGTCGTCGCCACGGGGTCTTCGGCCGCGGTCCCGCCCATTCCCGGGCTGCAGGACGTTCCCTACCTGACCAACGAGAGCATCTTCGAGCTTCAGACCCGCCCCGAGCATCTCATCATCGTCGGCGGCGGCCCTATCGGACTGGAGATGGCGCAGGCTTTCCGCCGGCTTGGCGCGCGCGTCAGCCTGGTCGAACAGGGCACGATCCTGGCGCGCGACGAACCCGAAGCGGTGGCCGTGGTGCGCGAGGCCCTCGTCGCGGAGGGGGTCGAGCTTCACGAAAAGACGGGGGTCAAGGCGTTCGCCCGCAACGGCGAGGCCGTCGAGGTAACGGTCGAGGACCAGAGCGGAGCGCAACGCACCATCAGCGGCAGCCATGTGCTCATCGCCGTCGGCCGCAAGCCGACCACTCACGGGCTCGGGCTGGAAGCTGCCGGCATCAAATACGGGCCGAAAGGCATCGAGGTCGATGCGCGCCTGCGCACCAGCAATTCCCGCGTCTTCGCCATCGGCGACGTGGCGAGCGGTCCGCAATTCACTCATATCGCTGGCTACCACGCCGGGATCGTCATCCGCAACGCGCTCTTCGCGCTTCCCTCGAAGGTCGATTACAAGGCTCTTCCCTGGGTGACATACGCCGATCCCGAACTGGCGCATGTGGGCCTGACCGAGGCCGATGCGCGCAAGGCCGGCCACGAGGTGCAGATCCTCACCTGGTCTTTCAACGAGAACGACCGCGCCCAGGCCGAGAAGCGCACCGAGGGACTGGCCAAGATCGTACTCGGCAGGAAGGGCAAGATCCTCGGGGCGACGATCGTGGGGCCGCACGCCGGCGAGCTGATCCCGCTGTGGGGCCTTGCGATCCAGAACGGCCTCAAGATTTCGGCCATCGCCAGCATGATCATGCCCTATCCCACGCTCTCGGAAATCTCCAAACGCGCAGCCGGCAGCTATTACACGCCGACGCTGTTCAGCGCCAAGACGAGGCGCTTCGTGCGGCTCATCCAGCGCGTGCTCCCGTAAATGTTACTCATAAATCAAGGACCCACTCCAATGAAGCTGCAATCCATCCTCAAGGACAGGCGCGTATGGCTGTTGCTGGCCGCTGTCGCCGCCATCGTCGCGCTGCGCTATTCCGGGCTCGGCGACTATCTCTCGCTTGATACCCTCAAGACGCACCGCGCCGAACTCGTCGCCTTCGTCGAGGAGAATTTCGTGCTGGCGGCGCTCGCTTATGCCGGCATCTACACGGCCGCTGTCGCCTTCTCGGTTCCCGGCGCCGTGTTCCTGACGCTCTCGGGCGGATTCCTGTTCGGCGCCGTCACGGGCACGCTGCTGACAGTGACCGCCGCCACCATCGGGGCGACGCTGATCTTCCTCTTTGCGCGGACAATCTTCGGCGACAATGCGCTCGAAAAGCTCGGCCCGCAGGCGCAAAAACTCGCTGCAAACATCAAGCTCAATGCCTGGTCATATCTTCTGGTGCTGCGGCTCGTGCCGCTGTTCCCGTTCTTCCTGGTAAACCTCATACCCGCCTTCGTGGGTGTGCGCCTGCCCGTTTACGTGCTGACGACGTTCTTCGGCATCATTCCCGGCACCGCGGTATTCTCGCTTTCTGGCGCCGGGCTCGGCAGCGTGCTCGACAAGGGCGAGGAATTCTCGGTCGGCTCGGTGCTCACGCCGGAGATCATCGCCGCGCTCGTCGGCCTCGCGCTGCTCTCGCTCGCCGCGATCCCGCTGCGCAAGCGTTTTGCCAAGCAGGAAACAGCGTAATCGATGACGGTTGCCATCGGCATATTGTGCAAGGCGCCGCGGGCAGGGTTCAGCAAGACCCGGCTCGCGGTTCATATGGGGGCTGAGCTTTCCGCCCGGCTTTCAGCAGCGTTCCTGCGCGATGTCGGATCAAGTCTGGCATCGGCCTGCGACGCTGACGGCGGTATCGCGCCTTACGCGCTGTTCTGCCCTGCCGGCGCGGAAGACGAGCTGCGCTGCCATCTGCCTGCAAGCTTCGACCATATGCTGATGCACGAGGGCGATCTGGGAACCACGATGCTGAACGCCATCACGGTGCTGCTCGCCCGGGGGCACGAAGCGGCCGTCATCATCGGCTCGGATTTTCCGACACTTCCGCCGGCCATTCTGACCGAGGCCGCCGCACGGCTGCGCGAGCCGGATACCGACGTAGTGATCGGGCCATCCCTGGACGGCGGATATTATCTTATCGGTGCGCGCGCAGCGCACGAGGCGCTGTTCCTCGGGATGACATGGAGCACAGGTTCGGTCTTCAGTGATACGCTGGAACGGGCTCGCAGAGCCTGTCTGCGCATCGTCGAAGTGCCGGCCTGGTATGATGTGGATGATGCCGCCTCCTTTGCGCTTTTGCAGGATCAGCTGGCCGGGCGTCCGATTGCTTCGCTGAGTACTTCGCCTCCCCCCGGCCCCGCCATTGAAACGCGGCGCGTCCTTCGCGATCATCGCCTTGTCGGACGCGCTTCCGACGCGGCTGGCAATTGAATGAGGGCGAGGCGATGGAACCAGGGCGCACCTGCCCACTAGATTACCGGACGCAGCCCGAGATGCTTGCGGGCGCGCCGGCGCTGGTAACCGATACGCTCTATGTTGTCGGCGGCCTTTATGGTAACCGCTTCGCGCTGGATGCGATCGAGGCGCTGGCGGCACGCGAAGCCGCGCCGGTCGCCATCGTCTTCAATGGCGATGCACACTGGTTCGATGCCGAACCCGAGCCGTTCGCCGCGCTGGAGGAGCGCCTGGCGCGCTTTCCCGCCATTCGCGGTAATGTCGAGACCGAGCTGGGCAAAGAGCATGCAGGCGGGGCGGGGTGCGGCTGCGCCTATCCCGAGACGGTCGATCAGGCGACGGTCGAGCGCTCCAACGCGATCATGGAACGGCTGCAAGCCACGGCTGCCCTCGTGCCCGGCGCCAAGGCACGCTTTCGCGCACTCCCGCCATTGATGACGGCAGCCGTCGGCAGCGCCCGCATCGGCATCGTGCACGGCGATCCGACCGCCATTGCCGGCTGGGGGTTTTCGCGTGAGAAGCTCGACGACAGCAGGTCGCGCGGTTGGATAGGGCAGGTTTTCGAGGCGGCGGATGTCGATATCTTTGCCTGCACGCATACCTGCGGCGCGGTGATGCGGCGCTTCGATGTCGGCGGTGCGCTCAAGCTTGTCGCCAACAATGGTGCTGCTGGAATGGGAAATTTTGCGGGCAGCCATGCCGGGGTCATCACCCGTATCGCCATGCGGCCCGCGCCGGACAGACCCCTCTACAGTGCTCGCCTGGCGGGGCTGTTCATCGAGGCCGTGCCCGTAGCATTCGATCTTGATGCCTTCCTTGCAGAGTTCGACGCGATATGGCCGAACGCATCGCCCGCCGCGCTTTCCTATCGAGCCCGGATCCTTGGCGGCAGCAGGGACACCATCGCCGGGGCGCGTGCCGAAAAAACGCTCCGCTGTCCCCTCACCAGCGCAGTATGAAGCGGCCCAGAACTGCGCCGAGCGCGGCGACGCCCACAATCGCGAGCGAATACCAGAGCGCCACAAACAGCGGCGAGTCGTCGTTGCAGAATATCGCGTAAAGGAGAGCGCCCAATGCGCCGCTTGCCAATCCGGCGGCAAACCCGGTCAGGGCTGGCGAGACGGAAGCGCCGTGCCTCAGGCCGGCCAATGCGGCAAGGAGCGGAGCGAGCGCCAGCAGCGGAATGGACGCAAGGCAGGTGAGGGAATTGGCGCCGACCATCCGCGCGCGCCACCCGTCTGCGCCAAGCATCAGGAGGTCCGCCGCGATGGCGCCGGCGAGAACCACGCCTGCCAGCGACAGCCGTCTGAAGGGAACCTGCGCACCAGGGCGCGCCAGTGCGCAAGCAAGCGGCAGCGCCAGAATGGCGAACAGGGCGACGATCGCCAGTTTCACCTGGAACCATGGGGAGCCGACCGCCTGCGCCCAGTCCGCGCGCAGACCCCAGGCGGCTAGGAAAATCAGCCCCGCGATCGCAATGCCACCAGCTTCGAACAGGCCGAAGCGTCGCTCGACGCACTGCCCGGCGTTGCCGGCATCTGCGGATAGGGCTTCGACAAGATCGTCCGTTCTCATGTCAGTTGTGCTCTCCAAATCGCTTGGCAAGTGCGCCGAGCGCGCGATGCAGCGTGACGCGGACCGCACCTTCCGTCATGTCGAGACGGCTGGCGGTCTCCGCGGTCGAGCGACCGTCCACGAAAAGCGATATCACCACCGTTTTCTGCTTCTCCGGCAGGGTCGAGGCCATGCGGATGATGTCGCGCGCGGGAAGCTGCTGTTCTTCTTCTTCAGCGGGGATGACCTCGGCATAATCGTCGATCGACACATGGAAGCGGCCGCCGCGGCGGCGCAAGGCGTCGATCAGCTTGTAGCGGGTGATGGCCCTGACCCACGGACCGAAAAGCTCGCTCTCGTTCCATGTGTGTCGCTTAAGATGCACGGCCAGCAAGGTTTCCTGCACGATGTCCTCAATGTCGGAGTGCGGTAGACCCAAGGCCGACGAGTTGCGCCTTGCAAGCCCGCGCAAATATGTGACCAGATCCGCCAGAAGCAGTTTGTAGGCGGTCTTGTCCCCATTTCGCTCTGCCAGCATCCATTGGCGCCATTGCTGCTCGCGGTCGGTCATCCGCTGCTTCATGTAATCTTTCGTTTCGGCAGGCGTCATTGTTACATCCCGGGATGAACGTCATGACGAAGGCTGCCGTGGACGCTGGCCTGGACGCCGCATCTCGCAAGCCGTGTCACGACGACCGTATCTGCTGGCTGCCATCATCGTCTGCTGATCACACGCCATTATACATGGCTTGATGACAAATTGGCGGGAGCGCGCGACAAACCCTCATGGCTCCATGATCGCTGGACCCGAGAGCGGGGCGATGGGGGCGGAATTGCCGGGCTCAGGCAAGGCTGGTCAAAGGTTGAGGCCACTCGCCAGGGGCATGGGGCTCATGTGATCGGCATTCGCCCGACGCCTCCCGCTCGAGGGAGCCGGCGCAGCCATTTTGCCTTTGGCTTTCATGCCATATATGTTTCATGAGTTCAGGGTGAGGCGGCGCAAGCGCGCCACGTTTGCCCTGATTTCGCGCGCTTTCTCCACGGACCATCATCTGAAGATGACGCATTATTCTCCTCAAAGATTTGCGGTCGCGCCCATGATGGGCTGGACCGACCGGCATTTCCGCATGTTGCTCCGGCTGATTAGCAGGCGTGCGCTGCTTTATACCGAGATGATCACGAGCGCGGCCATCATTCATGGCGACCGCGAGCGGCTGCTTGGCTTTGATGCAGATGAGCGCCCGCTGGTGCTGCAGCTGGGCGGCAGCGATCCAGACGAACTGGCGCAGGCCGCGCGCATCGGCGCTGCGTTTGGCTATGATGAAATCAACCTGAATGTCGGCTGCCCGTCCGACAGGGTACAGCGCGGGCGCTTCGGTGCGTGCCTGATGGCCGAGCCGGCGCTGGTCGCGGATTGTGTGGCGGCGATGACGCAGGCTTCGGATTTGCCGGTGTCGGTGAAATGCCGCATCGGTATCGACGATCAGGACACCGAGGAAAGCCTCGACCGCTTTGTCGATGAGGTCGCCGCGGCCGGATGCGACAGCTTCATCATCCATGCGCGCAAGGCCTGGCTGCAGGGCCTTAGTCCGCGTCAGAACCGGGATGTCCCGCCGCTAGATCATGGCCGGGTTCATCGGCTGAAGGCGGCCCGCCCGGATCTGTGGATCACGATCAATGGCGGGATCACCACGCTGGATGAGGCGCGCGAGCATCTGGCCCACGCCGATGGCGTCATGCTCGGACGCGCGGTATGCGCCGATCCGTTCCTGCTGGCGGACGTGGACCATTGCATCTTCGGCATGGCTGCCCAGCGCACCAGCCGTTTGACAATCGCGCATCAGGCATTGCCCTATATCGAGCGGGAATGCAGCCGGGGGACACTCTTGCATGCCATGACCCGCACCATGCTGAACCTGGTTCAGGGCCTGCCCGGCGCGCGCGCCTTCCGCCGCCATCTGAGCGAGGAAGGCGTCAAGCCAGGCGCCGGCCCGCACACGCTCGAAGCCGCGCTGAAACTTGTCGATGCTGATGATACGCCGCGCACCATGCGCCCGATAAGCGCGCAAACGGCGCTGCCATAGATCACCAATTAGAGCGGCCCGCTGTTTGCGCCAAGCCGCCGGGGTATGCTGCGTACCCCCGATACCGGAGACATTCATGGAAATCGCGCTGCCTTTGGGCGAACTGGCATGGATGACACTTGCCATGCTCGCCGGCGGTGTCGTCGCGGGTTTCCTCGCCGGTCTGTTCGGCATCGGCGGCGGCGGCATCCTGGTGCCGATTCTCTTCGAGGTCTTCAATCTTGTCGGCGTGCCTATCGAGGTGCGCATGCATCTGGCCGTCGGTACCTCGCTTGCGATCATTATTCCAACCTCGATACGGTCGTTCAAATCCCATTACGCGCGCGGCGCGGTGGACATGAACGTGCTGCGCGACACGGGCCCCGCGGTGGGCATCGGCGTCATCATCGGCGTCTTCATAGCCGCCCTCGTGGAAGCTACGGTGCTGAAAGCGGTTTTCCTGGTCTCGGCCACACTGATGGCGACGAACATGTTTGTCGGCCGCGGCCAGATCGTGCTCGGCTCCCAGTTGCCCGGGCGCATCGCCAACTGGGCAGTCGGCCTCGCAATCGGCGTTGTGTGCACTCTCATCGGCATCGGCGGCGGCGCTTATCTGGTGACCTACATGACGCTTTATGGCCGCAGCATCCACCAATCCATCGCGACCGGGGCCGGCCTTGGGCCGATCATCGCCATCCCGGCAACGATCGGCTTCATCTGGTCGGGGTTCGGCGCTGACGGCTTGCCGCCCGGTTCGCTTGGATATGTCAGCCTTATCGGCGCGCTGATCATCATTCCCGCAAGCGTGCTGGTTGCCCCGCTCGGCGTGCGTGTCGCCCATGGCCTTTCGGATCGCAAGCTGGAACTGGCCTTCGGCGTTTTTCTGAGCCTTGTGGCGCTGCGCTTCCTCGCCAGCCTGGTGCTGGAATGAGCCTGCGGGCTGGCATTCGCCACGCCGCCATGATAGCGAGATCGTCAATCTGATGTACAAGCTGGAGTTGAGGCCCATGGAACGGTTTTTCGGCGGTCATCCCGCGATGGTGATATTGCGTCTCGTGATCATTTCCATCGTCGTGGGCGTCGTCCTGCACACCCTTGGCCTGAGCCCGTTCGATCTGATCGAGAACGTCCGCGCCCTTATGCGCTACATTTCCGAGATCGGCGCGGATGTGCTGGAAATGCTGCTTCGCTATCTGCTCATCGGCGCGGTGATCGTGGTGCCCATCTGGCTGCTGGTGAGGGTGGTGAAATCGCTGCGCAATCAGTCGCCCGACAGACGGCCCGACGCCTGAACCCGCGGCGCAACCTTCCATGGCCCACATCGCTGGCGCGCCAATGATGACCGGCAGGCCGGCAGCTCCCGTGACCCATCGTCAGGTGCTTGCCGTCGCAGTGCCGATGATCCTGTCCAACGTGACCACGCCGCTCATCGGCGCGGTCGATACCGCCATCATCGGACAGCTCGGCGAAGCTCACCTGATCGGCGCGGTGGCAGTGAGCGCCATCATCTTCACGATCGTCTTCTGGGCCTTCGGCTTTCTGCGCATGGGCACGACGGCCTTCACCGCCCAGGCATCAGGCGCGAACCGGCGCAAGGAAGTGCGCGCAACGCTCTACCGTGCGCTGGTCATTGCGGCGCTGATCGGGCTTGTCATCATTGCGGCCCAGGCAGTTATCGCGGCTGCCGCCTTCCCGCTGATGGGCGCGTCACCAGCGGTGGAACAGGCCGCGCGCGATTATTTCGACATCCGCATCTGGGCCGCCCCGATGACGTTGGCGAATTATGCGCTGCTCGGCTGGTTCGTCGGGCTGGGCCGGGCGGGTACGGCGTTCGGGCTGCAACTGCTGCTCAACGGCACCAATATCGCGCTCGACGTGCTGTTCGTCATGGGGCTGGGTCTGGGTGTGCCCGGCGTGGCGCTCGGCACAGCTATGGCGGAGACCATCGCGGCGGTGGCCGGCATCGCGCTGGCTTTCGCCCCGGCTATCGCGGGCCCGAAGGTCCGCCTTGCCCGCGTATTTGACGCCGCCAAGCTCAGGCGGCTGTTTGCAGTCAATCGCGACATCATGATCCGCACCCTGTGTTTGATGTTCGCATTTTCCTTCTTCACGGCCCAGGGCGCACGCGGCGGCGATCTCGTGCTTGCGGCCAATGCGGTGCTGCTGCATTTCCTGTCGATTTCGTCGCATTTCCTCGACGGATTGGCGTTTTCAGCCGAGGTGCTGACCGGCCGGGCGATCGGCGCGCGCGATGAGCGCCGCTTCGATGATGCGGTGCGGCTGTCCAGCGTCTGGGCATTCGGCTTGAGCGCGCTGCTCAGCCTCTTTTATTTCATCGCCGGCGGGCTCGTCATCGACATCATGACGATCAGCCCGGAGGTCCGCATCAGCGCGCGCGAATTTCTTTTCTGGGCGGCATTGGCACCAGTTGCGGGCGTTGCGGCGTTTCAGCTCGACGGCGTCTTCATCGGAGCCACCCGGACACAGGACATGCGCAACATGATGATCCTCAGCCTTGCGGTCTATCTGCTCGCCTGGGCCATTCTCAGCAACGCCTTCGGCAATCACGGCCTGTGGGCGGCGATGCTGGTGTTTTTCGTCGTGCGCGCGCTGAGCCTGATGGCGCGCATGCCGGCGCTGCGCCACGCTGTCTTTCGTGCGCCATCCCGCCCGCTTCAGGCCCGCTCCAGTGGCTGAGACTGCGCAGCGGCGGGCTCGGCTTCACCAGTCGTTTGCGGCTTTGATCGTGTGCTGTCAGTGCCGGGCGGGTGGATGCTGAAGAACTGGGCATAGAGCACGGGTGCTGCGATGAGGGTCAGAATGGTGGCGAACGCAAGCCCCCCCATTATCGTGACCGCCATGCTGACGAAGAAGGCATCGAACAATAGTGGCGCCATCCCCAGAATGGTCGTGATGGCGGCCAACGCCACCGGACGAAGGCGCGAGGTGCTGGCATCGACCAGCGCGGCGAACCGCTCCTTGCCGCTGTCGATCTGGCTGTCGATCTCGTCGAGCAGCACGATGGCGTTCTTGATCAGCATGCCTGAAAGTGACAGCAGCCCGAGCAGCGCCAGGAAGCTGAACGCCGTGTCGGTCGCGAGCAGCGCAATGGCCACACCATTGACGGACATCGGGACCATCAGCCAGATGATCAGCGGCTGGCGCAGCTTGGCGAACAGCAGGATGCTGATCACCAGCATGACCAGAAAGCCGAGCGGCAATTGCGCGCCGAGGCTGGCTTGCGCGTCGTTCGTGGTTTCATATTCACCACCCCATTCAAGCGCATAGCCTGCGGGAAGCTCCAGCGCCTCGATCATCGGGACCAGCCGATCGCGGGCCGCAGCAGCGGTTTCGTCGCCCACGGTGTTCGCGCGCACAGTCAGGGTACGCACCCGGTCGCGGCGGGCGATCAGCGTGTCTGCCGCCTCGGTGTCGAAGCTGGACACGACCTGATCGACCGGCACATAGGCGCGCTGCTGCGCGCTCCAGATGAGCGTGTCCGACAGCATTTCGGTGGCGCTTCTGCCGTCGTCATAGTCGCGCCGAGCGATGATCGGGATCGTCTCATCGCCGTCTCGGTAGCTACCGGCCTGAATGCCGACGGTGGAGAACAGCAGCGCCTGGCCCAGATCGGTGCGCGTGACGCCGGCAATACGCGCGCGGGCTTCATCGAACACCGGCTGAATGACGAGTTCGCGCTGACGCCAGTCGGTAAGGACATCGCGCAGGTTCGCTTCGGACGAGCGCATGATCTCCTGAGCCTGTTCGCCGAGCCGGCGCAACTCGTCGGGATCAGGACCGGAGAACCGCACCTCGATCTTGGCGCCCGCGGGCGGTCCGAAAACGAGGTCTTCGGTGAGCAGTTGCGCATCGGGAAAATTCAGTGCCGCCCAGTCCCGCAATTCCTGGGACAATGCGGCAATCGTATCGCGCTGCTTGGTGCGCACCACCAGATGGCCATAGGACGGGTTCGGCGATTCCGGATTATAGGTCAGCATGAACCGCAGCGCGCCCTGGCCGGCGAAACTGGTGACGGCGCTGACGCGGTCATCGGCCATGAGCCACTCTTCTACTTTCTGCAGATCGCGGTCCACGGCGCGAATGTCGGTGCCCTGCGGCTTCCAGTAATGAACGTAAAACAGTGGCGTGTTGGAATCCGGGAAGAAGGCCTGCCTGGCGTTGCCAAAGCCGATCAGACAGGCGACCGTGATCGCCACCAGCGACAGCAGCGTCAAAAGCCGCACGCGCAGGCTGGCGCGCAGCGTGCGCCGGTAGATCTCGTAGACTGCGCCGCGGTAGGGGTCATCATCACCCCCGTCTGTACGCTCGCGAAACAGATATTTGCCGAACAGCGGCGTCACCGTCACCGCCAAAACCCACGACAGCATAAGCGATATGCCGATGATGGCGAACAGCGAGAACAGGAATTCGCCGGTACTGTCGGGCGACAGGCCGATACCGGAAAACGCCATGATACCGATGACAGTTGCGCCAAGAAGCGGCCATTTGGTCTGGCGCACGGCGGCGCTGGCGGCCGGAATGGCGGACTGGCCGCGCTGCATGTTGATGAGCATTCCCTCGGCTACCACGATCGCATTATCGACGAGCATGCCCATGGCGATGATGAGCGCGCCCAGCGAGATACGCTCCATCTCGATGCCGAATATGCGCATCAGGAATATCGTTGCGAGCACCGTCAGCAGCAGCACTGTGCCGACCACGACGCCGGCCCGCCAGCCCATGAACAGGCACAGGACGGCAATCACGATTGATACCGACATGACAAGGCTGATGATGAAGCCGTTGACCGCCTGATCGACGACCACGTTCTGCTCATAGATCGGGTGAATGGTCATGCCTACCGGAAGGAGTCGCTGGATCTGCTCCAGGCGCGCCTTGACCGCATCGCCGACGACCACGATGTTGGTGTCGCGAACCTGTGCCACGCCGATCGTCACGGCATCAACGCCATTGTAACGGATCAACTGGCTGGGCATTTCCGGCTCGCCAACTTCCAGCCGGGCAATATCGAGCAGGCGGATCGTCGCCGTCGTGCCAGCATTGCCTATCACCAGATCGCCGACCGCGCTGTAGTCGCTGAAAGCGGTTGCCGGATTGATGCGGATGCGCAGATCGCCGGACCGGTCCGAGCCGCTGTCCTGAACGGCATTTTCGGCGCCCAGCGTGTTCACCACATCGCTCAGTGATATGCCGAGTTGAGCCAGCCGCTCCTGAGGTATCCGCAGATAGATATTGTCTTCGCGTTCACCCGCGACTTCGACCTTTCCCACGCCGGGTACGGCCAGCAACTCGCGGCGGATGCGCTTTATGGTCTGGCGGATTTCGCGACGGGAATAACCCTCGGCAGTAAAGGCATAAAAAAGACCGAAGACATCGCCGAAATCGTCGATCACCTGTGGCGGCATAACGCCCGCTGGCAACTGGCCCTGTTCGTCGGACACCTTGCGGCGCAATTCGTCCCATACCTGGGGCAGGTCGTTGGGGCCATAGGTGTCCTTCATCTCCACCTCGATCTCCGACACGCCGGGCTTTGATGTCGATGTGATGCGGTGAAGCTGGGGCATTTGCTGGATGGCGGTCTCCAGCCGCTCGGTCACCTCAAGCTCGACCTCCTGCGCGGTCGCGCCGGGATACTGGGTGATCACTTGCGCGACCTTGATCGTGAAGGCGGGGTCTTCCAGTCGGCCCACCGTCAGCAGACCCCAGATGCCGCCGATCAGCGCGGCGATGACGATCAGCCATGTGTTGACCGGCTTTTCGATGGAATAGCGGGCGATATCCATGATGTTCCTCGCTGAGCGGGGCTATGGGGCTGCCGAGAGCCGGGTGATGTCAATCGATTGTGCGCACGGACTGGCCGTCATAGAGGAACGCGACGCCGGCCGTGACGATCTTGTCGCCGGGCTCGATGCCACTGGTCACAAGCGCATATTCGCCGTTTATCCTGCCGACCGAAACCGGTCGCCGGCTCACGGTGGAGCTGTCTGTGTCCAGCAGCCAGACATATGACCGCTTGTCGGCATCAGCCGCGATCGCCGATGTCGGCACCACCAGCCCTCCGGCCTGCTCGCTGTCGCGCGAGATCTGCACCTCGACGCTCGCCGTCATGCCTGGCAGGATGGTTGCGTCTTCCGGCGGCGTCATGCCGAGCGTGACCGGATAGGTCTGGGTCACGGGGTCGGCCTCGGTCTGATATTCGCGGAACGAAAGCGGGAAGCGCTGATCCTGTAGCGCCGGGAAGATGGCCTCCATCTTATCGATTTCATTGCGGCGCACGGCGGCGAACAGAGCCTCAGGCACGTTGATGTCGATGCGCACCTCCGAGACATCCTGAATGCGCACCACCTGTGTGCCCGTCTGAACGAAGGTGAAATTGTCGATCATGCGCCGCGTGATCAGCGCGTCGAAAGGCGCCCTGATCTCGGTGTAAGCCAGATTTCGTTGAGCCGTATCGTGCGCGACGACGGCCAGGTCATAGTCGGCCTTGGCATTGTCGAAGCTCTCCTGGGAGGCCACTTCGCGCTGGCGCAGCCTATCGACGCGACCGAGCTTCTGTTCGGCCAGATCGCGGCGGACCGTGGCCTCGCGAACCTGGCGTTCGTAATCGGTCGGATCGAGGGCGGCGATCAATTCGCCCTTGGGGATGCGCTGACTTTCAAACACCGGCAGCTTGACCAGTTCGCCACTCACCTGGAATGACAGGTCCACCGTCTGCACGGCCTTGACCCGGCCGGAGAACCGGCGAACCTGGCGGCTGAACCTGTCCTCCACGGTCATGACGCGAACCGGGCGGTTGTCAGCCTGTGACTGTTCCCGGCTTTGGGGTGCCGGCGCCCCGGTGCTGGTGTTGTCGCCGCAGGCTTGGAGTGCGCTCGCCACGGCAAGCACCGCTGCCAGGGCAAGCCAGCGCGAAGCCGGCCGGTGCAAGCGCTTGGAAACAGTCGTGAACAAATTCATGTGCACAATCTCGCTCAATGGCCAGTATCTGGCATGATGTGTGTATGTAACTGGCGTTGAAGCTCGGCCAACAGAGTTTCGATCTCATCGTCATCGTGTATGCAAAGCTCCAGCGCCGTCGAAAAAAGCAGACCCTCCACAGCCGACCAGATGGCCAGGGCCTTGGGCACATTGTCCGTTTCCTCAAGTATTCCGGCTTTTGTCGCTAGCTTCAGTTCCTTGAAACTGCTGAGCAATTCAGGATTGTCCTGATTGGCGGTGAGCAAGGCGCGTGCCATGCACATATTGTCCCGAATCCAGCCGCGCGACACATCGATCAGCGCCGACAAGGTCGGGCTGGACGAGTTGGCAAATCTCGGACGCGCGAGTTCAATATCCTTTGCGTAGTGTGCAGTCACACGCTGCACCAGCGCTTCGATCAATGCTTCCTTGGTGGGGAAATTGTAAAGGACACCGCCTTTGGAAAAACCACTGCGCGTAGCTACCGCGTCGATCGTGACGCGCGCGGCGCCGTCCTCGCTCATGATCAACTCGACCGCATCGAGGATCTCGTCACGTGACTGTCTTCGGGTCGGCGTGCTCATTCGCTTTGCAACCTGGGTATGAAATCCATGCCTTGCATCTGGAAACTGACCGCTTGGTACATAAACTCGAATGGCAAACCTGTCAACTCAGCACACATACGCCGGGAATGGGCCGCGGATCAGCCGATGAAGTCGGCGGCCGTATCGATATCGCGCATTATGGCGGGTGAGCCTGCCGGCACCTCGATGACGGACCGCTCGTGGCGCATCAAGACCTCACGGGCGCCGCGATCGCCCGTCATTGCGGCCAATTCGTCAAAGAAATCCGCGCCGAAAAGCACGGGATGACCGCGCTTGTTTGCAAACACCGGAACGCAGATGCGCCGCGGATCGGCGGCATGGGCATTCGCCAGCCGGGCATATTCGTCTGGCGTGATGTCGGGCATGTCTCCCAGCACAATGAAGGCGCGGACAAGCTCGCGGCCAAGCGCGCGGATACCCGTCGCGATCGACAGGCCCATGCCCGGCTGAGCGCCTGCGGCGCGCACGCTCGCGAGCCCGAAAGACGCAGCCAGCGCCTCGACCGGTTCAGGATCATGCCCCGATACGACCATCACCTCGGCAAGCCCAAGCGTGCGCACCGCGTCAAGCGCATGGGCAAGAAGCGGCCTTCCGCGATAGTCCATCAGAAGCTTGTTTGCTCCGGGCAGACGTCGCGACGCGCCCGCCGCCAGCACGACCGCGCCGGTCTTCCCGGCCAGCTCGCTGCAAATGACAGCGCCGGCGCCTGCCTGATCGCTCATCCGTTTAACTTCACCAAAGCTCTGCCGGCAATAAATGGCGCTCAGGCAGCAGTGCGCGCGCCGCCCCGCTCGCGCAGTACCGCCGTCATTTGCGCGAGGATCGAAATGGCGATTTCCGCAGCCCCGATCGCGCCGATATCCAGACCGATGGGCGCATGAATCCGCGCAATCGCCGCCTCGTCGAGGCCGGCTTCGCGCAGCCGCGCCACGCGCTTTTCATGGGTTCGCCGGCTGCCCAGCGCGCCAACATAAAACGCATCGGAGTGTAGCGCGAGATGCAGGGCCGGATCGTCGATCCTGGCGTCGTGGGTCAGGGCGATCAGCGCGGTGCGCGCATCCAGACCATGTTCCGCCACCGCTTCGTCGGGCCAGCGTGGGTCGAGCCGCACACCGGTGAAGCGCTGTGGCGTGGCAAAAGCGGTTCGCGGGTCCACGACGATGACATCGTAATTCGCCCTGAGCGCCATCGGCGCCAGCGCCTGGGAAATATGGACCGCGCCAATCACGATCAGCCGCAGCGCGGGATTGAACACATTGATGAACACGTCATCGCTGCCAAGCGGGATCAGCCGGCTTTTGTCGGTGCGAAAAGCGTCTTCCAGTGCGCCTGCCAGTTCACTCTCGCGCGCCCAGTCCAGCCCGGCCAGATCAGCACGGCGCACAATGCGCTGCTCGCCCGAGCCGAGCCAGGTCAGCACCGCACAGGCCCGTCGCGCCGCGAGATCTGCTCGCACAATGTCCAGATCGGTCTTGCGCATGAAGTCCTTCAGCCCTCGCGGACCGGTTCGACATAAATGCGGATGCGTCCGCCGCATGCGAGCCCGACATTCCACGCCGTCTCGTCTTCGACGCCAAATTCGAGCATCACCGGCTTGCCCGTCGCGATCACATCCTCGGCCTCCACGATCACCGCGCCCTCGACACAGCCGCCCGACACCGAGCCTTCGAAATTGCCGTCCTGATCGATCAGCAGCAGGCTGCCGGCCGGCTGCGGCGCAGAACCCCAGGTTTCGATCACGCTGGCAAGAGCGAGCCGGCGTCCTTCGGCCAGCCACGCTTGCATGGTTTCGAGAAGCTCGTGTTTGTGCGCACTCATGTCATCTCATCCGTTTTGCGTGGATCGGGCGTGACAATGCCTGCGCCAGATCAGCCAGGCTGGACAGATTATGGCAAGTCCGCATCTCGCTGACAAACGGCGCCAGTGCCTGCGCGCCGGCTGCAAGCGGCTGATAAGCCTCATGCCGCATCAGCGGATTGAGCCAGACAAGACGCCGGCAATTGGCCGCCAGACGGCGCGCCGCGAGGCTGATCCCCTCGCCGCCATCACGGTCGAGCCCGTCGGTGAACAGCAGCACGACGGCATTCTGGCCCAGCACTCGGCGCGCCCATTGCCTGTTGAACCTGTCCAGGCACTGGCCGATCCGTGTGCCGCCATCCCAGTCGGGCGCTTGCCGGCTGGCCTTGGCGATGGCGGTGTCGGGGTCCTTGTCCTTCATCAAGCGGGATATATTGGTCAGCCGGGTGCCGAACAAGAAGGTATGGACGCGGTCGCGGTCATTTGTGAGTGCATGGATGAAATGCAGGAACACCCGCGCGTAAATGGCCATCGAGCCGGAGATGTCGCACAAGATGACGATCGGGCGGCGCACCTGCCGACGCCGGCGATAGGAGGGGCGCAGATCATCGGGTCCCCTGGCGGCCATGTTGCGGATCAGCCGGCGCAGATCGGGCTGGCCGCGCGACGGCGCGGGCTCGAAGCGGCGGCTGCGGACCCGCTCGAAAGGCATATGAAGGCTCGCCATCAACCTGCGGGCCTCGCGCAACTCTTGCGCGCTCATCTGTTCGAAGTCCTTGTGCCGGATCTGTTCGTGCGCGCTGGCGCTGCCGGTGGCGTGAATGTCCAGCCGTTCGCCGGTCTGGCGTGCCCGCTCGCGCCTGTCGTGAAACAGCGCTTCGGCAAGCCGCCTGGACATTTCCTTTCCCGCCGGTTCGCGCTCGGAGCGAAGTGTGGGCACGCTCAGGGACATCATCTGGCCAAGAAAATCGGGATCGCGCCAGAACATGGCGAACGCCTGGGCGAACAGCTCGCGTTCGCTGGCGCGGCGCACGAACACGGCATGCAGCGTCCAGTAAAGAGTGGCGGGGCTGTCGAGGCCGGCTGCCAGTACCGCGCG
>DAIMZI010000011.1:0-58524 GCA_036734025.1 Dichotomicrobium sp.
CTACACCTGCTCGACCGCCGCGCGGCAGGGCAAGACCGGCTGCAAGGGCCGCACGCTCCGGATGGACCGGCTCGACCATCTGGTGGCCGAGCATCTGGAAAAGCGGCTCCTCGAGCCGGAACGACTGCGAGACCTGCTCGCGATCCATCTCGACCGCCGCGAGGAGCGGGACGAACGCCGGCGCGCGCATGCGGCGGAATTGGTCAACCGCGCCGCCGCCGCAGAGGCCCGATTGAAGCGGCTCTATGACGCCATCGAGAGCGGCGTCGCCGATCTGGACGATCCGTCGCTCAGGACGCGCATCGAGGAATTGAAGGCGACGCGGGACCAAGCGCGTATCGACGCGGAACGCGCACGCGCCGCGATCGAGAGCGCGGGTCAGGCGATTACGCCCGACCAGATCGCCCGTTTCGCGGCCGTCGCCCGCCGACGCATGCGTGGAAAGGACGGCGGATTTCGGCGGGATCATCTGCGGGCTCTGGCCCAGCGGGTCGAGGTCGCCGAGCGCGAGGTTCGGATCATGGGCTCGCGAAACGAGCTCTTGAGGGTTCTGGCTTCCGCAAATGGCGTAGGAACGGCGGCGAACGGCGTTCGCACTTATGTTCCAGAGTGGCGGAGAGGATGGGATTCGAACCCACGATACGCTTTTGGCGTATACTCCCTTAGCAGGGGAGCGCCTTCGACCACTCGGCCACCTCTCCGCGTTCAGAGATACAAGGCTTGAGGTGCTTATTGCAAGCCCTACAAGGCGCAGCGGGCGAAAAGCCCTCCACCTGTGCGAGGCGACGTGCTGTTGGCCGACGGCGTAAGGCGCTTGCGTGTGTAGCCAGCAGGCCGCTTGAGCGAGCCTGACCAGCTCCGCCCAAGGCGGCGGGAAGATCACGGCGTCCGTCAAGCCGCGCGATCGGCCCGCAGACCTGCCACCGCTTTGCAGCCTCGCGCGTCTAGCTGTTGGGCGCGCCGATAACCAGGCTCCAGAATGTCTTGAATTGGGTGTCAGGCTTGTTGATCACCGCAATTCCGACATGGGTGGCATCGGCGAGAAGGAGGTTCTTGTTATGCTCGGGGCTGAGTTTCCAGCCTCTGAGAACCTCACCGAATGTCAACTGGCCGGTGCCGACATTCTCGGCGGCCAGGCGCGGCGTGAAGCCGGTGCGCCGGACGCGGTCCCAAGGGTCTGACCCGTCGGAGCCGAAATGCGATATGCGGTCGTGGTTGGCAAGATCGCTGGCGTGGATCGTGGCAGCCTCTGTAAGCTGGGGATCGAGGCTCAGTTCGCTCAGCCCGTTGCTCTTGCGATAGTCGTTGATCATGCGCAGCGCGACATCTGCCTGAAAATCCGAAGCCGGCACCAGGCTTTCATCGGTGCTGGCCGCATCGGTCGTCGTGGTCATGCGCTCCCACAATGTGGCGATACGATCAGGCAGGGAGGTATCATCAGCGGGTTGCGGTTTGGCCTGGCGGGGAGGTTCGGACGTGTCCCCCGGCTCCACGAAAGTGCTCATCATTGGCCGGTTGACCGAGCAGCCTGCAATCATGATGGCGGCAACTGCCAAAATTCCAAGCGCACAAGCTCGCCGTGCAGCTATGCCGCGCGATCTGCCTCGTGCTGGTCGTCTGTCGCTTTGCCGAAAGGTCAAAGCCATGTCATGCATGCCCCACATGGACCGCTATCGGGAACGCGTTGATACTGAAACTTTCATGATTTGATAAGCCAACGTGCTTAACAAAAGATTGCGTTTCAGCAACATCCGATAATGTTGACAAAAAACATTTACGATATGGCCTGACTATGGCGCATCGGATCTGCCGCAGAGGCGGCGTGATGTTATTTCCTGCGCCGTTGCCCAAATGCCATATTCAGTTTGACTGATCCTCGCCGGGCTTGCCGGTCAGTTGCAGGCTCTCGTGGTGTGAGCCATTACCGGACACGAGCCGGTCGAGTCGCTTCTGCATCTGCTCCAGTTGCGCCTTGAGCGCGGCCACCTCACTGGCGGATGCAGCGATCTGTGCAGGCACCTGTCCTGTCTCGGCGCTGTCAATGCCGCTGCCGGCCTTCGGCGAGCCCTTGGCATCCGGCGCGAAAGGCTTGAACATGCTCATGGCCTGCTCGAATATCTCCATGTTCTTGCGGGCCTGCAGCTGCATGGCTTCGAACGCGGCCCCGCCGAATGGCGTGCTGCCCAACGTCTCGGCAAGCTGCTTGGTATATTTCTCCTGCTCCCGGGCCAGCGTGTTCATGCTGAACTCCAGATAGCTGGGCACCAGCCGTTCCATCGAATTGCCATAAAAGCGGATCAGCTGGCGTAGAAAGCTGATGGGTAGCAGATTCTGCCCCTTGCTCTCCTGTTCGACGATGATCTGGGTGA
The DNA here is from genome assembly GCA_036734025.1 of Dichotomicrobium sp. GTDB lineage: Bacteria > Pseudomonadota > Alphaproteobacteria > Rhizobiales > Rhodomicrobiaceae > DAIMZI01. Next base: position 2,370 of record DAIMZI010000011.1, read on the forward strand.
GCACCTGATGCGTCAGGTCCTCGCCCGTCTTGGCGTCGAACACAACGAAATCGCGCTCCGAGCGGACCATCTCGGCCAGCGTATCGAGCGTTACATAAGCGCTTGTGTCGGTATTGTAGAGCCGGCGGTTCGCATATTTCTTGATGATCGCCGGGTCTTTGTTGACCGGTGTTGGAGGCACGGTACTTTCCTGAGCCACGTCTGCATCTCGCTTGTCGCTGCACCCGAAAAATTGCGGGATGGGTCGGCAGCCGTTAGAACCCGCTCCAATATTGCACTGCAGAAGCGCGCACACAAGTTTTGTGCACGGCAAGAGACGTTTGTTGTTTCTGGTGAAATGGCTGATACTGCGCTGACGCTTTCCGCTGGCCTGCCGATCCGGCCTTGGGGCGTCACAATGCGGGACCGTGGGACGGCCAACAGCAGCCGGGCGAGCGATCGCGTGATAAAGCGAAGGCGAGGAGGATTTTTATGAGTAGCAGTGAAGCAATCGTCATCACCGGTGCGACGCGCACCCCCGTGGGTTCGTTCCTCGGTGCGTTGAGCGGGGTGCCCGCACATTATCTCGGTGAGACGGTGATCCGCGAAGCGTTGCAGCGCGCCAAGGTGGCGCCGGCCGATGTCTCCGAAGTGATCATGGGGCAGATCCTGACGGCGGCACAGGGCCAGAACCCGGCGCGCCAGGCATCTATCAATGCCGGCTTGCCCATCGAGACGCCGGCCTGGCTGATCAATCAGGTGTGCGGATCGGGCCTGCGCACGGTTGCGCTCGGCTATCAGCAGATCAGGAACGGCGACGCCAGGATCGTGGTTGCGGGCGGACAGGAAAGCATGAGCCAGTCCACCCATGCCGCGCCGCTGCGCCAGGGCCAGAAAATGGGTGATCTCGCCTTCATCGACACGATGATCAAGGACGGTCTCTGGGATGCCTTCAACGGCTATCACATGGGTGTGACGGCGGAAAATGTCGCCCGCCAATGGCAGGTCACGCGAGAGGAGCAGGATGCGTTTGCGGCGGCATCGCAGAACAAGGCCGAGGCCGCGCGCAAGGAAGGCCGTTTCAAGGACGAGATCGTTTCGGTGACGATCACGACGCGCAAGGGCGACAGTCTGGTCTCGGAGGACGAGTATATCCGCGAGGGCGTGACGGCGGAGAGCCTTGCGGGCCTGCGTCCGGCATTTGACAAGAGCGGCACGGTGACGGCCGGCAATGCCAGCGGCATCAATGATGGCGCGGCGGCTGTGGTGCTGATGAGCGCGGCGGAGGCCGAAGCGCGCGGCGCCGAACCGCTGGCGCGTATCGTGTCCTGGGCGCAGGCGGGCGTCGATCCGTCGATCATGGGCACAGGCCCGATCCCGGCATCCAAGATGGCGCTGGAAAAGGCCGGCTGGAGCGCCGATCAGCTCGATCTGATCGAGGCCAACGAGGCTTTTGCCGCCCAGGCCTGCGCCGTCAACAAGGGTGTTGGCTGGGATGTTGACAAGGTCAACGTCAATGGCGGCGCGATCGCGATCGGTCATCCGATCGGCGCTTCGGGCACGCGCATTCTGGTTACGCTGCTGCATGAGATGAAGCGGCGCAATGCCAAGCGCGGACTTGCGACCTTGTGCATCGGTGGCGGGATGGGTATTGCGCTTTGCGTCGAGCGAGACTAGCCCGAATCCAGGCGATCAGGCTAAAGTGCAGGTAAACCAGTAAACCAGTAAACCGGTAAACCGGCAATCCGGAGCGCGGTGCGAGCGGCGCTCCGGCGAAAGCTGGAAACGAAAATTTCGATGAGGAGGGATGAACCATGGCGCGTGTAGCGGTGGTCACAGGAGGTACCAGGGGGATCGGACACGCCATTTCCGTCGCCCTCAAGGAAGCAGGATGTCAGGTCGTGGCCAACTATGGTGGCAACGATCAGGCGGCTGAAAAGTTCCGGCAGGAGACCGGCATTGCGGTCCATAAATGGGATGTCGGCGATCATGCCGCCTGTGAAGCGGGCCTCGCCAGGGTCGAGCAGGACGTCGGCCCGGTAGACATCGTCGTCAACAATGCCGGCATCACGCGCGACGGCATGCTGCACAAGCTGAGCGCGGAACATTGGGATGAGGTCATCCGCGTCAATCTGGGCTCGATGTTCAACATGACGCGCCCGGTGATCAACGGCATGCGTGATCGCGGCTGGGGCCGGATCATCAACATCTCGTCGATCAATGGCCAGAAGGGCCAGATGGGCCAGACCAACTATTCCGCCGCCAAGGCCGGCGTTATCGGCTTCACCAAGGCGCTCGCCCAGGAAACCGCACGCAAGGGCATCACGGTGAATACGGTCGCGCCGGGCTATATCGACACCGACATGGTTGCCGCCGTGCCAGAAGACGCGCTCAAGCAGATCATCGCACAGATCCCGGTTGGGCGGCTGGGGCAGGCCAGCGAGATCGCCCGGTGCGTGGTGTTCCTTGCCGGTGAGGACGCCGGCTTCATCACCGGCTCGACGATCACGGCAAACGGCGGCCAGTACATTACTGGCTAGAGCGCTTTCAGCACTGGCTAGAGCACGTTCAGCAAAGGTGGAAACCGGTCTTAAGCTGCAAAAGTGCGACGGGACCAGAACTCAGAGCGCGTTCACTGACGCCCTTTTTGGGAACGCGCTCTGGTGCGCTTGCGCCAATCCAACCATCATGACCGGGACTTTCAGCGGGGCGGCCGCCCGGTCGCACATCACTCCGCCGGGCCGGGGGCCGCGCCTTGCTCTGCCGGGGCCTCGGCCTTTCCCACCACCGCATCGGCTTTGCTCGGTCCGGCCAGATAGGTGTAGACGACCGGGATGACGAACAGCGTGAACAGGGTGCCGACCAGCAATCCGCCGACGATCACGATGCCGATATCGTGGCGTGCTGCCGCGCCGGCGCCCGAAGCCAGCGCAAGCGGCACGGCGCCGAACACCATGGCGCCTGTGGTCATCAGGATGGGCCGCAGGCGCAATGTCGCCGATTGCAGGATCGCCTCTCTCAGGTCAGCGCCCTTGTCGCGCTGCTGATTGGCGAACTCGACAAGCAGGATGCCGTGCTTGGTGATGATGCCTATCAGGGTCACCAGCCCGACCTGGCTGTAGATATTCAGCGTTGCGCCAGTCAGGTAAAGCCCCAGCAGCCCACCGGTGATCGACAGCGGCACCGTCAGCATGATGATGAGCGGATCGCGGAAACTTTCGAACTGGGCGGCGAGCACCAGATAGATGAACGCCAGCGCGAGCACGAAGGTGACATAAATCTCGGCGCTCGATTCCCTGAATTCGCGGGACTGGCCGGCGTAGTCCACCTGAACGCTGGCCGGCACGACATCGCGCACGATCTGCTCAAGCTCGCCCAGCGCCTCGCCAAGTGTGGCTCCTGGTGCCAGCGTGGCGGTAAAGGTGGCCGAGCGCAACTGGTCAAAATGGTTCAGCTCCTTGGGCGATACGGTCTCCAGGAGCGACACGACATTTGAAAGCTGCACGATCTGCCCGGAGTTGGTTCGCACATAGATCTGCTCGAGATCAGCCGGGCTGACGCGGCCGGCATCCTCCACTTGCACGACCACATCATACTGCTTGCCGTCACGCTTGAAGCGGGTGACCTGGCGGCCGCCAAGCAGCGTCTCCAGCGTGCGCCCTAGGGTCTGCACATCAATACCGAGCGCGGCTATCTTGTCGCGGTCCACCTCGACCCTGATCTGCGGCTTGTTGAGGCGAAGATCGCTGTCGAGATTTTGCAGTGTGGTGCTGCCGCTCGCCCGCGACAGGATCTCATCGACGTAGCCGGAGAGCACCTCATAGGGCTCTGACGTCATCACGATGAGCTGAATCGGCTGGTCGCGCACGCTCTGGCCAAGCGGCGGCGGATTGACGGGGAACGCCAGGATGCCGGGGACGGCGAACATCTGCGGGCCAATCTCCTGGGCGATTTCCTGCTGCGAGCGGGAGCGTTCCCCCCAGTCGGTGGTCTTCACGAAGGCGATGCCTGCGGTGGGCGTCGGAAAGCCGGTGACAACGAAATAGCGGTTCACATCCTGCGTGCGGGCGAAAATCTCCTCAAGCTGTTTGGCATAGGCATCGGTATATTCCACGGTGGAGCCTTCAGGCGCGATGAAGATGCCGACGATCGTGCCCTGATCCTCAAACGGCGCGAGTTCGGACTTGAGCTGAGTGAACAGCAGCCCGCCGCCAACGGCGACGCCGGCGCCGATCAGCAGGATGAGCACGCGCGCGCGCAGCGCCAGCCCGAGCAGCACCCGGTAGCCGGCGATCATCGCGTTGATGGCGCCCTCGATGGTTCTGGCGATCAGCCCGCGCCGGTTCTCGCTTTCGGGCTTCAGCAGCCGTGAGCACATCATCGGCGAGAGCGTCAGTGCTATGAAGCCCGAGACCAGCACCGCGCCCGCCAGCGTCCAGGCAAATTCGGTGAAGAGCTGGCCGGTCTTGCCGGTCAGAAAGCCGATGGGGACATAGACCGCCGCCAGCGTCAGCGTCATCGCCACGATGGCGAAGCTGATTTCCCTGGCTCCGATGATCGCCGCAGTGAAGGGGTCCTTGCCTTCTTCGATATGGCGGTGAACATTCTCCAGCATCACGATCGCATCATCGACCACCAGGCCGATGGCGAGCACGAAAGCGAGCAGCGTCAGCGTGTTGATGGTGAAGCCCGCCATCAGCATCAGTCCGAAAGCGCCGACCAGCGACAACGGGATCGTCATCAGCGGAATGAGCGTCGCACGGAAGGACTGAAGGAACAGCAGTATTATGAGCAGCACGAGCACCACCGCCTCGCCGATGGTGACATAGACATTCTTCAGCGACTCCGCGATGAACACCGAACTGTCGTGCGCCACCTCGATGACCATGCCCTCCGGCGCAGACTGGGCGATGCGCGGCAGGGCGCCGCGTACCGCATTGGAGACGTCCAGCGGGTTGGCGGTCGCCTGCTTGATGATGCCGAGCGCGATCGCCGGCTCACCATTGAAGCGCACCACGACCCGGTTGTCTCGCGGCCCCAGTTCGGCGCGGCCTATATCGGCAAGGCGGACCAGATAGCCGTCAGCCTGTTTGACCACGAGTTGCTCGAACTGATCAGCCGTGCGCAGATCGGTCTCGGAAAGCACGGTGAACTCGCGCAGCCGGCTCTCGATGCGCCCGGCAGGCACTTCGACATTTTGCGCGCGCAAGGCATCCTCGACATCCTGAGGCGTGAGCCGGTAAGCGGCGAGCCGCAGCGGATCGAGCCAGATGCGCATCGAGTAGCGCCGTTCGCCGAAGATGCGTACCTGGGCGACGCCAGGCAGGGTCTGCAACTGGTCCTTCACAAAGCGGTCGGCATAATCGGTGATTTCAAGCGATGTGCGTCTGTCGCTGGAAAACGCCAGATACAGGATCGGCTGCGCGTCGGCCTCGACCTTCTGGATGATCGGTTCTTCGATTTCATCGGGCAACTGGCCACGCACGCGGCTGGTGCGGTCGCGCACGTCTGCGGCGGCGCTGTCGGGGTCGCGGTTCAGGCGGAAATTGATCGTGATCTGGCTGGCTTGCTCACGGCTGATCGAGCTGATGAAGTCGATGCCTTCGATGCCCGCCAGCGAATCCTCAAGCACCTGAGTCACCTGGGATTCGATGATTTCCGCGCTCGCGCCGCTGTAGGTGGTCTCGACCGTGACGACAGGCGGGTCGATGTTTGGATATTCGCGTATGTTCAGCCGCTGATAGGACACCAGCCCGAGCAGCAGGATCACCAGGCTCAGCACCGTGGTGAAGACCGGCCGGCGGATGCACAATTCTGAGAGGCTCATGCCGTGTCAGCCCTCGGTCGCAGCGGCTGTCTCAGGTGACGTGGCCGGCGCGGGTTGTTGTTTCTCGACGGGCTGGACAGCAGACCCGTCACGGATTTTCTGCTGCCCGGCGGTGACGACGACATCGCCTTCGCTCAAGCCCTCAAGCACTTCCACCATGCCAGGCATGCGCAGGCCCAATTCAACGGGTGTCTGCGACGCCTTGCCATCGATGACGCGGTAGACGAAAGGCTTTTCGGCGGTCGGCACGATCGCGGCCTCGGGGACGATGAGCGATGTTTCGCGCATCTTCGTCACAAGGCTCACGCGCGCAAACAGGCCCGGTCGCAGCAGGCCGGCCGGATTGGGTATGCGCGCGCGAACCTCGATGCTTCGACCGTTGATGTCGAGAACATTATCGAGCGCGAACACCGTGCCGGCGAATGTCTGGTCCGGATAGGCATCGACCCGCACCTCAAGGCGCTGGCCCACATACAGCGTGCGCAGGAAGCGCTCGGGCACCCGGAAGGAAAGCTCGGCCGGATCGGTCTTGACCAGCCGCACGAGGTCCTCGCCGATCGATACGAACGCTCCCACGCTCACCCTGCGCAGACCGGCGACACTGTCGAACGGGGCGGTGATGCGGGTCTTGTCGAGCCTTGCCCTGGCAAGCGCCACCTTGGCCTCGGCGCTTTGCAGCGCGGCAAGCGTCTCATCGCGCGTGCGCTCGGTGCCAAAGCGGCGGCCGAGAAGCTCGCTCGAGCGCTCATGGTTGCGTTTGCTCAACTCCAGGCTTGCGGTGGCGTCGGCAAGCTCGGCGGCAAGTATCGCATCATCGAGCGTGAACAGGACCTGGCCCTTGTTCACCCTTTCGCCCTGGGTGAACCCGATCGAGTTGATGCGCCCGGCGATCTCCGGACTGATGATCAGGGACTCCTGCGCAATTATGTCGCCTACCGTCGCGATCGTGTCTTCCACAGGTCCGACTTCGACCTTCGCGGTTTCCACCGGGACAGCGAAGTCTCCCGGTCCCTGGGCCAGCACATGGCCGGCGCCGTGGACTGTAAATATCAGCAACATCGCCATCACGAGGGTGGCCCGCAGGTGATTTGGTGCAAGAGATGTCATGGACCAATCCTCAAGAGACCCGCAAGAACTTGAATAAAATCGAGCGGATGCGTTCAAACAATTGCGGCAGTCGCGCGGGCTTGAGCAGCACACCCGTCATACGTGGCGTTCAATTTGGCCCGGACCAAGGCGCTACAGACGCCTATTGCTTGCGGCTCATGCATGGCTGCCATGCTACGATGATCCGGTCTGCTTGCATTGGCCGGTTCGGGCTCAACCGATCCTGGCTTTGCTGGACATCACACCACCGGTCAATCTGGTTATATCATGGGCGGCGGCGCGGACATACGCCGCTTTTTCCGCGATGGAAGCTTCATCGAAGCGTACGGTCGGGCCGGAGATGGAAATGCCGGCATAAGGCTCGCCATAGGCGTTGAAGATACAGGCGGCGACGCAGCGCATGCCGGAAAAATTTTCCTCATCATCGAGCGACCACCCGCGCTCGCGTATGCGCTTGAGATCGGCGAGCAGGGTATCGCTACGGGTAAGCGTCTTTTCGGTGAACTTTGTCAGCCCGTGGCTCTGGATGATCTGCTGAAGGCTTTTTTCGTCAAACTCCGCCATCAAGGCCTTGCCGATGCCCGAGGAATGCATGCGCACGCGCGTTCCAGGACGAAAGAAGGCGCGGATCGGATTTTGCGTTTCGACCTGGCTGAGGAAGACCACCTCGCCCCTGTCGGCGATCGCCAGATTTGCGGTCTCTCCGGTCTGCTCGACGAGCCGGTGCAGCACACTCCGGCCCACCTCCAGCAGGCTGGCGCGCTGCGCGAAGGCGCTGCCGATCCGGAAGGCCTCGACGCCGATCATCCATTCCTGGGTGCCGGCGTTGAAATCGACAAGACCGTGGTTCTGCAGCGTGCCGAGCAGCCGATGTGCGGATGAGGTCGGCATGTCGGCCTTGAGCGCCAGTTCCGACAGGGTCATGTTGCCATCACTCGCCAGTGCGCGCAGCAAAAGGATAGAGCGGTCAAGCGCCTGCACGCTGGAGGCGCTGCGTTCGGCTCCGGCTGAACGCGGCCGGCCTCTCGCCCGCCCGCGCCGCTCCGCCTCGCTCATTCTGCTCCCTGGTGCGGCGAAAATGTCCGATCGCCGCCCAAAAAAGTGACATGAGTTTTTTTCATCGCCACATCTGCCGATCTGTTGGAAAACTCATACTAGCTTTTATTTCAATGGCTTGCAATTTTTCATCGCAATATTGGGAAAATGTTCTAGTAAAATTGCAAATTCGAAAAGGCCCGCTACTATCAAATGGAAAAATCGAATAATGGAGGAAACGCGATGGCTGCCAAGGCGCCCGCATTGCATGGACAGAACCCGGTTTTCATCCCCGGGCCGACGAATATTCCCAACGCGCTGCGCCAGGCCATGGCGCTGCAGACGATGGACCACCGCGCCCCTGATTTCATCGAACTCCTGCAGCCGCTGCTGGACGATCTCAAAAAGGTGTTCAAGACCGAAAGCGGCGAAGTGCTGATCTTCCCGGCCAGCGGCACCGGCGGGTGGGAAGCCGTGATCACCAACACGCTGTCGCCCGGCGACAAGGTGCTGGTGGCCCGCTTCGGCATGTTCTCGCATCGCTGGATCGATCTGTGCCAGCGCCATGGGCTCGATGTCGAGGTGATCGAGTGCGAATGGGGCAGCGGCGCGCCGGCGGCCCGCTATGCCGAGCGTCTTGCGGCTGACACCGATCATCAGATCAAGGCTGTGCTCGTCACCCACAACGAAACCGCGACCGGCGTGCGCTCCGATGTGGCGGCGGTGCGCCGGGCCATCGACGCCGCCGGGCATCCCGCGATGCTGTATGTCGATTGCGTCAGTTCGCTTGCCTGCATGGATTTCCGCATGGATGAGTGGGGCATCGATCTGGCGGTGTGCGGATCGCAGAAAGGGTTCATGCTGCCCACCGGAATGGCGATCGTCGCGCTCAGCAAGAAGGCCCGCGCAGCCTGTGAAGGCGCGAAATGCGCCCGCTGCTTCTTCGATTTTCGCGACATGATCGGCGCCAATGCGCGCGGCGGCTATCCCTACACGCCGCCGGTTCAGCTCATGTTCGGTCTCCGCGCCAGCCTCGACATGCTGTTCGCCGAAGGGCTCGACAATGTCTTTGCCCGCCATTTCCGCATTGCCGAAGGCGTGCGCGCTGCCGCGCGGGCCTGGGGAATGCAGCTTTGCGCCATGACCCCGGACCTTTATTCAGATACGATAACGGCAATATACGTTCCCGAGGGCAAGGATAGCGATGCGCTCACTGCACATGCCTTCAGCGCCTACGGCGTGTCCTTTGGCGTCGGTCTGGGACAGATGGCGGGCAGGGCCTTTCGCATCGGCCATCTGGGCTCGCTGACCGATGTCATGGCGCTCTCGGGGCTTGCAACGATCGAGATGGCGATGAAGGATCTGAATTATCCCATCGAGCTTGGCTCGGGGGTCGCTGCGGCGCAGGATCATTACCGCAAGACAGCCCGCAAGAGCCTGGCTGAAGCCGCGTGAAGAGAGGCTCCAACGCCATGAATATCATCGATGATCTGTATATCCCCACGCTTGAGGATGCCCGCGCTGCCCGCGAGCGCATCAAACCCTATGTCCACCGCACGCCGGTTCTGACATCGGAGTATTTCGACAGGCTGAGCGGCGCACGATTGTTCTTCAAATGCGAGAACTTCCAGAAGGCCGGCGCGTTCAAGGCGCGCGGCGCGTCCAACGCCGTCTTCAGCCTCGACGAGGCCCAGGCGGCAAAGGGCGTCGCCTCGCATTCCTCCGGCAATCACGCGCTCTCGCTCAGCTATGCTGCGGGTCGGCGCGGGATCAAGGCCACCGTGGTCATGCCGCGCACCGCACCCGAAGCCAAGAAGGCCGCCGTGCGCGGCTATGGCGGCGAGGTGCTGGAATGCGAACCATCGACAGCCGCGCGCGAGGCGATGCTGGAAGAGCTTGTGGCGCGCACCGGCGCCGACTTCGTCCATCCCTATAATGATCACCGCGTCATTGCCGGGCAGGCCACATGCTCATGGGAGATGCACGAGGATGTCGGCGATCTCGACGCCGTGGTCGCGCCGATTGGCGGCGGCGGTATGATCTCGGGCACCTGTCTGACGATGTCGAACATCTCGCCGCGCACCAAGATCTACGCCGCCGAACCGCAGAACGCCGATGATGCCTATCGTTCGCTGCGTGCCGGCCACATCATCGAGGATGACGCGCCGCAGACCATCGCGGATGGGCTGAAAGTGAGCCTGCGTCCGCGAACCTGGCACTTCGTTTCCAATTTCGTCACCGACATCCTGCTTGCCTCCGAACAGGAGATCATCGACGCGATGTATCTGACATGGCAGCGCATGAAGATCGTCATCGAGCCGAGTTGTTCGGTGCCGCTGGCCGTTATCCTCAAGAACCGCGCCCTTTTCGAGGGCAAGCGCGTCGGCGTGATTGTGACGGGCGGCAATGTGGATCTGAACAAGCTGCCCTGGATGAACACGAATTGAACCGACCGACCAAAGGGAGAGATTGACATGACCGTACATATGAAGATCGACGATCTCGAAGTGGGCTATGACATTCCTGCCAGTGTCGGTATGGATGAGGCCGATATCCAGACCCCTTGCCTGATCGTCGATCTGGATGCCTTTGAGCGCAACGTCGCGCGCATGCGCGATTTCTGCACGCAGATGGGCGTGCGCCACCGCGTTCACGGCAAGATGCACAAATCCGCCGATGTCGCCAAATACCAGATTGAGCACGGTAACGCCGTCGGCGTGTGCTGTCAGAAAGTGTCCGAGGCCGAAGCCTTCGCCAGGGCCGGCATAAAGGATGTGCTTGTGTCCAATCAGGTGCGCGACCCGGCCAAGATCGACCGGCTGGCGCGCCTGCCCAAGCTTGGCGCCCGCGCGATCGTGTGCTGCGACGATGTGACGAATGTCGCCGATCTGTCTGCTGCTGCCACCCGCCACGGCACGACGATCGAGGTGCTCGTCGAGATCGATTGCGGCGCCGGCCGTTGCGGCGTGACGACAACACCGGCCGTGGTCGAGATCGCCAAGGCCGTGGACGCCGCGCCGGGCCTCAAATTCTCCGGCATCCAGGCCTATCAGGGCGCCATGCAGCACATGGAGAAATATGAGGATCGCAAGGCCAAGATCGACATCGCCGTGGCCATGGTCCGCGATGCGGTGGATGCGCTGAAGGCCGAGGGGCTCGACTGCGACATCGTCGGCGGCGGCGGCACCGGCTCATATTATTTCGAAGGCAATTCAGGCGTTTACAACGAGCTTCAGTGCGGGTCCTACGCGTTCATGGACGCCGATTATGGCCGCATCCTCGACAAGGATGGCAACCGCATCGATCAAGGCGAGTGGGACAATGCCCTGTTCATCCTCACCTCGGTGATGAGCCACGCCAAGCCGAACAAGGCCATCTGCGACGCCGGCCTGAAGGCCCAGTCGGTCGACAGCGGCCTGCCGGTGATCTTCGGGCGCACCGACGTCAAATATGTCAAATGCTCCGACGAGCACGGCGTCATAGAAGATCTCGAAGGCGTGCTCAAGATCAATGAGAAATTGCGCCTCGTGCCCGGCCACTGCGATCCGACCTGCAATGTTCATGACTGGTATGTCGGCGTGCGCGGCGGCAAGGTCGAGACATTATGGCCGATAACGGCGCGCGGCAAAGCCTATTAAGGTCGCAGGGTCATGCTGATCGTCAGCGAAGCGGTCTGCCGCGAACTGGTCGGGAGGGCCGATGCCTTCACGGCGGTTGAGGCCGTTTTCGCGGCCATGGCGCGCGCAGAAGCCTATAACTTCCCCGTGGTGCGTGAGGCGATCGGCTATGCCGATGCGCTTTATGGCTTCAAATCGGGCTTTGACCGGGCCGGGCTGGTGCTGGGCGTCAAATCTGGCGGCTACTGGCCCGGCAATGCCGGCAAGGGCCTCACCAACCACCAGTCCACGGTGTTCCTGTTCGATCCAGATACCGGACAGTTGTCGGCGCTTGTGGGCGGCAACTATCTGACGGCGATGCGCACCGCCGCCTCCAGCGCGGTGTCTATCAGCCATCTGGCGCGCGCCGATGCCAGGGTGCTGGGCATGGTTGGCGCGGGCCATCAGTCGGGCTTCCAGCTTCGCGCAGCCGCCGATCAGCGCGCCTTCGAGCGGGTGGTGGCCTGGAACCCGCATCCCGACATGCTGCCCCAACTCGCTGCGGTCGCGCAGGACATCGGCCTGCCATTCGAGGCGGTCGAGCCCGAACGGCTGGGGGCCGAAGCGGACGTGATCATCACGATCACCTCGGCCTTCGAGCCGCTGCTGATGAAAGGCTGGATCAAGCCCGGCACGCATCTGGCCTGCATGGGCACCGACACCAAAGGCAAGCAGGAGGTGGACCCCGCACTCGTCGCGGCCGCGCGCGTCTTCACCGACGAGATCGCCCAGTCGGTCAGCATCGGCGAAGCCCAGCACGCCGTGGCAGCGGGCCTGATAGGGCAGGACGACATCACGACGATTGGCGCGGTGATCAACAAGACCCATTCAGGCCGGATGTCGGATGATGAGATCACCCTGTTTGACGGTACCGGCGTGGGGCTTCAGGATCTGGCCGTGGCTGGTCTGGCCGCGCGTCTTGCCGTCGAGGCGGGAAAGGCGAAATCGGTCGATCTCTGATCGCGCTGCCTTTGCGCTCGCCACAGCACGTAATGTTGCTCGTCAGGCAAACCTCGCCGCCAGCCGTCATTGTGCCCCGACGAAAAATGTAGTTAAACCTCAGATATCATCACCATCCTTTTTCATGAGCCATTTTCCCAATGACCAGATCTGTTCTCGGCATCATCGGCGGCAGCGGTGTCTATGACCTGCCGGGCCTCTCAAATCTGCGCGAGCTAGACATAACCAGCCCATGGGGCGAGCCATCGGGCGCGCTGCGCGCCGGAGAGATCGGCAATCTTCCGGTGGTCTTTCTCGCCCGCCATGGTGCGGGCCACCGTCTCGGCCCGACCGACATCAACTACCGCGCCAACATTGACTGCATGAAGCGGGCCGGCGTCACCGATCTGGTTTCGCTGTCGGCGTGCGGCTCGTTCCGCGAAGACCTGCCCCCCGGCATGTTCGTTCTGGTGGACCAGTTCATCGACCGCACCTTCGCGCGGCACAAGAGCTTCTTCGGGGCAGGGTGCGTGGCGCATGTGGCGATGGCCGATCCCATCAGCCCCGGCCTTGCCGACCGGCTGGAGGCCGCAGCACAGGCCGAAGCTATCGCCCACAAGCGCGGCGGCACCTATCTGGTGATGGAGGGGCCGCAGTTCTCCACGCGCGCGGAGTCCGAACTCTACCGCGCCTGGGGCTGCGACGTCATCGGCATGACCAACATGCCCGAGGCCAAGCTCGCCCGCGAGGCGGAGATCTGCTATGCGACCGTCGCCATGGTCACCGATTATGACTGCTGGCATGACGACCACCGCGATATCGATATTCAGGACATCCTGCGCATCATGCGCGACAACGTGGTCAGGGCGACGCGGCTGATTGGCGCGCTCGCGCGCGATTTCCCGCATGAGCATCCGCCATGCCCGCTGGGCTCCGACAGGGCGCTGGAATTCGCCATCATCACGGCGCCGGAGGCGCGCGACCCCGCGCTGCTGGCCAAACTCGACGCCGTGGCCGGGCGCGTGCTGGGGCGGGCCTAATTCGCCTGACCGGAGACCATCAACCGGAGATCACCAACCGGAGATCACAATGACGACCCATCACGCAAATAACGACCTGAAGGCGCTGGTGCGCACCATCCCCGATTTCCCCAAGCCCGGCATCATGTTCCGTGACATCACCACGCTGTTTCAGGACGCGCGCGGCTTCAGGTCTTGCGTCGAGCGGCTTGCCGCGCCGTATCGGGACGCGGGGATCGAGGCTGTCGCCGGGATCGAGGCGCGCGGGTTCATCCTTGGTGGCGCGGTGGCGGACCGGCTCGGCACCGGCTTCGTGCCGATCCGCAAGAAGGGCAAGCTGCCGGCCAAGGCGATCGGCGAGGACTACGAGCTGGAATACGGCGTCGACACCATCGAGTTGCACGAGGACGCGATCCGGCCCGGCGAGCGGATACTGCTGGTGGACGACCTGATCGCCACCGGCGGCACGGCGCTGGCCGCCGCGCGGCTTATCGAGAAGGCGGGCGGCATGGTCGCGGGCGCGGCGTTCATCATCGACCTGCCAGACCTTGGCGGCTGCGGGCGGCTGGGCGCGCGCGGCGTCAAGTGCCACACGCTAATGGAATTCGAGGGCCATTAGAGATGGCAACCGCGACACTCAATTGTCCGCACTGCAAGACCACTAAGGCCACTTTCGATATTGTCCATACAGCCCCACACAGGCGCCAGCGCGGCCATCAATGCGCATTCTCCCGGTGCCGGACGTGCGATAATTTCATCATGATTGACCTGTACCGCCGTTCCGGTGCGCCGGCTGTCGAGACAATGATGGCCAGCGACGCCGATGTGAACAGCCTGAATTATGCGATCACGGCCGTTGCCCCTGAAGACCCTAAGGACATCCCCGATTATCTGCCTGAAAATATCTCTAGCGAATATGAAAGTGCGCTCAGGGCCTACATGCAGAAATCATGGTCGTTGGCGGCGATCGGGTTTCGCCGCGTGCTCGACATATCGACGCGCACGCTTGACCCGAGCTTCGGCGATCTGACGCTGACCGAGCGTCTGGAGCGACTGCTGGCCGGCGGTGTGGTGACATCGCCGCTGCGCGAGTGGCTGCGCCAGGCGGATTGGCCGCGGCGGCCTCCGCCCGAAGAGATCGAGCAATATTCCCAGGCCGACGCCAGTCATTTGCGCTATTTCTGCGAAGGCTATCTGAAATATATCTATGAGTTGCCAGGCGCGATTTCGGACCGTCGCGAGCGGGCTTCCAGCGAAAGGTTGCCCCAGACATGAAGATCGGCGAGCGGTACTACCGCACCATCTGGGTGGCCGAGGACGGCTGGTCGGTCGAGATCATCGACCAGACCAAGTTGCCGTTCAGCTTCGAGACCGCGCGGCTGAGCACGCTCGATGATGCCGCCCGAGCGATCCGCATCATGCAGGTGCGCGGCGCCCCGCTGATCGGCGCGACGGCGGCTTATGGCGTCTGCCTGGCGCTGCGCGCGGATGCATCCGACGCGGCGCTGGAGGCGGCCTGCGACACGCTGATGGCGACGCGCCCGACGGCAATCAACCTGCGCTGGGCGCTAGGCGAGATGCTGGCCGCCGTGCGCAACCAGCCGCGCGAAAACCGGGTCGCTGCCGCCTACGCCCGCGCGGCGGCACTGTGCGACGAGGACGTCGCGACCTGCCGCAGGATCGGCGAGCACGGGTTGCCGCTCATCCGCGAGGCCGCGCAGCGCAAGCCCGGCGAGACGGTCAACATCCTCACCCACTGCAATGCCGGCTGGCTCGCCTGTGTTGACTGGGGCACCGCGCTTTCGCCGATCTACCAGGCACATGATGACGGGCTGCCGGTGCATGTCTGGGTGGACGAGACCCGCCCGCGCAACCAGGGAGCGGCTCTGACAGCCTATGAGCTTGGCGCGCACGGCGTGCCGCACACCATCATCGCGGATAATGCCGGCGGCCACCTGATGCAGACCGGCCTGGTGGACATGTGCATTACCGGCACCGACCGCACGACCGCGAACGGTGATGTCGCCAACAAGATAGGCACCTATCTCAAGGCGCTGGCGGCGCATGACAACGGTGTGCCGTTTTACGTCGCGCTGCCGGGCAGCACCATCGACTGGACGCTTGAGGGCGGCGCGGACATCCCCATCGAGGAGCGCGGCGCCGAGGAGGTGACGCGGATAACCGGGCGCACGGATGCGGGCGAGGTGGTGGCCGTTGACATCGCCGCGCCGGGCAGCCCGGCGGCCAACCCGGCTTTTGACGTGACGCCCGCGCGGCTGGTCAGCGGACTGATCACGGAACGCGGCATCTGCCCGGCAAGCCGCGAAGGCCTGCGCAGCCTGTTCCCTGATCAGGCGCCCGGGAAAGAGATGTAATCGGGCAAGAAGAAAAGGCGAAGTAAGCCGCATCGGGCACAATCACCCCGCAATAGACCCGCACCACCAGCCTTTATTCGTTTCAGCGAATGTTAAAAAATTGCAAATCATCTTCTCTTGGTCATCACAATGATGCACAAAGGGTGCAAAGACATGTCTTCGGATGGGAAAAGTCGTCTAGGCAATTCCGCTGCAATGGGCATCTGGTGGGCCGGCTTGAAGGGTTTTCCAGTGTCTGCGCGCAACAGACCGTAAGGCCAGGGCGACAGTGGGAGGTTTGATCATGAGTATCGGCAAGACGGGTTCCCGGTTTCTGGTTGCAGGCGCCGCTTTTTGTGGTGTGATCGGGCTTCTTGAGATTACCGCATCATCCGGGCCGGCGATTGGCGCCGTGGGGCAGCTTTTACCCCAGCCGGTGCCGGGGCAGGTTCTGGGTTCTGGGCCAAGCGCGCGCGTGATAGCGCTGCGGCGAGGCGATTCATTTTCCGTCGAGCCGATCTCGGGAAAGCCCGGCGAGTCCCTTCCCGTCAATGTCCAGATCCCCGACCTCACCGAGGGTGCCTACAATTTTCTGATGTTCCGTTACCTGCCAGAGCAATTCAAGATGTCGGCGGGTTTTCGTGTTGAAGACCGCTGGGTCGTGTCGCTGGCGGATGTCGATGAACTCACGCTCACAGCGCCCGAAAACTATACCGGGCGCTTTGCTCTGGAGGTGCGGCTGCGCGTCGGGCGCACATCCACATCGGATCCGATCACGATACCAGTCGATATCCGCTTGCCGGTGAGCGAACCGGCGCCGCTTGCGAGCGCAGCCCCCTCCGCGCCCAGCCTTTCGCCGGCCGTTGAAGATGTCATGATGCAGCGCGCCGATGGCTGGATCGAGAAGCGCGATATCCCGGCAGCCCGGCTTTTGTACATCTATCTTGCCGAGCGTGGCAGCGCGCGCGGTGCGCATGCGCTGGCGCAGACCTATGATCCGGGATTTCTGCGCGAAGTTGGCGCGGCAGGTCTTCAGCCCGATCTGGAGGAAGCCAAGAAATGGTATCGCCGTGCCGCCGAACTTGGCAATCGCGATGCAGAGGATCGTTTGCGCGTGCTGGCGGCCGGCACGCAGTGAGGGCGAACGGCTGGGTATCCGACGGGCGTTTCCGTGGCCTGATAGCCGAGCACGTGCGCGGCGCTTGAGCTTTTTCCGCGCGGTGACTCCCGCCGGCTCCGATCGCGTGGGCGGGGGCGAAATTGCGATGCCGGTGATGAGCCGCGCATCGCGGAACGTCAGGCGGCTTTGCTTGCCAGTCGTTTTCAGGTGCAGCTGAGGCTTGCAGGCCTGCCGGCGTAAGCTTTTCTGCGCACACCCTCTGCGCACACCCAATGAACCGGCGCTCTGACATCTGCGCCAGCGCGGCAGGGCTGTTTTGGCCGGCTCTGGCAGTTTCTCGACCACATTTCCCGCTTCAGATCAGCCCGATGCATGTCCTGTCGCCGCGTCGGCGGCATTTCCTGCTGACATGCCCGGCTGGCCCCGTTGCCGGCAAGCCTGGCTGGCTTGTGCGCTGCCGCAAATGAAAACACCCGGCATAGCCGCTGGGCTTGTGCCGGGTGTTCACCATGATCGACAGGTCCCGCAAAAGCTGCGGTCTGTGTCCCTGTCTTGTCTACTGACGATCCTGCAACCACTGTGAGAACTGCTCGAACAGCTCCCGCGTCTCGCGCTCCGTCATGTTGCGTCCTGCCACAGTGCGCACGAATTCGGCGAACTGGGCCTGACGGTCGGGAGATGCAGCAGGACGCTCGCGCGCGGCGAGAAGCTGGCGCAGCTTGTCCTCGGCCGGCTTGAAGCGGGTCCAGCCCGGCGTCGTTGCGGCCAGATTCACCTCATGCCATTTGGCATGACGGATGGGCTCAAGGAACTGCTGGAAATTATCGAAGAAGGCATCGACGAACAGCGCCAGATTACGATAACGCTCGGTATCTGATGGCCAGTTGTAAACCGCCATGACTTCGCCCACCGAGATTGTCGGCAGCTTTGCGCCTGCTGCGACCAGGTTGGGATATTCCTCGGAGGTGAACTCGGACGGCAGGTAGGATTCGGCCAATTCCGGTGTGAATTCGATCGGCAACAGATGCAGATTGTCGAACTTCACCGAACTGATCGAGGTTGCCGGCTTGCCGGTGACAACCATCACGGCGTCGATCTCGCCCTTGGAGACCATCTCGATGGACAAATCGCGTTCGTGAAAAACCGGCTCGATGGTTACGCCATAGGCGCCGAAGACATTCTCGGCCGTGACGTTGGTGCCGCGCTGGACGACGTCGAGGCTGACGACCTTGCCTTCAAGATCCTGAATCGAGCGGATATCCTTGCGCGTTATGATGTGCACTTCGCTGTTGTAAAGCTTAGTGATGTAGCGGATTCTGTTGTCGATATCGGGATGAATGTTGTTGCGGCGAATATAGGCAAGAATATCTGACTGCACGATGCTCAGGTCTATGCCGCGCAGATAAAGCACGTCGGCCATGCCCTGCATGTTGCCGGTGCCGAGCACAGGAAGGATCCGCAGCTTGCCGAATTCATTGAGAACATGCGCCATGTCCTGAGCTATGTGCGAACAGGTGCAGCCCAGCCCCTTGGTGATGATGCGGATTGTGCCGCCATTGGTCTGCTGCTTCCATTCAGTCGAGGTGCGCGGGGTTTCTTCCTGCGCGCTGACGGGACCAACCAGAGTGCCAGACGCCAGCAACGACGCTACCACAATCAGCCCGGCCAACCAAAGTCTACGAAAACCAGACAACATATTCGCCTTCCCTCTTGTTCGGGTCTCATCTTGCAATGAAAGCTTAGTTCGCGCCGCGGCCAGTCTACACCGCGCACACTTCACCTGATTATGAGATAAACAGGAAAAATGTGGCGACTTGGGCAAAACCTGCGATCTCAGATAAAAATTTATCGTTGCGTAGTCATAGCAACACCGGCGCCCGCGCTCAACCGGGAAACGCGGGTGCGGCCAATCTGATGCGTCCGCGCACCACGTAGGACTGGCTGCGCATCTCGATCAGCCGCGAAGCGGTGCGCTGGAAAAGCTCTGCCCCATCACCCGCGCGGTAAAGCGCCTCCGGCTGGGCGGCTGCGGAAATGATCAGGCCCGTGCCGGTATCATAAAGCGTGTCGATGAAAGTGATGAAGCGGCGGGCCTCGTTGCGGCGCTGCCGGTCCATGAGGGGCACATCATCGACGAGGATGGTATGAAAGGTTCGCGTCAATGCCAGATAGTCATTGGCGCCGAGCGGTCTTTCGAACAGGTCGGCGAAGCCGAAGCGGGCGACGCCAAGCGCCGCTTCGGGCACGTGAAGGCTGCGGCCCAGCAAGTGGATCTCGAAAGGCCGGCCTCGTTCCTCGCCCGTGAGCCGGCGCCACAGACGGTTCATTCCCGCTCTTGCCGCCTGATCTAGCGGTGTGAAGTACAGCGGCTCGCCGGACAGTTTTTCCAGCCGGTAATCGCCGGCAGCCTCAAGTTGAAAGACCTCCATCCGGTCTTCCAGCAGGTCGATGAACGGTACGAACAGGCTGCGGTTCAGCCCGTCGCGGTAAAGCTCGCGCGGCGGCTGGTTCGAGGTGGCAACGACCACCATGCCAGCGCCGAACAGCGCCTGAAACAGCCGCCCGAGGATCATTGCGTCGGCGATGTCGGTGACATGAAACTCATCGAAGCACAGCAATGTCGTGTCGCTGAGGATCCGTCTGGCGAGCGACTGGAACGGCTCGGCGTCGCCCGCCTTGCGTAACTCGTCGGCCTGCTCGTGCACGCCGGCCATGAACGCATGAAAATGTACCCGCTTCTTGGTGGCCACCGGCACGCAATCGAAAAACAGGTCCATGAGCATGGTCTTGCCGCGCCCGACCCCGCCGAAAATGTAGAGCCCATCGGGGATCTCTCCACGCTTGCGCGTGAAGAACGAAAAGATGTCGGTGCGCTGAGGGCGCTTGTAGCGGGCCAGTCGGTTGGTCAGAAGCTGGAGCTTTTCAACGGCCAGCGCCTGCGCCGGGTCGGGCCTGAGCGCGCCGGTCTCGACCAGTTGGCGGTAGCGATCGCGAAGTTCTGCGCCCATGCCCTGCTGCTCCCATGCCCCGCTGCTCACATGCCCTGCTGCTCCCATCCGCCTTCGATCAGCGGGTCAGATTGCCGAAGATCGCCAGGTTGAGAAAGGCTTCCGCACTCTCTACAGCCAGATCGTTGCTGGTTGCGCGGCCCTCATGCATGCCCCGGATGGCTCCGGCCCGAGTGCGGGTGATGATGTTTGTGGCGATGGCGGCATAGGTCTCCTGTTCGAGATCGACCGTGATCCCCATCGAGGCGTCGTCAATCATGTTGTCATGGATGTAAAGCCGCGCCTTGAATTCGCGCCCCGCGCTCAGACTGATGCCGGTTGCGCAGCCTGAGATCATGTTGGCGCTGATGGTGGCGCTCTCGCCGATATCGGCGATGGCGAGTGCTGTCCCCGCCGATCGGTTGATGCTGTTTGCGCAAATGGCGGCTCTTGCCGGCGCGCTCAGGGCTATGCCGCCGGCGCAGGCCGCGATGGTATTGCCATGAAACGCCGCGCCTGAGCCGCCTGCGCCGGTGAACGCCACGCCGCCGAGGCCGAAAGCCGAGCAGTCGCGCACGCTGAGGCTGCTGCCGTTCGCGACAAATCCACCGCCCGAGGCGGCGCTGAAAGCGCACCTGGCGAGGACCAGTTGTCCGCCGTTACATTCAAGCAGGGATTTTCCCGGCGAGAGTGCAGCGCTGCTCAGCGCGAGGTTCTCGATGATCACGTGCTGGTTTTCCGGCGCGCTGAGCACGCCAAGCGGATGTTCGCCGATGAGCTGCGCGCCCGGAGCCGCGATGATGTGAAGGCTGCTGGTCATCCTCAGCGTTTGCCGTGTCCGGTAGACGCCGCCTGGTATGACCAGCGGCACGCCGCGCGAGCCTGCCTCGGTAATGGCCCGTTGCAAGGCCTCACCCTGGTCCCCGTCAGCATCGGCAACCGCTCCGAAGCCCGCCACCGACAGGGCAGGCGGTGCGCCCGTCTCGCTCGCCCCGGTCTGGCCGGCGCCAAGTACGGCCGCCGTGCCCATTCCCAGCCCCAGCATGATATCCCTGCGGTTCGCGCTCATGGTGCATCTCCTCTCGACGAAGCGGCCGATGCGACGGCTCGCGCGGGCATATCCTCACCTGCAATCGTTCGCGCGACATGGGCGATGATGATGTGCGCGCCGGCGAGCAGATCATTGCGGCTCAACCCAGCTGTTGAAGTCCTGCCCGAGCCTTCGTCTTCATCATCTGGATGGGGCACATGCACGAAACCGGCGTGCACCGGACTGCCGTATGCGCCGGCCCAGTCGAGCAGGCGGTAGAGAATGAAATTGCACAGATAGCGCCCGGGATCGGTCGAGCCATCGGCCCGCAGACCGTTGGCGCGCAGCGCGGCGATCAGATCATCGACGGGCAGGCCAGTCGCGATGCGCATCAGGCCCGTGTCACAAACCGTGCCGGCCTGTGACAGCTTTCCCGCCGCGTCCGCAAGCCTGCATGTTTCATTATAGGCAAAGCGCTCGAGGCAGAACCCGTCAGCGCGCGGCGATACGCCGAATGCGATGACCGCCAAGGGCTGAACGCGGCTCAGCAGCGGGGCCAGGCTTTCCCAGGCGCGGTCCCATTCGGTCGGCAAGACAGCGGTTTCAAGCGCCATGTCGTGCGGCAGGACAGGTGGGGTGACGCCGAGTTCATGAATGAGCGATGCCGTGGGGTTTTGCGCGCAGCCCGGAAACGGCCCGAAGCCGGTGACGAGGATCACACGCCGCATTTGCGCGCCAGCCGTTGCAGCGTTCATGTGCGCCACCCCGCGATTTCGGCGATTTCCTCCGCCGCGAGCGTCGCCAGCAGCGCGCCGGAGCGCACTTGCGCCTCCAGGTCCTTCAGCCGGGACGCCACGGCCGGATTGCCGATCAGCGCCTCGCGCATCTGATCCTCGATGAGATCATGCATCCAGCCCACGGCCTGTTCGCGCCGCCGCGCCTGCCATTCTCCCGATAGAGTCATCGCTTCACGAAATTCGCTCATCTGGCGCCACATGTCGTCGAGGCCGATATTGCGCAGTCCGGAAATGCAGATGACCGGCACCTGCCAGTTGGCGCTTCGCGGCGTCAGGATATGGAGCGCGGTGCGATAATCAGCAGCAGTGGCGGACGCTCGCGCCGCGTTCTCGCCATCGGCCTTGTTGATCGCGATCATGTCTGCGAGTTCGAGCACGCCCTTCTTGATGCCCTGAAGATCATCGCCGGCGCCGGGCAGAAGCAGCACGAAGAAGAAATCGGTCATGGATGCGACGGTCATCTCGGACTGGCCGACCCCGACGGTCTCCACGATGATGACGTCAAATCCTGCGGCCTCGCACAGGACCATGGTCTCGCGTGTGGCGCGAGTGACGCCGCCAAGCGTGCCGGCGGAGGGCGACGGGCGGATGAACGCATTGTCATGAACCGCAAGCTGGCCCATGCGCGTCTTGTCCCCGAGGATCGAGCCCCTTGTACGTTGGCTGCTGGGGTCCACGGCCAGCACGCAGACCTTGTGTCCTTGCGCGATGAGGTTGCATCCGAACTGATCTATGGTGGTGGATTTGCCGACGCCCGGCGAGCCGGTTATGCCGATGCGGAACGCGCCGCCGCTTGCCGGCAGCACCTTTTGCAACAGCGCCCTGGCCAGTTTGCGGTGGCTGCTGTTACGGCTTTCAACGAGCGTTATGGCGCGGGCAAGCACAGCGCGGTCACCCGCGCGGATGCCGGCGGCGAACGCTTCCAAAGACAAAGTCTGCGGGCCGCCCAGCCCCAATTCCTCGCCACTCATGATGCCGGGATAAGCACAAACGCCATCCAAGGCAAGAGCGAGTGCAAATGAGCCTGGCGAGGGACGCGATCCGCCCACCGGCGGCGCCTCATGCATGAAGTCGCGGGCGCTGTGGCGCTGGTGCGTCACAATTAATTTACGTGGACAACACAGTTTGAGCATATGCGCGCCAAATTGCTGATTTTAGTGCAAATATGCGATTCAGGAGCAGTGCAGCGTGAGCTGATCGCCGAAGGTGAAGCAACGCGCAAACAGGTCTATACATGACACCACAGAACGATCAGGAAAAGCACTTGCGGCAGGCCTTGTCCGACCTTGTCTTTGGCATAGCGCTGTTCGTCATTTTCATCTTGCTCGGGGTTTTCAGCGCCAGCCAAGCCAGCCCGGCGGCTTTTTCCTATGGACAACAGTTCACAGCCCCCGGCGGGATCGTTTCGGGGCAAAGCCTTCGCTTTCATGACGAAGCAATAGGTGCTACAACCAAAAGGTTCGTCGGGGCGTCTTCAGCCGCCCGGACACGGGGTTCAGCAAATGCCCCGATGCCTGGAACACGCCCGCTTGCGGATGTTGGCCCAGGCGCATGTCCGGCCGGATCTGAGGCACTCGCGAACAGGACCCCTGGCGACTGGTGCAGCGTACGTCAGGTGGTCTTGTTAAGTCGGGAGCAGGACTGGGCAAGCCACGAGCAGGGCCTGGTAAACAGAAAACCTGAACTGGGTGCCTTCGACCGGCGTAAATATGCCGAGGCGGTCACTTCCGGCTTCAGGTTGAATGATGCTGGCCTGGGACGTGCGCCATCTGCGCACCCCGGCACTCATGGTTCGAGAAAGCATGTATTCCTGGCCATGACGCTTATATTCGTTCTGGCAGGCGGGCTCAGCCTGTTGTTCTGGACCCACCTCGGACGCGCATACAGAGCGCAGATCTGAAATCGCAATCGGAGGCAGCATGGCGAGGATGTTTGGTTTTCGCTCCGGCAGGCGGATATCTGGCAAGCAGATATCTGGCGCCGATGATCATGATGCCATGACCGACAAATCGTGGCGGTTTGCGCGTCAGTCTCTTGCACGCAGGTCTTTTGCACGCAGGTCTTTTGTCGGTGTGCTGGCCGGCGCGGCGCTCTTTGGCGGGATCTACGCAGCGCGCGACATGGTTCCAGCAGCACTCGGCAAGCTCGATCAGGCAGTCACGGCATTGATCTGGACACATGCGCTGGAGCACGAGGCGCCGGCGGCTCGCGTCAGCCCCGCTCTTTTCGCCACGCCCGTGGCGCGATCATGGCAGATGCGCGAGGGCGCGAGCGGCGATCTGATCCTCGAACTGGATGGCAAAGCCGACAAGGGCAGCATCATGTCCGCAATGGCGATGCTCGGATGCGTCGGCAAGGAATGGGCGGCGCGCGCGCCAATGGCCGGCACCGATACGCCCTATTCCGGCCGCAACGACACCATCCATGTCACACATGGTTTCGATCAGCTTGAAAGTGGTGATCTCATCACGCTGACGAGCGTGGACGGCAGCACCCATCAGTTTCGGGTCGAGAAAACCGTTTCGGAAGGGTCAGTCGGGGCCGAGCGCGACGAAGCGCCGCGCATAGCGTTTCAGCTCACTTTGCCTGACGGCAAAACAGAAATCACGCTCAAGCTGCTTGATGCAGCCGATATACCCGAGACTGGCAACGCACAAATCAAGCCACAACGCGAATTGTGACTCTGGCATCCCGTAGGGAATGGCACATCAAGTGCGTTGCGCATGCGCCGGATGACCGCAGCCAATCCAACGAGCGGGCCGCTATCGCGGCGCGCGCTTTGCCAGAATTCGCTGTAGAGTGCGGCGGTGCATGTTGAGCTTGCGCGCCGTCTCCGACACGTTGCGATCGCACAATTCATAAATGCGCTGAATATGCTCCCAGCGGACCCGGTCGGCCGACATCGGATTTTCCGGCGGCGGCGCTGACGTCTTCGGCGTTGCGAGCAGTGCGGAATAGATATCATCGGCATCTGACGGTTTGGCCAGATAATCCACCGCTCCGAGCTTCACCGCCGCGACCGCCGTGGTGATGTTGGCATAGCCGGTCAACACGATTACGCGACAATCCGCACGCAACTCGTGCAGCAGCTTGACGACGTCAAGCCCGTTGCCGTCTTCCAGACGCATGTCGATCACCGCATAAGCAGGCGGCGCCGAGCGGATCTGCTCGATCCCTTCTTCGACCGAACCGGCGAGGCGCACGTCAAATCCGCGCGACTCCATTGCCCGTCCCAGACGCCCGAGAAAAGCCCGGTCATCATCCACGATGACCAGACTAAGGTCGCCAGAAGGCAAAACAATCTCAGCATCTTCGTTCATTTTCGCGCCACGCTTCTCCACGGCGTTATCGACACCTACGGCTTCACGATCTTTCTCAGTATACATGTTGCACCATGAATCCTTTGCAGCTTCTCAACGCGTCGACATTTCAGCGACATCAGCAGCGCGGACCCGATAAAAGGCCTCGCGCGGCCAGGTTATCTTCACCATCGCGCCGGCCTTTGGGCCTGGCCGGTTGGTCATCTCGATCTGCGCGCCAGATCGCTCCAGCAGCGTCATGGCAATGAAGATGCCCAGACCCAGACCCGATTGTTCACCCGCCACCCTCGCGCCCTGCTGTGGACGCGTTGTGACGTAGGGTTCTCCCAATCGTCCAAGCACGCCTGAATGAAAGCCGGGTCCATCATCACTGACCGTCACCCTGACGATGCGCCCATCCCATTCAGCGGCGACCACGACCTGCGACCGGGCGAAATCGACGGCATTTTCAACCAGATTGCCCAAACCGTAGATTATGCCCGGGTTGCGCCTCATCACCGGCTCGCCGGCGTTGTTCGCCCCCGCGCCACCGGCGCGCAAGCTCACCTCGATGTTTGCGCCTGTCTGACGGTGGGGCTCAATCACCTCTTCTATGAGCTGGCCCAGAGACATACGCTCAAAAACCTCGTCCCGTTCATCGGCACGCAAAGATAAACGCCCCAATATGTCGCGGCAGCGCACGGCCTGGGATTGTAGCAGGACGATGTCTTCATAATGCGGATTGGCACTGTCGACCTCTTTCAGCAATTCCTTGGTCACCAGCGTGATGGTGCCGAGCGGCGTGCCAAGTTCGTGCGCGGCCGCAGCCGCCAGCCCGTCCAGCGCAGACAGTCGCTGCTCACGCGCCAGCACCAGTTCAGCAGCCGACAGCGCATCAGACATTTCCCTGCGCTCTTGTCCCACGCGCCAAGAATATACGGCTGAAAAGGCGATACAGCATGTCAGCGCCGCCCATGTGCCAAGGATGAATTTCGGCGGCAGGATCGGCTGCGGTGATCCGGACCATGGCAGCGGCTGATGAAACCAGGTGAGGATGGAGGCGCAGAAAATCGCGAAGGCCGACAGGATCATCGTCTTTGACAGGGGCAGGGAGGATGCCGAGACGGCGACCGGCACCACGATTAGCAGCGCAAAGGGGTTCTGCAAGCCGCCGGTGAGAAACAGCAGGACGGCAAGCTGGAAGATATCGAACGCCATCAGCAGCATCGCGGGCACATCGCGCAGCCGCTTGCTGGCCGGATGCCAGGTGGCGAGCGCCAGATTGAGCAGGGCCGAAGCCGCAATCACGGTCAGGCACAACATCAGCGGCAAGGCGAAGCCCAGTCCGAAATGGACGACGAATACCGTGATGACCTGTCCGGCAACAGCTACCCATCGCAGGCGGATGGTGGTTTGCAGGCGCAGCCCGGCATGAACGCTGGCGATATCGCGCATCATCTTGGATCCCGGTTTGCGGCGCGCCTCAGGCGCCGGCTGGAGCAGTTTTCAGCAGAAGTGGGCACCGGTCTTGCGTCAGCAAATGCGACCCGACAGCAACCTACAGCCTGCTCGGCGATCCGGATTTCATTGAACAGGCTTTAGCCGCGACGCTGAAATAAACGCGCGTCCGCCGGAACAGGATCATTCGGCAATTCGCCCTGCGCCCGCTGTTCCACCGCTTCGTTGATCAGATGATCAAGCAGGTCGGAGAACAATAGCGGATCAGACGCTGCTTCCCACAGAAAATAGCCGAAGGAGCCGGGCATGGGATTGACCTCGTTCAGCCAGATTTCGCCGGTTGCCTCATTGCCGATGAAATCGATGCGCGGCGCGCCAGTGCCCGCCACCCGTTCAAAAGCCGTCGCTGCCCAGTTGCGGATCGTGTCCTCAAGCCCCTGGGGCATCGCGGGGTTCAACTCACGGGTCAGCGACAGCATGCCCTGGCTCACCTGGCCAGGCGCTTTCGTCCCCTCCTGCTTGCCCTCGCCGGAAAGATATTTCTGCTTGAAGTCGAGCAACGCATCGGCGCGTTTGGGCTTTTCGACGGCCGATGTGCGCACTGCGCCGTTCAGCCTGGCGACAGCGACATTATACTCGACCATGTTTTCAACGAATGGCTCAAGGATCGCCGCGCTGTCATAGCGGAAGATCGACGGCAGCACGGCCTCCAGCTCATCCAGCGTTTCGACGCGGGCAACCCCGATGCTGCTTCCCAGATGCGACGGCTTGATGATGCAAGGAAAGGCGAATTCGCCGATCTGCGCCGCCAGATCGCCGCGCGTCAGCAGCCGGCCCTGACGCGGCCGCCTGATTTCACGAAACGGCAGCAGGCCGATGCCCGTGTCCGTCAGCAGCCGCTTGGTCGCGACCTTGTCCATCAGGATCATCGAGGCGAAAGCGCGCATGCCCGAATAGGCGATATCGGCAAGCTCGAAGGCGCCCTGAACCCGCCCGTCTTCACCGAACAGCCCGTGAAAGGCCGGGATCGCGACATCGAATTCGATTGTCTGGCCGCGCTTGAACATCGATGAACTCCGCGCCACCAGACGGCCGCGTTCTCCCGGGCGCAGATCGAGATGCACCTCGCTGAGCGCTCCACGTTCCGCCTCGCTGGGCAGATAGGTCTTGCGATCGCGCAGACTGTCGCCAGTCAGGAATTCGCCGCGTGTGCTCATGTAGACGGGGATGATCTCGTAGAGGTCGGGATCGAGCGCATCCATCGCCTGAAGCGCGGTGACGATGCTGACATCATGTTCGGGCGAGCGTCCGCCGAAGAACACTGCCACCCCTTGCTTTTCGAAAGCCATTTCGGTTACTCCCGAAAAATTGACGAGCCCCGGCCCGAGACGTGCTGTTTAGCCCGAAAGACACCAGCGTGAAAGACACCATGTCGATCGATCCGCCCGCCCCCATACCGATTTCGATGGCCGCAATGGATGCAGGCGGCTATGGCGCCGTGCCCGTGGACACTGGTCATCCGCTCTTCGCCGAGCCGCTCGCAGACCCGCGGGATCACGGCGTGGCCGGCGAGAACTGGTATTCGCGCACCGATGGCGGGAATGCTCCCTATGGCCGCGCAATCGCGGGAGAATGGCGCGGTATCTGGTGCCGGAAGTCCGTTGCAGAAAAACTGGCCAAGGTCAATGCGCAATTGAGAAAATCGGGCTTTGAGCTGTTCGTCATGGACGCTTTGCGGCCAATCGAGCGGCAATTCGCCTTGTGGGATTTCTTTCATGAAAAGGCAAGACGCGACATGCCTGGCGCGAGCGCGGCCGAGTTGCACGCTCATGTGCTGCAATTCGTGTCCGATCCCACGCGCTTCAACCTGACCGATCCCACAAGCTGGCCCACCCATACCACGGGCGGCGCCGTCGATGTCAGCCTGCGCAGCCTCCAGACCGGCGAACTGGCCGATATGGGCGCCGGGTTTGATGAAATGAGCGCGCGCTCGGCCAGCGATCATTACGAGCGCGAGCTGGCCGCGGGGCGCATCGGCGCCGATGATGCGCGGCTGGTGCGCAGGCGGCTGCTCCATGGCGCGATGAGTGCGGAAGGCTTCGTCAATTATCCGCCCGAATTCTGGCACTTCGATTGGGGCACACAGATGTATGTGCGTAATCTGCAGGCCCAGGGGGGTGACGCGCCCTCAGCGGCTTGGTATGGCTATGTCGCGCCGCCCGGTATCGGGCAGGATGGTGCCTGCGGAGATCCTCGCGAATGAGCCTGCCGGAAACCCCGCTCACGAAGGAGCCGGATGCTGCCCTCTTTGCATGGGAGGAGCTGGGCATCACGCCGGAACAGTCCGGCCTGCGCGTGGTCTGGGCGCATGGCTGGGGACAGGACCGGCGCGCGCTGGTGCCGCTGGCCGGCGCATTGCCCGACAAAGCGAGCCATCTGCTGATAGACTTTCCCGGCTTTGGCGAGGCTCCTCCGCCGCGCTCGGCCTGGGGCACCGAAGATTATGCGGATGCCTGCGCGGAATTGCTGGCGGGCCTGCCAGCGGTCGCCCGGACGATCTGGGTGGGCCATTCCTTCGGCTGCCGTGTGGGCCTGCAAATGGCCGCGCGCCATCCGCGCGCCGTCGATGGGCTGTTCCTCATCGCGGCTGCCGGCTTGCCGCGCCGCCGCGGCGCGATCGGGGCCTTGCGATTTCGCGCCCGTGTGACAGCCTTCAAGGTGCTGAAGCGGGCAGCGCCCGTCCTCGGGCTTGATGTGGAGCGTCTGCGGCGTGCCTTCGGCAGTGCCGATTATGCAGACGCTGGCGCCATGCGCCCAGTGCTCGCCAAGGTCGTCGGCGAAGACCTGAGCGATGTCGCGCGCGCCGTCTCCTGTCCGGTACGCCTCGTCTACGGCGAGAATGACACCGAGACGCCGCCGGAGATCGGCGAGAGGCTTGCCCGGCTCATCCCCGATGCCGAACTGACGATACTGCCGCGCCATGATCATTATTCGGTGCTCACCAGCGGAAAACATCTGGTCCTGCGTCGTTTGAAGTTCTTCATGGAGAATGGCCGATGATGTTTGCAGGTGGTGCAGTCGCAGCCGCGGCATTCCTGTTTTTCGCCATGCGCAGGCTCCGGCGCTACCTCCACATCTTTCAGCAGGAGGAATATGATGGCCTGCGCTTCCTCGGCTGGCTGTGGCGCAGCTTTTCCTTCGATCGCCGCGTCGCCGCGCTGATCGGCCTGATCGCGCTCGCATTCTGGCTGCTGTCGCCGCTGCCGCCCGAGATCTGGCAAGGCGCCATTGCGCTGGTCTTCGTGGTTTTCGGCTTCATCGAGCCCGACCCGAGGCGCGAGGCAAAGAAGAAGCTGGTGATGACCCGGCGGGCCCAGCGCATCTACTGGACCGCATTTGTCCTTACCGCGATGGCGGCGGCCGCCGGCGCTCTGGCCCCCGCGCCGCTTTTCTGGCTGGGCCCGTTATGGGGCATTCCGATGCTGCTGGTGCTGGCAAATCTTGTCCTGATGCCCATCGAGATGCATACGCAGCGCAAGTTCTGGCGTGAGGCCAACGCCAAGATCAGCCGCTTGCGGCCCACGGTGATCGGCATCACCGGCTCATTCGGCAAGACCTCGGTGAAGCATATTCTCGGCCATATCCTCGATCTGAACGCACGCACTTTATTCACGCCGGGCAGCGTCAACACCGTGATGGGCAACGCCCGCATCATCCGCGAGCAGCTGCGCCCGGGAACGCGCTATTTCGTCGCCGAGATGGGGGCTTACGGGGTCGGCTCGATCCGCCGCCTGTGCGAACTCACTCCGCCCGATCTGGGTGTCCTCACGACCATCGGCGAAGCCCATTACGAGCGATTCAAATCCCTCGATGCGGTGGCCCGAGCCAAGTTCGAGCTGTGCGAAGCGGTGATCGCCAAGGGCGGCAGGATGATCGTCGGCGAAGGCGTGCTGAGCCAGGACTATGCGGTCGATTACATGAATGCCCACCGCGACAGTTTCGTCATTTGCGGCGAGGGCGACTTCGCCGATCTGAAGATCACGCGCAACGAGCAGACGGCAGAGGGGCTGAGCGTTGACGTCAGCTGGGAAAACCAGACCTACCGCTTGTTCGCGCCGCTTTTTGGCATGCATCACGGGGCCAATATGGCAATCGCGTTCGGCGCCGCCGTGCTGGCCGGGGTGCCCGCGGCGCAAGCTGTTGCCGCGCTGCCCTCGGTGAGCCAGATCAATCATCGGCTGGAGGTCAAGCAGCAGAGCGATGGCAGCGTGTTGATCGATGATGCCTACAACTCCAACCCTTCGGGATTTTCGGCTGCGCTGGAGTTGACCGACAAGCTGCGCAAGGCGCAGGGGCGGCGAATACTGATCACGCCGGGAATGGCCGAGTTGGGCGCGCGCCATAACGATGCTCATGCCGAGCTTGGCCAGAAGGCCGCCGAGCACATCGATATCGCATTGATCGTCCGCGCCGACCGTATTCCCACATTCGTCGAGGCTTACGAGCGCAACACCCAGACAGGACGGGTGATCAATCTCGCCGATTTCGCCGAAGCCGAGGCCTGGCTTAAGAGCAACGCCAAGTGCAACGACGTGATCCTGATAGAAAATGACCTGCCCGATCTATACGAGCGCCGCTTTCTGGTCTGATCGGCGCTGCGATGTTCGCCGGCTATGCCACGCCGTTGCCGGCGCTGGCGAACAGCTTCAGGCCCGGTGATAAGGGTGGCCCGAGAGGATGGTCACGGCGCGGTAGAGCTGTTCGGCGAGCACCACCCGGGCCAGCCCATGAGGCAGCGTCATGGCGCTGAGCGACAACCGCAGGTCGCAACTGGCGAGGAGGCTTTCACCATGGCCATCCGGCCCGCCGATGCAAAATGCCACGCTTGCCACCGCCTCATCGCGCCAGCGGCCAAGCCGCTTGGCAAATTCGGCGCTGGTCAGCGTCTCGCCGGCTTCATCGAGCGCGACGACTAGCGCGCCCGGCGGGCACCTGGCCAACAGCCGCTGCGCTTCGTCCTGGCGCCTGGCCGGGGATGATTGCGCCTTTGCCTGCGCCAGTTCAATCTCGCCGAGCCCGCTGAAGCCCTCCTGACGGCCGGCTGCGCGCGCGCGATCGAGATACCGCGCCAGGATGTCGCGCTCTCCGCGGTCTTTCAGCCGCCCGATGGCAAGGATGTGAAGCTGCACCTGATCAGGCCCGCCAGATCATGAAAGCCGCTGACGGGCGCGCCTGCGACGGCACGGACGGGGCGGGAGCCGCCGGCAACCCGCCCGCCGCGATCAGTTGGACTGCGGATGGTCGGGCCGATCCGCCTGCCACATTCTTTCCAGATTATAGAAACTGCGCACTTCGGGCCGGAAGACATGGACGATGATGTCGCCGGCATCGACCAGTACCCAGTCACATTGCGGTGTGCCTTCGACGCAGACGCCCTTGACGCCGACGTTCTTGAGCTGACGCAGAAGCTGGTCGGTTATTGCGCCTACATGGCGATCGGATCGCCCGGACGCGATGACCATGTAATCGCCGAACGAAGTCTTGCCGGCAAGGTCGATGGTCGTAATGTCTTCGGCTTTTGCTTCGCTGAGGGAATGGAGAATATGATCGAGCACGTTTGCAGGGCTTGCACCTTCTCGCACAAGCTCGCGCGGAGGGATATCCTTGCTGACACCCTCAATTGTGGTCGCCATTATCAGGTTTGTGTCCTTCTGTCATGACCTGTCCGATCGCTTGCGGCCCGACTACAGACCGCCGCATCCGGGCGAGACCAACTGACTTCAGGACTCACCCGAAACTCGCTGCAAGGTGACTGTGACGCAATTTCAGCGCGATTTCAATCCCGCAAACGAAAAGACGGCGTCGCGTGATGCCGGTGCGCCGCGCAGATCGGTGGAGGAATACGGCGACAGGGGAATATTGAGATATCCCCAGGCCGGCGCGGCATGATCGGCAAGGCCGGGCAAGGCGGCCTCGTCCACGCGCGCCGCGCTCAGGGTGCTTGCGGCGCGTGATGCCATGGCCGCATAACGCCAGCCCGGACGATCGACCACCGCGATGGGCAGCAGGCCGGCAATATCGCGCCAATGGTGCCAGCGGTGAAATCCGGCCAGACCATCGGCACCCATGATCCAGACGAAGCGCACGCCCGGCAGGCAGCGCACGACGAACCTCAGCGTATGCGCGGTGAAAGCCGTGCCGAGGCGCTGTTCGAGATCGGTCACTATGAGGCGCGGCGATGACACCAGCCGTGCCAGGGCCTGAGCGCGCTCATCGACCCGCGCCAGCCCGTCATGCGATTTGAGCGGGTTGCCGGGGCTCACCATCAGCCACACCGCATTCAGGCGCAGCCGGACAAGGGCTTGGTATGCAATATGTGCATGGCCCGGATGCGGCGGGTTGAACGAGCCGCCCAGCAGGCCGATTCGCATGCCCGCATGGGCGGGCGGCAATGCAAACCGGGACTGTGTCATGCCGGCCGGGTCTGGCCGGTGCCGCGCAGCTTGTATTTGAAGCTCGTCAACTGCTCCACGCCGATGGGGCCGCGCGCATGCATCTTGCCAGTAGCGATGCCGATTTCCGCGCCCATACCGAACTCGCCGCCATCGGCGAACTGGGTCGAGGCGTTCCAGGCCACGATGGCGCTGTCCACCGTATCGAGGAATGCCTGCGCCGTTGCCTCGTTCTCGGTGATGATCGCATCGGTATGCCCGGAACTGTAACGCGCCAGATGATCGAGCGCGCCGGAAAGCCCGTCGACCACGCGCACCGACATGACGGCGTCAAGATATTCCGTGGCCCAATCCTGCTCGCTGGCGCGCTTGACCCGCGGGTCTGTCGCCATTGCCGCATCATCGCCGCGAAGCTCGCACCCTGCCTCGATGAGCGCGGCGATGAGCGGCGCCAGATACGTGCCGGCGCAGGCGCTGTCGACCAACAGCGTCTCGGCGGCGCCGCAAATGCCGGGCCGGCGCATCTTGGCGTTCACCACCACCCTGATCGCCATGTCCAGGTCCGCGGCGCGGTCCACATAGACATGGCACAGGCCCTCAAGATGGGCAAACACCGGCACCCGGGCTTCGTCCTGAACGCGCGCAACGAGGCTCTTGCCGCCGCGCGGCACGATGACGTCGAGATTGCCCTCAAGCCCGCGCAGCATCTCGCCGACGGCATCGCGGTCCGGCGTCGGGACAAGCTGGATCGCCGCTTCGGGCAGGCCGGCTTCACGCAGGCCCGCTACCATACAGGCGTGGATGGCGGCGCTTGAGCGCAGGCTGTCCGAGCCGGGACGCAGGATTGCGGCATTGCCCGACTTGAGACACAGCGCGCCGGCATCGGCGGTCACGTTGGGCCGGCTTTCATAGATGATGCCGATGACGCCGAGCGGTACGCTGACGCGCTGGATGTGCAGCCCGTTGGGCCGCTCCCATTGTGCCAGCACCCGGCCGACCGGATCATCCAGAGCCGCGACAGCCTCGATACCGCCGGCAATGGCGTCGATACGCTGCGGGCTCAGCCGCAGCCGGTCGATCTGCGGCTCGGGGCGCTGCTGTTCGCGTGCGGCCTCGATATCCGCCGCATTGGCGAGCGCGATATCGGCTTGCCCATCGCGCATGGCCGCTGCCGCCGCAATGAGCGCGCGCGTCTTGTCCTGCGCTGCGCAGATGCTGAGGGCATGGGCGGCTGTGCGCGCGTTCGCACCGATCGTGCGCATCAGGTCCGCGATATCTCCCGCCGAGGATAAAGTCGGATCCGGGTTCAGCATTGCCGTCATCATTGCTCCTGTGGGGCGCTCAAGGGGTTCGTGTTCCGATGCAAGGCCATATTGTCGCGGTGGATCACCTCGCTGCGCCCACGGTAGCCCAGGATCCGTTCTATTTCACCGCTTTTCCGGCCTGCGATCAAGGCCGCGTCGGCGCTGGAATAGGCGACAATGCCCCTGCCGAGCGGTTCGCCGTGCAGATCGCGGATGATCACCGTGTCGCCCCGCTCGAACGGCCCCTCGACATGGCATATCCCGGCGGGGAGCAGGCTGCGCCCCTGCATCAGCGCGGCCGCCGCGCCCGCATCGATGATCAGCGCGCCGTTCGGCTCCAGACTGCCGGCGATCCATCTCTTGCGCGCGGCGACGGGCGTCGTGTCCGCCAGGAACCAGGTGCACGACGCGCCCTCGCCCAGCGCCTGCAACGGATGCGGCTGCTTGCCAAGCGTGATGACCATGTTGATGCCGGCGGCAACGGCGATCCTGCCGGCGTCGATCTTGGTGATCATGCCGCCGCGCGACAACTCGCTGCCCGCATCGCCTGCCATAGCCTCGATGTCCGGCGTGATCGCAGTGACCACATCCAGCCGTCTTGCATCAGGCGTCGAGCCGGGCGGGGCGGTGTAAAGCCCGTCAACGTCCGACAGCAGCACAAGACAGTCGGCGCTCATCATCGAGGCGACGCGCGCGGCCAGACGATCATTGTCGCCATAGCGGATTTCGCTGGTGGCGACGGTGTCATTCTCGTTGACCACGGGCACCGCGCCGAGCCGCAGCAGGGTCTGAATGGTTTCGCGCGCGTTCAGATAGCGGCGCCGCTGCTCGGTATCGCCGAGAGTGAGCAGGATCTGCGCGGCGACAAGCCCGCGATCCGACAGGAGCTGGCGATAGGCATGCGCCAGCCCGATCTGCCCCACGGCGGCAGCTGCCTGGCTTTCCTCCAGCCGCAGGCTGCCGGGCGCAAGCCCCAGCTGCCGTCGACCGAGCGCGATCGCGCCAGACGACACCACAATGACATCGCGCCCTTCACGCTTCAGCCGGGCGATATCCTCGACGAGCGAGGCCAGCCAGCGATCATTGAGCGCGCCGGTGCTGGCATCGGCGAGCAGCGATGAGCCGATCTTTATGACGATGCGCCGCGCGCGCGTCCATTCCTGCCTTGGTGCTGACACGAACCACCGCCTGTTCAGCCGCCTGGTGCGCTGGCGCACGCCATGTTGCGCCTTGAGCCACAAGCCTTTTACGCAAACGGGATGGCAGCGCCGGGCCGGCGTGTCAATGGCGCCATGACGGACGCTTCAGCCGCGTTCAAGCAAGCAGCAGGCATATGAAGCCCGAAGCTGATCTCAATTGATGCAACTGTTGTTCAGATCTGCGCGCGCTGCAAGAAACAGTTCGGCATCATCATCGCCGGGCGCCAGTTCGGCGGAAAGCGCGATGATACGTTCATAATCCGGGCCGAGCCTGCCGGCCAGTCCGGCGGCTTCATCGAGATAGCGATCGGCGGCGGCTTCGTCGCGAAGCTGCAATGCCTCGTCGGCCTTGGCGAACAACTCCTGTATCTGGCAGTAAAGTTCGATCCTGGACGGCGTGCTCTTGATTTCGGCTATTATGGTGGTGGCTTCGGCGATCGTGATCGGCTCATCGGGCGGCGGCGCGGACGCCATCGAAACCGACGACACGCCAGCGGCCAGAACGATACTCAACGCCAGGAATTTCATGAACAAACCCTCTCGAAACGCAAAAAAAAAGCACTTGATCCGCAACCTGCACTGCCAGCGTGCGAACCTGCAAGCCGTAAAAACATCTGACAGCGAATGTGTCGACACTGTGGCCTGAGGGGTGCGGTAGATATCAAGGTGTCCAGCCGGCAACATCACCAGGCGATGGCGCGGTCTCGCCGGCACGTTCGCGCTTTATCACCTCGGCCAGACGGAAAAGAACCGCATCCACTTTCATTCCCGCAACCGCCGAGACAGGAATTGGCTCGCAGGCGCATGCGGCGCGCAGCAAGGCAAGCTTGTCCTTCAGTTCATCCGGCGCAAGCGCGTCGCATTTGCTGAGCGCGACCACCTCGGGCCGGTCTTCCAGGCCGGCGTCATAGGCGAGAAGTTCGTTGCGCACGATCCGATAATCGCGCCCCGGGTCCTCGCCAGTGCCATCGACCAGATGCAGCAGCACGCAGGTGCGCTCGATATGGCCCAGGAAACGGTCGCCGATCCCTGCGCCCTCATGCGCGCCCTCGATCAGCCCGGGAATGTCGGCCAGCACGAAATCGATGTCGCCGATCTTCACGACCCCCAGATTTGGATGCAGCGTGGTGAAGGGATAGTCGGCGATCTTCGGCTTGGCGGCGCTGACGGCGGACAGGAAGGTCGATTTGCCCGCGTTCGGCAGCCCGACGATGCCGGCATCGGCAATCAGTTTCAGGCGCAGCCAGATGGTCATCTCGATGCCGGGCTGGCCTGAATTGGCTCGGCGCGGGGCCTGGTTGACCGAGGTCTTGAAATGGGCGTTGCCAAAGCCGCCATTACCGCCGCGCGCCAGCAGCACCCGCTCGCCCGGCTCGGTCAGATCGGCAATGAGCGTTTCATTGTCCTCAGAAAAGATCTGCGTGCCCGGCGGCACCTTCAGAGTGATGTCCGCGCCGCTTGCGCCCGTGCGGTTGCGCCCCATGCCATCGCCGCCACGCGCGGCCTTGTAATGCTGCTGGTAGCGGAAATCGATGAGCGTGTTGAGATTGGCGACGCATTCGGCCCAGACATCGCCACCGCGCCCGCCCGATCCGCCATCGGGGCCGCCGAACTCGACGAACTTTTCGCGGCGGAACGACACGCAGCCATTGCCCCCCGCGCCGGACTGGATATAGGCCTTGGCCTGATCGAGAAACTTCATGGCTCAATCCGCTGACTACGCGCCCGCTCACAGGCGCGGCAACAAACTTTGGTAATGGCTCGGCGTCGGCAGCCAGCCGGTGTGCGAACTCTACTCGCCGATGTCTTGCATCCATTCGCGATCGGCTTGCGGCAATGATGCGCTCCAAGCATCCTCATCACCGGCCTGGGGTAGAAAATGGCCGAATTCGATCATCTGGCGCGCGGGAATTTCACTGAGGTAAACCCATACGCCGCGCGGCGGCAAAGCGCAAATTTCCGCCACCTCATCGGCGATGCAGCGCATCAGCGTGCTTTTTTCCCTGGCGCTGCGCCCATCCCTGATATGGCCATGAATGAATATATGTCCATGGCGCAGCGGCGCGCCGCCCATGTACCAGCCTTGCGCGTCCACGAAATTGAAGATCACCTGGGCGAAATAAGCGGGCGCGCCTGTAACTTCGGCGTGGGCCCGGGTTATCGCTTTGGCGATCCGGCTTTTCTGATCTGCTGAAAGACTGTCGCTTGCGGCCGCGCAGATATAAGTCGGCATGATGTCGCTCCTCCCATCCTTGTCATTGCCCGAGAAAGCCTCCAGCGCGTTCAAAGAAATCGGAGTCAGTGAACGCGCTCTAAGTTCTTGTGGTGTCGCACTTCCGGACGCAAAACCGGTTCCCACTTTTGCTGAAAGTACTCCAGCGCCTGCGCAATTAAATCCTGATCGCCGAACAGTCACGGGTTCATGTCCGGCGCGATCAGAAAGGCTCATCCGCCAGCAGAGCTTGAGCGTAAGTCCACGGTAGTCTATTGCAAAAGCACTTCTTTGTCGGGGGACAGGAAAGAGGGATAGAACGTGTCGGACGGATTGATCATCCTGTTTGTTTTTCTGGCGACCTTCG
The DNA here is from genome assembly GCA_036734025.1 of Dichotomicrobium sp. Taxonomy (GTDB): domain Bacteria; phylum Pseudomonadota; class Alphaproteobacteria; order Rhizobiales; family Rhodomicrobiaceae; genus DAIMZI01. The sequence continues at coordinate 40,511 of DAIMZI010000011.1, forward strand.
TTGGCATGGAAGCCTGCGCCTGGCTCACCCATCGCTATTTGATGCATGGGCCTTTGTGGTTCATCCACAAGACGCATCACCGGCCACGGCGCGGCGTGTTCGAGCTGAATGACCTGTTCGGTGTGTTTTTCGGCATCATCGCGGCGCCGCTGTTCTATTTCGGCTGGCAGGGCGAGCCGGTGAGCCTCGGCATCGCATTGGGCATGACCGCCTACGGTATCGCCTATTTTCTCGTCCATGATGTGCTGGTTCATCGCCGGGTATCGCATCGGTTCGTTCCGGCAAGCGGCTATCTGCGCCGGGTCCATCAGGCGCATCACATGCACCATGCGGTGCGCGAGCGAGATGGGGCGGTCTCGTTCGGCTTTCTGGTGGCGCCGCCGCCTGAAGTGCTGGCGAAGAAGCTGAAGGAGCGGCATGCCGATGAGGCGCGCGTCGAGTAGACGCTGACCGGCGGATCAGATATCCTGATTTTTTGGATCAGGAACGGATCGAGAGCGCCAGCCAGTGGATCGCCCAAGTGCAATCTTCTTCTTGGACGACACTTATCGTACCCTCAATGATCAGACCGATCTGAGCCCCGACAACCGGCTGGTAACTCAGCGCCTGCATGGTCTTGTGGCGACGCTCAGGGACTGGCATGCCAAGGGTATCCACGGCGAGCTGGCCGATGCGCCGGAGTTGCTGGAAGCCCGCTGCGGCTTGCCGAGCCTATGCGCGGTTGCCGAGTGCGCAATGGAAAAGTGGTGGTGCCGCAAGGCGCTGGCAGGCAAAGCGCCGGAGCGCGTGCTCGAAGACTTCTGGTATATGGACAATTATCGCAGCCTGTGCCGGGCCGAGTGCAATCTGGTCGGGCCGGACATTGGCCGTGACGTGGTGTTTCTCGGCTGTGGGGCGTTACCGCTCAGCGCTATTCTGCTGGCGCGGGCGAATGCGAACATGCGGCTGATCTGTGTCGATGCAGATGCTGAAGCCTGCGATCTGGCCACTGCGCTCGTGCGCGCCATTGGTCTTGATGGCCGGATCTGCGTTGATCACGGCCGCGCCGAAGACTATTTCGTTGCGTCCGACGCGATCATCATCTGCGCCAGCCTGCTGGACGCACCCGGGCTGCCTAGCCATCTGGCCGCCTGCGGTACGGCGCGCCTGCTTGTGCGCGATGTCGAGGGTGTCTATCGCTGGCTGTACAGTCCTGCCAAGCTGCTCGGCCCGGCATTTCGCGAATGCGCCCGGACCGCCCCGTCGTCCGAGCGCATCAATATCAGCCGGTATTTTCGCGCTGTGGGTGATCCGGGCAGGGCCGAACGACTTGTCGCTGGCCTGGCGAATGCTTAGATGCTATCATGCTATCATGCTAGCGTGATAGCACGGTGATGCAGCAGGGAGGCACGACATGGCACAGTTGATCGTACGCAATATCGAGCCGGACGTTAAGGAGCGGTTGGCGCAGCGCGCCCGTGCCCATGGTCACAGCATGGAGGAAGAGGCGCGGCGCATCCTGCGCGAGGCTGTCAGCGTCTCGGCCTGGCCCGCTGACAAGCCAGGGCTGGGCACACAGCTCGCGGAGTGCTTCGAGGGCGTCGAGCTTGACGAGCCGCTGCCCGAGATGAAGGGGCAGCCGGCGCGCCCGGCGATCTTCGATTGATCGCCCGGTGATCGTCCTTGATACCAACGTCTTGTCGGCTGTCATGGAAAAGGCGCGCTCCGCTGCGGCTTTTGACTGGTTTCAGCGGCAGAACCCGGATGAGGTCTGGCTGACGGCGATCACGCTTTACGAAGCACGTTTCGGCATCGAACGGCTGGAACCCGGGGCGCGCCGCGACCGGCTGGACAGCGGACTGGAGCGCGCGGCGCATACCGTGCTTGCGGGCCGCGTGCTGGCGTTCGATGAGGCGGCCGCCCGCGAAGCCGCAACTTTGACAGCCGAGCGCGAAAAGCGTGGCCGCACCGTGGATGTCCGCGATACCTTCATAGCTGGCATCGTGCGCGCTCACGGGGCGGTGCTCGCCACGCGCAACATCAAGGATTTTGACGATGCCGGCATCCCGCTGATCAATCCCTGGCGAAAGTCCGAAGACTGAACTTGCATCATCGGGGCATTAGCCTGATATAGTGAAGTTCGGGAGGTTGGCGGTGGACGTGCCGCTCGCCAACCGGGTCAGGTCCGGAAGGAAGCAGCCCCAACGAGGCCGGTGCGGGTCATCGTTCAGCCTCCCACCCATTTCTTGATGGATCGCGGTCCGGATTTGCCGCTTGTGCGAAAAAGACAAGGCGGCGTAAAGGCGGGCGATGGCAAAATCCGGTAAAAGCAGGCCTCAGGGCGCCTCGCGCACCAAGACAGCAGCACAGCCAGAACAAGCCAGCGACAAGCCGCCTGGCCCCTATCTGGTTCTGGCGCGTAAATATCGCCCGCAGACCTTCGATGATCTGATCGGCCAGGATGCAATGGTTCGCACCTTGCGCAATGCCTTTGCCATGAAGCGCATCGCACAGGCCTATATGCTGACGGGCGTGCGCGGGGTCGGCAAGACCACCACGGCGCGCATACTGGCGCGCGCGCTCAATTACTCGGTCGCCGGCGAAGACACCGGCCCGCAGCTCGACATGCCCGGCGAAGGCGAGCATTGCCGCGCGATCATGGAAAGCCGCCACGTCGATGTCATCGAGATGGACGCCGCCTCGCATACCGGCATCGACGATATCCGCGAGATCACCGATTCCATCCGCTACAAGCCCGCTTATGCCCGCTACAAGGTGTTCATCATCGACGAGGTGCACATGCTCTCGAAGGCCGCCTTCAACGGCCTGCTGAAAACGCTGGAAGAGCCGCCCGAGCATGTGAAATTCATCTTCGCCACCACCGAGGTGCGCAAGGTGCCGGTGACGGTGCTGTCGCGCTGCCAGCGCTTTGACCTGCGCCGGGTCGAGACCGGCAGGCTCGCTGAACATTTCGCCGCCATCGCGTCGAAGGAGGGCCGCAAGGTGGACGCAGAGGCGCTGGCGCTGCTGGCGCGCGCTGCCGAAGGCTCGGTGCGCGACGGGCTGTCGCTGCTCGATCAGGCGCTCGCCCATGCCGCGGGCGAGGTCTCCGCGCCAGATGTGCGCGCCATGCTGGGGCTTGCCGATCGCCAGCGCGTGTTCGATCTGCTTGAAGCGATTCTTGCCGGGCAGGCGGCGCGCGCGCTGGATGGTCTCAAGTTCCTTTATGATGACGGCGCCGAGCCCGAGCGGATCATCGCCGCACTTGCGCAGGCGGTGCACGCGATCAGCCGCATCGCGGCTGCGGGCGCGCCGGGCGCGAGCGCCGATCTGGCCGAGGCCGAAGCCGCGCGGGCGGGCGATCTGGCCGGGCGGCTCGACATCGCGGCGCTGGCGCGGGCCTGGCAGATGCTGCTCAAGGGTCTGGATGAGGTATCGCGCGCGCCCGACGCGCTGGCCGCTGCCGAGATGCTGGTGATCCGCATGTGCTATGTCGCCGATCTGCCGCCGCCGGAGAGGATCATCCGCATGCTGGAGGACGGCGCGGGGGCGGATCGCATCGAGACGAAACACGAACAATCGACAAACGAATCAGCATCGCAGGATGTTCCGCTTTTGTCTTTGGCGGCGCAGGCCGAGGTGCCGCAGGTCGAGGCGCCGCAGGACGGGCCTGCCGCAGTCCATGCCGATCAGGGCGGCGCGGACCTGCCACAGCCCGCAAGCTTTGCCGAAGTCGCTGAACTGGCCGGCGCCAGGCGCGATATCCGCCTCAAGCTTGCGCTGGAGGAGAATGTGCAGCTGGTCGCCTTTCGGCCGGGCCATATCGAGCTGCGCCTGTTGAAAGATGCGCCGGGCGATCTGGCCAACCAGCTCGGGCGCAAGCTAAATGAATGGACCGGCGCGCGCTGGCTGGTCTCGATCAGCGACCGGCCGGGCCAGCCGAGCCTGGGCGAAGAACGCCGCGCGCGTGAGGCGCGCATGCTCGACGAAGTGAAGCAGCATCCGCTGGTTCGCGACGTGCTGAAACATTTTCCCGACGCCGAGATCATCGGTGTGAGTGATCTCAATGCAGACTGCCAGTCGGACCGGACCAGTGGCGCAGGTGGCGCAATGGCGCAGAATGAGGAGCGTAATGACCGATTTCCTGAACATGATGAAGCAGGCCAAAGAGCTGCAAAGCAAAATGGCCGAGATGCAGGCCCAGATTGAGCAGCTCACCCAGACCGGCACATCGGGCGGCGGACTGGTGAGCGTCACGCTGAACGGGAAAGGCGAACTGCATGGGCTGGAGCTCGACCCCAGCCTGATGAAGCCGGACGAGAAGGAGATATTGGAAGATCTCATCGTCGCCGCCCATGCCGATGCGAAGTCCAAGCTCGAAGTGGCGCTGCAAGGCAAGATGAAAGAGATCACCGGCGGCCTGCCGCTGCCCCCCGGCCTCAAGTTTTGATCTTGCCGATGGATGCAGATCCGGCTGGTCGCGGCGCCGGCCGCCACGCCGTCGGTACAGAAATCGAGACGCTCATCAAGCTGCTGTCCCGGCTGCCTGGCCTCGGCCCGCGCTCGGCGCGGCGCGCTGCGCTGCATCTGATCAAACGACCTGAGCAGTTGCTTGCCCCGTTGGCGGCGGCCATGGCGGAGGCTGCGGAAAGGATCGTGATCTGCGCCGGTTGCGGCAATCTCGACACCGTCTCGCCGTGCACCATTTGCAGCGATCCCCGGCGCGCTTCATCGTTGCTGTGCGTGGTGGAAGAAGTCGGTGATCTGTGGGCGCTGGAGCGTGCGCAGGTCGTGAACGCCCGGTTTCACGTCCTGGGCGGCGTGCTGTCGCCGCTCGATGGCGTGGGGCCGGATGATCTGAACCTCTCGCGCCTGGCCGAGCGGGTCCGTGAAGGCGGCATTGAGGAGGTGTTGCTGGCGCTCAACGCAACGGTGGAGGGCCAGAGCACGGCCCATTACATCAGCGATCTGCTGGAGGGCACGGGCGTGATCGTCACACGGCTGGCACACGGCGTGCCGGTCGGCGGCGAGCTCGACTATCTGGATGAAGGCACGCTGGCGGCGGCCATCAAGTCGCGCCGTCCGGTGGGCTGATGGCGATGCTGGTGCATCCGCACCGTTTTCCTTGACGATCGCGCGCTGGCTTGGCAACACGTCCCTGCGCCAGGCGGGCTGTCCGCTGGCGCCTTCCCCGCACAAGGCCTTTTTCACATGCCCTTGTTTCTCAAGATCAGGTATCTGGCGGAATATGTCCTGCTGCGCGGGGTCATCGCGCTGGTCCGTGCCATCCCGCTAGACACCGCGACGCGCTGGTCGGCGAAAAGCTGGGCTTTCATCGCGCCTAAGACCCGCCGGCACAAGCGCGCGCTGGCCAATCTGGCCATGGCCTTCCCCGAAAAGACCGACGACGAGCGCGAGGCCATTGCCAGGGCGATGTGGGCCAATCTGGGCCGGGTGATGGCCGAGACCATGCGGCTAGATGAAATTCTCGATGAACCCGAGCGCGTCGAGGTCGAGGTGCCCAGGCTGCTCAAGCGCTATGAGGGGCGCATGGGGCCGGCGATCTGCGCTTCGCTGCACATGGGCAACTGGGAACTGGCCATGCTGCCGCTGACGCGGGCGCAGGCCAAGCCGGCCGCCGTCTACCGGCTGGTGGACAACCCGTATGTCGATCTGTATCTGCGCGGCCAGCGCGAAAAGCTCTATCCCGGCGGGCTGTTTGCGCGCGGGCGCGGCTCCGGCCATGATACCGCCCGGATCATCGGCAGCTATATCCGCAGGGGTGGGCGGCTCGGTTTTCTCGCCGATCTTTATGACCGCCGGGGCGTGGCAGTGCCATTCTTCGGCCATTCGGCGCGCTCCAATCCGGTGCCGGCCATGCTTGCCCGCCGAGTTGGCGCGCGGCTTTGGGTCGGCAGGTGTATCCGCGTCGGCACGGGCTCGAACTTCAAGGTCACGCTCAAGGAGCTTAAAGTGCCGCGAACCGACGACATCGACGCTGACATCAAGGCGATCCTGAGCGATATGCACGCCCAGTTCGAAGCCTGGGTGCGCGAGCATCCCGAACAATGGATGTGGTCCAACCGGCGCTACAATTGACCAGAACCGAATGCGAGGCTGAGACGATGGCACAGCACAAGACGCCGGCAAAATTCTATGCGCCCCTGGCCATTGGCGCGCCCATGCCGTTGCGGGAACCGCCCGTTCGTCTGGAGCGCATGATCCATTTCGTACCGCCGCATATCGAGAAGATCCGCGAAAAGGTGCCCCAGCTCATTGCTCAGGTTGATGTGATCCTCGGCAATCTGGAAGACGCGATCCCCGCCGATGCCAAGGACGCCGCGCGCCGGGGCTTCATCGACATGGCGCGCGCCTGCGAGTTTGGCGCCACGGGGCTGTGGACGCGGATAAACTGCCTCAACAGCCCCTGGGTGCTCGATGACATCACCCAGATCGTTGCCGAGGTTGGCAATCAACTTGATGTGATCATGTTGCCCAAGGTCGAGGGGCCGTGGGATATTCATTATCTGGACCAGTTGCTGGCTCAGTTGGAGGCGAAACACGCCGTCAGGCGGCCGATCATGATCCATGCGATCCTTGAAACCGCCGAGGGCGTAAACAATGTGGAAACTATTGTGGCGGCCAGCCCGCGGATGCATGGTATCAGTCTTGGCCCTGCGGACCTGGCGGCTTCGCGCGCGATGAAGACGACGAGGGTCGGAGGTGGTCATCCGTCATATGGTGTGCTGAGCGATCCGGGTGAGACGCGCTCCTTCCACCAGCAGGATTTGTGGCATTACACGATCGCGCGGATGGTGGATGCATGTGCTGCCCACGGCCTCAAACCATATTACGGTCCATTCGGCGATTTTTCCGACGAAGCCGGATGCGAGGCGCAGTTCCGCAATGCCTATCTGCAAGGCTGCGCAGGCGCATGGTCGTTGCACCCCAGCCAGGTGGCGATCGCCAAGCGCGTGTTCAGCCCCGAGCCGGACGAGGTAGCTTTTGCGCGGCGCATCGTTGAGGCCATGCCGGATGGCACCGGCGCCGTGATGATCGACGGCAAGATGCAGGACGACGCGACCTGGAAACAGGCGCGCGTCATTCTCGATCTGGCGCAGATGGTTGCGCAGAAGGACGCCGATATGGCGGCTGCTTATGGAATGTGATGATCCGTGGCGATCAGCCACGGGACCTGGGCGCGGCGCAAGCGGGACCGCCGATGAAGGATGTGCGATGGAAAAAATCAGAACAGCCAAGTTTCAGCTTGGCCAGGTCGTGCGCCACCGTTTCTATCCGTTCCGTGGCGTGATCTTCGATATCGACCCTGAATTTGACAATGATGAGGAATGGTGGCTGTCGATCCCGCCGGAAATCCGTCCGGCCAAGGATCAGCCCTATTATCATCTGCTGGCGGAAAATGCCGAGTCCGAGTATATCGCCTATGTCTCGGAGCAGAACCTGCTGCCCGATGACAGCGGCGAGCCGGTGCGCCACCCCCAGGTGATCGAGTTCTTCGATGATCTGAAAGGCGGGATTTATCGGCTGCGGCATACGCCGGAGCATTGATGAGCGATAGTGGCGCGAGGCACGCATGAGCGAGGACACCACCAGCGCGGATCTGCAGCGCAACGTGTTCGGAGAGCCGATCGCGGGCTGCTCCGACTCTCCCCTGACTGGTTTTTACCGCAATGGCTGCTGCGATACAGGTCCGGAGGATGTCGGTTCGCACACGGTCTGCGCCATCATGACGGATGAATTCCTCGCCTTCTCGAAGGCGCGTGGCAATGATCTGTCCACCCCGATACCGGCTTATGGCTTTCCAGGACTGAAGGAGGGTGATCGCTGGTGCTTGTGTGCGGCGCGCTGGCGTGAGGCTTTCCAGGCTGATGCCGCGCCGCGTGTTGTTCTGTCAGCCACAAACGAACTGGCGCTTGAAATCGTCTCGCTCGATGATCTCAAGCGCCATGCGATCGATTTGAGTTGAGCGCCCGCTCATTCCTCGCTGCGCGCGCACCAGAAGTGATACATGCCCTCAAAAGTGCGCGGATTGTCGCGCTCGAACTGTGCCCACTCGGTCAGCCGGCCGGGCCACGATGTGCCTGAAAATCTTTCCGCAAAGCTGCGCCATACCGGTGCGGGCAGCACGAAGCCGGCGAATGTCAGCCCGTTATCGTCCAGAAATGACTGGATGTCTTCAAGACGCACCGACGTCTCCTGTTCGTGCAGCACCAGGTCGCGGAATTCGCTCAGCGTGTAGAAATCATGCGATTTCAGCAAATTCTCGTGGCCGCCTTCGTTCATCAGCACAGCGCGAAAGGCGCGGGCTTCATCGTCCGTGCCGCCGGGACCGGGACAGGCCGGATGGGCGCGCAGGTTCGCCAGGTCTTCACGCGCGCTGGCGCTGTACAGGCCGACCATCATCAGACCGTGCGGACGCAGAAGCGACAGCAGCTTGCGCCAGCCCGCCATCGGATCGGCCATGTGATGCAGCACGCCGACGGCCTCGATGATGTCATAGCGCGGCCCGTCTTCCAGCCCGAGAATATCGGCTTCAGCAAAGCTGATATTGGCCACGCCCAGCCGCTTCGCCATGAGCGCGCCATAGGCAAGGCTTGCCCGGCTCAAGTCGATGGCATCAACCCGCGCGCCCGGCCCATAGCTCAGCGCCGAGGCGATGGCGTGCTGGCCCGTGCCGGCCCCGGCGATCAGAACGTCAGGACCCGAAGCACCTGGCGCATCGCCCAGGAAGCTGAGCCGCTCGGTGCTGAAATAGCGCGACAGAGTGGTCTTGCCTGCGCCAGCGCTCGGCGCGTGCAGGCTATGCCAGCGAGGGTAGGGACTTGCCTCATACTGCGCGGCGACGCGGCGCGAGACCGCATCGACCGGCCTTCCCAGCGTCTTGATCTGTTCACCAAACCTTGCGCGCTCAGCCTCTTCTTCAAGCATCAGCGCCAGCATCTCACCAAGCATCTTCGGCCGGATGGCGGCGCAATCGGCTTGGCTTATCGGTTGCATAGCGAGTTCGCGCAAGGGGCGATAGAGCAGCAGCAGCAGCAGATCGCGGCCCGCTTCGGGATCGCCACCCTTGAGCGCATCCCGGTCGATGTGCAATTCCGCGAGACGCTCCTGCTCGTCTGCGCCGACAGCAAAGACATGTTCGTTGAGCACGCACTGGCGCACCAGCGCACAGGCAAACGCGAACAGGTCCCGGTCGGCGAAGCGCTCGGCTTCGACATCCAGCAACAGCGCGCGGCGCAGCGCGGCAAGCAGGGTCTCGATTGCGGGATCCTTGTTCGCCCCGCTCGCCAGAGCTGCATGCAGCAGCGGTTCCTTGAGCAACTCGCTGGTGCGCTTCGCGATCATCCGCGAGGCATCGCCGTCCTCGATCTCGCCGAGCCCGCGGGCATCGCGCAAATGGGCAAAAGCAATCTCGGCCAGCCGCTGGCCATCGACCGTTGGCACGCCAAGCGCCGCCTTCAGACCATAGGCATCGAGATGGCTGTGATCGCTGAGGGCGAACTGGCGAGCCAGGCGCGACAAGGCGCGCGCCGCGTCGTGCCGGTCGGGGTCGAGCCGGAGGGCACGCGTGAGACTGGTCATCGCATCGTCAATGTAGCCGATGCGCTCATCGGTGCGCGCCAGGCTGACGAGGGCGCCGGCATTACGCGGGTCGGTGCGGTGCGCCTTTTCAAAGAACTGGCGCGCGCGCATGAAACGACCTGCCTGAAACTCCCGCGCGCCAAGAGCCATCCAGTCCGATCTGCGCGCCGGCCGTCTATTGAGCCGTACCATCAATGCCCCGCTAGAGCCATGGCCGCGACAGGCTGGTGGTCTCCTCATAAGCGGCGATGGCGTCCTGTCTGGCGAGCGTAAGGCCGATATCGTCGAGACCTTCCAGCAGGCAGGTCTTGCGGAACGGGTCAATGTCGAAGCGGATTTCGCCGCCGTCCGGGCCGGTGATGCGCTGTTGTTCCAGATCGACCGTTATCGTGGCGTTCGCGCCGCGCGCCGCATCATCAAGCAGCTTGTCGATCTCGGCTTGCGGCAGGCGGATGGGCAGAATGCCGTTCTTGAAACAGTTGTTATAGAAGATGTCGGCGAAATCTGGCGCTATGACGCAGCGGATGCCGAAGTCGAGCAGTGCCCAGGGCGCATGTTCCCGGCTGGAGCCGCAGCCGAAATTGTCGCCAGTTATCAGGATGCGCGCCGTGCGATAGGCCGGCTTGTTAAGCACGAAATCGGGATTTTCCTTACCCTGTTCGTCAAAGCGCAGTTCATGGAACAGGTTGGCGCCTAGCCCGGTCCGCTTGATGGTTTTCAGGAATTGCTTGGGAATGATCATATCGGTGTCGATATTCATCATCGGCAACGGCGCGGCGACGCCGGTCAGGGTTGTGAATTTTTCCATGATCTCGAATTTGTTAATGGTTTCTGTTCAATCTGACACAAGTAATGATATTACCATGACGTTCTAATAATGACATTTTGGCAAGATTATGCGTTGCGCCAAGCCCTGGCGGCGCGGCTTCAGCCCGGTGAGCCTAGTGGCGCAGGGCCGCCGCCGTGGTCATGGCAAAACATTGCCGCATGTGCGCGCACCGCGCCGGGCCGGGCGGATGCCGCTCACTCCCGGTCGTCGGAGTGATGAAATCACAGATCTCGTCCATGGCGCCAGCATCGAGCCAGCCCTCGTCGAGCCCGGCGCGCACAGCATAGCAGTCTGCCGCAAATTCGTCGCGCCCGATGAACTGATGGCCGCATTCATGCGCGAAGGCGTAGCGGCGCAGGACCGGCGACATCGTCTTGAACCGCTCCGGGTGCAGCAGGATGAGACCGAAATAGGCCGCGCCAAAATCGTCGATGCGTGTGCTCAGCACAGTCGGGACATGGCCGCAGGCATAGCTCTGGCCGTCAATGCGCAACTCGCCTGCCGGGACGAGCGTAGCCCCTTGCTTGGCATGCGCCAGATATTCGGCGCCCGTCGGATCGGCATGAAGGAAACGCAGGGCCTGCGCGCTCAGCGCAGCGAGCCCCATGACGAGCGCGCCGGTCAGGCTGGCAAGGACGAGCCGTTGCAGGGCGGGCAGGACGTCGGTGTAGCGTGCGCTTGCCGCCGGGCCGGCCCCGTTCTCCTGCACAGGCGCGCTCATTTCTGTGTTCCATCATCAGAAGACGTTGGCGTGATATCGTGCTGGCGCGCTTCTTGTTCGGCGCGCAGCCGTTCCATCTGCCGCGCCAGCGCCTGCTTCAGCCCGTCGAGATCGCGCAGGTGCACATCGCGCTGCGGGAAGGGGATCTCGATACCCTGTTCGCGGAAGGCCTTGAGAATGGCGATTCGCAGCGCCGTCCTGACCGACAAGGACTGGGTGATGTTCAGCACATAGGCGTAGAGCTGAAAATTGAGCGAGCTGTCGGCGAAATCCTCGAAATAGACGAAGGGTTCGGGAAATGTCAGGACCTGCGGATGCTGGCGCGCGACATCCAGCAGGGTCTGCTTCACCTGTTCGGGATCACTGTCATAGGACACGCCTACGGGGATGATGACGCGGCCGGTATTGTTGTGCAACGTCCAGTTCTTCACCTTTTCCGAGATCAGCAGCGAATTGGGGACGATGACATTCGATCGGTCGAAGGTCTCGATCTCCGTCGCGCGCACGCTGATCTTGCGCACGAAGCCCTGTTCCTCGCCGACGATGATCCAGTCGCCCACCTTGATGGGGCGTTCGGCCAGCAGGATTAGGCCCGAGACGAAATTGTTGACGATGCTTTGCAGCCCGAAGCCAATGCCGACCGACAGCGCACCGGCGACGATGGCGATGTTGGAGAAATCGACGCCGGCATACGAGACCGCTATCAGCCCGGCAACGATGAAGCCCGTATAGCCGAGGCCGGTACGGATGGAATCTCGCACCCCGCTCGACAGGCCCGAAGGCTGTAGAACCTGGCTGTCGAGCCAGGATTGCAAAACTCGCGCAACGATGTAGACCGTGATGAAGACCAGCAGCGCGCCGAGAATGGTGACCAGGGAGATGTTGACGCTGCCGATCTGGAAGCCGAAGAACGCCTTGGACGCCCATTCTGTAAGGTCCTGGCGGTCAAAGCCCCATTGCAGCAGGATCAGCGGGAAGGCGATGAGGAATATGCTTGCCTTGAGGATCAGAGTGGCGATCAGCGCGACCTGCTCGCGGCGCGATCCGTTGGCCTGAAACATCCGCCAGCCTTGCAGCAGCCCTTGCGGATCGCGCAGCCGGTCGCCCAGCGCGTTTACCCATACGAGCAGCAGAAAGGTAACGATGAGTATGGTTCCGGTAACGAGCACCTGGGCTGCCAGGAAGCGGGCAAAGGCGACATAGCCGATGATCACGGCGACGAAAATCGTCAGCGCGATCGCATAGATGAGCATGCGTACCACGCCCAGCCATCGCAATTCGTGAGGGTTCTCGCCGTCCTTGTCCGCGCCCAGCACGTTGAAGATGGCGACGAGCAGACCAGCAAAGACGATGCTCAGCACCGAGGTTTGCGCGATCGTCACCGGCAGCGGCGTGTAGAGGACTTCATTGAGCCTTCCGAGCACCAGATCGATGCCATAGACAAGCGCGATGAGGATCATGAGTGCATTGACCCGCCTGGCGACGCGATCCGACACGGGAAAGATGCGCCAGATCGGACGGTGCGGGGCCAGTATTGTCGTGCTGACAGCGCTGACCGCGCTCAGCACGATCAGGACGAGAGCGAGCGACCAGGCGAGCATGCCGATACGGTCGGGCAGCAGGCCCGAGGACCAGAGCGCGAAATAAAGCCCACTGACCCACGCGAAAGTCGGCACTACGCGCATCAGGATGACCCATGCACCCGATGCGGCGCGCTGCCAGAATTCCGGCGGTTCTTCGCGGTCCCAGCGGCGGAAATGGCGCACGCCGGCCCAGCCGGCGAAGTAGAGCGCCAGCGCACTCAGACCGGCGCAGAGCAAGATCAGCCACAGGGCGGAACTGACCTCGATGTTGCTCCACCACTCATTGAGCATCAGCGACAGGCGCAACCGACCGATCTGGGTATCCGCGATGGCTTCGCGCCACAGCGACAGCGACAGCGGCGTCTGGCTGCGCTCCAACAGGCCCTGGGTGAACAGGGCGCGGCGCCGGCTCTGCAAGCGCTCCAGTAGCTGGGAGGCCCGCAGACCAAGCGCCTGAGCGGCGCGGATGGTTGCATCCAGCTTGTTGCCCCGCTGTGTGAGCGAGGCGCGTTCGGCCGCAATCGTTGCGGGTTCGGGCGGCTCACCTTCGGCCGGCGGTGCGCCCAGGCGACTGATCTGGGCATTCAGGGCTTCAAGTCGGGGGCGCAGTTCCGTGATGAGCGCATTGAGCCGGGTCTGGTTGGCGTCGAGTTCCTGGCGAAGCCGGTCCAGCGTGGCCGGCAACACGTCTTCGCGGACGATGACGCTCTCGATACGGTCCAGATCGCCGATGATCGCGGCGACCGTCTCCTCGATCGCCTCATTGCTGAGCGGCTCCTGTGCCTGCGCGCGCGGCAAGCTGACGGTGAGGGTCAGGCCGAGCAGACAGATCAACGAAAAGCGCAGGCAAAAGCTCATGGTCCACCTTGACAGGAATGCGCGAAATTCATCACCGCAACATATGTGGCCGGCATCGGCCGATCGGAACCCGACGTCGGCTTCAGACAGGTCACGATCGCTCAAGCTCATGAATGTTGCGTTTGTGCTGTGTCATGATCGCCGGCGATCTGGATGCGCTCGTCGCTGCCCGGTGCGCCGTTCAGCGGGTGCTCACGCAGGCTTGGCTGATCCCGGTACCGGCCGATGCCGCTTTCGACAACAAGGTCGATGGGGCCGCCCGTCATGACCAGGTGTTCCACACCGTCGCGGCGAATCAGCACCAGCCGGCGGCGCCCGTCGATCGCCGTCTGCTCGATAATCCCCAGGCGTTTATCGCGCCCGGAGAAGAACGGCACGTTCGTCATGGACGTGACCATGCGGAACATCCAGAGGCCGATAGCGAGCAGCAGGGCCAGACTGATTATGACGACGCCATACCAGGCAACGTCGATAAGTCCTTGATCGATTTGCATGGATTGGTCTCCGGGTGCTGATAATCCATATGTTGACACGGCGCATTCCGGCGCTGGTGGTCCATGGCGGGCCAAGCGGCACACAGGCCGACACCATCGCCCGACGAGGAGAACATGCTCACGCCCCTATACCGCCTCATTAACTCCTTTTTAACCCCCATACCCTTTTTTTAACGACCATGTCGGCAAAATTTGCCGGGCAGTGTGCGGGGATCGTCGATTCCCATGTTCAAAACTTCATCAGCCCTCTGGCGAATTGGCCGGCGCGGGCGGGAATCGTTTAGGTTGCAGACATGAGCGAACTACACGCATCTTCCGACCATATCCGCGCCATGCAGGCCAGACGGGCACAAGGGCCCGGACAATGGATTGCGCTCAGCGCCGCGATCGCGCTTTCGTGCGTGGCTGCCGCAGCAGTGTGGTCACGCGATAGCCAGCCGGACTGGGCCATGGCTCTGCTGAGCCTGTTTGCAGTTGCCGGCGTCGGGTCGTTGTACGCGCTCGGCTTCGGTGTGCTGCGTTTCGGGCGGGACCATCCGAAGGCCGACTGGTGTGCCATGCTCTGCGCCAGTGGCGAGGCTGCCGCGATCACCTCGGCGCGCGGCGAACTGTTGTTTTCCAATCCGGCCTTTGCCGGGCTCGGTGGCGGCGTCGACGGCCCGCATGCCCGCCCTCACGATATCCTGGCGGCGGTAGGCGACGATGGCGCGACCGTCTTCCGGTTTGCCAGTGCGGCGGCTCGCGGCGAGGCGCATGATGAAACCGTCACACTGAACCGTGGTCCCCGCGGCGACATGCCTTGCTGTCTGCGCGTTGGCATGGTGCCGCTCCCGGAACGGCGCAATGGCCGCGGCGTGCTGGCCTGGCACTTCACCGACATTTCCAAGGAGGCGGGCGCGCTTTCCGATGCAAACCGGCAGAAGACCCGCTATCGCGGCTGGTTCGATGCCGTCCCGGCCGGCGTGATCCTCGCCGATGAGACGGGGCGCGTGCGCGGCATGAATGCGGCGATGCGCAAGCTGTTGAGCAGAGCCGCGCGCAAGGCAGGCCAGGACATTGGGCTGGAAGACATATTCAGCGATGCCAGCCTGCATCTGCTGAAGGCGCTGCCGGTCTCGCAGAACGGCGCGAGCACGCCAAGGACGGCGCGGCTGGAACTGTTGCAGGATGGCAATGCGCCCTTGCCGATCTGGGCCGCCTTCCGTCATGTCGAAGATGATGATGGCAACGCCAGCTCGCTGTGCATCACGCTGATGCGCGGCATCGACGCCGATGTTGCGCCTCAGGTGAGCGCGCCCGATCAGGCTATAATGAGCCAGTATTTTCATTCCGCGCCGGTTGCCATCGCCTCCGTCAACCAGTCCGGACGCGTCAGCAACGCCAATTCCGCGTTCCACCAGACCTTTGGCGCGCACGGCGCTCGGCGGGGCAAGCCGCTGTCGCTGGCCGAACTGGTTGCCCCGCAAAGCCGCGAGGCGGTCATCCAGCTGCTGAAGGACGCCGTCCAGCGCCGCGCCCCCAAGGCGCCGGTCGATATCGTCTTTCGCGGCGAGCCGAAACGCTCGGGCCAGCTTTATGTGGTTCCTTTTGAAAAGGGCAGCGCGCGGCGCGGGCGTGATGTCGCGGTCATCTATGCCATCGACACATCGGAGCAGCGCCGGCTCGAGGAGCAGATCGCGCAGAACCAGAAGATGCAGGAAGTCGGGCAACTGGCCGGCGGCATCGCCCATGATTTCAACAATGTTCTGCAGGCCATCATCGGCTATGCCGACCTGATGCTGGCCAACCACCGTCCGAGCGATCCGGCATTCAGCGATATCATGCATATCCGCAACAACGCCAATCGCGCGGCGGCGCTGGTCGGGCACCTGCTGGCTTATTCGCGGAGTCAGACGCTGCGGCCCAAGGTGTGGTCGCTCACCGACATCATCGAGGAGTTCAGCCAGCTCCTCGGGCGGCTGCTCGGCGAGAAGGTTACGGCCAATGTCGTCCACGGGCGCGATCTGTGGCTGGTGAAGGCCGATGCCAACCAGCTTGAACAGGTCATAATGAACTTGGCCGTCAATGCGCGCGACGCCATGCTGCCGGATGGCGGCGAACTGAAGATACGCACCACGAACGTCACCGAGCGCGAGAGCCTTCAGCTTGGTGCATCGGGTGTGGAGCCCGGCGAATATGTTCTGCTCGAGGTCAGCGACAATGGCTGCGGCATGCCGCCCGAGGTCATGAGCAAGATCTTCGAGCCGTTCTTTTCCACCAAGGAGATTGGCGAAGGCACAGGGTTTGGCCTTTCGGTCGTCCACGGGATTGTCAAGCAGACCGGAGGCTATATTCTGGTCGACAGTCGCGTGGGCGAGGGCACGACGTTCCGCATCTATCTGCCGCGCCATGTCGATGAGGAAGACCACCTCGCCGATGCGGGCGAGGAGCCGGCGAAAAAGGATGTGCAGCGCGATTTGACGGGAAGCGGCACGATATTGCTGGTCGAGGACGAGGAGGAGGTGCGCGGCTTTGCGGCGCGCGCGCTCTCGATGCGCGGCTATCGCGTGCTTCAGGCCGCTACGGGCGTCGATGCTCTGGAAGTCATCGCCGGGTATGATGGCGTGATCGATCTGATGATCACCGATGTCATGATGCCGCAGATGGATGGTCCCAGCCTGTTTCGACAGGTGCGCAAGTCCGCTCCGGACATGAAGGTCATCTTCATGTCAGGCTATGCCGAACAGTCCCTGCGCGAAGGACTGACGGAGGGCGAAAACGTCAATTTCCTTCCCAAGCCCTTCTCGCTCAAGCGGCTCGCGGAACTGGTAAAGCAGGTGCTCGACTGAAACGGGCTGTGCGGCCCGGCTCTTGTGAAGGTCGGCGCAGGCCGCGGGGTTTAGTCAAACACTTGCCGGAAGCTCATCTGCAAGGCATCGTCCACATCGGCCATGGATGCGGCCACGCCGAGTTCGGCAAGGCTGGTGACGCCCAGATCGCTGATCCCGCAGGGCACGATGCCGGAGAAATGGTCCAGATCGGGCGCGACGTTGAGGCTGATGCCATGGAACGTGATCCAGCGGCGCACGCGCACGCCGATTGCGGCTATCTTGCGCGCCTGTGTCGGTGATCCGTCGCTCGCCGTGCTGACCCAGATGCCGACCTGGCCGTCGAGCCGTTGGCCGCGGATGCCGAAATGTCTCAGCGTCGCGATCAGCCAGTCTTCAAGCGTGCAGACGAACCACCGCACATCGGGCTTGCGCCGGCGCAGATCGAGCATGACATAGGCCACACGCTGGCCGGGGCCGTGATAGGTGAACCGGCCGCCACGACCTGTCGGGAAAACCGGAAACCGTGCATTGTCGAGCAGCTCTTCCGGTCGGGCACTGGTGCCGGCGGTGTAAAGCGGCGGGTGTTCAAGCAGCCACACAAGCTCATTGGCGCTGCCCGAAACGATTGCCGCCACGCGCTCATCCATTGCCTTCAGCGCGTCCTCGTAATCCACCGGATGTATGCTCGTTACCCATTCGAGCACATGATCACGCGCCTGATCATCAGGCCCGCAAGCCATCGCCGCGGATGGTCCGGCATTGTTCACAGCCATGATCGTGCTCCCATCGGTCGGCTTGGCTCAGGCGCGCGCGACTTGGCTTGGCGGCTTGCCATGAAGCCCCGCGCCTGTTACAGGCTGCAGCAGATGTCGAATCGGCGCGGTCAGGTGTGCAGGGCAGATCCTTTAATTCGCCATACGATCTTGTCGTCTTGCGATCTTGCCGTGACGCACCGCGTTTGTTACATCCAACGATATAGGCGGTCGTGGCGGAACTGGTAGACGCGCAGCGTTGAGGGCGCTGTGGGCATAGCCCGTGGAGGTTCGATTCCTCTCGACCGCACCATCTGCTTTCAGCCGCGACAAATTTGGCGTTGTGAGTAAGGGCCGCGCGAAGCCGACGCGGAACCGGGCCGTC
>DAIMZI010000011.1:58534-94927 GCA_036734025.1 Dichotomicrobium sp.
CCCGTGGAGGTTCGATTCCTCTCGACCGCACCAGTCTCTGCCCTTGGGGCGCATCGGCGCAGCGTGTCACTCAGCCTCGCCGCTCACGCCCTGAAGCCCCAGCCGCATCCGCGCCTTTTCACGCAGCACATCTATGGGCAACAACTCGCCGCGCTCCTCATAGTGCCAGAACATCCAGCCATTGCAGGCCGCGCGACCCAGCGCATGCGCCCCCATCTTGTGGATCGAACCCCGCGCTTCGCCGCATGCAAGCGTGCCATCGGCGCGCACCCGCGCCTCGATATCGGCGCGCGCGTCATAAAGCGTCGTGCCCGGCGCGATCATTCCCAACTCGACCAATATGCCGAACGGAACCCGGGGGGCGGTACGCCTGCCTTGCAGCGGCTTCAGATCCTCTGGTGACAGCGGCTTGACAGCGGCGATCCGCTCGGCGGCGGCGCGGGCATAATCCGGGTCGCGTTCGATACCGATCCAGCGCCGGCCAAGCCGCTTGGCAGCCGCGCCCGTCGTGCCGGTTCCAAAGAACGGATCGAGCACCAGATCACCGGGGTTCGTGGTGGCGAGCAGTATGCGGTAGAGCAGCGCCTCGGGCTTCTGGGTGGGGTGGGCCTTGCGGCCATTTTCATCGCGCAGCCGTTCTGGCCCCGAACAGATCGGCAGCACCCAGTCCGAGCGCATCTGCAGATCGTCGTTGAAGGCTTTCAGCGAGTCATAGTTGAAGGTGTAGCGCGCCCGCGCATCGCGTCCGGCCCAGATCAGTGTTTCATGGGCATTGGTGAAGCGGCGGCCGCGAAAATTGGGCATCGGATTGGTCTTGCGCCAGACAATATCATTCAGCAGCCAGAAGCCGGTGTCCTGCAGCGCGACGCCGAGGCGGAAGATGTTGTGATAGGTGCCGATCACCCAGATTGCGCCATCGGGCTTGAGCACCCGTCGGCAGGCGCTCAGCCAGTCGCGCGTGAAGCTGTCATATTCGGCAAAGCCCGAAAACTTGTCCCAATGCTGGCTGACCCCGTCAACACGTGTGTTGTTGGGGCGCAAAAGCTCGCGGTCGAGCTGAAGATTGTAGGGCGGATCGGCAAAGATCAGATCGACGCTTGCAGCGGGAAGCCGCGCTAGCGCGGCCAGACAGTCTTCCTCGACAACGCTGCCGACCAGCGAACGCACATCGCACTCAGACACACTCATCAGACCACTCTCACGCAAACGAAACGGTAAAATGCCCAAGGGATCGGTGGGCCGTTCGCGGCCTCATCGCAACGCAGGCGGGTAATCCACAAGCCATGAAAGCACAGATCGCGCGAAAGAGGGTTAACGCCGCGTCAATTCCGTCCTCTCGGCGCACCACGTGGCAGGCTCAGAGCATTGCGGGATAAACGCGGTCCGGCGGCGCATGACCGTCCATGAAGGTCTTGATGTTGATGATGACCTTTTCGCCCATGTCGGCGCGTCCCTCGATGGTGGCCGATCCCATGTGCGGCAGCGCCACCACCCGGTTGCTGGCCAGCAGGCGCGGATTGATGGCCGGTTCGTGCTCGAACACATCGAGACCTGCGCCGGCAATCTCGCCTGCGTCGATCAGCCTCGCCAGCGCATTTTCGTCGATGACCTCGCCGCGTGCGGTATTGACGATATAGGCGTCGGGCCTGATCAGCTTCAGCCGGCGCGCCGAGAGCAGATGATAGGTCGCCGGCGTGTGCGGGCAGTTGACCGATATGATGTCCATATTGGCAAGCATCTGATCGAGGCTTTCCCAATAGGTCGCTTCGAGCTGTTCCTCGATTGCCTGGGGCACGGGGCGGCGATTGTGATAATGAATCGACAGGCCGAAAGCCTTGGCGCGTCTGGCGACCGCCTGGCCGATACGGCCCATGCCGATGATCCCGAGCCGCTTTCCGTAAATGCGGTGGCCTAGCATCCATGTCGGCGACCAGCCGGACCATTCCGATGAATTCTTGAGAGTGGCCGCCCCTTCGAGCAGCCGCCGGGGCACCGCGAGGATCAGCGCCATGGTCATGTCGGCCGTATCTTCTGTCAGCACGCCGGGGGTGTTGGTGACGGTAATCCCACGATTGCGCGCGGTCTCGATGTCGATATTGTCAATGCCCGTGCCGAAATTCGAGACCAGCTTCAGGCGAGGACCGGCGCGGCTCAGGACCTCGCGGTCGATCCGGTCGGTTACCGTCGGCACCAGCACGTCGGCGCGCTCCACCGCTTCGATCAGTTCATGCTTGCTCAACGGCTGGTCATTGACATTGAGCCGTGTATCGAAGAGTTCGCGCATGCGAACCTCCACGGCCTGGGGCAATTTGCGGGTGACGATCACAAGGGGTTTTGCGGTATTCATGCGTTTCTCTCGGACTGCGGCGGTTCGCGCCACCGGTTCGTTGGCATGGGCCTTGCCAGCCTATCGCTTCTTCGACATGCGCACGAAACCCTGTTTAGCGCAAGATATCTGCGACGCAAACCGCAAGGCGACACGCCGCATGCGGCACGTCAGACTGGTGTGGCTGCGGCTCTTGCTCTTGTCCGCACAGATGCCTATCACTATGCGCGGTCTGAACGTCATCAGCCCATGAATCGCGCGTGCCTGGAGATCGAATGGCGAAACCTTGCAGAAGCCTTTTGCTGATCGCCGCGATGCTCGCTCTTGCATCGGCTTTTTTCGTGCCGGTCGCACCTCAGGCGCTGCTGGCGCAGGTTGAGCGCGAAAACGGGCCGAGCGGACTTCCGCTACCGCGCTTCGTCAGCCTGAAGTCGGATCGGGTGAACGTGCGCGGCGGACCCGGCTGGGACCACGAAATAGCCTGGGTGTTCCTGCGCATCGGACTGCCGGTTGAAATCATTGCCGAATATGGTAACTGGCGCCAGATACGCGACAGCGAGGGCGCGGTCGGCTGGGTCTATCGCACACTCCTGAGCGGCCGGCGGACCGCACTCGTTGCGCCGTGGATAAAGGGCGATGAGAGTCAGACATTCCCGCTTTATACCTCGGCGTCGGAGTTTTCCCGTCTCGTGGCCCGGCTTGGGCCTTCCGTGCTGCTGGATGTAAGCTCGTGCGATGGTCAGTGGTGCCGTGTTGCGACCGCCTCGCACAGAGGCTGGATCACGCAGGAGCGACTATGGGGAATTTATCCCAACGAGACTGTGAACTGATTTCCGAGGGGGGGGGGCGCCCATGGCGCCGGTATGACGCGACTTTCGTCTTATTCGTTGCTGTCATCCACAAGCCGGATCAGCACGTCAACCCGGGAGACCTTTTTTCCTTCGGGAATTTCGGGAAGTGGCCCGAACGGCATATCGACATCCACGTCGATCAGCTCGCCATTGCTTTCGATGAAGAAATGGCAGTGATCGGACGTATTGGTGTCGAAATACGTGCGTGCGCCCTCGATGGCAACTTCGCGCAGGAGACCGGCGGCCGTGAACTGATGCAGGGTGTTGTAGACAGTTGCCAGCGATACGCGCACGCCGGCATGTTCGGCTTCACCATGAAGGATTTCCGCCGTGACGTGGCGATCGCCACATCCGAACAGCAACTCGCCCAGCGCGAGGCGCTGACGGGTCGGCCGCAGGCCCACTTTTTCGAGCCGTTCGGAAATTGCGATGTCACTCGTGCCCTTGTGCATTCCGCCCCTGGATGCGATGTATGTTGCTAAAGATGACGCGAGCGTCGACACCCACGAACCCTTGGTCTTAATATAGAGGCATTCGGCATCAGCCGCAAGAAAGCCGGCAAAGCCGTCTGGCATCGCGTCGGCGGGTTTTGCGTTGAGCGTCGATGTGCTAGGACATTTGCGGCCATATGGCCGGCGCGAACCCATAAGCGAGACGACGATTGTTTGAAGATCAAAAACAGCAAAATAATGTGACGGAACGCCAGTCGGAATACGGATATGAGGAGTTGCTTGCGTGCGGACGCGGCGAGTTATTCGGTCCGGGCAACCCGCAGCTCCCATTACCACCAATGTTGATGTTCGACCGCATTACACGGATTTCAAGTGAGGGCGGCGAGCATGGCAAGGGCGAAATTGTCGCGGAACTGGACATCACTCCCGACCTCTGGTTCTTCGATTGCCACTTCAAGGGTGATCCGGTGATGCCTGGCTGTCTCGGGCTCGATGCCATGTGGCAGCTGCTTGGCTTCTTCCTCGGCTGGATCGGCGGTACGGGGCGCGGTCGCGCGCTGAGCGTGGGCGAGGTGAAATTCTCCGGCATGGTCGTGCCATCCATTCAGAAAGTGCAATATGTGATCAATCTCAAGCGACTGATGATGCGCAAGCTGACGCTGGGGATCGCCGATGGTGTTCTCAAAGCGGATGGCGCTACGATCTACATCGCCAAGGATTTGCGTGTCGGGCTGTTTGCGCCTGAAGCGAATGCGGTCTGAGGGCGGTCGCGGGAAGGGCATGCCCGCGGTTTGGTTTCGGCGCGCGGTGCCCCCGCTGATTGAACTGGCGTCAGTCCGGCGAACTTAGCCCGGGCCGCGCAGATCGGGAAATCTGCAGAAAATAAGGCAGAGAAAAGGTCGCAAGAGAAATGAGACGTGTTGTGGTTACGGGCATGGGTATCGTGTCTTCGATCGGCAACAATACCGAACAGGTGCTCAGCGCGTTGCGCGAGGGCCGCTCGGGCATCGTGCGCGCCGACAAATATGCCGAACTGGGGTTTCGCTCCCATGTCCACGGCGCTCCCTCGCTTGACTGGGAAGAAGCGCTCGACCGCAAGACCCGCCGGTTCATGGGCGCGGGCTCGGCCTGGAATTACATCGCCATGCAGCAGGCCATCACTGACGCCGGGCTGGAACCTGAAGAGATTTCCAACGAGCGCACCGGTCTGGTCATGGGCTCTGGCGGGCCGTCGACAGTGGCCATTGTTCGCTCGGCCGACGTGACGCGCGAAAAGGGGCCGAAAAAGGTCGGGCCGTTCGAAGTTCCAAAGGCCATGTCGAGCACAAGTTCGGCCACGCTCGCCACGCCTTTTCAGATACGCGGCGTCAATTATTCCATCTCCTCGGCCTGCTCGACCTCGGCGCACTGCATCGGCAATGCTGCTGAAATGATCCAGTGGGGCAAGCAGGACGTCATGTTCGCGGGCGGCAGCGAAGAGCTGGACTGGACGCTCACGGTGCTGTTCGACGCGATGAACGCTCTGTCCTCGAAGTTCAACGATACGCCTGCGACGGCAAGTCGCGCCTATGACGCCAATCGCGACGGGTTCGTCATTGCCGGTGGCGCAGGCGTTCTGGTGCTTGAAGAGCTGGAGCGCGCCCGCGCCCGCGGCGCCAGGATCTATGGCGAGCTGGTGGGCTATGCCGCCAATTCCGACGGGTTCGACATGGTGCAGCCTTCAGGCGAGGGCGCGGTGAGGTGCATGCGTCTCGCCATGAAGGGGCTCAATGAGCCTGTCGACTACATCAACCCGCATGCCACATCGACGCCGATCGGCGATATCCGCGAGCTGGAAGCGTTGCGTCAGGTCTTTGGCGATCATATCCCGCCTTTCTCCGCCACCAAATCGCTGACCGGACACAGTCTCGGCGCGGCAGGGGCCCAGGAAGCCATCTATTCGCTGCTGATGATGAACAATGACTTCATCTGCGCATCGGCGCATATCGAAGAGCGCGACCCGGCGACGCTGGACATGCCGATCGTCACCGAGCGGCTCGATAATGTGAACTTGAACTGTGTCATGTCGAACAGCTTCGGCTTCGGCGGCACCAACGCATCGCTGGTGTTCCGCAAGCTGAGCTGACCGATGATGAGCCTGAGATGCCAATGCGAGCGGCGCTCAGCGCCGCAATTGGAAAGCGCAACAATAACCGATACCGAGAACGAAGATGACGGGGACTGACATAACCAAGCCGGGACCGCTGATGGCGGGAAAGCGCGGTCTGATCATGGGGGTCGCCAATGAGCGCTCCATAGCCTGGGGCATAGCCAAGGTGCTCGCGGGGCATGGCGCCGAATTGGCCTTCACCTATCAGGGCGAAGCATTCGGCAGACGCGCGGTGCCGCTCGCCCAGTCCCTGGGCGCCAAGCTGATATTGCCGTGCGACGTGCTCGACCTGGCATCGGTGGACAGTGCATTTGCGCAGATCGGCGAGCAGTGGGGCTCGATCGACTTCGTCGTTCATGCGCTCGCATTCTCCGACCGCAACGAACTGCGCGGCCGCTATGCCGATACCAGCCGCGAAAATTTCATCAACACCATGGTGATCTCGTGCTTTTCCTTCACCGAGGTGGCCCGGCGCGCCAGCAGCCTGATGAACCGGGGCGGCTCGCTGATCACGCTCAGCTATGGCGGCTCGTCGCGGGTGGTTCCCCGCTATAATGTGATGGGCGTGGCCAAGGCCGCGCTGGAGGCTTCCGTGCGCTATCTCGCGGTCGATCTGGGCGCCCAGAACATCCGCGTCAACGCGCTGTCGCCGGGACCGATGCGCACGCTTGCCGGGGCGGGCATTTCCGATGCGCGCGTGCTGTTCAACTATCAGAAGATGCACGCGCCACTGGGACGCACACCGACTCTCGACGAGGTGGGCGGCGCGGCGCTTTATCTGCTGTCGGATCTGTCCACCGCGGTCACCGGCGAGATTCATTACGTCGATTCGGGCTATAATATCGTGTCGATGCCCCGTCCGGAAACGATCCAGGAAACGGGGGCAGGCACCGCTCCGGAGAATGGTGATGAAAATGGCGAACCGAAAAGCTCGCCGCGGGCCGCTGAGTGAAGCGCAGTCCATGAGCGCGCATGGACCATTCGCAGATGCGCGCGCGGTGCTTGATCGGCCGGTTGCGCCGATATGGCAGCCTGAGCCGATCATGCACTCGCGCGGGCAGGTTTGCGCTGAAGTCATCGCCGATCTGCCGCAATGGTTCTCCCGCCCCGACGCCAATATCCGCTATGCGCGCGAAGCCGATGCCCACCCAATGATCGGCTGCCATGTCGATGGCCAGCCCGCCGGCATCATCAGCCTGCGCCAGCATTTCGACACCACCGGGGAAATCTATCTGCTGGCGGTGCGCCCGCGCTGGCACGGTTGCGGCATGGGCCGCGCTCTGGTGCGCGCTGCTGAACAATGGTGCGCCGCACAAGAACTCATCTTCCTGAGCGTGAAGACCCTGGGCCCTTCGCATCCCAACCGGAACTATGCGCGCACGCGCTCTTTTTATGCCGCGATGGGCTTTTTCCCGATCGAGGAGATTGCCGATCTGTGGCCGGACAATCCGTGCCTCATCATGGTCAAGCCGGTCGCTTGAGACCAAACCGCGCATACGGCCGCGCGTATGGCCATGAGACGCTCAGGCCGCGTTGCGCGCATGTACCGACAGATCATGTATGCTCGGCTCGCGTCCGTTGAGCGGGCTGTTCGGATCCCATTTCACGCGCAGCGTCTCGAAGCGCGTGCCCAGCGCATCAAACAACAGCAGCCGGCCGGCCATGCTCTCGCCAATACCGATCAATTCCTTCAGCACTTCCAGCGCCTGCAATGTGCCGAGCACGCCCGCCAGCGCTCCGATGATGCCGGCTTCCTCGCATGAGGCCACGGTGCCAGGCGGCGGCTCGTTGGGGAACAGGCAGCGATAGCTGGGCAGCGGATTGCCGTCGGCATCCTTTTCATACGGCTTGAAGGTGGAAAGATAGCCGTCGAACCGGCCAAGCGCGGCGAACACCAGCGGCACGCGCGCGAAATAGCACGCATCATTGACGAGATAGCGCGTGGCGAAATTGTCCGAGCCGTCCGCGACGATGTCATAGCCAGAGATGATGTCGAGAGCGTTGTCGGCCTGCAGCCGGACAGGATGCCGATGCACACGCACGTGCGGGTTGAGCGCGGCGAGACGATCGGCAGCGCTGTCGGTCTTCAGACGGCCGACATGGCCGGTGTCGTGGATGATCTGACGTTGCAGGTTGCTCAAGCTCACGCGGTCATCGTCAATGACGCCGAGCATGCCCACGCCGGCAGCGGCCAGATAGCTGAGCACGGGCGAGCCCAGACCGCCAGCGCCGATGACGAGCGCCTTGGCGTTCTTCAGGCGCTGCTGGCCGGCACCGCCGACCTCGTGCAGCACGAGATGTCGCTTGTAGCGTTCGATTTCCTCCGGTGTAAAGCTCATTGGGCCCTCCAGCCTTGTTCTTGTCGCGATTCTCGCGTTCAAAGCCGTGGCTGACAAGAGGCTTGCGCGATAAGCAGCAGTAGCGGCGTCAGCCGCAGCAAGCTTCAGGCCCAATCCTGACATCAATAGCCGGGCAGCACCCGGACAGTCGGCTGCGAGGGCAGGCTCGCCACCGAAATCACGAAAGTCGGACTGTCGGCATATTCGACCTGATAATCCTCGGCCATGCGGGTGACGAAGGCTTCCAGCGTCGTCGGGCCAAAGGCGTGCATGGGCAGGATCAGCCGCGCTTTCAGCAGCTTCAGCACCTCGACCATTGCATCCTGATCCATCGTGTATGAGCCGTCCACGGGAACCATGACGACATCGAGCTGGCCGATGACGCCCAGATAATCGGGGCCGAGCGTGTGATGCAGATGGCCGAGATGGCCGATGCACAGCCCAGCGGATTCAAAGATGAAAATGGAATTCATGTCCTTGCCGCGCGTTTCGCCCCATGAGCGGATGTCGGTCGGCACGTTGCGGACAAACATATCACCGACGCGCAGCCGGTGTTCGGCGGCACCGCCATCGGGGTTCCAGCCGCGCAGCACGTGCTTGATGCGCGGATCGGGCGAGTCGGTGTAGTGCGTGCGATGCGCACGGTTCATGGTGACGACATCAGGCACCGGACCGGCACCGGCATAGCCGGCATAATCGGTTGCGACGGTAATTCCCTCATGCGTCTCGATGCGAAACGTGGCGTGGCCGACAAAGGTGATGCGCACTTCGCCGAGCGCCAGGCTCGCCGGTTGTGTCGAGACATAAGTGATCGAGGGATGGGCATTTGCGAGGGCGACGCACTGGCTGGCGGCTTGGGCGGAGGTGGTATTGAGTATGCAGAAGACCAGGACAAGGACTTGGACCAATCCTGCCCGGTTAAGGGCGCGGCGAGAAAAAACATTCATTCGCTATTCCCGAACTCGTTACAAAGGAACTGCAAGAATACCATCGCGAGGGCGTGAGCGAAAACGATTTGCCGTCACTATCCGGTTATCAGCCGCGCAGGCCCGTCGAGCCAAACCCCGCAGCGCCGCGCGAACTGGACGCCAACTCCTCGACTTCGATGAGCACCGCGCGTGCAATCGGCGCGATGACAAGCTGGGCTATGCGCATGCCCCGGCTGATCTCCACCGGATCGGCGCCCAGATTGATCAGCAACACCTTGATTTCGCCGCGATAATCGGCATCGATCGTGCCCGGCGAATTGAGCAGGGTGATCCCATGATGAAGTGCCAGCCCGGAGCGCGGCCGCAGTTGGGCTTCAAAGCCGGAGGGTATCGCCAGGACAATCCCGGTGGGCACGAGATGGCGCTCGCCCGGCATGACATGCACCGGAGCACCGGGCTCAAGTGCGGCAAGCAGATCGAGGCCCGCCGCCTCAGCCGATTGATACGCGGGCAAATCCAGCCCGCGACCATGATCGAGCCGCAAGACCTGAACACGGACTGGCCGCGCTGCGGCGATCTCGCGGTTCATTCAGCCGCGCCCTTTTGGCCGGTGGCAGCAAGCAGCGTCTCACCGATCCGTTCGACCAGCCGGCGGGCAATGTCGGTCTTGGTCATCTCGGGCCAGGTCTGCGCGGGCCAAGGGCCCAGCAGCGTGATGCGGTTCTTATCACCGCCGAAGGTGCCCGAGCCTGGCGAGACGTCATTGGCGAGCATCCAGTCGCAGCCCTTGCCGGACAGTTTGGCGCGCGCCAATTTGGCGAGATTGCCGGTTTCCGCAGCAAAACCGATGACAAGCTCCGGGCGGCCAGTGGTGCGCTGGGCGATGGTGGCGAGAATATCGGGATTTTCCACCAGCTCAAGCCGAGGGGCACCATCACCCGATTTTTTGAGCTTGCGCACAGGCGCGCTGGCGACGCGCCAATCGGCCACAGCGGCGGCAAAGATGGCAACATCGGCGGGCAGGGAATTTTCAACCGCGCTCAGCATTTCGCGGGCGGTCTCCACACGGTGAATATCGACGCCAGCGGGTGCAGGCAGGTAGGTGGGACCGGAGATCAGGCTGACTCGCGCGCCGGCTTCGGCAGCGGCGGCGGCGATGGCATAGCCCTGTTTGCCCGATGAGCGATTGGCGATATAGCGCACCGGGTCTATGGGCTCATGGGTCGGTCCGGCCGTGACCAGAACATGCCGTCCGGCAAGCGCACCTGTGTCGGGCTTCAGGACGGACAAGGCCGCCGCCAGAATGTCGCCAACCTCCGCCATGCGGCCCAGGCCCCATTCGCCACACGCCATGGATCCCTCGGCCGGGCCGACCATGTGCATGCCGTCTTCGCGCAGCCTGGCCAGATTGCGCTGTGTGGCGGCATTTTCCCACATGCGCACATTCATCGCCGGGGCGAGCAGTATGGGCGTGGTCGCCGCCAGAACCACGGTGCTGGCCAGATCGTTGGCGTGCCCGCCAGCAAAACGGGCGATCAGATCAGCAGTCGCAGGGGCTACGATGATGAGGTCGGCCTCGCGGGCCAGTCGGATATGGCCGATCTCGGTTTCGTCCTTGAGATCGAACAGATCGGTGAAAACCGGCTGTTCGCTCAGAGCGCCGACGCTGAGCGGGGTGACGAATTCGCGCGCCGCGCTGGTGAGGATCGTGCGCACGCTTGCACCTTGTTCCTTGAGGCGGCGGATCAGGTCAAGCGTCTTGTAGGCCGCGATGCCGCCGCCGATGATCAGCAGAATGGACTTTGGTTGTTTGGCCATGATCACCAGCCGCTACGCGTTGACCGACGAGCGGTATATGGGCATCTATGCGCGCTACGGCAAAGCGTGCGAACCGGTGTGGGTTCAATCGCGCGGAGGCTGCCCGGCGCGGCGGACATTCACGACCTGGAAGGCGCCGCAATGGGTACAAAGGATGTAGCGCTCCTTGCCGCGCCGGCCGGCGGGCCCATATTCCACGTCACGCATTTTGAGGGACGCGGTCTCGCAGTCCGGGCACAGCGCCGATTGGGGCGCATTGCGGCAAAGGTGATTGGCAATGGCGACCCACTGGCCGATTTTTGTATTTGTAACCGCGCTCATGGCGCATCTCCCAAAATCCATGCTATCGCCTGGGCATTACGACACCTGGCGTTTGACGACTGGACGAATTAGGTACCCTGGCGATAGCCTGCAACCCACCCCTTGTTGCGCGCAAAATCGCCCGTAAACTTTATTGCAGCACTGTCTTGTGAAAAATTCAAGGCGCTGAATGTATTGTTCCGCAAAAAAGCATGTTCAGGTGGGCGTGGCGACACGATGTCTTGCTGGGTTCGTTGAACGTGCGTTGATGTCATGTGTCGCGGCGACGAGAGAAAAGAGACCGATGTGAACGGGACGCAGACGCCAGACAAACCGGCCCGGACGCGGGTGCAGAACCGTTTCCTGCGGCTCGTGCGCTATCGGCTGCAAATTCCGCTGATGCGCGATCAGCGCCCGCCCGAGTTCACTGCACGCGGGGTAATGGTCGGGACGGTGTGGGCGATGCTGCCGCTTTTCGGCGTGCAGATGGCTGGCGTCGTGCTGACATGGGGCGTGGCGCGCCGGCTGTTCAAATGGGATTTTTCGCTGATCAATGCGCTCGCCTGGACGTGGACCACCAATGTGCTGACGATCATTCCGGCATATTATCTGTTTTACGTCACCGGCCAGGCGCTGCTGGGCAACTGGGACCAGATTACCGGTTATCAAGCATTTGCTCAGCTATTCAGCGGGGTGGCCGCCACCGATGCCGGTTTCTTCGATGCGCTATGGTCGTGGCTGAAGGCGCTGCTGACAAGCTGGGGCGTCCCCATCGTTGTCGGCTCGATCCCGTGGGCGGCCTTTTCGGGCTGGCTGGGATACCGGCTCAGCCTGAATTTTGTGCGCGCCTATCGCCAGCGGCGCGCCGAGCGGATAGCGGCAGCGCAAAAGTCGCGGTCATGAACGCAGCAGGATTGCTGTCGGCCCTATTCAGGCAGCACAAACTCTACAGGCGCTTTTGTTAAAAGTGAGTCTAACTGTGCGCTTTGTGATAGCCGCGTCACAAATTTGATTTACATACAATATGAGCCGATAAAGGCTGGAGCGTAGCAAAAAGGAAAATGAAAATGTTTCTGCCCGCTGAATATTTCTGGTTGGAGCCGGTGCTGATTGCCTCGGGCGTGGTGTTCATCATCAGCCTGCTCGGCAACATCCTCGCGTTCGGCAACCGTCTCTTCAACGCCATCGTGACCGCGGTCGTGTTCGGCCTGGTTTTCGGTGCATTGTCCTTTTACGGATATGGTGGCGTCGAGGTCGAATTTTCGACCACGCCGTCGATAAGCGCGCCGGCTTCTGCGCCGACCCAGAACTGATGAACGTCGGGGAGCGCAGGCGCGACGCCTCGCTCCCCGATGTTGCTGCTCATCATGCCGCTTGACGGCGAGTGTCGTCATGCCCTTATCCTGTCCAGACCAGTCGGCCGGATGGCCGCCGCTGGCGGAGATACATGTCGGCCCACAGCCGTTCATCTCCGTGGGCGGAGGAAAGTCCGGGCTCCACGGAAACACGGTGCCGGATAACGTCCGGCGAGGGCGACCTCAGGGATAGTGCCACAGAAAGCAAACCGCCCGTGATCGCGAGATCGGGGGTAAGGGTGAAAGGGTGCGGTAAGAGCGCACCGCGCGGCTGGTAACAGGCGCGGCAGGGTAAACCCCACCGGGAGCAAGACCGAATAGGGATGGCGCCGGCTCGCAAGTGCCAAAAGCCTGTTTCCGGGCCGCCATCCGGGTTGGTTGCTAGAGGCGTCCGGTGACGGGCGTCCCAGATGAATGGCCATCTCGCGGGGCTTGTCTCCGCGCACAGAACCCGGCTTACAGGCCGACTGGTATTTTTTACAAAGTCTTTGCGCCACGGCGCGCGCAAGCATTTGCGCACAGCTTCAGCCCGATCAACTCCGATAGCGCGGCAGGCAAACCTGCGCGCGCGGCCGTGAACTTACATCTCACCGACGTTCTGAAGCCCCAGGCTGGTCATATCCCCTTTGGGACGTTCATGTTCCAGCATGCGCCCATGAACCAGGAAATATGTGTTTTCAGCAATATTGGTGCAGTGATCGCCGATCCGTTCCAGATTTTTTGCGATGAAAAGCATGTGGGCACAAAAGCTGATATTGCGCGGGTCTTCCATCATGTAGGTCAGTAGCTCGCGGAATACAGAATTGTATATCGCATCAATTTCGTTGTCGCCTGACCAGACCTTGAGTGCCTTGTCTGAATCGCGGTTAAGATAGGCGTCGAGCGTATCCTTCAGAAGCCGCTGGGCGCCCTGGCTCATGTTGGTGATGCCGATCATGAGCTTCTTGTTGTTGGGCTCGTTGGCGACGGCTATCACCCGCTTGGCGATATTCTTGGCCAGATCACCGATCCGCTCCAGATCCGAAGCCACCCGCGTCGCCGTCATGGCCTGGCGCAGATCCATGGCCACGGGTTGGCGACGGGCGATGACCGTGATGACCTTTTCTTCCAGTTCACGTTCGATCCGGTCGATCGCGTCGTCCTGGCCAATCGTCTGCTCGGCCAGAGCGGTATCGTTTCTTTCGAGCGCCCGCACGGCCTGGGTGAGAGCTGTTTCGGTCATGCCACCCATATGCGCGATCTTGTTGTCGATCAGCTTGAGGTCTTCTTCGAACTCTCGTGCTGTATGGTCCATAGCGATCTCCCGCTTTTTGTTGTGTTATCCGGTATTTCGCCTAGCCGAAGCGCCCGGTGACATAGTCGTGCGTGCGCGAGACCTTCGGGTTCACGAACATGTCGTCGGTCTTGCCGAATTCGATAAGCCGGCCGAGATACATGAATGCGGTGTTGTCCGACACGCGCGCGGCCTGCTGCATGTTGTGGGTCACGATGACAATCGTGTAGTAGCCCTTGAGAGCGCTGATCAGATCTTCAACCTTAGCTGTGGCGATCGGGTCCAGAGCCGAACATGGCTCATCCATCAGCAGCACCTCGGGATCCGACGCAATCGCGCGCGCGATGCAAAGACGCTGCTGCTGACCACCCGAAAGGCTCAGGCCACTTTCCTTGAGCCTCTCCTTGACCTCATCCCACAGGGCAGCACCCTTCAGAGCATGTTCGCAGGTGTCATCGAGCACGGACCGGCTGGTGATGCCATCTACACGCAAAGGGTACACCACATTATCATAGATCGACATGGCGAACGGGTTGGGTTTCTGAAACACCATGCCCATGCGCTTGCGCAGCGCGATCACGTCCATGCCGGTGCGGTAGATGTTTTCTGAGCCCACACGGATTTCGCCTGAAATACGCACTTCGTCGATGAGATCGTTCATGCGGTTCAGGCAGCGCAGAAGGGTGCTTTTGCCACAACCCGACGGACCGATAAGCGCCGTGACCATGCCTTTCTGGATGGACATGTTGATATCATAAAGAGCCTGATCAGAGCCGTACCAGAGATTGAAATCAACGACGTCAAGCGCAACGCCATCGCTGCCTTCTTTGACATGATAGACTGTCGGATCAATCTTGGTACCTTGCGCGTGTTCCTCAACTACCATGGTGTCGGACATTCTGGTCTCCTAAAACTGGCTGGACGCATATTTGCGCTTGAGACTGTTGCGGACATAGATCGCGAGTGAGGTCATCACGACGATCAGAGCGATCAGCAACAAGGTGGTGACGAACACCATGGGCTTCCCGGCTTCGGAGTTTCGCGACTGGAAGCCCACATCGTAGATGTGAAAGCCCAGGTGCATGAAACTGCGCTCCAGGTGAATGAATGGCGCAAACCCATCAACCGGCAATTCCGGCGCAAGTTTCACCACGCCGACGAGCATCAGCGGCGCCACCTCGCCCGCGCCGCGCGCCATTGCCAGGATCATCCCGGTCATGATGCCTGGCATGGCCTTGGGCAACACGATGTTGCGGATGGTCTGCCACTTCGAGGCGCCACAGGCGAGCGAGCCTTCACGCATGGAACGCGGCACGGCCGACAGTGCTTCTTCGGAGGCGACGATAACGACAGGCACGGTCAGCAGTGCCAGCGTGAGCGACGACCATAACAAGCCGCCGGTGCCGAAGGTCGGATTGGGCAGACGCTCCTGGTAGAAAAGCTGGTCGATGCTCGCGCCCATTGTGTAAGCGAAGAAGCCCAGACCGAACACGCCGTAGACAATCGACGGCACACCGGCGAGGTTGTTCACCGCAATGCGAACGGCAGACACGATCCTGCCCTGTTTGGCGTACTCGCGCAGATAAAGCGCCGTGACGACGCCAAAGGGCGCCACGAACACCACCATGATCAGCGTCATGACAACGGTGCCGAAAATCGCCGGCAGCACGCCGCCTTCGGTGTTGGCCTCACGCGGCTCGGCGGTGAGAAATTCCACCCACCGCGAAATGTAGATACCGATCTGTTCGGGCAGCGATAAGCTATTGGCGGGATAGATGCGCACAACTTCCGACAACGGGATCTGCTTGGTGCGGCCATCAACTTCTTGAAATGTAATCTTAGTTCTGGCGTCGGTGGCACGGATCTCGCTGACCTCATCGGCTATCCTCTGATAGTCCTGCTGATAGCCCTCAATGCGCGCCGTAGCTTCGGCCCTGATCTGATCGGTCTCGGGAGCTTCTCTGCCATAGCGCAGCTCGGCACGGCGAACGCTCAGCCGCTCGCCCTCGATGTAATAGTTGATGGTGCCGATCTCGCTCTTTTCCAGCCGCCTGATTTCGATGTACCTGGCGCGTGCTTCTTCCTGAAACCTGCGCAATTGCTCGTACGACATCGAGCTGACGTCGATCTCCTGATCATTGATGATCAGAGAAGAGATGCGGCCAACGAACGGGCCCCACTCCTGGCGCTCGACATAATGAAAATCTTCCGGGGTTTCGATGGAAGCGACTTCGAAATCGGCAACCCATCTGAAATCTTCATTGTAAAGATCATAGTTGCCGATCCGGTAAAGCGTGCGGTCGGCGATGTTGAAATTGGCTTCAATTTCGGCCTGGGTCTCCGGGGGCAAAGTGGCCATGCGCTCGGTGCCCACCCGGAAGCTTTCGGAGCGGAACGGTTCGCCGGCTGTTCTGTTGCCGTCTTTCGTGGTGACGATCTCGATCGGCTTTGGCCAGAAGGTCGAGATGCCGTTATAGACGATCAGGGCGAGAAAGCCGATGATCAGCATGATGCCGAGCGCGAGCATGCCGCCGAACGCCCAGAGCGACGGCTCACCGATGGCCGACACGTCGGCTGTGTATTTCCGTAAGGCGCGTGATTTTGCGTAAGCGCCGTCTTCGCGCGCTTTCCTGTTGTCTTCAGTGGTAACGGTCATGTGTCGCTGCCTCTACTAAAGCTGGAACGCGCGTTTGCGGAAACGCTGCCTGATGATCTCGGCGACCGTGTTGATCACGAACGTCATGATGAACAGCGTCAGCGCCGCAAGGAACAACATCCGGTAGTTGGTACCGTCCTTCACCGCTTCGGGAAGCTCCACGGCGATATTGGCCGACAGCGTGCGCATACCACTGAAGATGTTCCAATCCAGCACCGGTGTGTTGCCCGCCGCCATGACCACGATCATGGTCTCGCCAACCGCGCGTCCCATGCCGATCATAACGGCGGCGAAGATGCCGGACATGGCGGTCGGGATGATGATCCACTTTGCGGTCTGCCAAGGCGTTGCGCCGCTGGCGAGGCTGGCTGAGCGCAGATGCGACGGCACCGAGTTCATGGCGTCCTCTGCAATGGTGTAGATGGTCGGGATAACGGCAAACCCCATCACCAGGCCGACCACCAGAGAGTTGCGCTGAATGTAGGTGTCCACTACACCGCCGCGAGGATCGAAACCGATCATGGTCAGGAATTCGGCGACCGCATAACTGAGGAAGGCCGCTGTCAGGAACATGAGAAGGAAGCGCGCCATCTCGAAAGAACCGGCGTTCACCTTGGTGTATTCGCGCAGCGCTTCACGGTGGCGGTTGCCGAAAATGGTGCCAAACACCCACAGTACGACGAAGTAGGACAGCGGCAGCAGCAAAAAGAACATCAGCGGCGTGCCCGTGCCGAAGTCGCCGTTGACCCAGGCCTTGAAGTCGCCCTGGAACATCACGCCCTCAACCGATGCGCCTGCCGAATAAGCGACATACAGCGACAGGAGGATGACGACGAACATGAGCCCGAACTTGGGCAGCCCGTCCAGCCGCAGGGCAAGCCATGGCGGCAGCATCTGCCAGGCGAAGGCTGCAATCATCAAGCCGAGTGGCAAGGCCACGAAAGCCAGCAGAAAGGCGCTCAGCCAACTTTCGACGATCGGCGCCAATATGAGCGCGGCGATGAAGCCGACCACCACGGTCGGCAGCGACTCCATCATCTCCATCACCGGCTTGACCGTGCCGCGCACGCTGCGGTGGACAAATTCGGATGTGTAGATGGCGGCGAGCAAAGAAATGGGAAGGGCGAACAACAGGGCATAGATCGTGCCCTTGATCGTCCCGAAGATCAGCGGGATGAGGGAATATTTGGCTTCAAAGACATCGGTGCCGGCTGTCGATTGCCATGTGTAGGTTGGCTCCGAGTAGCCCTCGTACCACAATTGGCCAAACACCGCCGCCAGGGTGATTTCCGGGTGTGCGAAATCGAATGTGTAATAATTAACATTACCATCGTAGTTGACCACGAGAGCCGCATCAACACGTGGCAGCAACATTATCTTGGTGGTCGACTCGCTTCTTTCTGTCGTGAGCTTTGCGAGCACCTGATCCGAGGTCGTGTGGCGCAGCCACAAGCCACCGTCGCTATCATATGTCAGCAGCACCTTTGAACGCTGGCTCACGCTGATGCCAGTCACGGCCGCAGACTGCGGCTCATGCGCACGCGCCAACACCGAACGTTGCCCATCAGGCATGCTCGAATCATCAAGCCTGAAGTAAATGTTGACCTGGCCGAGTTCACCACCGACGACGAGCGCAAGCTCACCATTCATGAACGCCATGGAAGTGATGGACGTTCCATCCTGGAAGGCTGGCAATGTCTCGACGAGTTGGGGATTGTTGAAATCGCGTGCATCGAACCGATGCAACATACCCTCGTCCGTGCCGACGTAGATAACGTCGGCTGAGCCTCTCATGGCGACGTTCGTCACAACCGTGCCGGATGGCAAAGGCGGAAGCTCGCTGGTCCTTATCCTGACGGTTTCGGCTCCCGTCAGCAGGTTCCTCTGCACTTCGGCGCGCGACAGCCGCCCGATATTGGCACCATCGAAGGTCACGAAGGAACTGGTTGGACGTTCAGCCGTCCCGCCGATCCGGTAATCGAGCGCGACGATGGGAAAATCACTGATCTTCTGCGGCTCGCCGATTTCCTTGACTATCGAAATCTTGCGAACCTGTTCCGGGCTGATCCGGCGATAGATCGTTTGATCAAAGTAAGCATCCGTATCATCCAGACGACGCGCTTCGGATGGGACATCACTCGGACGGATCACCTCCACATTGAAGCCAACGACACCAAAGCGCAGCGTACCGTCCTCGAACCCGAAACCGATACGATCGCGCAACAGCACAGCGCCAACGGATATCGCACGCAATCCGTCAAAATCCAGTTGGGTGCGGTCGATCACCTGCTGTGTCGGCAAGTGAATGACATCAATCCTGCCGTCATCTGCAATTCGCGCTGCAATGGTGCGGTATTCATCCGCGTTGAGCCAGACAAAATCCTTGGGCGTGACAGAATAACTTTGTTGAGAAAGCACTTTGCCGCTACCAACCAGCGGTGAGGCGACCTGGACAAGAAAGACCATGATGCCGGCAACGGCCAGAATAACGAGCAAACCACCAACAGTAATCGTATAGCTGGCAATCTTTTCTTTGATGAGAACGCTTTTGCGCGTGCTCTTGTCGCGCTTGACGATCTGATAAGAGCGTCCTTCGCCCGAACCGCTGGAAGTTGCCATAACACCACCTCAAAATAAAAAAATGCACGGGGAGCAAGACTCCCCGCGCAAAGAATAGCAGAAGCTCACTTCAGGCCGAAAGCCGCGAGGTCAGCGTCAGCAACAGCCTTGTTGACCGGGAAATAACCGTCACGCACGGTACCTTCCTGGCCTTCGATCGAGTAGACGTAGCGGATGAACTCGGCGCGCAGCGGATCGAGCGGCTCGTTCGGGTTCTTGTTGACATAAACGTAGAGGAAGCGAGCGATCGGATAATCGCCAGTGGACGCGTCGTCGGCGTTCGGCTCGGCGCATTTGGCGCCTTCCGTAGCGGCGACCTGGATCGGCTTCACGTCAGCGGTGCGGTAGCCGATGCCCGAATAGCCGATGCCGGCCAGGTCAGAGGCGACGCCCTGAACCACGGTCGAGGAACCCGGCTGCTCTTTCACTTCGTCCTTGTAGTCGCCGTCAAACAGGGCGACCGACTTGAAGTAGCCGTAGGTGCCGGAAGCCGAGTTACGGCCATACAGCGAGATCGGCTTGTTGGCCCAGTCACCAGTCAGGCCAAGCTGGCCCCAGGTGGTGATGTCTTCGGGAAAACCGCCATTGCGACCCTTGGAGAAGACCGCGTCAATCTGCTGAAGGGTCATGCACTCAAGCGGGTTGTCCTTGTGGACATAAACGGCCAGAGCGTCGATCGCCGAGCGGATCGGGATCGGCTTGTAGCCATATTTTGCTTCGAATTCTTCTTCTTCGCTCGAACGCATCGGGCGCGACATCGGGCCGAACTGCGCCGTTCCGGCGATCAGCGCGGGCGGAGCCGTTCCCGAACCCTTGCCTTCGATCTCGATCTTCACGTTCGGATAAGCGGCCTGGAAGCCTTCGCTCCACAGCGTCATCAGGTTGTTCAGCGAGTCCGAACCAATGGACTTCAGGTTGCCGGAGATGCCGGAAACCGGCTCGTACTTGCCAAGGCTCTGGTCAACTTCGACCTGGGCGTAAGCAGAAGTCGTGATGCCAAGCGCGAACGCAGCGGCAGCGACGACCTTTGCCGAACCAGCAAAAGTGATCGTGGTCATGTAGTAACACCTCTTTATAGAGTTTAGGGCAGCAAGGCTTTTTCACAGCGCGTTGCACGCTTGCCTCACATTGCGGTGCGACATTAACAATTGCGGATGACAGCCGTGTGACAGTTGAGCGGGGGGCAACAGGGTTCTTCATACGCAGCTTTGCAGGCGGCTTTCAGGGGCCAGCGCACCTTAGGGCGTTACCAGCACCATGGTCGGGCTGGAGGCGGAAAATTCCTGTCCGTCCGCGCCGCGAAACCAGAACCTGCCGACCATCGTGCCCGTGGCGGTCGGCAATTGAATCCAGCTGCGATAGGTGTAGCTCGAACCGGGCTCGATTGTGGGCTGCTGGCCCAGCACACCCACGCCGGCATAGCGCTCGACGGCGCCGGTGGCATCGCTGGTTGTCCATTCCCGGCGCAGCAGACGGATGGTGCTATCGCTAGTGTTGGCGAAGCTCACCTCGTAAGACCACAGGAAGCGGCCCAGCGCCGGCGCTGATTCATCATCCATCCACGAGGGAACTGCTGTAATGGCGACTTCTGCCGCGGATTGATCGGATGCGCTCGCCCGCGGGGAAATTATACCTGTGGAAAAGATGGCGCCGGCCAGCCAGAGCAGAGCCAGCGCGATTGCATTGCAAAAACCGGCGAAGCGCGCATCAGGCCGCGTGCGATGAAACCGGGTCGGTGAGCACTGCATAGATGGCGTTGCTGTCCTTGGAGCCACGCAATTTCCTCGCCACGTTCGGCTGACGGAACAGCCGCGATATGCGGGCAAGAGCCTTCAGATGATCCGCGCCAGCGCGTTCCGGCGCCAGAAGCAGGAAAACCAGATCGACGGGCTTTTCGTCGATCGCGTCAAACTCCACGGGCTCATCAAGGCGGGCGAACAGGCCAACAATGCCCTCCAGCCCGGAGAGGCTGCCATGCGGAATGGCAATGCCATTGCCATAGCCCGTAGAACCAAGGCGCTCACGCTGCAACAGGGTCTCGAAGATTGCCCGCTGTTCCAGCCCGCTGATCTCCGATGCCCGCGCGGCCAGCGCCTGAAGCAGATGTTTCTTGCTGTTGGCCTTCAGCGAAGGAATTATTGCGTAAGGCGTGATCAGATCACTTAGATCCATGACGCTTCCCTTGTTGTGGCTGCGTGCCCGGCAGCCCTAAGCACCAAGTTTTGCAGCAGGCGCCAGACCCTGATCCCATATCATCCGATCGGGCGGACAACCTGTCCTGCCATGCAAACGGTGACGCACGAACCTGACAATATCGCGGCGGGACGCAAATTTAGCGCCCTTGAGCGCGCCTTATGTTAAAGGCGTCCGGCAATTGTGCCCGAGCCGTCATTTCGGCCCGTCGAATATGTCCACATTCGATATAGTCTTTTGCCCGGATCGAAAACTGCCGGACGGTAGCCGAGGCCATGAGCCGTGTCAATTTGCTTCCCGGTATGATGTGCTGGTGCGCGTTCAATTTTGTAAGGCTCAGGGCAACAAATTTGATGCGCACAGGCCGATCCATTCGCGACATTACAGATTTATGACAATATTAGCACAGCAATAACCGTGCCTGAAGCGCCGTGTGGCCTGGCAGGTCATGTGACCGCCAGCGCCCGCGTCTTCTTGGTCCGCCGCCGCTCGCGCGAGGAGGGAATCCGCATGACATCGCGGTACTTTGCGACCGTGCGCCGAGCAATATCAATGCCGTTGTCGCGCAGACAATCAACGATCTGATCATCTGACAAAACCGCGTCCGGGCGTTCCCTCTCGATCAACTGCCTGATCAGGTGGCGCACTGCCTCAGATGAGTGCGCATCGGGCCCGCACGACGAAGCGATGGCCGAGCTGAAGAAGTACTTGAACTCGAACGTGCCGCGCGGCGTCGAGATGTATTTGTGCGATGTCGCCCGGCTGACGGTCGATTCGTGCATGCCGATCTCCTCGGCCACATCGCGCAGCACCATCGGGCGCAGATGCGTCACGCCGTGGCGCAGGAAACCGTCCTGGCGCGAGACGATCTCGCGGGCCACCTTGAGGATGGTCTGGGCGCGCTGATCGAGGCTCTTGATGAGCCAGTTCGCCGAATTGAGGCAATCACTGACGAAGCTCTTGTCCTTGCCGGTCGTGCCGGCGCGCACCATGGCGGCATAGGTCCGGTCAACGAGCAGGCGTGGAAGCGTTTCGCCGTTCAACTCGACATGCCAGCCATCCGTGGCACGGCGCACAAATACATCGGGCACCACGGGAACCAGCGTCGCATGGCCGAAAAGCAGGCCCGGCTTGGGATTTAGCCGCCTGATCTCCGCGATCATGTCCACGACCTCTTCGGGTTCTGCCCGGCAGACGCGCGCAAGCGCCGCGTGGTCATGGCCCGCGACGAGATCGAGATTGTTGACCAGCGCCGCGATCATCGGGTCGAGCCTGTTGCGTTCCTTCAGTTGCAGCATCAGACATTCGCTCAGGTCGCGGGCGCACACGCCACTCGGCTCGAAGCCTTGCAGCAGTTGCAGCGTCTGATCCACGACCGCGCGCTCGACGCCCAGACGTTCGCTGACCTGGG
Organism: Dichotomicrobium sp.; assembly: GCA_036734025.1. GTDB lineage: Bacteria > Pseudomonadota > Alphaproteobacteria > Rhizobiales > Rhodomicrobiaceae > DAIMZI01. The sequence continues at coordinate 81,206 of DAIMZI010000011.1, forward strand.
CAAGGTCGGCGCGCAGATATCCTGCCTCATCGACCGAGTCGATCAGGTGCATGCCGACAAGCCGCATGAGCGGATCGCGCGTTGCCAGGCTGAGCTGCTGCTGGAGATGTTCTGCAAGGCTGGGCTCGCGGTCCGGCGTGAAATCGAGCGGGTCGACCTCGCCGTCAGAACCGTCGCGGCGCGAGCGCAGTCCGGTGAACTGGAGCGCGGAACCGGCTCCTTCAGACGATGCATACGCACCGCCATCATAGTCCGCTGCATCGGCTGCAAGACCGTCGTCTCCCGTGCTGTCGGGCCCGGCGCCGGCGTCCGCGTCGAGGGTATCGCGCGCACCAGCACCGCCCGGCTCGCCGGTTTCATGCGTGTGTCGCTCAAGCTCGCCGGTGCTGCGCATATCCTCACTGGCCCGCTCCAGCAGCGGATTGTCGGCAAGCTCGCGCTCGATCACCGCGTTCAGCTCAATATTGGAAAGCTGCAACAGTTTGATCGACTGCTGCAGTTGCGGGGTCATGACAAGCGATTGGCTTTGCTTCAGCTCCAGCCTGAGCGCCATGATTACTACTGGTCCTCCGATACAAATCCCGAACGGCAAATCGCCGCTCGGCTACATAGAGAACTGGTCCCCAAGATAGACCCGCCGAACTTCCTCGTTGGCAATGATCTCGGCGGGCGAGCCTTCTGTCAGAACCTGACCATCATAGATGATGTAGGCACGGTCGATAAGCTCCAGCGTCTCGCGCACATTGTGGTCGGTTATCAGAACGCCGATGCCGCGATGGGTGAGGTGGCGCACGAGCGCACGGATGTCGCCGATGGCGATCGGATCGATACCGGCGAAGGGCTCGTCAAGCAGCATGTATGATGGCCGGCTGGCCAGGGCGCGGGCGATTTCAACGCGCCGGCGTTCGCCGCCCGACAGGGCAATCGCAGGCGACTTGCGCAGGCGCGTGATGCTGAATTCATCCAGCAGGGCATCGAGCTGGCGCTTGCGCTCCTTGCGGCTGGGCTCGACGATCTCCAGCACAGCGAGAATGTTTTCCTCGACCGTGAGGCCGCGAAAGATCGACGCCTCCTGCGGAAGATAACCTATACCAAGACGCGCCCGCCGATACATCGGCAGCGCCGTCACATCCAGCCCATCGATTATGATTCGGCCGGTATCTGCGGGGATCAGCCCGGTGATCATGTAGAACACGGTCGTCTTGCCGGCGCCGTTCGGTCCCAGCAGGCCCACGGCTTCGCCGCGGCGGATACTGAGGCCGACGCCGCGCACCACCTGGCGGCGTTTGAAGCTTTTTGTCAGGGCTTCGGCGCGCAATATACCCTTTTGCAGCCCGGGTCCGGGCGCCCGGCGCGCAACAGCGCGGTGGTCTGGTTCAGCGCGTGGATCGCGCCGCGCCGGCACCTGCCTCTGCGGGGGTCTTCGGCGTTCGATGAAAGCCATGGGCGCCCTTGTTTGATGATGCGAAACAGCAAGATTTCAGACCGTAGCACAATTGTGCAGTGCATACATGCTGGAAAATGGGTGGATAGAGGGGCGGACGCGCCGGCATCCGTTTCATTGCGCCGGGGTGGCGGCGGGGGCGGTCGGGGTCGCTGCGTCCGGGGTGGGCTTGGTGCGCGCGCGCGGCTGAAACAGGCCACGGATGCGCTGCTGGCTCTCGCCTTCCTGGCCGGCCACCTCGAAGCGGCTGCGTCCGCTCTGCAGGTCTATCACCAGCCGGTCGCCACGCAGCACGTTATCGCCCTGCGACAGAACGACATTGCCCCCGATGGTGATCACCTGAGATTTCACGTCGAAATCGGCCCATTCGCTTGTGGCGGTCTGTCTTTCGCGAGTGCTGACGATCACGCCACCCTTGGCCTCGATCCGGGTGATGTCCGCCGGAGCGTCGCCTCGTCTTGAGCCGGGCTCGGCGGCTTGGGCGGGCGCAGCCGGCGCCTCTGGCTGGGGATCGGCCGCAGCTGTCGCCGCCTCGGCTTTCGCCGGCTGGCTCACCGCCGTGGCGGCGCGGCCGGAATAGCTGACCACAAGCTCGCGAGAGCGCAGCGAAAAGTCCCCCTGGCGCGCGACGACATTGCCGCGGAAGGTTGCCTGTTTCTGCCGGTCATCGACTTCCAGCAGGTCGGCCTCGATATCTATCGGCTTGTTGGCGTTGCCCTGATAGGCCGAAAAATCGGTCGTCAGGCCCTGGGCGAGGGCCGCGCCGGGACCTGTTGCGCACAACGCCATCATCAGCATAAGCGCGGCCGGTTTCATCATCATTTCGCCTCCGATGGCTGGCGCTGCCGTTCCAGCCGGACGCGCACCTGGCCGGCGAATACCGCGCGCGCCTGGCCGGTATGGAGCTTGAAGGTCTGCGCCTGAATTTCACTGTCTCCAAATCGCATCACGACGGGCTCGTCAGAGCTGATCAACTGATCGGCAATATTGGCCTTCGCCGATTTGAGGCTGACGAAAAGCCCGCCTCGTCCGCTGATGGTCAGCCCCTCTTCCAGCGACAATATCCTTTCGCGGGTCTGAAACACGCCGCTGGGTGCGCTCAACTGGGTGGTGTCGCCCGAGGGCGAGACCATGTCGCCGGAAATGACCTGGAGCGCAACCCGATCAGGTGACTTTACGCTCTGGAGCGCGGCCTCGGCGCGAATCTCATAGCGGCCGAATGTCTGGTGAACGCCAGAAAGTTTGGGGTTCACCATTTTCAGCGTACCCGATTCGATGTTGAGATCATCCACTGATGCGGTCGCATCCCCGATGCTGAACGAGAGCTGTCCTGGCAGGAAATAAAGACCAAGACATCCCAAGGCTGCTATCGGTAGCGCCAGTTTCAGGATGCGCACCATGACGGAATGGCGCTTGGCCGCGCGGAACGCGCGCGCCCGCTGCTCTTGTGTCATGGAGACGCGGATACTGCCCGATTGCGCCATCGCCGGAAATCCGATTGCCTTGCACGAATGTCGTTGTGCTGTGCGATTATGTTGACACTGCGGCCGCTGCCTCGGCGCCATATGGCCGTTAGGGCGTGTGCGCTCAGGAATGCGCGAACAAATCGGTCTCGTCCCAGCCCAGCAGATCAAGACGCGCGCGCGCCGGCAGGAACGCAAATGCGGCATTCGCGATCTCGGTACGGCCCTCGCGCGCCAGCAGGTCGTCGAGCTTTTCCTTCAGCGCATGAAGATGCAGCACATCGGAGGCGGCATAAGCCATCTGTTCCTGGCTGAGTTCGGGCGCGCCCCAGTCCGAAGTCTGCTGCTGTTTTGACAGGTCGACGCCGATGAGATCGCGGCACAGATCCTTGAGCCCGTGGCGCTCGGTGTAGGTGCGCGTCAGGCGGGAGGCGATCTTGGTGCAGTAGACCGGAGCGGCGAAGGTGCCCAGATGATAGCCGAGCATGGCAATATCGAAACGCCCGAAATGAAAGAGCTTGAGCACCTGCTGGTCGGCGAGCAACGCGCGCAGACGCGGCGCAGCGAAATCGCCATCGCGGAACTGGACCAGATGTGCTGTGCCATCACCGGCAGAAAGCTGCGCCACGCACAGCCGATCGCGATGAGGGTTCAGGCCCATGGCCTCGGTGTCGATCGCAACGACCGAACCGAGATCGAGACCGGCCGGCAGATCGCCTCTGTGAAGGGTGATGCTCATGGCGGAGACAGACTTGTCATTGCTGGAACGAAAAAGGCTCTGGCCGGGGCCCGGCTGAAAAGCGGCAAAAACAGTCGATGGCAAATAATTTTGGTGCCCAGGAGAAGACTCGAACTTCCACGACCTTGCGGTCACTGGCACCTGAAGCCAGCGCGTCTACCAGTTCCGCCACCTGGGCATGCACATGACCTAGGCCGCCTGCGGTTCTTTGTCAATCGCTGGCGGTGCCGGGTTCACACGGTGTCGGTCAGGGTGTAATGCTCGCAGTCTTAATTTTTCCTCTTTTACAGGGGTGAAGGCATATGGCCGACACGCTCGACGGATCTCGGCTCATCACGGTGTTCGGCGGCTCCGGCTTTGTTGGACGCCACGCCGTCTATGCGCTGGCAAAGGCGGGCTATCGCATTCGCGTGGCCGTGCGCCGGCCTGAACTTGCGGGGTTCCTGCGCTCATATGGGCTGGTGGGCCAGATCCATCCGGTCCAGGCCAATATCCGCGATGAAGTCTCGGTGCGCCAGGCGATCATTGGCGCCAGCGGCGTCGTCAATCTGGTCGGCATTCTGGCGCCCGGCGGCAAGCAGACCTTCAGCGCGCTTCAGGCCGAAGGCGCCGAGCGTGTCGCCAGACTCGCGGCGGAAAACGGCGTGCGCGATCTGGTGCATGTCTCCGCGATCGGCGCTGACCGCAATGCCAAGGCGCGCTATGCGCGCACCAAGGCGGAAGGCGAAGACGGCGTGTTGCGCGCCTTTCCCTCCGCGGTCATCCTGCGGCCGTCCATCGTATTCGGGCCCGAGGATGATTTTCTCAACCGCTTTGCCCGCATGGCGCAGTTTTCCCCGGTCATGCCGCTGGTCGGTTTCGGCAAGACGAAATTCCAGCCGGTCTATGTGGGAGATCTGGCGCGGGCGATCGTCGCCGGCATCGACGGACGCGCAAAGAAGGGCGCGATCTATGAGCTGGGCGGCCCCCAGGTGCTGAGCTTCAGGGAATTGCTGGACAAGATCGCTTTTTATACCAGGCGCCCGCGCCCTTATGTGCCGCTTCCATTTTCCATAGCCACCATCCAGGCTGCGTTCCTCCAGCTTTTGCCGAATGCCCCGCTTACCGTTGATCAGGTGCGCATGCTGAAAAAGGACAATGTCGTCAGCCAGAGCGCCAGGGACGAGCAGCTTACGCTGGAGGGGCTCGGGATCGTGCCGACCAGCCTTGATGTGGTCGCGCCGGATTATCTCTGGCGGTTCAGGCCCAAGGGGGAGTTTGCCGACTGATCTGCATGCGCTCGCGGGTGCGCGACATGTTCAGCCGTAGACCACGACGAACAGGAACGCGCCAAGCGCAAACCGGTAGACGACGAACGGCAGCATGCTCATGCGCTTCAGCAGCGCCATCATGAACCAGATCGCGACGAAGGCCGCGATGAAGGCCAATCCGGCGGCCACACCGGCATCAACCAGCGACTCTCGCCCGCCCTCGGCATAAAGCTCAAATGCGCTGCCGGCACCAAGGCCGAGAATCGAGGGCACGGCCAGCAACATGGAAAAGCGCGCGGCTTCGGTGCGCTCAAGGCCCAGCCAGCGTCCTGCCGTCATCGTGACGCCTGCCCGGCTTGCGCCGGGGATCAGGGCGAGGGCCTGCACCAGCCCGATGAACAGCGCCCCCGGCAGGCGCAGATTGCCGATGTGGCGATCGGTCGGGCGGGTTTCATCCACAACGAGCAGCACGAGACCGAAAATCAGATTGGCCCACGCGATCACCTCCAGATTGCGCAACAGATCGTAATAGCCGGTCCGCAGCAGCACGAACCCCAGCACGAACAGCGGGATCGAGGCAATGACGAGATAAATGAGCACGCGCCCCTCGGTGCTCATCCTGCCCCTGAGCAGCGAGAAAAAGCCGCGCAGCAGCGCCAGCATCTCCCGCCAGAAATAGATGATGATCGCGAACAGGCTGCCGACATGCATGGCGACATCGAGCAGCGGACCCTGATCCTGCCAGCCAGAAATAAGCTTTGGAACCATGATCAGATGAGCCGAGGAGCTGATTGGCCAGAACTCCGTCAGCCCCTGTACGACAGCGAGGACGATGAGTTGTTCCAGCGGCATCCACAGCTTCCTTCTTGACAGGCCCGTCGATTGCGCAACCTTGCTGGGCCATGGTTCTTTGCATGCACGCTACAGGCCGCGAAGGCGTATGTGGACGCTGGCGTCACGACATCGGCGGCATGACTGGGGAAAAAACATGACGATCCGGCCGCGCGCTTCTTATATCCAAATAGCGGCGTCATGCCATATCGAATTGATGCGCGCCCCCCGCGCGTGCACTGCCGGCGGGGGGAACCGGCGCCTCAGCAAGGCCCGATCATGTTCAGACTGATCCAATATGCCCTGTGCCCGTTTTCACGTTCGATACGTCTGGCCCTCGGCGAATATGAAATGATCGTCGAGTTGATCGAACAGCGTCCCTGGGCGCCAACGCGCGAGTTCTTGCACATCAACCCCGCCGCCTCCCTGCCTGTGCTGCTGGGGCCGGGCGATATCAGCGTGTGCGGGGCCTATGCCATCGCGGAATATCTGGCGGAGACGAGCGGCCGCCCGCGCGGCGATGGCCGACGTGAGAATACGCTGTTTCCCGGCAATGCGGTGGAGCGCGCCGAGGTACGCCGGCTCGTTTCGTGGTTCCACCGCAAATTCGAGGAAGAAGTCAGCGGCTGCATTCTGGAGGAAAAGCTCTATGACCGGCTGCGCGAAAGGCGCACCACGCCCGAGCCCGAACTGATCCGGCTGGGGCGCGACAATCTGCGCTATCATCTGAGCTACATCAGCCATCTTGCCGATAGCCGTGCATGGCTGTCGGGCGAACGCATGAGCTTTGCCGATCTGGCGGCTGCGGGGCATCTGTCGGTGCTGGATTATCTGGAGGAAGTGCCTTGGCAGGATTTTCCCCATGCCAAACACTGGTATGCGCGCATCAAGTCGCGCCCGTCCTTCAGGCCATTGCTGGCTGACCGAGTGCCGGGGCTGCGCCCGCCACCCGATTATGCCAATCTCGATTTCTGATGATGTCCGTGCGACACGACCAGCAAGATGCCGACATGGCGGCGAAATGCCGTGAGACGCTGCGCGAGCACGCGTTGCGCGAAGGGTTCGACGCGCTTGGCGTGGCAAGACCGGATGCGATCGCCAAGGCAGCGCCGCGGCTCGATGTCTTCCTCAAGGCGGGTTATCACGGCACCATGGGCTGGCTGGCCGATACCGCCGAGCGGCGACGCACGCCCCGCGCGCTGTGGCCCGAAGTGCGCAGCGTGATCATGCTCGCCATGAATTATGGCCCGCAGCGCGATCCGCTGGAGGCGCTCAACGCGCGCTCGCATGGGGCCATATCGGTCTATGCGCATGCCAAGGATTATCACGACATCATCAAGCCGCGGCTGAAGCGCATCGCCGGCTGGCTGCACCGTGAGACGGGCCATGACGTCAAGGTGTTCGTCGATACCGCCCCGGTGATGGAAAAGCCGCTGGCCGAAGCGGCGGGGCTGGGCTGGCAGGGCAAGCACACCAATCTGGTGTCGCGTGATCTCGGCTCGTGGCTGTTTCTCGGGGCGATCTTCACGACGGCGGCGATTGCGCCGGACGCGCCGGAGGGCGATCATTGCGGCTCGTGCCGCAAATGTCTCGACATCTGCCCGACCGATGCGTTTCCTGCGCCTTATCAGCTCGATGCCCGCCGCTGCATCTCCTATCTGACGATCGAACATCGCGGCCATATCCCTGCCGAATTTCGCGCGTCGATGGGCAATCGCATCTTCGGCTGCGACGATTGTCTGGCGGTCTGTCCGTGGAACAAGTTTGCGCGTATGGCCAGCGAAGCACGGTTTCATGCGCACAACGGCGCCGACATGCCACCGCTTGCCGATCTGTTGCGGCTGGATGAGGCCGCCTTTCGTGCCGCTTTCGCCGGCTCGCCAGTCAAGCGCACGGGCCGCAACGGGCTGGTCCGCAATGCGCTGATCGCGGCAGGCAATTCAGGCGATGAAAGCTTGCTGCCGGCGGTGATTTCGCTGCTTGGCGATGATGCGCCCATCGTCAGGGCCATGGCCGTGTGGGCGGCGCGACGGCTGATGGGTGCTGGCGCCGACTGGGAGCGGCTCAGGTTTCATCACCTGCCAGCAGAAATGGATGCGCAGGTACGCGCTGAATGGGAAGGGCTTGAAGCGCCATGAATACACTTCTTGCCGTTGGTCTGGGCTATTCGGCAAAAGCCCTCGCCGCGCGTCTCAAGTCACAGGGCTGGCACATCATTGGCACGGCGCGCCGCGCCGGCACGCGCGATACTGTAGTGGCCGAGGGCCATGAGGCCGTGATGTTCGATGGCACTGCGCCATCGCCGCAGCTTGCGCGCGCCATTGCTTCGGCGAGCCACCTGCTCGTCTCCGCTCCGCCCGATGAGGACGGCGATCCGTTGCTGCTGCATCACCTGCGCGACCTGCGCACCGCGAAGATCTGCTGGATCGGCTATCTTTCCACGGTGGGCGTTTATGGCGATCGCGGCGGCGGCTGGGTCGATGAGGATGTGCCGCCTACACCGGTCTTCAGCCGCAGTCGCCAGCGCCTCGCCGCGGAGCAGGCCTGGGAAGCGTTTGCCGCGCGCGAGCGCATTGCGTGCGACATATTCCGCCTGTCGGGGATCTATGGTCCCGGGCGCGGGCCGCTTGAGCGGGTTCGGTCGGGTTCGGCGCGTGCGATCGTCAAGCGCGATCAGGTGTTCAACCGCATCCACGTGGATGATATCGCCAGCGCGGTTGAAGCGGGCATCAAGACCTCAGCAGCGGCCGAAATGCCGGCAACCCGGTTGTTCAACGTCACCGACGACGAGCCAGCGCCGCCGCAGGACGTGCTGGCCTTTGCCGCCGGGCTGATCGGCGCGCCGATGCCCCAACCCATCGCCTATGAAGAGGCAGACCTATCGCCGATGGCGCGCAGTTTCTACATGGAGAACAAGCGGGTCTCGAACCGGCGCATGAAGGACGTTCTCGGCGTCACGCTGGCTTTTCCCACCTATCGCGAGGGCCTGAAGGCCCTCGCGCAAATCGGCGGCTAAGACCGAGTATTCAAAAGTGACGGCTGCGGCCCCGACCGAGGAAACGCTGGCAGGTGTCGCGCACGCGCAGATCATAGCCAACCAGCCGGCAGGCGCGTTCCTTGACCGACGGGTTCTGACGTACGGCGCGAAATGACACGTTCATGCCGGCTTGACGGGCGACGTAGGCAAGCTCCAAGTCCTCGCAATACGGGCTGTTGTGCAAAGCACCGTTCGACAGGACCTGGAAATTACCCTCGCACTCTATCGCTGCGAGCGAAGGATTGGGCGCGATGGCCATGAAAAATCCAAATGCGCAAACACCTGCTGCCTGCAAGACCCTCTTGCCGGCGTGCTGACGGGAAATGTGTATCGACATCTCTACTCTCCTCACATCTTGCCTGGCGGCACGATCGGGTTTCACGATACTGTCAATGGCGCGCATGTTCCAATGAATATGAGGTGAATGCGGACGGCTTAAGGCTGGCCAGAGCGCTCTGGGCGATGTAGACAGATCGCGACAACGCCAGCTAAGCTTGAGGCATGACCGATTTGACCACTTCAAGCCGTTTTCCCACACCGAGCGAGGCTGACTGGAGCGCGCTGGTCGAGAAGGCTTTGGGCGGGGCTGCACGCGACAGTCTCGACAGCCGTCTGGCGGAAGGTTTCCTCATCCAGCCGCTGCAAACCGGAGCGAGCGCCGGCGCCTTTTGCGAGCTCTCGGGCAACCCCGGTGCTGCGCCCTTCATCCGCGGGGCGCGGGGCGAGCCTGGCGCGGTGCCAGGCGGTTGGCAGATCATTCAGTTGCTCGATGCCCATGAGGCTGGCGACGCCAACGCCCGGGCGCGCGATGATCTGGACGGCGGCAGCGACGCGCTGTGGCTGCAACTAGGCGGCGGCGTGCCCTATGGCGGCGGCTATCTCGGCGCGCGCGACCTGAATGACTGGCAGCGCGTGTTCGACCAGATCGAGCTTGCCGGTCTGCCGGTCTATCTGAGCGCCGGCTGGGAGGGGCCTGGTGCGGCGGCGATGTTTCTGGCGCTGGCGCAAAAGCGTGGCATCAATCCCGACAGGCTCGTCGGCTCGCTGGGGCTCGATCCGATAAGCGTGATTGCCGCCAGCGGGGAGATGCCAACTCTCGACGCGCGCGCGCTGGGCGACGCCATCGACGCTGCGCTTTATGCCGCGCGCCATGATTACGGCGGTACGCCGCTATGCGCTTCCGGGCGCGTGTGGCATCAGGCGGGCGGCTCCGCGACGGAGGAACTGGCGCTCACGCTTTGCGCGGCTCTCAGCTACTGGCGGGCGCTGGAAGAAGCCGGTATCGCACCCGAAGACGGGGCAAGGCTGATCGGTTTTCATCTCGTCGCCGATACCGATCTGTTCGTCGGCATCGCCAAATTCCGCGCCATGCGCGCGCTGTGGGCCTTTGTCACCGGCGCGGCCGGCATGGCCCCGCAGCCCGCCACCATCACGGCGGAGATGTCTTACCGCGCGCTCAGCACCATTCAGCCGCACACCAATCTTCTGCGAGCCACGGCCTCGTGCTTCGCCGCTGCGCTTGGCGGGGCGCGCGCCATCATGCTGCTGCCATTTTCCGCGACATCCGATGCCGCCGATCCGTTCTCCCGTCGCATGGCCAGGAATAGCCAGTTGATATTGCGCGCCGAGGCGCATCTGGGCCGGGTCGGCGATGCGGCTGGCGGGGCATGGGCGATCGAACGGCTCACCCATGAACTGGCTGCGCGCACCTGGGCATTTGTTCAGGAAATCGAAGCCGCCGGCGGCTTGCTGAGTGCGCTGCGCAAGGGGCTGGTCGCCGGCCGTCTTTTCGGCCTGAATGCCGATCGCATGGACGCGCTGGCTCATGGGCGGGAAAAGCGCATCGGCGCCTCAAGCTTCGCCGATCTGGAGGAAACACCGACGCCGCGCGCGCCAGGTCCCGACATCAGCATCGACATGCTCGATGATCAGGCGGGCATGGTCGAACTGCCCGCGCCCGGCACGGGCGAGCGCACCGCAGCACTCATCAGCGCGGCGCATTCAGGCGCTAGCCTGCGCGCCCTTCGCGAATTGACCCGGACAACATGCGAGCCGATCCCCCGCCTGCCCGATGTCGCTCGTCGCGACGCCGATCCTTTCGAGGTGCTTCGCGCCAGATCCGACAGCGCCTTCCAAGCCGCAGGCGTGCGTCCCAGCGTGTTTCTTGCCAATCTGGGCACGCCTGGCGAATTCACGGCACGCGCGACGCTTGCAAGGAATGTCTTCGAGGTTGGCGGCATAGGCGTCATTCCTGGTGAGGGCGCACGCAGCAACACCGAGCTTGCCCATGCGTTTCGCGAAAGCGGCGCTTCAATCGCTTGTCTGTGCGGTATCGATGCCGCCTATGCCGAGATGGAAGGTGCGGCCGACATGCTGAAACGGCTCGGCGCCGACGCGGTCTATCTGAGTGGCTCGCCCGCCTCGCTGGAGAAAATGTCGCCAGCCGATGCCCGCGCGATCACCCGGCTGATCCATGAAGGCTGCGACCTCGTCGCGGTATTGAATGAGGCCCACACCATCTTGCGCGTGGACGATGTCATTGCCGCAGTCGCGCAAGGCGCCGGCAAAGCGGAGGCAGCGGACGATGCGGATGCGCCTGGCGCAGTGGAGGAAAGCCGATGAGCCGTATCCCGAATTTCGCCGATATGGGCTGGGCCGTGCGCCCCGCACCGACACAGTGCGCGCATGAGCCTGACGAGGCGCAATGGACCACGCCGGAAGGGATCGCCATAAAGCCGATTTATGCTGCAGGCGATCTGGCTGGACTGGAAGCGATCCACGGCTTTCCCGGGATTGCGCCGTTTCTGCGCGGCCCCTATCCAACCATGTATGCCCAGCGGCCATGGACCATCCGCCAGTATGCCGGGTTCTCGACAGCCGAGGATTCCAATGCCTTTTATCGGCGCAATCTGGCGGCGGGTCAGAAAGGCCTGTCCATCGCCTTCGATCTGGCCACCCACCGCGGCTATGACAGCGATCATCCGCGCGTCAAGGGCGATGTCGGCATGGCCGGCGTGGCGATCGACTCCATTCTCGACATGCGCACGCTGTTTCAGGGCATCCCGCTCGACGAGATGAGCGTGTCGATGACGATGAACGGCGCGGTGCTGCCGGTGATGGCGCTTTACATCGTGGCGGGCGAGGAACAGGGCGTGAGCCCCGACAAGTTGAGCGGCACCATTCAGAACGACATCCTGAAGGAGTTCATGGTCCGCAACACCTATATCTTCCCGCCCGAACCGTCGATGCGCATCGTGTCCGACATCTTCGCCTACAGCGCGCAGCACATGCCCCGCTTCAATGCGATTTCCATTTCGGGCTACCACATGCAGGAAGCCGGGGCGACGGCGGATCTGGAGCTGGCCTACACTCTGGCCGACGGGTTGGAATATGTGCGCGCCGGCATCGCCGCCGGGCTCGATGTCGATGCGTTCGCCCCGCGGCTGTCGTTCTTCTGGGCCATCGGCATGAACTTCTTCATGGAGGTCGCCAAGCTGCGCGCCGCGCGCATGCTGTGGGCCGAGATGATGGCGCCGTTTTCGCCCCGGGATGTGCGCTCGATGGCCCTGCGTGCGCACTGCCAGACCAGCGGCTGGAGCCTGACCGCGCAGGACGTGTTCAACAATGTCATCCGCACCTGTATCGAAGCCATGGCCGCGACCCAGGGCGGCACCCAGTCGCTGCACACCAACGCGCTGGACGAGGCGCTGGCCCTGCCGACCGATTTCTCCGCGCGTATTGCCCGCAACACCCAGCTTTTCCTTCAGTACGAAACCGGTACATGCCGTCTGATCGACCCATGGGGCGGCTCATATTATGTCGAGCGTCTGACCCACGATCTGGCGCAGCGCGCGCGGACGCACATCGACGAAGTCGAGGGCTTGGGCGGCATGGCGCGGGCGATCGAAGCGGGCCTGCCCAAGCGCCGCATCGAGGAGGCCGCGGCCCGCACCCAGGCGCGCATCGATGCCGGCAAGCAGGTGATCATCGGCGTCAATGCCTTCCGTCCGACCGAGACAGAACAGATCGACGTGCTCAAGGTCGACAATTCCGCCGTGCGCACCAGCCAGATCGCCAAGCTGGAGCGGCTGCGGGCCGAGCGCGATGCAGACGCCGTGGAAGCGGCGCTGGACGCTCTGAGCGAAACCGCGCGCACAGGCGAGGGCAATCTGCTGGAGCGCGCGGTCGTGGCGGCGCGGGCCAAGGCGACGGTAGGCGAGATCACCGAAGCCCTTGAGCGCGTGTGGGGACGGCACCGCGCCGATGTCAGTGCCATTTCGGGCGTCTATCGCGAGGAGGTCGGTGCCATGGACGAAGCCGTCAACAGGGCCTTGCGCATGAGCGGGGAATTTGCCGCGCACGAAGGCCGCCAGCCGCGCATTCTGGTGGCCAAGATCGGCCAGGACGGGCACGACCGGGGGCAAAAGGTGATTGCCTCCGCCTTCGCCGATCTTGGCTTTGACGTGGATATCGGCGCGCTGTTCGCCACGCCGCAGGAGGCCGCGCGCCAGGCCGTCGAGAACGACGTGCACATCATAGGCGTGTCGTCGCTTGCCGCGGCTCATCTCACATTGGTGCCTGAACTGAAGGCCGAGCTTGTCGCCCAGGGCCGTCCCGACATCATGATCGTGGTCGGCGGCGTCATCCCGCCGCAGGATCATGACGCGCTTTATCAGGCCGGGGCGCAGGCGATCTTCGGCCCGGGCACCGTGATCGCCGAGGCTGCGGCCGATCTGATCGCCAAGCTGAACCGCCAGCTTGGCCATGGACCGCGCGAGGCAGCGGAGTAGGGCGAGCCGGATAGGCCAGATACATTACAGGGCGGCATGTTGGACACGCCACCCTGTTTCCTTGCAAGCTTGGTTCGAGCAGTGACCGACCTAGTGGAGGTCGCCGATCTTGGCGCTCAGGCGCACCTCGAATGTGTGGAATGAGGCATCGGCCTTTGCCGTGCCGCC
>DAIMZI010000012.1:0-41813 GCA_036734025.1 Dichotomicrobium sp.
CTCCCCGAGGGGCAGGACGTGCGCCTGCGCGTGCGGGCGCGCGACGTGTCGCTGGCGCTGCGCCGCCCTGAGGGCATGAGCATCCGCAACATGCTTGACGCGCGCTTGCTGCCGCATAATTCTGAATATAGGATCGATCGACGCCGACAGTCAGCAGTTGAAACTCCGGTTAGGAAACCAGAACATGGCCAGATCAAATCGGCTTCTGGCAGTTCTGATGCTGTGCCTTCTCAGCTCGGGCATTGCGGCGCACGAATACTCGTTGGGAGAATTGAAGATCGATCACCCGTGGACAAGAGCAACTCCGGGCGGAGCGACCACAGCTGCGGGTTACGCCAGGATCACAAACACCGGCGGGCAAGCCGACCGCCTGCTGGGCGGCAGCTTCACCAGGGCTGAGCGCGTCGAAGTGCATGAGATGTCGATGCAGGACAATGTCATGCGCATGCGCAGGCTGGCGGACGGGCTTGAGATCCTGCCCGGTGAGACGGTGGAGTTGAAGCCGGGTTCCTTTCACCTCATGATGATCGGCCTGTCCGAGCCGGTGAGCCAGGGTGAGCGGATCCGGGGGACGCTGATCTTCGAAAGGGCCGGCACCGTCGATGTCGAATTCACGGTCGACGAGACGGGCGCGGACAAGCCCGGGCACAACGGCCACATGCACGCTCACTGAGCGGTTCAAGCCGGAGACGGCAACGCCCGTGAATGCAATCATGATCTGGTGTCATGGCACTCGAGCGAGGCTCATCCCCGCCCGCTCTGCCGCATGCGAATTCTCAGGCGATATCGAACCGATCGGCGTTCATCACCTTTGTCCAGGCCGCGACGAAGTCGCTGACGAACTTCCCGGCATTGTCGTCCTGCGCGTAGAGTTCGGCATAGGCCCGCAGGATGGAATTGGAACCAAACACCAGGTCGATCCGCGTCGCCGTCCACCTGCGCTTGCCACTTGCGCGGTCACAGATTTCATAGGTGCCATCACCGACAGGCTTCCAGATCTTGCCCATGTCGGTCAGGTTGACGAAGAAGTCGGTCGTCAGTGCGCCCGCGCGGTCGGTGAACACGCCGTGGCTGGTGCCGCCATGATTGGTGCCCAGTACGCGCATGCCGCCAACCAGCACGGTCATCTCATGTGCGCTGAGACCCATGAGCTGGGTGCGGTCGAGCATCAGCTCCTCGGGGCTGACAGCATAATCCTGCTTGAGCCAGTTGCGATAGCCATCGGCAAGCGGTTCGAGCACATCGAAGGAGTCGGCATCTGTCATCTCGTCGGTGGCATCGCCGCGTCCCGGCGCGAAGGGCACAGTGATGTCAAAGCCCGCGGCCTTCGCCGCCTGCTCGATGCCGACATTGCCGGCAAGAACGATGACATCCGCAACAGAAGCGCCGCCCTTTGCCGCGATCGGCTCGAGCACCGACAGCACCTTTGTCAGGCGCTCCGGCTCGTTGCCTTCCCAGCCCTTTTGCGGGGCGAGGCGGATACGCGCGCCATTGGCGCCGCCGCGCATGTCGGAGCCGCGGAAGGTCCGGGCGCTGTCCCAGGCGGTGGCAACCATTTCGGCGATGCTCAGGCCGGAGCCGGCGATCTCCGCCTTCAGGGCCGCAACATCATAGCCAGTCGGGCCGGCGGGAACCGGGTCCTGCCAGATCAGATCCTCATCGGGCAGGTCGGGGCCGAAATAGCGCGCCTTCGGACCCATGTCGCGGTGGGTCAGCTTGAACCAGGCGCGGGCAAAGGTGTCGGCGAAATAGGCCGGGTCGTCGCGGAAGCGTTCGCAATATTTGCGGTAGACGGGGTCCATCTTCATGGCCATGTCGGCATCGGTCATGATCGGATTGTGGCGGATCGAGGGGTCTTCAACATCTACCGGCTTGTCCTCTTCGCGGATGTCGATGGGCTCCCACTGCCAGGCGCCAGCCGGCGATTTCCGCAGCTCCCATTCATGACCGAAAAGCATGTCGAAATAGCCGCCGTCCCATTTGGTCGGATGCGTGGTCCATGCCCCTTCGATGCCCGACGTGACCGCATTTGCGGCCCTGCCCTGCATGTTCGGGTTCATCCAGCCAAAGCCCTGTGCCTCGACATCAGCCGCCTCGGGTTCGGGTCCGAGCAGGCTTGCATCGCCATTGCCGTGACATTTGCCGACCGTGTGCCCGCCGGCTGTCAAGGCAGCGGTCTCCTCATCATTCATCGCCATGCGCGCGAAGGTTTCGCGGACCTGCGCCGCGGTCTTGAGGGGATCGGGCTTGCCGTTGACGCCTTCGGGATTGACGTAGATAAGGCCCATCTGCACCGCGGCCAGAGGATTTTGCATCGTCGCGGGTTCATCGACACTGGTGTAGCGCTCATCGCTCGGGGCGAGCCACTCCTTCTCCGCGCCCCAGTAGACATCCTTTTCGGGATGCCAGATGTCATCGCGGCCGAATGCAAAGCCGAAGGTCTTCAGCCCCATCGATTCATAGGCGATGTTGCCGGCGAGGATCATCAGGTCTGCCCAGCTCACCGCGTTGCCGTACTTCTTCTTGATCGGCCACAGCAGACGGCGCGCCTTGTCCAGGCTGGTATTGTCCGGCCATGAATTCAGCGGCGCGAACCGCTGGTTGCCGGTGCCGCCACCGCCACGACCATCGGCAAGCCTGTAAGAGCCCGCCGCGTGCCAGGCCATGCGGATCATCAGTCCGCCATAATGACCCCAGTCTGCCGGCCACCAGGGCTGGCTGTCCGTCATGAGGGCGCGCAGATCCGCCTTAAGCGCCTCGACGTCGAGTTTCTTCAACGCCTCGCGATAATCGAAGTCCCGCCCCATCGGGTTGGTCTTGATGTCATGCTGGTGGAGAATGTCGAGGTTCAGGGCATTCGGCCACCAGCTCGTCACCGACGCGCTCGAAGCGGTATTTCCGCCGTGCATGACCGGACATTTCTCCATCGACGTGACCTGGGTGCGGTCCATATCGGTTCTCCTGTGGTGCGCTGGTTGCCGAGGATGCGCAAGTGCATGGTCGTGGTGGGCGCCAGACCGCTCGCCGGCATGCGAGATGTGCCATGCACGCGCTGTCTAATTCATTAGTTCATATATCACTCCACAGACATAAATATAATTTAGAAAACATAATAGCTCTGATAGGGTCAGGTTATGATCAACATATCCATGAAACATCTGCGCTATTTCGCGGCACTGGCCGCGCATGGCCATTTCGGCCGCGCCGCAGAAGCCTGCTCCATTTCCCAGCCGGCGCTGTCAGTGCAGATGAAGGAACTGGAGGCGCTGCTGGGTGCGCCGCTGATCGAGCGTGGGGCGCGCCAGATCCGGCTGAGTAGCCTTGGCGAGGCGCTGGCGGTGCGCGCGCGCGATATCCTGCGTTCGGTGGACGAGATCGAAGACCTTGCCCGTGCGCATCGCGCGCCGCTGTCGGGACGGCTGCGCATCGGAGTGATCCCGACCGTGGCTCCCTATCTGCTGCCGCGTCTCATAAAGGAACTGAGCCTGCTCTATCCCGAGATCGATATTCGCCCGCGCGAGGCGGTGACACAGACGCTCATCCACGATCTGCTGGCCGGCCAGCTCGATACGGCGATAGTGGCGCTGCCGATATCGGAGCCTGGCTTGTGCGAGGCGGAGCTGCTGGAAGAAGAGTTCGTGCTGGTGCGTCCCGAGGCGGAAAGGGGCGAACCGGTCCCCGACACGAAGAGCTTGCGCGAGATGCGCCTGCTGCTGCTGGAAGAGGGGCACTGTTTCCGCGATCAGGCCCTCTCGTTCTGCAATTTCGGTTCTTCGCCGCCCCGCGACCTGATGGAAGGCAGTTCGCTGTCCACGCTTGTGCAAATGGTGGGTGTCGGTATCGGCGTGACGCTCATCCCCGATATGGCCGTGAAGATAGAGCTTCGCTCAGCCCCCGTCTGCGTGGTTCGGCTGCGCCCGCCGCAGCCCCGGCGACGTATCGGCATGGTGTGGCGCAAGACCACGCCGCTCGCGGGCCAGTTCGCCACCATCGCCGACCGGGTTCGCCACCTGATGACAGACCGCCAGACAGCCCCCAAGGGAGCCGGTCTTGATGCAGATGTCATGTGAAAATGCAACAAGGCTTTCCATCTTGATAGAAAAGCACCAGAAAACCGGATCATGATCGTTTCGCTGCCGGGCGATGTCATATTGCTATAACACGGCTGTGCGCATAGTCAGCGCGTTGAACAAACATGGCTGGTGAGGGCGCGGCTTGATCGAATTTCGAAACGTTCGCAAGGAGTTCGGACACGTCGTTGCGCTCAAGGACGTGTCATTCACCATCGACAAGCCGACCATGATCGGGATCATCGGACGCTCCGGCGCTGGCAAATCCACGCTTTTGCGGATCATCAACCATCTGACCAAGGCGACGGCCGGACATGTCATCGTCGAAGGCCGCGATGTGCTGTCGCTGCGCGGCCGGACTTTGCGCCGCTGGCAGCGCGATTGCGCAATGATTTTCCAGCAGTTCAATCTGGTGCCGCGCCTTGATGTCATCACCAACGTCATGCTCGGCCGGCTGAACGGCCATGGCACCTTGCGCAGCCTGCTGAACAGTTTCAGCGCCGGCGACATCGCCGACGGTCTGGCCGCGCTCGACCGTCTGGGGATCGCGGATCAGGCGCTTAAGCGCGCCGAGGCCCTGTCCGGCGGCCAGCAGCAGCGTGTCGCCATCGCCCGCGCGCTGATGCAAGACCCCAAGCTGGTTCTGGCCGATGAGCCGATCGCCTCGCTCGATCCGCTGAACGCCGAGATCGTCATGAAGGCGCTGCGCGAGATCCACGAGCGCGACGGCAAGACGGTCATCTGCAACCTGCACACGCTTGACACCGCACGCACCTATTGCGACCGGATCATCGGCATGCGCGAGGGCGAGATCGTATTCGACGGCGTACCAGCCCAGCTTACCGCCAATGTGGCAAGAGACATTTACGGCGCGGATGGCGAACTGGACGAAGCCGTGACATCGACGCGTTTGCAAGCAATTGGCGCAGGGCATGGTGATGACCAGGCCTCTGCGGCTGCGGAATGACCATGCCCGGCAGGCATGGTTATGTGCGTGTGGTTTGATCCTTGTGGCTGGAGAATAAACTATGAATGCAGTGAAACTGTTGGTGGCCGGCGCTCTTGCGCTGAGCATGTTTGCCGGAGTGGTTCGGGCGGACGAAAAGATCACCGAATTTCGCATCGGACTGCTGGGCGGTGAAAACGCTCAGGACCGTCTGCGATCCAACGAATGCCTTCGCGTCAAGGTCGAGGAGCTGCTGGGCGTGCCGACCAAGATGTTCGCACCAGCCGATTATAATGGCGTCATCGAGGGCCTGCTCGGCGGCAATCTCGACCTGGCCTGGCTGGGTGCCTCGGCTTATGCAAAAATCCACATGACCGATCCCGAGGCCGTCGAGCCGGCGCTCATCAAGGTCAACGCCGATGGCAGCATGGGCTATTACGCCATCGGCTTTGCGCGCGCCGACAGCGGCATCCAGTCCCTTATGGACATGAAGGGCAAGGTGTTCGCCTTCAACGACCCGAACTCGACCTCAGGCTATCTGATCCCGTCTGTCGAGATCCCGCAGATTATCGGCATGCCAATGGATGAGTTCTTCGGCGAGGTCCGGTTCACCGGCGGCCACGAACAGTCGATCGTCGCAGTCTATAACGGCGATATCGACGCCAGCGTCACCTGGTCCGACGGCCTCGGCGCCTGGGAAGACGGACACAACAGCGGCGCGCTGCGCAAGGCGGTCGATGCCGGGATCGTCGACATGACCGAACTCGTCGAGATCTGGCGCTCGCGGCTGATCCCGGAAGGGCCGATCGTGCTGCGCAAGTCGCTGCCGGCTGATGTGAAGCTCAAAATCACCGAGCTTATGGAAACGCTGGTCTCGACTGATCAGGAATGCGCTTATGGCGTGATGGCCGGCGAGGTCAAGGGCCTGGTGCCTGTGGAGCACAGCATGTACGATGGCATCATCGCTGCGCGCCGGGCGTCATCCGAATAGCGTTTCCACCGAACCGGGCTCCGGTGGCTGTCCCGTCCCGGAGCCACCGAACCCGTCTCAGGATAATGCCCCATGTCGGTCGCCGCGCTGGAAACGCAGATCGTGGCGCTCGAGCGCCAGCGCCAGCTTTACAGCGGCTTGCTGATCGTGATCATCGCCGCGATCCTGATCGCGGGCTTCTCCGAGGCCAGCGACCTTAATTCCGGCAGCTTCTGGGGCGGACTGCAAAAATTCTTCGATTATCCCGGCGAGATCGTGCTTGAGGCTATCGACTCAGGCTGGGCGTTCTTCGGCCTGCTGCTAAAGTTTCTGCCCGCACTCATCGAGACCATCAACATCGCGCTGGTATCGACACTGATCGGCGGCGCGCTTGCCGTCGTGCTGGCTTTTGCCGGCACGCGCATGCTCGATGTCTGGCCGCCGCTGATCCCCATCACCCGGCGCACCATGGACGTGCTGCGCGCCTTCCCCGAACTCATCATCGCGCTGTTCCTGATCTACATGCTGGGCGGCGGACCGATCCCGGCGATGATCGCCGTGGCGCTGCATACCGCGGGCGCGCTCGGCAAGCTGTTTTCCGAGGTCAACGAGAATATCGACCAGAAACCGATCGACGGCTTGCGCTCGGTTGGCGCCAACTGGACCCAGCGCATCCGCTTCGCCGCGCTGCCGCAGGTGCTGCCGAATTATGTCAGCTATCTGCTGCTGCGCCTCGAAATCAATGTGCGCGCCTCGGCGATCCTCGGCTATGTCGGCGCGGGCGGCATCGGCGTGGAGTTGCGCCGCGCCATCGGCTGGGGACAGGGGGCGGGCGCGGACACCGCGGCGATCTTCGTGCTGCTGTTCCTGACCATCGTGGCGGTGGACCAGCTCTCTTCTTATGTGCGCCTGCGCCTTGCGCGCCCGGCAAGCGCGTGAGATGGCCATGGCGAGCATGAACCACTCCCCCGGTCTCGACGCGCTGATGCAAAAGCGCGTTCAGGCGCGGGTGAACGGGCGAAAATGGCTGATACTCGCCGGGATCGGCGCCGCGCTCTCCTACTTGATCTATGCCTGGATCATCTTCGATGCCAGTCGGGTGCTGTCGGAATTTCGCACGCGCAATGCAGTGCTGCTCGCCACCGACGCCGTCATGTACAAAGTGCATGTCACCCGCATGAGCCGCACCGGCGAGATCGCGATCGCCATCGAGGGCGAGCGCACCTCCACCTATGACACGCCGCCCGAATGGGTGCGGGTGGAGGGCGAGCGTGTCGAGATCGACCTGGGCCAAGGCTATCGGGCGGTCATCGACGGGCCGCAAGCGCGCTTCTTCGCGCCGGGCTATGGCGAGATCGTCGCGACGATCGCCGAGGATGGGATCATCACCCAGACGCCGCCCGGGCCGTTGCCGGACTGGGCCAACATCAAGCCGATCAAGGTCGATCTGCGGCCTACGCTCGGCCGCCGCATCCAGGTGACGCGCGCCAAGATCGAGGTCCATCGCTATTTCTTCGGCTGGGAGAATTTCTGGTTCGCGTTCGGCTCAGACCTGAACGCCTATTCATGGGGCGAACTGGCCGGGCTTGCCGTGAGCGGCGATCGGCTTGATCCTGCGATGGCCAACTGGCGGCATATTCTGGATGCGTTCCTGCAAAACCCGGACTGGCAGCATGGTCGCGTGCTTGTCGCGTTGTACGAAACCTTGCTGATGGCGGTGCTTGGCACGCTCGCCGCCGGGATCATGGCGCTCATGCTGTCGATGCTGGCGGCGGCGAATTTCACGCCCTCGCGCGTGCTGCGCTTTTTCGTGCGCCGGCTGTTTGACTTCCTGCGCGGCATCGACATGCTCATCTGGTCGCTGATCTTCATCCGCGCTTTCGGCCTGGGGCCGCTGACCGGTGCGCTGGCCATCGCCTTCACCGATACCGGCACGCTCGGCAAGCTGTTCTCCGAGGCGCTGGAAAATGTCGACAAGAAACAGATCGAGGGCGTGCGGGCCACCGGCGCCAATGCACTCCAGCGCTACCGGTTCGGCGTGATCCCGCAGATCCTGCCGGTGTTCTTGTCGCAGACGATCTATTTCCTTGAGGCGAACACCCGCTCGGCCACGGTGATCGGAGCGCTCGGCGCAGGCGGCATCGGGCTGCTGCTGGTCGAGACGATGAACACGCAGCGCGACTGGGAGAATGTCGCCTATCTGATCGCGCTGACGATCATCCTGGTCATGACCATGGATACATTGTCATCGTGGCTGCGCCGCCGCCTGATCGCTGGCCGCGACGTCTCGATGTCGGCCGCACGGGTGGCCGCCTGAGCCGTCCTTCGTCCGTGTGCCCCCGACGCGGCGAAAGCGCCCGATGAAGCGCGCAGCGATCCACCGGGCGGCCTCGCGAGACCTCAACTGGGCATCAGGATTTCGGCAGGATGGCGATGTCGCGGATCATGCCGTCAGCGGCATCGATCTTCGATACCGCGCTCGCCTTGCCGGTGGCGATGTCCACTGTGTAAACCGAATTGTCGGCAACCAGCCACGCGGTGTTGGTGCCATCGCTCGTGGTCTGCACATCAAGCGCGTAGGTATCGGCCGATCCGATGCCCAGCTTGGCGATGCTCTTCAGCGTGCCGTCATTGGGCGAGACCTGCTGGACGAACGCGCCAATGGTCGCGTCGATGTTGTACATTGCGGTCTTTTCCGGCTTTCCGAATGAGTTGATGTAGGCTGCGGCGACCACGTTCGGCGTTTCGCCCGAGTGCATGTCCTCACCGACGAAGGCGAGCGAGCCGTCGGTGATCACCTTGCCGGTGTCCACATCCGCGCGCAGATTGGTGCCATCGGTGGCCATGAAGCGGAGCTTGTCGGCAGCGGGATTGAAATCGACGATGGCGCCCAGATCGGCGGGAATGGTCTTTTCCAGCTTGGCGCTGGGGGTCGCCGCGCCAGTTTGCAGATCGATGGTCACGACGGTGCCATCGGCGGCGACGCCGTAGAGCATCTGATTTGACGGGCGCACGTCGATGCCGTGCAGCCGGTCCACGCCGGCGACGTCCATCGTTCTGGAGACGGTGCCGGTCTTGGTATCGAACATGACGAGGGTCTTGTCGCCGATCAGGCCGACAGCCGTTTCGGCCGACGCCGCACCGGCGAAACCTGTGATCGCCAGGCTCAGGGCAAGTGCTGGTGTGCTGATTTTCATCAGTAAGCTCCCTTGATGATTGAAGAAATGTGGTTGATCCACGCATCCGTAACCCGCCAGCCCGGGTAATGGATGCAGCAGGCGATTTTTTTTCCCGATGCTGTATTTCGCCGGGACCCTGTTGTATGAGCCTGAGACAGATGCAGCGTTTCACCGCCGGGAAGGGATGGGCGATGCTTGATTATGCGGCCATATTGAGCGCCTGCGCGCAAAAGGACCGTGACGCGCTCAGGCGGCTCTATGACGACGAGGCCGGCCGCATGATCAGCGTTGCCCAGCGCATCGTGCGCCGGCGCGAACTGGCCGAGGAAGTCGTCCAGGACACATTCGTGCAGATCTGGCGGCGTGCGGCGACATTCAATCCGGAACTGGGTTCCGGCAGGTCATGGATTTATGCGATCATGCGCAACAGGGCGCTTAATCTCATACGCGACGGCTCTCGCGAAGATCTGCTCGATGAAGGCTCGCTTGACAGCGCCCGTGAGCAATTGGCCGACATCGAGGATGCGTTCGGCCGTCTGGCGGAAAACAGCGCCTTGCGCCGGTGCCTGGAAATGCTCGGCACGCAAAAGCGCACGGCCATTTTGATGGCTTATGTATCTGGCTATACGCACGGCGAGATCGCCGCATCGCTGAGCGCTCCGGTTGGCACGATAAAGAGCTGGATCAGGCGCGGCCTCCTCGCATTGCGGGAGTGCATGGCATGACGATGGATCGCGATGAACTCGATACGCTCGCCGGCGAATATGTGCTCGGCCTTCTGGACGGCGATGAGCGCGCCGCTTTCGAAGCTGCACTGGCCGATGATCCGGATGCGCGTGCGGCGCTGCGCAACGCCCGCGAGAGGTTTGCAGAGCTTGACGCGGCCGCGCCCAGCGCAAGCGTTCCCGAGGGACTTTGGGCGAGGATCGAAGACCGGCTCGACGGCGAACGGGCCGTGCAGGCGCAGCGCGGCGAAATCATCCCCCTGGCGCCGCTGCGCCGCGGCTTCTGGCAGGGCTTTGCACTGGCTTCGGCGGCGGCGGTCGCGCTTGCTGTCGTCTGGACGGCCGCGGTGCGCCCGGTTCTGTTTGCGCCCGAACCTACATTGATCGTGGTGCTGCTGGATGCTCAGTCCCAGCCCGAGGCAATCGTGGAAGCCTATGCGAGCAGCCGGGTGCGTATCGTTCCGCTTAGCGTGCTCGAAGTGCCAGCGGGCAAGACGCTTCAGGTCTGGACACTGCCCAGCGAGGAGACCGGCCCGGTATCGATTGGTCTGATGGAGCGGTCCGGGCAAGTGACGTTCAGCGATCTGGATCTGCCGCCCCCGCGCGTCGACCAGCTCTATGAAATCACGATAGAAAATGCCGGCGGATCGCCGACCGGGCGCCCCACCGGGCCGATCGTCGCGAAAGGCTTTGCAAAGCAGCCGCAGCTTTAGGGGGCGCTAAGCTTCGACTTGGCCTCAGGAGAATTCCCTGATTTCACGGCAATATCCGATGACATATGGGGTGCCGCCAAGATTGCATACGCCGTGTGGCGTTTGTCTTAGGTGTGCACAGACCTAATCAATCGAACGAAGATCGGTCTTGCAAACGGACAACGGTCTTGCATGAGAGGCGGCGAAAGTGGCGATCCGGATCAACATCAATGCCGATGTCGGTGAAAGCCACGGGCGCTTCCGTCTGGGAAACGATGACGAGCTTCTGGATATAGTCGCCAGTGTGAACATCGCCTGCGGCTTTCATGGCGGCGATGCGAGCGTCATGCGCGATGTGTGCCTGAAGGCCGCTGAGCGCGGCGTGTCGATCGGCGCACATCCCGGCTTTGATGATCTCTGGGGCTTTGGCCGGCGCGCCATAGAAATGGACCCGAAAGATCTGGAATATATGGTGGCCTATCAGATCGGCGCGCTGAACGCACTTGCCGCCTATGCCGGGGCCCGGGTCACGCATGTGAAGGCCCACGGCGCCTTGTACAACATGGCGGCGGTGCGCGCGGATTACGCGATGGCGATCGCCCGGGCGACACTGACTGTTGATCCGACGCTTCGCCTGCTGGCCCTTGCAGGCTCGCGGATGGACCTGGCCGCAGGGCAAGTTGGCCTTCCGGTTTGCCGGGAAGCCTTCATCGACCGGCATTACATGCCAGACGGCAAGCTGTGCCCACGCCATGTCGAGAATGCGGTCATCCGCGATCCCCGGCTTGCCGCCGAGCGCGCGGTGCGCATGGTGCGCGAGCAGTCGATCATCGCCATGGACGGCACGGTAATTCCCACCGAGTTCAACTCGCTTTGCGTGCACGGCGATGAAGAAGGTGCGGTTGGCGTGGCCAAAGCCGTGCGTGATGCGCTGGTGGCGGAGGGCGCGCAGATCGTGGCGATCCCGCAATTGGCGTAGCGGACTGCAATTGGCGTAGCGGACTGCAATTGGCGTAGCGGACTGATAGTCTTGTCCGGCCGCGCACCAAGCGTGGTTCAGCCGGCTTGCGCAAACAGCCCCGCCAGGGTCTGTGCCTGCTTGACGACCGCACTGCCTGATTTGAGCACCAACGCGAGCTTTCTCTGCAATTGATCCTGCGGCAATGGCGTGATTGCGGCGTCCGTCGCGTAACGCCGCGCATCGGGCTCGGGCAGCAGCGCAAAACCCACGCCAGTATTGACGCATCCCATGACGGCTTCAACGGAATCGAGCACAAGCGTGTCGCGCGGCTGCAGCCCCATGGCGGCGAAATGATCGACTACCAGCAGGCCGATGCCTGTCGTCGGCGTGAACTGAATATGCCTCAGACGCGCCGCGCAGCGTTCCAGCGACCAGCCCGCCCGGTTGCCCGGCGCCGCCAGCGCAAAGGCCTCGGTGCGTAGATGCTCGACATGCATGTCACGGGTCAGGCCCGGTGTTCTCGTGATGATCGCGCCATCGAGCAGCCCCGAGCGCACCTTGTTCAGCAACTCCTGCGACAGGCCGCTTTCGACGACGAACCTGGCCTGGCTCTGCCGGAGCGCCCCATTTGCCAGAAATTCCGGCATCAGCCTGACGCTTGCTGTTGGCACGAAGCCGATCCGGTAGATGCCCTGGAGTATGCCGGCCTCATCCGCGATCGCCCGCAGCGCATCGACTTCGGCCAGCACCGCACGTGCGCGCCGGGCAACCTGCCGGGCGATCGGTGTCATGGCCGGCGGGCGCTGGCTGCGGTCGAAAAGCTGAAGCTGCAACTCCTGTTCCAGCGTCTTCATCTGCACGCTGACGGCAGACAATGTCATGCCCAGCCGCTCGGCGACGGCAGCGAACGAGCCAACCGTGTCGATCTCGACCAACGTGCGCAGACTGCGTAAGTTCATATTTTTTCAACAAAGAGTGCAAGTTAATTCGATTGATCTAAACCTCCTTGGCTGTTCAACTCAAGTAAAAAGGGAGGCGCGTCAATGTCAGCCAATGTTTTTGCCCAAATCGCTCGGGATCTTGCGGTCAATCGCTTTGCCGAGCGCGCCGCGGGTTGGGACCGCTCCCGAACCTATTGCTGGGAAAATGTCGCCGATCTGTCCCGCGCCGGCCTGATGGGCATGACGATCCCGCGCGAATATGGCGGACAAGGCGCCAGCTTCCATGATGTGTGCCTGGTGATCGAGGAGATCGCCAAGGTCTGCACGCTGACGGCACGCGTCGTCGTCGAGGCCAATATGGGCGGCATCAGCGCGGTGATGGCCTACGGCACGCAAGCGCAAAAGCGCCTGTGCGCGCCGATCGTGCTGGCTGGCGACAAACCGGCGATATGCATCACCGAACCTGATGCGGGTAGCGACGCAACGCGGATGCACACGACAGCGCGGCGCTCCGGCGGGCGCTACATCATCAACGGCACCAAGCACTGGATCACCGGCGGTGGCGTGTCGAAGCTGCATATCGTGTTTGCCCGCGTGATCTCGCAGGCAGGCCATGAAGAAGGCATAGGCGCGTTCATCGTGCTGGCCGATCCGGCATCCGGGCACCTTCCCAAAGGCTTTTCCATCACCCGCCACGAACGCACTATGGGTATTTGCGGCATGCCCGAGGCCGAGTTGCGCTTCGATGATGTCGAAGTACCGGGCGAAATGGCGATCGTTCCGCCCTCGGGTTTCAGGCGCGGCTTTGCCGATCTGATGACCGCCTACAACAGCCAGCGCGTCGGCGCCGGCACTGTGGCGATGGGGGTGGCGGCCGGCGCCCTTGAGCGCGCGCGGCTATATCTGCTGGAGCGTGAGCAGTTCGGGCGCCCGCTCGCCGAGTTCCAGGGCCTGCAATGGATGCTGGCCGACATGGACATGGGCGTTCATGCTTCGCGCCTGCTGCTGCACGAGGCAGCGCGTTCGGCACAGACCAGCAGCACAGGGTTCCCGGACCGGCTGATGGCGGCGCGCGCCAAGATCTTCGCCTCGGAGACCGCGATCAAGGTCGTGAATGACGCGCTGCAGATGTTCGGTGCGCGCGGCTATGGCGATCAGGAGCCGCTTGAGCGGATGGCGCGCGACGTGCGCATGTTCTCCATAGGCGGCGGCACCGCGCAGGTGCTGCGCACCCAGGTCGCGGGCGCGCTGCTTGGCATCAAGACGCCGCAGACGCGTGATGGCTACTCCCGGCTTGCCGAGTCTGCCGCGCCCGGCATGATCGCTGCGGAATGAGGCTCGGGGCCGGGCATCGGCTGAAACGCAACCACGCCTTGATTGATGCGCGCGGTGCATAGCCGTTGGCTTCGGGCTGTTTCATCTTCGCGAGCGGACGACCCAGGACACGCCCTGGACTGTCAGCGAAAGTGCTTCGACAGCTTGAGCCCCTGCGCCTGATAGTGCGAGCCGATCTGCGCGCCGTAGATGCGCTCGGGCGGCTCGGTCAATCGCTCATAGACCGCCCGCCCGATTATCTGTCCATCTTCCAGGATGAACGGCACCTTGTGGCTGCGCACCTCCAGAACCACGCGGCTGCCGCCGCCACCCGATGCCTCATGCCCGAAGCCGGGATCAAAGAAGCCTGCATAATGCACGCGGAACTCGCCAACGAGCGGATTGAACGGGATCATCTCTGCGGCGTGGGTGGGCGGTACGTGCACGGCTTCCTTCGACGCGAGAATATAGAACTGGTCCGGGTCGAGCACGAGCGAGGGCTGCGAACCGGCATAAAGCGGCTCCCAGTAATCGGCCGTGGCGCAGCCGCCCTCGCGGTCGATATCGATGACCCCGGTGAAACGCTTGGCGCGGTAGCCGACCACCGCGCCCGCGCTGGAGCCCTGCAGATCGACCGAAAGCGCCAGCCCGTCGGCGATGTCGGCGCGCGGCGCGGAAATCAGCTGATGTTCGCGGTGCAGCGCCATCAGCGCCTCGTCGCCTGTGTTCGCCCGCCCGCAGCGAAAGCGGATCTGCGCCAGGCTCGACCCGGCGCGCACCAGAACGGGGAAGGTCTGCGGGCAGATTTCGGCATAAAGCGGCCCGCTGTAGCCAGGCGCAATCTGATCGAACGCCGCGCCATTGTCGGTGATGATGCGGGTGAACACGTCGATGCGCCCGGTCGAGCTCTTCGGATTGGCGGCCGCGCCGACATGGGGGGGCAGGTCAAGCCGCTCCTGCTGTTCGACCACATAGACACAGCCCGTTTCGAGCACCGCGCCTGCACTCAGATCAACCCGGTGCAGCGCAATCTGCTCAAGCCGATCGCTGACCGCAACGCCGGGGCCGGGCAGGAAACTGGCGCGCACCCGCCATGCCCAGCGGCCCAGCCGCAGATCGAGACTGGCCGGCTGGACCTGCTCCGGGCTCACCGGCGAATTAGCCGCAATCTGGCCCGCGGCGATCATCTTCTGGATCGACTGGCACGGCAGCAGGCCTTGCAAAGTCGGGGACATTATGCCGGCTGACGTCATTTGCTCGCTCATCGCATGCTCCTTTAGTAAGCCTCTAGCCTACTGTGGTCTTGACGCCAAGGCGCGCCGGCGGCTTAATCCCCGATCATCTGGCCAAGTAGAAAACTTATGCCGGATTTGTGCGATGCTTCGCTGCCGCATGATTGCGTGGTGATTTGGCCGGTCGGCTTGCAGCCACGAAAAACAACTCGCTAAAGGACCGTGGCTCGCCGCATTGCGCTCAAGGCGTTCGGAATTGTCTGGTGATGACGGCGGGAAAGGACAGAGTTCATGACGATCTCCGACAATGATAACGATGCCAGCGCCTTTCGCCCGGCTGATACCGAGCCCGCGCCGTGGCGCGCAGCGACGATGCTCGTTCACGGCGGCACGATGCGCAGCCAGTTCGGCGAGACCTCCGAAGCCTTGTTCCTCAATTCCGGCTTTGTTTACCGCACCGCCGAAGAGGCCGAGGCGCGCTTCAGCGGCGATGCGCCGGGCTATGTCTATTCACGCTTCGCCAACCCCACAGTGACCATGTTCGAACAGCGCATGGCGCTACTTGAGGGCGCGCAGGCGGCCCGCGCCACCGCATCGGGCATGGCGGCCGTGACCTCGGCTTTCCTGTGCTGGCTCAGCCAGGGCGATCACGTTGTCTCTGCACGCGCGCTGTTTGGTTCATGCCTTTATGTGGTCGAGGAACTCCTGCCGCGCTTCGGCATAACCAGTACGCTGGTGGATGGGCGCGATCTGGACCAGTGGCGCGCCGCCATTCAGCCCAATACCAGGGCTTTTTTTCTTGAAAGCCCGGCGAACCCCACGCTTGAACTGGTCGATATCGCCGCTGTCGCGGGCATGGCGCGCGAGATCGGCGCGCGGCTGATCGTCGATAACGTCTTCGCCACGCCGATGCTGCAAAAGCCGCTGGAGCTTGGTGCGCACATCACGGTCTATTCGGCGACCAAACATATCGACGGACAGGGGCGCAGCCTTGGCGGGGTAATCCTGTCGGATGCAGAATTCGTCGATGAACACCTGAGCAATTTCCTGCGCCAGACCGGGCCTTGCATAAGCCCGTTCAATGCCTGGACGCTGCTGAAGGGGCTTGAAACCCTGCCCCTGCGCGTCGCCCGCCAGTCCGACAGCGCCCAGCGCCTCGCCGAAATGCTGCTGACCCATCCTGCGGTGGAGGAGGTGGCCTATCCCGGCCTGCCCTCTCACCCCCAGTTCGAGCTTGCCGGGCGCCAGATGGAAAATGGCGGCCCGATGCTGGCCTTCAGGCTGAAGGGCGGCAAGGCTGCTGCCTTCAGGTTCATGAACACGCTGCGGCTGATCAAGATCTCCAACAATCTCGGCGATGCCAAGAGCCTGATCGCGCACCCGGCCACGACCACGCATCAGCGTCTCAGCGAGGAGACGCGGGCGGGCCTCGGGATCACCGACAATCTGCTTCGCCTGTCGGTTGGGCTTGAGGATGTGCGCGATCTTGGAGCGGATCTCGGCCACGCGCTCGCCCGCTCACAGCCGTGAGAGGGCGCGCCGCCCGCCCCGCATGAGCCCGAGATACGCATGATTGATCTGCGCCCACTGCTTCTCGTGATCGGCATTCTGCTCACGACACTGGGAACGTCGATGTTTATGCCGGCTTTGTTCGATATCGCCGCCGGCAATGATGGCTGGGTCGTTTTCGCGGCGTCGGGCGGCGTCACCATCTTCACCGGCGTGGCGCTGACCTTTGCCAACTGGGGCCGGACCACCGGGCTTACGGTCAAGCAGGCGTTCCTGCTGACGACGATCTCGTGGCTGGTGCTCACGGCTTTCGCGGCGCTGCCATTTGCCTGGTCGAGCCTCGATCTGTCCTACACCGATGCCTTCTTCGAAGCGATGTCGGGGATCACCACCACCGGCTCGACCGTCATCGTCGGGCTGGACACGCTGTCGCCAGGCATCCTGCTCTGGCGCGGCCTGTTGCAGTGGCTTGGCGGGCTGGGGATCATCGTCATGGCGCTGTCGGTGCTGCCAATGCTCAAGGTGGGCGGCATGCAGCTGTTTCGCACCGAAGGCTTCGACACCGCCGGCAAGATCCTGCCGCGCGCCACCCAGATCGCCGGCGAATTGTCGATGCTCTACATCTTTCTGACGGCGGCTTGCGCGGTCAGCTACCGGATCGCCGGCATGTCGGCATTCGACGCGCTGGTGCATGCCATGACGACCATCGCCACCGGCGGCTATGCCAACTACGACGCCTCGTTCGGACATTTCGGCAGCGACGCGATCAAGTTCATCGGCATCATCTTCATGGTGCTCGGCAGCCTGCCCTTCGTCTTGTACCTGCAGATGGTGCGCGGCGACATCACTGCGCTGGCGCGCGATTCGCAGGTGCGCTGGTTCCTTGGCACGGTGTGCGTATTCACGCTTGTCGGGGTTGCGGCCTATTCCAGTCTGGAGATCCGCCCGAGCGACGCGAGCACGCTCGATGCGGCGTTCAACGTCGTCTCGATCATGTCGGGGACCGGCTATTCCACCGGCAATTTCGACAATTGGGGCCCACTTGCCGTTAGCCTGTTCTTCGTACTGATGTTCATCGGCGGGTGTTCCGGCTCCACATCCTGCGGCATCAAGATCTTCCGCTTTCAGGTGCTGTTTCAAGGCATGCGCCAGAAGCTGCGGCTGATGTTTCACCCGCACGGCATTTTTCTCGAAACCTACAATGGCAGACCCTTGTCGGGTGAGGTCATCAGCGCGGTGATGGCCTTCTTCTTCCTGTACATGGCCAGCTTCATCGTCATCGCCCTCGCCCTGAGCTTTACCGGGCTCAACCATCTGAGCGCCATTTCATCGGCGGCGACGGCGATTTCGAACGTTGGTCCCGGGCTCGGCGTCGAGGTCGGGCCCTCGGGCAATTTCGCGGCCATCCCCGACAGCGCCAAATGGATCATGTCGGCCGCCATGCTGCTCGGCCGCCTAGAGCTGTTCGCCGTGCTTGTGCTTTTCCTGCCGGCTTTCTGGCGCAACTGAACGCCGCGGGGCGAGCAGTTCATTCTCCCGGTCGCAGGTCGGTGCGCGGTGTATCGGAAGGGCTGCGCGGGAAATAGAGCTGCCTGAGTGCACGCACGGTGCGCGCAAGGTCGCTGCCGATGCCGACCAGGGCCGGCACGAGGACCAGAATAAGCAGCGTCGCTGCCGCCAGCCCGAAGACCAGAGTTATCGCCATGGGGATCAGAAACTGCGCCTGCCGGCTGGTCTCGAACAAAAGCGGCGTCAGGCCGCCGATGGTCGTCAGCGAGGTCAGCAGCACAGCGCGCAACCTGTCCTGTGATGCGCCAATGGCCGCCGCCTCGACACTGTCGCCGTCATCAAGCCGCGCCTTGATCTGGGTCACGAGAATGATGCTGTCATTGACGAGAATGCCGGACAGGCCCAGCAGGCCGATGAGGCTGATGATTGTCAGCGGCATGCCCATGACCAGATGGCCAACTATGGCGCCGACAACGCCGAACGGGATGATTGCCATGACAGCGAACGGCCGCCCATAGCTTTCGAATACCCACGCCAGGATTACATAGATCAGCACCAGGGCAACCAGCGCGCCGATGCGCAGATCGGCAAAGGATTTGGCGCGGTCCTCCTCACGCCCTGCGTAGGAATAGGTGATGTTATGCTTTCTCGCCAGTTCGGGCAGGATCTTTGCATTCAGCGCCGAGGTGACATCGCCGAGGCTGGTAAGCGAGGTGTCG
Source organism: Dichotomicrobium sp. (assembly GCA_036734025.1). Lineage (GTDB taxonomy): Bacteria > Pseudomonadota > Alphaproteobacteria > Rhizobiales > Rhodomicrobiaceae > DAIMZI01. The sequence goes on from DAIMZI010000012.1 coordinate 18,768, forward strand.
ATATCGGCGGTTACCGAGACTGTCCGAGCGCCGTCGATGCGCTGAATGACGGAGAAGCCAACCTCTTCGCGGACCTGAACCACTTCAGAGAAGCGCACGAATGATCCATCGGGCGCGCGCAGGAAGAAGTCTTCGAGCGCCTGTGCCCCCTCGCCTTCCTGTTCGCGCAGCACGCGCACGGTGATTTCCTCTTCACCGCGCGGGAATCTGGTGGCGATGGCCCCTTCGAAAGCGTTCCTGAGCTGCGTGCCGACGCTTTCGGCAGTGAAGCCGAGCGCCACGCCGCGCGGCGTCACTTCGACGATGAGCTCGCGTTTGCCGAAGGGCATGTCGTCGGCGATGGCGTTGACACCGGGAAAGCCCGTCAGCGCGGTCTTGAGATCGGCCGCTGCCGCCTTCAATACGCCGACAGGTGCATTCGACAGCCGCACATCCAGATCGCGGCCCGGCGGACCGGCGCGCTCGGAGACCACAGTGATGCGCTCGACACCGGGAATGAGCGGCATGACCTTGCGCCAGGCGTCCATCACCTGTTCGGTGCGTACGCTGCGCGCTTCACTGGGAGTGAGCTGAACCGCTACTTCGGCGATGGTGTCGCCCTGCGTCTGGCCGGCCCGACCGAGCACGGTGAACGCAGTCACCACAAGCGATTCATCGACTGCGCCGTTCAGTGTGTCTTCAGCCTCGCTCAGCGCCGCCTCGATCCTGGCGAGCGCCCTGATCTGATCATCGCGCGGTGTGCCGGCGGCGAATTCGACCTCGGCGGAAATGTTTTCGGATTCTGGAGACGGGAAGAATTCGAACGCTACGCGCCCGCCCGCCAGCAATCCCACGCAGATGATCAAGGCCGCCAGAGTGAGCGAGAGCGTGGTGTAGCGCCAATCATAGGCGGTTTGCACGAAGGTTCGGAATGACCCGTCGCGGAACCGGTTGAAGCCGCCGTCGAAGATACGGCGGAAACGGCCCGGCTTCTGGTCGATGCGGCCGAAGCCATGGCTGAGATGACCCGGCAGAATGAGGAAACATTCGATGAGGCTGGCGACGAGCACTGCGACGACCACCAGCGGGATGGCAACCATGACATCGCCGATGCGCCCGCTGATGATGAAGATCGGCAGGAATGCGGCCATGGTCGTCAGGCTTGCGGCCATCACCGGCACGAGCATGCGCGAAGCGCCGTTTTGCGCCGCTTCCTGGAGGTTGTCCCCGCGCGCCTGCCGCGTTGCTGTTTCCTCGCCGACCACGATTGCATCATCGACGATGATCCCCAGCATCATGATGAGCGCGAACATCGAGATCATGTTGATGCTCTGGCCGCTGGCGAACATGACGATGAGCGTTGCGAGAAACGCGACCGGGATGCCGGCAGCGACCCAGAAGGCGATGCGCATGTTGAGGAAAATGAACAGGATGATGAGAACGAGCGCGAGTCCCTGCAGGCCGTTCTTGACGAGAATACCGAGGCGCTGGGTCACCAGTTCGCCGCGCACATCATATTTGTTGATCTTCAGGGTGGGCGGCAAGGTCGGCAGCACGCCTTCGAGATAGGTGTTCAGGATACGCATCGTTGCCAGCGTGTCGGCCGTCACGGCACGCTGGACATTGAGCAGGATCGCGCGCTCGCCATCCATCAGGCCGACAATCGCATCATCGTCGAAACGTGTCTCGACCCGAGCTATGTCACGCAACAGAACCTTGTCGCCGCTGGCGCTCGATTTCACCTCGATGCGGCCGATCTCGCTTGCGGTGCGTCGGGCGCCCAGGGTGCGAAGCTGAACCTCCGAGCGGCCCTCGATGGTGCCCGAGGGCAGATCGCGCGTTTCCTCGCGGACGCGGCGGGCGACATCGTCCAGATCGAGTTGCAGGTGGCGAAGCGCAGATTCCGGGATCGTCGCCCAGATTTCCTCATCGCGTGAGCCGGTGAACGTGACCCGGTCGATGCCTGCATTCAGAAGCCCGTCACGCAACTGGCGCGCATAAGCCTTCAGCGCGCTTTCGGTGAACGGGCCGGACACCGAGACCTTGGCCACGGGTTCATAGAAATTGATCCGCCTGACCTCGGGATCTTCCGCGCCTTCGGGCAGCGTCGTCACATTGCTGACGGCCTGCTCCACGTCGGATTGGGCCTTCTGCATGTCGGCGTTGGCAAAGAATTCGATGGTGATCGTGGCAAAGCCTTCGCGCGCGATCGCGGTGACCTTTTCCACATCGTCGAGAAAGCGGAGTTCGGGATCGAGCGCATCGATGATGTTGGCTTCTACATCGCGCGCGCTGGCGCCCGGCCATTCGACCGAAACGCTGATCGCAGGTATTTCGAGGGTCGGAAAGAACTGGGTGTTCATGCGCGCCGCGGCAAACAGGCCAAGCACGATCAGCGTCACCATCAACAGATTGGAGGCCGTTGGATGACGGACAAACAGGCCGATGATGCCGCCGGACTTCTGATCGCTAGCCATCGTTGTCCAGTTCCACGACCTTCAGACCTTCGCCGGGGTTCGCCAGCCGCGTGGCGACAACACGCTCGCCCTGTTGCAGATCGCCGCGCACGAGCACCGAGCCCTCGGCGATGCCCACGGGCTCGACATCGCGGCGCACCAGGCGTTCATTGACGATCGCATAGACATGATCATTGTCGTAAAGAGCGGTCTGTGGAAGCTTCACGACATCGGAATAGGTGATATCGGGCAAGCTCACCTCAACGAATGCGCCGGGGCGCAGGGGGCTGGGCATGCGCGGGTTATCGATGACGGCGTAGACATTGACGCCGCCGGTAGCCGAACTGATGCGCGCGCCAACGCGGGAGATGCGCCCGCGATAGATGAACGGCGTGTCGCCCACGAACCAGCGGATCTCCACTTCGCGGCCGACGACCGTTTCGGACTGGCGCACGATCCGGCCATACTGGTTGTCACTCAGCGTAAGGCGCACCTCCACGGCGTTCAAATCCAACAGCGTCGCGACCTGGTCATTGACGCTCAGGATCTTGCCGAGTTCGGCGTTGACATCGCTAACATAGGCATCGAACGGCGCGGTAAGGCTGGTATCGGACAGATTGCGCTCGGCGATCTGCTCGGCGACAAGAAGGCGATCCACCACAGCGCTGAGCCTGTCGATGCGGGCGCGCTGGATGGCAATGTTGATTTCGCGCTGCTCCACGGCATCGGTACGCTGGCTGACTGTGAGCTGACGCTGGTCGAAGGCCTGCTCGCTCAACGCCCCTGACTGGCGCAGCGGCGCGGCGCGCTCCACATCGCGCCGGGCGATTTCAAGTTGCTCGCGCGCCCGCACCAGCCCCGCCTGTTCCAAGCGCAAAGTCGCCTCTGTCTCGACGATCTGCGCACGCGCTTCTTGTATCTCGGCTCGCGTCTCGGCAAGGGCGGCTTCGTATTTGAAGCGATCGATAAGGACGAGTTGCTCGCCCTTGGCGATTTCGCCGCCATCGCTGAGCGCAGGCGACGCCTTGACCACCTCGCCGGCGACGAGCGCACGCAATTCCACCTCACGGCCCGAGACCGTTTCGCCATAAATCTTCAGGCTCGGCTGATAGGCCGAGCGGGTGACATCAACAGCCATGACTGGCCTCGTCACCTCCTGAGGCACATTTGTCTGGACTTCGGGGCGGGTAGATTTGAGCCACTGATAGACCCCGAATGCACCGGCGAGCACCAGGATCGGCAGCAGCAGCCGCAGGCCAAGGCGCGTGACCCAGCCAAGCGTACTGCCGGGCCGGGGCGGCATCTCGTCAACTGGCTGCTCGCTCGCGGGCCGCAGATCTGAAGGCAAACGCTCCTGTAGCATATTTTTTTACTCTATGGTCCGGCCGGTGACCGTTTCGATGGCATGAGCGCGAGTTAAGCCGGCCTGATCGGATCCACTCAGGAGAGAGTTACGTTCCGCAGATGCAAAAGCCGTCGCGAACTCAGTCGTCCCGATCAAATTCATATACGCGATTGCAGAACTCGCATGTCACCGAAATCTTGCCATCCTCGGCCATCGAGTCCAGCCGCTCGCCGGAAAAGCCTTTCAGCAGTTCCTCTACACGCTCGCGCGAACACTGGCAAAAAGCATTTACCGCGCTGGCCGGATAGGCCCGCACGCGCTCTTCATGAAACAGTCTGAACAGCAAACGGTCGGGCGCGAGCGTTGGATCAAGAATTTCGTGATCCTCTACCGTCTCGCCCAGCGTGGACGCGCGCGTCCAGTCTTCCTCATCTGTCCCATCGAGCGCATTGCCGGCGATGGAGACACCGCCCGCCGCGCCGATTTTCTGCATCATCAATCCGCCCGCGCGCCATGTCCATACGCCTGGCTCGCCATCTTTTCCGGCGACGAAATAGGGTGCGACAGCCACGCGCAGCAGGCTGGGGATCTGCTCGGACTGGCGGAAATAGGTGTGGGCGGCATCAACCAGCCTTTCGCCTTCCAGTTCGACAAAGCCCTGATAACGCTCGCGGCCCGAGCCCGGCTCTATGGTCATCGCCAGATGCCCCTTGCCCAGCAGGCGCGGGTCGCCCTCCCCGGCCGCATCCACAGCGCGCGACACACCGTTCGTGTCGAAACTTGCGTAGGCGCGCACATCGCCCGGCGCGCGAAACTGCACGACAAGGAAGCCGATGGGGCCGTCGGAGCTGGTCTGAAGGGTCAGCTTGCCGTCGAATTTCAGCGACGCGCCGAGCATGACGGTGAGCAGGATAGCCTCGCCGAGCAGTTTGGAGACCGCTTCTGGATAGTCATGGCGCGACAGCAGATCATCTACGACCGGCCCAAGACGCACCAGCCGCCCGCGCACGCCTGCACTTTCTATCTGAAACGGCAATACGAAATTTTCCAGGTCTCCCACCAGCCTATTGTCAACGTCTTCGTCAGCATTTGCAGTCATCTATTCGGCCCTCAGACACCACGCCAGTATCGCGCGCTGGGCATGCATACGGTTCTCGGCCTCGTCGAAGACCACCGATTGCGCCCCGTCGATCACGTCCGCCGTCACTTCCTGCCCACGCTGCGCGGGCAGACAATGCATGAATATGGCGTGGGGGGCGGCATTCTTCATCAGTTCGGCGCTCACCTGATAATCCTTGAACAGTCTGGCCCGGCGCTCCGCGTCCTGATCGCCCATGGAAACCCAGACGTCGGTAAGCACGCAATCCGCCCCCATGATGGCTTCCTCAGGCGCCTCGCTGAGCCGGATCGAGCCGCCTTGCGCGTTCGCTTCAGCCACCAGTTCGGGTGAGGGTGAATAGATTTTAGGGCATGCGATTGACAGGGTAAACCCGAACTTGCCCGCCGCCTGAACCCAGGACGTGGCGACATTGTTGTTGGCGTCGCCGATCCAGGCGATGGTGCGCCCGGAGACCGGACCGAGATTTTCCTCGAACGTCATGATGTCGGCGAACACCTGACAGGGGTGGGAATAGTTCGTCAGGCCATTGATCACCGGCACCGAGGCGTGTTCGGCCATGTCGAGAAGCTGGGCATGGTCGGTGGTGCGCAGCATGATCACATCGACATAACGCGACAGCACCCGCGCGGTGTCGGCGATGGTCTCGCCGCGACCGAGCTGCATCTCGCCGGAATTGAGCACGATGGTCTCGCCGCCAAGCTGGCGCATGGCCACATCGAAGGATACGCGCGTGCGTGTCGAGGGTTTGGCGAACATCATGGCCATGACCCGCCCCGGCGCGGTCTGGCGGAAGGCGGCGCGGTCATCCAGAAACCGGGCCTTCATGGCGTGTGAGCGGTCGAGCAGGTCGCGTAAAGTGCCCGCATCGAGCGCGCTCAGATCGAGAAAATGCTGGACCATCATTCGGTTTCTGCTTGACATGACGACCGCCGGGGGAAGCTCTGAAGCTTATTTGGCCAGACTTGCATTGGCTGCGATATCCGACAGGGCCGCGCGCAGCCCCTGACATAACTCACGCACCTCATCATCCCCGATAATGAGCGGTGGCACCAGACGCACGACATTGTCGCCCGCGCCGACGGTGATGATCCTGTGGACGCGCAAGGCCGCCACCACATCAGCAGCAGGCGGGCCGCATTTCAGCCCGAGCATCAGACCCTCGCCACGGATTTCGGTGATCATGCCAGGGAATGCGTCGGAAATTTCGGCCAGAGCTTGACGCAGACGCAGGCCGGTCTGCGCGACACGCTCCAGAAAGCCGGGCGCCAGCATGACATCGAGCACCGCGTTACCGACCGCCATGGCCAGAGGATTGCCGCCGAAGGTGGAACCGTGCGTGCCCGCCGTCATGCCCTTTGCCGCATTTTCCGTCGCCAGGCACGCGCCGACGGGAAAGCCCGTGCCGAGGCCCTTTGCGGTTGCCAGGATATCGGGGCTGATGCCCGACCATTCGTGCGCGAAAAGCCTGCCGGTGCGGCCCATCCCGCATTGAACCTCATCGAAGATCAGCATCAATCCATGCGTATCGGCCAGCGCGCGCAAGCCGCGCAGGAACGGCCATGTGGCGTGGCTCATGCCGCCTTCGCCCTGGATGGGCTCGATGAGGATGCCGGCCGTTTGCGGCCCGATGGCGCGCTCCACCGCCTCCAGATCGCCCAGCGGCACCTTGTCGAAGCCCTCCACGGCCGGACCAAAGCCGGCGAGCAGCTTTTCCTGACCGCTGGCCGCGATGGTGGCGAGCGTGCGGCCATGAAAGGCGCCGGTGAAGGTGATGATACGGTAGCGCTCGCCCATGTCGCTGGCGGACTGGAACTTGCGGGCCATCTTGATGGCGCATTCGAGCGCCTCGGCACCCGAATTGGTGAAGAACACGGTCTCGGCGAAGGTGTTGGCGCACAGCCGTTCGGCAAGCCGTTCCTGACCGGGTATGCGAAAAAGGTTAGAGGTGTGCCACAGCTTGTGCGCCTGCTCGCACAGCGCCGCAGTGACCACGGGATGGGCATGGCCGAGCGCGTTCACGGCAATGCCGGAGGCGAAATCGAGATACCGATCGCCCTCGACCGTGAACAGGTAGGCCCCTTCGCCGCGCTCGAACATGAGATCTGCACGCGCATATGTCGGAAGCACTGCCGGCATGGTGAGCCTCGCATCAACAGCCAAATACAGGGATAGCCGGGAAGCAAAAAGGCCGCCCTTGCGGCGACCTCTTCAGGCTTTTTGGATAGTCGTGTCTTTGCGATGATGTGTCAATTGGCCGAAAAGACACAATGCGGCAATAATTTCCCATTCCGACCCGTTTTCGCTGGACGAGGGTTTGAGTTTGCCGTGCCGTTGTGCAACATTAAATCCTGCTTAGCGGGGCATTCGCATGTATTGCGGATGTGTTCGCCACGATAGCGCGGCAGACGCTCCCTCTGTGTTGTGTTCCTCTGCCACAAGTCGGCTCAGTTCGGGCGTCAGCCCGTGTAGTCTCGCCGGCAGTAAGTTTTCCCGAGTATAGCGTCCACAAAATTGTCCGCGCGGCTTGCGCGGTGTCTTTCAGCGTAGTCGCATTGCGTCCAGCGGGGGTTGTTGACGCATGCCTGCGCGCCGGCGTGGCCTTGATCGGCTGCGCTCGGACCGGCAATGCATGAGGAGGCTTGAAATGGCATGGACCGATGAGCGCATCGCGCTGCTGACAAAATTATGGACCGAAGGGTATACCGCGAGCCAGATCGCGGGCCAGTTCGGTGATGTGACCCGCAACGCCGTGATCGGCAAGGTTCACCGCCTCGGTCTGTCGGGCCGCGCGGCGACATCGCGCTTCCGGCCCGCGAGGATGAAGGTGCGCACCCGGCCGAAAGCACCCGCGCCGCACACGCATATGCATTATCCGACCATGGGCAATGCCGCGCTTGCGCCCGTCGCCGAGGTGATGGAAAAGACGCGCACCGCGCCGTTCTTGCGTCCCGTGCCCCGGCCCGCCGAGGCTGCCGCGCCGGCATGCTGCGACCGCGTCAGCCTGCTCGATCTGCCAGAATATGGCTGCCGCTGGCCGGTTGGCGATCCCGAACACGAAGATTTCGGTTTCTGCGGAGCGCGCAAGGCCGACGGATTTTCCTATTGCGAGCATCACGCCAAGGTGGCCTATCAGCCCGCCCGCCGGCGCCATGCCCACAAGGACGCTGCCTGAGACGGTCATGCCTGCCCAATGCGGGGTTCCATGAGGTTCGGAGCAGGTGAATATCAGGCCTGAGCCGGCCAAATGAGGGCAGGTGAAATCGCTCAAGGCGCGGAGAGCCGGGAACTGGGGGCGGTTTCCGGCTCTCGCATTTGCCGAGGTTTGACGGCGTGCGTTGCGCTCAGGCGTTGGGGGAGGTTGCCGTGAACTTGTCGCCAAGCGCATAGCCCGTGCCGCGCACGGTGCGGATCGGGTCACGTTCCTTGCCGCGGTTGATTGCCTTGCGCAAGCGCCCGATATGCACATCGACCGTGCGCTCATCGACATAGACGTCGCGGCCCCAGACGCCATCCAGAAGCTGCGCGCGCGTAAATACCCGTCCCGGATTTTGCATCAGATATTCCAGCAGGCGGAATTCCGTCGGCCCGACACGCACCTCGCGGCCGGCGCGCGACACACGGTAGGCTTCGCGGTCGAGCACGATGTCGCCCACCGTGAGCGTATCTTCCAGCGTCATCGGGCTGGTGCGTCGCAGGATCGCACGCACGCGGGCCATCAGTTCCGGCAGGGAGAAGGGTTTCACGACATAATCATCCGCGCCCATCGTCAGCCCGCGGATACGGTCGTGCTCCTCGCCCCTGGCGGTGAGAATGATGATCGGGATGGTTCGGCCCGGACGGCCGGTGCGCAGCCGCCGGCACAACTCAAGCCCGGACGCGCCGGGCAGCATCCAGTCGAGAATGATGAGATCCGGGGTGTCCTCGGCCACCGCGACTTCGGCGTCTTCGCTGCGGCCGACCACCGTGACCCGGAATCCTTCGATTTCAAGATTATAGCGCAATACAAGCGCCAGCGGCTCTTCGTCTTCGACAACCAGAACCTTCGCCGTCATGGTCACCTGACCCTTTTAGGCCGCACGGCAGATGCCGCGCGAGACAGGCTGGAAGCAATCACCATTCTCGGCGAACATGGACGCATCTGGCAAGCCGCCCGTGATCATGACGTTCCACAAGGTTGAGCGGGTCACGCAGCGAATGGTGGCCGACGAACTTCCATCGGCATTTTTTTTTACATCGTAATGACGCATAAGACCAGTGTCCCAAACCGGGACGGGGCGCTATAATTTGCGGTGGCGGCGAGCGGACGACGCAAATCTGGACACTATGCCGCAGATATGACAGCGCTACGCGGACCTTGCTCGACCTCAAGCGGCGTTTCAGACCTCGTTTCCCAGCCGTGCGAAGGCCGGCAGGGTGACCGTGAATTTCGATCCCTTGCCCGGTTCCGAAACGATGTTCAGTTCGCCGCGGTGACGGTTGAGGATATGCTTGACGATAGACAGTCCCAGCCCGGTGCCGGAGACCTCTCTGCTGGGCCCGGATGTCACCCGGTAAAAGCGCTCCGTCAGACGCGGGAGATGCTCATTGGCGATGCCGATCCCGTCGTCGCTCACATTGACCCGGAATTCAGACGCCTCTTGCGATCCGCCAGGCAAGATGTCGATCTTCACATGGCCACCTGCGCGGCCATATTTGATGGCGTTCTGGATGAGGTTCTCGAACACCTGCACAAGTGCCTCACGCTCGCCCAGCACATGAAACGGCCCGCTCGCCTCGAGTGGCTCGAGCGTGATGTCGCGGGCGCGCGCACTCGCCTCCTGCCGGCTACAGACATATTGCAGGATCTCGACAAGCTCGACCTTGTCGGACGGGCGCAGATGGGCGTTCATTTCTGCCCGGCTGAGTGAAAGCAGATCATTGATCAGCGTCTTCATGCGCTGCGCCTCGCGCTCCATTATGCCGAGGAACTTGTCGCGCACCGAGGCGTCGTTGCGCGCCGGCCCTTGCAGCGTCTCGATGAAGCCGAGCAATGATGACAGCGGCGTGCGCAGTTCATGGCTGGCATTGGCGACGAAGTCGGCGCGCATCTGGCTGATCCGCTCCTGCTCGGTCAGGTCCCGCAGCAAGATGACAATTGCCGGGTCGCCGCGCTGGGTTAGCGATCCGCCGATCCAGGTGACATTACCGATATAACGGCGCTCCACCGGCACGCCGTCGCGCACGTTAACGCTTTGATGAATGCGGCGGGGGCCTGCCTCCTCGATCGCAGTCAGCACTTCGGGAAACCGCAAGGCATTGCTCAGGATGTAGCCCGCGCGCAGTGTGGGGAAGGCTTCCTTGGCCTTGTTGTTAAAGCGCAGGACCGTGCCGTCTGCCGCCAGCAGCACCGCGGGGTCGGGCAATCCGTCAATCATCACGCCGGCCAGATTGGCCGAGCGCGACGGTGAAGGCAGATCGCCGCGAGCCGACCCGAGACGCCGCATCAGCCCTTCGCGCGGCAACAGCGCCGCACAGGCGCAAAAACCCGCAAAACCGCTAGCGGCCTGGATCAGTGTCAGGTCGGAAATGCCGATGAAACCGAACATCACCAGCGCAGCCGATACCAGCAGCCAGCGGCGCACGAAAAGGCGCCTGCGCCAGCGTTTGACAAACTGGCGCCAGATCGGAAGCGGCGTCTTCTTTTGCCCTGCCATACGCCCGCCAGCGCTTTCGCCTTTGAGCGAACCTCCCTTGGCGGGTTCAACATTCTTGTCCAGCAACACGGGCCAGGCCCCTCGATCGCACTCGGCTCAGTTCATTATCGGGTCACAAGATTCAGCGATCATGTAAATTTCCTTGTAGCATGGAATTGCGACAGTTTATTCAAGGCCCCCGGGATCGCCGCCCGCTGTTTGCGCAAATGCCATAAGTCCGTGTCTGGCGGCCTTGAATTCTGCGCGTGGCAGATAGCTGAATTTTTCGCTGGTGAGCGCGCGGGGTCTTGGCGCAACAATATGCGCAGAGATCAATCAGCGGTGGCATGTGCGCGAGTGACGTGTTGAAATCATTCCTCATTTTCGCCGCCGACAGGAGGGACGCAATGTCCACATCAAGGATCCTGCATCGCCAGACCAACCAGACTTATCCGGTCGCCGTGCGCGGCCAGGGCGTCTTTCTTTTCGATAAAGCCGGCAAGGATTATCTCGACGCCTCGGGCGGGGCGGCCGTGTCATGTCTGGGCCATGGCCACCCGAAGGTGATCGCCGCGATCAAGGACCAGGTGGACCGGCTCGCTTATGCCCATAGCGGGTTTTTCACCACTGAGCCCGCCGAGGAACTGGCCGATTGGCTGATCTCGCGCGCGCCAGCCGGCTTTGCGCGAGCGGTGTTCGTTTCGGGCGGCACCGAGGCCGTGGAAGCCGCCGTCAAGCTGGCTCGCCAGGTTCATTTCGAACGTGGCGAACACCGCCGCACCCGCTTCATCGCCCGCCGTCAGTCCTATCACGGCACTACCCTAGGCATGCTGGCGCTGGGGCATCATACGGCGCGCCGGCGACCTTACCAGGGTGTGCTCGATGAAGGGCTTGGGCAGACCTTCAGCCATATCTCGCCGTGCCATTTTTACCGCTACGGCGCGCCCGGCGAGACCGAAGACGCCTATGCGATGCGCGCAGCCGCTGAGCTGGAAGCCGAAATCCTGCGGCTGGGCGCGGAAAACGTGGCCGGTTTTGTCGCCGAGACGATATCAGGCGCAACGCTTGGCGTGGTGCCGCCCGCGCGCGGTTATCTGCGCGAGATCCGGCGCATCTGCGATGCTTACGGCATATTCCTCATCCTCGATGAGGTGATGTGCGGCATGGGTCGAACCGGCACGATGCATGCCTTTGAACAGGATGGGGTCGCGCCCGATTTCGTCGCCATCGCCAAGGGTCTTGGCGCCGGCTATCAGCCGATCGGCGCGGTGATCATGCAGGGGGCGCACGCGCGCGCGATCGAGGACGGCTCGGCGGCGCTGGCCCATGGCCACACCTACATGGCCCATCCGGTGGCTTGCGCTGGCGCGCTCGCGGTTCAGCGCGTCATCGAGGAGGAAGACATGCTGAGCCAGGTGCGTGCGCGCTCGGCGCATTTGCTCGGCCTCCTCAGGGAGCGTTTCGACGATCACCCCAATATCGGCGATATTCGCGGACGCGGCCTGTTCATCGGCATGGAATTCGTCGCCGAGCGCGCGGCAAAAGCGCCATTCGCGGCCGAGGCCAAGCTTGCCGCGCGCCTCAAGACTGCGGCCATGGCGAACGGGCTGATCTGCTATCCGGGATCGGGCGGAGCCGATGGCTCGGCGGGTGATCATGTGCTGCTGGCGCCGCCCTTCATCATCAGTCAGGCAGAGAGCTGCCTGCTGGTCGAGCGTCTTGGCCAGAGTATCGAGCGGGCCCTCGGCGAGGTCCGTGCCGACAAGGAGCATGCTGCCCATGTGCCCACAATCCGTGCCGTCGGCGCCGATGCCGGTGCTGATCATGGCGGCGGTGAACGGCGCGCGGCGCACTAAGGCGGATCATCCGCGCCTGCCGATCAGCGCCGACGAGATCGCGCGCGATGCCCTGGCGTGCCGCGACGCGGGTGCAGCAGCGGTCCATGTCCATGCGCGCGATGCCGCCGGGCGGCATGTCCTCGATGCACCACTCTATGCGGCCATAAGCGCGCGCATAGCAGCCGTGGCGGGGCCTGAACTGCTTGTGCAGGCGACCACCGAGGCTGCCGGGCGGTATGGCGTTGATGCGCAGATCGAGATGGTGCGGGACTTGCGTCCGCGCGCCGTGTCGCTCGCGCTGCGCGAGCTATTGCCGGAGAACTCGGGGCGCGAGGCGCTGGCCCGGGTGGCCGATTTCCTGGCATGGATGAAGCAGGCCGGCATCTGGGCGCAGTTCATCGCCTATGATGCGGCTGACGTGCGGCGCGCGCTTGACCTGAGCGGGCGCGGCGTGCTGGGCTTTGCCCGGCCGTTCATGCTGTTCGTGCTGGGGCGGTACACCAAAGGGCAGGTTTCGGCGCCGGAAGATCTGCCGCCCTTTCTCGATGCGCTGGGCGGGGCCGATCTTGACTGGATGATGTGCGCCTTCGGTCCGCGCGAACACGATTGCGTGCGCGCCGCCATCGCGGCGGGCGGTCATGTGCGGGTGGGGTTTGAAAACAATCTGCATTTGCCGAATGGCGCGATCGCACCGGATAATGCCGCGCTCGTGGCTCTGGCCGCGCAGGCCGCGCGCGAAAGCGGCCGCGGGATCATGGGCGCAGGAGCGCTGCTGAGCCTGAGCGAGCGCACGATGGTCTGAAGCGGCAACACGGTCAGCCTGACGCGCCAGGAGCGAACAACCCCAACGCGCTCAAACCTTGGGCTCAGGCGCCGGCCGCCTCGGGCTGACTGGCCTGCTCCTGCGCGCGCAGTCGGCGTCTTTGCCAGAACACGATAAGCGACAGGATGGCCAGCGCGGGAATGAACACCCATTCCTTGGCCGGTTGGCCGGCCACGCTGCGGTCAAGCACGGTGATGCGGTCGCCGGCCTGCACTCCGGCCTGTTCGGCCTTGCTCAGGAAGCTGGTGCCGGAGACGAAAAGCTCGCCCTCGCGCTCGGCGATCTGGATACCCAGATCGCTCATGTTTATGGGGGCCTCTCCGTCGCGCTGGAAGACGGTCAAGCGGAACCTGTCGCCATATTGAGTTTCGCGCGTGATGTGCAGACGCACGGTGTCGGCGTCGACGCCTGCGCGAAATTCCGAAACAGTGACCGGCTCGAATGGCGGATATATGCGGTCCATGAATATGCCGGGGCGGAACAGCGCCACGACCACGACCAGGGCGAGTGCGACCTCTATCCAGTTCATTTTCACGAACATGTAGCGGAAGGTGATGGTGGTAAAGGTCAGCATCGCGATCAGCGACACCATGACGATCATGATCGCATAGGGGATGCTTTCTACGCCGATCATCAGCAATGTCTGGTTGAATATGAAGATGAACGGCAGAATCGCCGTGCGGATGGAATAGATGAAGGCTTGCACACCTGTTGCTATCGGATCGGCGCGTGATATCGCCGATGCGGCATAAGCGGCCAGTCCGACAGGCGGCGTGACGTCGGCCATGAGCCCGAAATAAAAGACGAACAGGTGCACGGCGATGAGCGGCAGCACCAGGCCCGCCGCGCCACCCAATTCGACCAGCACCGGCGCCATCAGCGAGGCCACGACCAGATAGTTCGCGGTGGTGGGCAGGCCCATGCCAAGTATCAGGCACAGCACGGCCGTCAGCACCAGCAGGATGTAGACATTGCCGCCGGCGATTGCCTCGACCACGCCGATCAGCGCGTTGTTGAGCCCCGTCGAGCCGACCGCGCCGACGATGATGCCCGCGCCGGCGACGGCGATGGCAACGCTGATCATGTTCTTGGCGCCGGAAATGAGGCCGTTGACGACCATCCAGAAGCCGCTCATCACACCCGCCGTGGCATTGCCTTCGCGCAGGCCGCGAACAATCTCCTGCGCCATGATGACACCCATCAGGAAGAGGGTGGAATAGAAGATGGCCGTCCCGGTTGTCAGCCGCACCACCATCAGCAGATAAACCAGCACGATGATGGGCAGCAGGAAATGCGCCCCGCCCCAGAATATCTCGCCGGCCCGCGGAATTTCATTTTCCGGCAGGGGGCGGAGGTTGAGTTTCAGCGCCTCCAGATGGGTGATGTAGAAAAGGCCGATATAGGACAATATCGCCGGCAGGAAGGCGTGGATCACGACGTCGAAATAGGAAATGCCGACGAATTCGGCGATGACGAAGGCGGCGGCGCCCATGATCGGCGGCATGATCTGGCCATCGGTGGAGGCGGCGACCTCGATCGCGCCAGCCTTGGTCGGCGGCATCCCGGTGCGTTTCATGATGGGGATGGTGAAGGTGCCCGTCGTGACCGTGTTTGCGATCGACGAGCCGGAGATCATCCCCGTCATGCCCGAGGCCAGAACCGAGGCCTTGGCCGGGCCGCCGCGATAGCGTCCCACCATGGCGAAGGCGAGATTGATGAAATATTGCCCGGCGCCGGCCTTGTCGAGCAGCGCGCCGAACAGCACGAACAGAAAGACGAAGCGGGTGGTGACGTCGATCGGTATGCCGAAGATCGCTTCGCCCGTCAGCCACTGATAGCCAACCAGCCTATCGACCGACATGCCACGGTGGGAGATCAGTTCGGGCATGATCTGGCCGAACAGCGAATAGCCCAGAAAGACCAGCCCGACGATGACGAGCGGGAGGCCGATGGACCGCCTGATCGCCTCCAGAAGCACGAGCAACCCGATACTGCCGATGATCATCTCGGCGGGCACGGTGTAGCCGAGCACGTCCATTTGCAGCATCAGGCCGCCGCGCTGGGCGAGATCATTATAATTCCAGTAGAGATAAGATGCGGTGAAGCCGCCGGCGACCATCAGGGTCAGATCAAGGAAGCTCGGCGTGCGGATACCGCGCTTTTGCACCACGCCGAAGGCGAGGAAGCAAAGTATGAAGGCAAAGGCCAGATGCAGGCCACGCGCCGGCACGCCATCGATCTGGCCGAACTGAAGTATGAAAGGCAGCGGCGATGCGATCCAGAGCTGAAACAGCGACCAAGTGAGCGCTATTATGGAGAACAACCATCCCCACGGGGCGGAGAGCCAGACTTCGCCGGCTTCGCGGCGGACCATGTCGGCGGCAATATCGTCGGCATTGTCATCTGTGCCGGTACCGCTCGTGTCAGCCCTCGGTTTCGCGCTCATGTGCCGCTCCGCTCTTGTATTCTAGATTACCGGTTACGGGCCTGTGTGCCTTGGCCCGAACGGGCATCCGGCGCAAAAAAAGGGAGGGTCGGCGCTCGGCCCGGCCCTCCCTCGTACCTCAAGTCAGGTCAAAAGGCCGGCTGACTTACATCCAGCCCTTTTCCTTGTAGTACTTGATCGCGCCCGGATGGAACGGCGCCGAAATACCGTCCTTGATCATCAGTTCGGGCGTCAGACTGGCGAAAGCCGGATGCAGGGCGCGGAAATCATCCAGATTTTCAAACACCGCACGGACGACTTCGTAGACCACGGTCTCCGACACATCGGAGCTGGTAACCAGGGTCGCCATCACGCCAAAGGTGGTGACGTCCTCGGATATGGTCGAATAGGTGCCCGCGGGTATCGTCGTGAAGGCATAGAACGGGTTGTCGTTGACGAGCGCCTTCACCTGATCGGTTTCAAGATCGATGATATAGGCGCCGCAGCCATCGGCTGCCTGGGCGACACCAGCGTTCGGCACGCCGACCGTGTAGCCATAAGCGTCGATGTTGCCGTCACACAGCGCATTCGACTGCTCCGTGGATGTCAACTCGGTCGCCTGGCCGAACCAGCCGGTGTCAACGCCGTGCGCGCTCATCAGCACTTCGAACGTGCCTCGCTGGCCCGAGCCGGGGTTGCCGATGTTGACGCGCTTGCCGGCCAGATCGTCCCAGCTCTGGATGCCGCTGTCCTTGCCAGCGAGGATCTGGAAGGGCTCGGGATGAACCGAGAAGACCGCGCGCAGCTTTTCATACTGCTGGCCTTCAAAGGTGCTCGTGCCATTGTAGGCATGATACTGCCAGTCGGACTGGGCGACGCCGAAATCCAGTTCGCCCTGCTTGATGGAGTTGATGTTGTAGATCGAGCCGCCGGTCGAAGGCGCCGCACAGCGAATACCATGCTGACGGTCGCCTTCGCGGCCCTCGCCAGCTTCTTTATGGATCATGCGGCAGACCGCGTTACCGACAACGAAATACACGCCTGTTGGGCCGCCGGTGCCGATCGCGATGAAGGTGCGCTGAGCTTCGGCGCTGCCCGGCATGGCGATGCCAGCAACGGCCAAGGCGCCGGCCAGGCAAATACCTTGGGTAAGGGTTTTAAGTGACATATGTCCTCTCTTTAACACATCATGATTCACGCAGCGGAAACGCAAATTACATGCCACAACAGCCGATGGACACCGTGGAAATTGAGCCAAAGCATTCTGTGGGCACGCCTTTGCGCGAGGGTGTTAGCCTATTTCCTATGCAGCGCGATCGCAATGCCTTTATGTCCGGCTCAGACCCTTCTCGCCCAGTTCGCGCAGATATTGCGCCCAAAGCTGTTCATGGGACGTGCCCAGGTGATGGAGATAGCGCCACGAGTACAACCCGGTATTGTGGCCGTCGCTGAAATGGAGCCTGAGCGCATAGTTTCCCACGGGATCGATGCGCGTGATCAACACATCGCGCTTGCCGCCCAGCACCACACGCTCTGAGGGGCTGTGGCCCTGCACCTCCGCGCTGGGGCTGTTCACGCGCAGCAGTTCGGCGCTGAGCGCGAATGTCTCGCCACCCTCGAAGCTGACCCGCAGTTCATCCTTCGTCCTGCTCAGTCTGATTTCGGTGGGTTGTGGTGTCGTGTCTGCCATGTGCGTGCTCGTGCTGAAGCGGGCTGATGGTTCGGCCAATGTCCGTCGTGGCGCTGCCGGCATGCGGGGTCCGGTCCTGCCGTGCGCGGACTATTCACAGTTTGTGCACAACGGCCTGAGGCGGATTTGTCCGATATTGGCAAAACTATTAACCCAGATCTGCTAGTTGAGAGGATGTCGTCTGGTTTTGCGTCAGGTCCTGATTGTCGCCGCGATGCGGCAGGGCGAGCTTGTGCCCATCAGTATAGAAAGTGTCGCACCATGCCGTTTTTGCGTCTCTCACCCAGCGAATGCAAATCGCTGCGCAAGATCTGTCAGCGTTCCTGCCTGACATCGGAACTGCCCGAAGACCATATGGAGAAATTCGTCAATTACGGGCTGGCCCGCCGTGAGGCGATGATACTCCAGATCACGCCGCGGGGCCAATTGGAACTGCTCTCCAGCGCCTTTGCGTCTCATGCACCGCGGCGATACCGCTTTCATCGGCACATGAGCGTGCGCGATCTGCTGCCATTTCTGCGCAAATCGGCCTGAGCGCGCCCGCAACGTCACGTCAATTTCATCGGCAAAGTCTGCCGGAGCGGTTTCACCGTCGGGCGAAATTGTTTATGCTCGGTAGTAATTGAGACCATTCAGGAGTGTGATCATGAAGTTGTTGTCCGTACTGGCGATCCTGCTTGCCCTCGCCGTCTTTTCCGCCCCCTTAAGCGAAGCCGAGGCCCGCTCAAGAGGCAGCGAAACGACATCGTGCACCGGCGTCACCGGCCCGGACGGGCGGCGCACCTGCGTGGCCGGCTTCCGGCTGAGCGGCGGCCACCGCCATCCCGATGCGCCCCAGCCCTACATCTACCAGCGGTTCTACGGGTTCTACCCTGAATATGACAACCGCACCTTTCATGAGCGTGTGTTCCCTTACGACTGATCAGGGCGAAGTACGCACTCGGCTTCCTGCTGACATCAGACCGGTCTGATGGCGCAGCGGATTAGAGCCGGCCTGCAATCGCCCCTCATGATCGTGGTTCCGAAACAGGCGCGGGGGCCAGTGAGGCTTCTGCGCTTTTGCGCTTGGCCATGCGCCGGACGGCCACCGGGATCGAAGCGAGATATGCAAGCGAGCCGAGCGTCAGCGTCAGATATGGATAGGTTGCCAACACGGCCGCAAAGGCTGCCATGGCGACGAACAGCGGCAGCACAAGACGCCGGTCCACGCGCTCTCCAAGGGCCTTGCCCGAAAATGTCGGTTGCCAGCCCACCATCAAGGCGCCCATGACAAGCGTATGGACAAGCGCGGTGGCCGTGATCCACGTGCCATGAGGCAGGCCAAGGCCCTGCATGTAAAACGGCAGCAGCACCACGATGGCCCCCGCCGGCGCCGGCACACCGATGAAATAGGCCCGCTGCCATGGCGGCACCGGCCGGTCACGATCGACATTGAAGCGCGCCAGGCGCAGGGCCGCGCATAACGCGAAGATGAGCGCGACCGTCCACCCCAGCCCGGGAACCGGCTGAAACGCCCAGACATAGAGCAGCACAGCCGGCGCCACACCGAAATTGACGAAATCGGCCAGACTGTCGAGTTCGGCACCAAAGCGCGTCGTTGATTTGAGCATCCGCGCCAGCCGCCCGTCGAGCCCGTCGAGCACCGCGGCCAGAAATATCGCGGCAACGGCGATCTCGAAGCGGCCGTCGATGGTCATGCGGATGGCAGTCAGGCCGGCGCACAGGGCCAGCAGCGTCACCAGATTGGGGATCAGCGCACGCAGCGGAACCTTGCGCGCCCGCTCGCCCAGCGCTGCTGATCGCGCGCGAAACAGCCGGCTGCGCTTGCGCTCCGGCGATGTGCGCAAGCTGGTATCGGTGCGCGGCGTCTGGCTGTCCGGGTCGCTCAAGTGATGCGCACCTCCCGCGTCTCCGCAGGGCTGTTCAACTCGGCAAGCACCGTTTCGCCACCGACCATGCGCTGGCCCTCCGCCACCAGTTGGCGGCAGCCCGCGGGCACAATTACATCCACGCGGCTGCCGAAGCGGATCAGACCAATGCGCTGGCCGGCGCGTACCGTATCGCCGTCGCTGATGAACATCACGATCCGGCGCGCCACCAGACCGGCGATCAGGATCACCGCGATATCGACATTCTGCGCGTTACGAATGACCACCGACTGGCGTTCATTGTGCTCGCTGGCATCTTCGGATTCAGCGTTCATGTACAGGCCCGGCTGATGGCTCGATGACATGATCTTGCCGCTGACGGGCGCACGGACGATATGCACGTCGAAGACTGACAGGAAGGTCGACATCGCGGTGCGGTGTTGCTCGCCCAGGCCCAGCTCGGGAGCCGGCCGATTGTGGCGCAGCGCGATCAGCCGGCCGTCGGCGGGCGCGATCACCAGCCCTTCGCCCACCGGCGTGGCCCGCGCGGGATCGCGGAAAAAATAGGCGATTGCCGCGGTAGCGAACAGTCCGAGCAGCCCGAGCGGCGCCCAAAGCAGAAAGAACACGATGGTGACCAGCCCCGCCAGGGCAACGAATTTATAGCCATCGCTGTGGATGGGATCGAGGCCGGCGATAATACTGTCCCAGACCGATTTCTTGGATGACACGGAAAGCTTCCTTCATGAGCCCTAAGACATTCGCATGAGCGGGCCGGCGATGGCCTTGCGAGCCGCAAACCGGCGGCGCCCCGCGCGTGATCATTTGACCGGGAACGTATCGAGCGCGTCGGGCTCCGCGGTCCCGCGCACAAGCTCTGCGCCATCGTCGTCGCCCTTGATGATCGTTGCGCGCTGCCTCGCTTCTTCCGTCTCGCGCTGGCGCGCCCACATGCTGGCGTAAAGCCCTGCGCGGGCGATCAGTTCGGTGTGACTGCCCTGCTCGACGATGCGCCCCGCCTCCAGCACGATGATCGTATCGGCTTTGACGATGGTCGAAAGCCGGTGGGCAATGACCAATGTGGAGCGATTGCGCGCAACACTGTCCAATGCATCCTGTATCTCTTTTTCGGTGTGGCTGTCGAGCGCCGAGGTCGCTTCATCCAGGATAAGGATCGGCGGCGACTTCAGGATCGTCCGGGCGATCGCGACGCGCTGCTTTTCACCGCCTGAAAGTTTCAGGCCACGCTCACCCACCATGGTGTCATACCGAAGTGGCAGTTCCTCTATGAACCTCTCGATCTGGGCCATGCGCGCGGCCTCGCGCACCTGCTCGGGCGTTGCGTCGGGTCTGGCGTAGCGGATGTTGTATTCGATCGTGTCGTTGAAGAGCACGGTGTCCTGAGGCACGATGCCGATGGCAGAGCGCAGCGAGGCCTGGGTGACATCGCGGATGTCCTGCCCGTCGATCAGGATGCGCCCGCCTGTAACATCGTAAAAGCGGAACAACAGCCGCGAGATCGTCGATTTGCCTGCACCCGAGGGACCGACGATCGCCACCATGCGTCCGGCGGGGACGGTGAAATCGACGCCGTTCAGGGTCGGGCGTTCAGGATCATAGGAAAACGCCACATTCTCGAAACGGATCTCGCCGCCATCCACTTCGAGCGGCCTTGCCTCCTCCCGGTCCTTGATCTCGGCGTTCTGCTCCAGCAGCGCGAACATCGCCTCAATGTCCACCAGCCCCTGCTTGATCTCGCGGTAGACCATGCCGAGGAAGTTGAGCGGGATGTAGAGCTGGATCAGAAGCGCGTTGATCATGACGAAATCGCCGACCGTCAGCGTGCCCGCCGCCACCCCGTTCGCCGCCATGATCATCATGCCGGTAAGGCCCGCGGTAAAGATGATCGTCTGGCCGGAGTTCAGGATGCCGAGCGAATAATAGGTTCTGATGGCCGCATCTTCGTAGCGCGCGAGCGACCTGTCATAACGCCGCGTTTCCCAGCCCTCATTGCCGAAATATTTGACGGTCTCGTAATTCAGCAGGCTGTCGATCGCCTTGGTGCTGGCGTCATTGTCGGAATCGTTCAACTCGCGCCGGATGGCGATACGCCATTGCGTGGCCTTGAAGGTGAACAGGATGTAGGCCGCGACTACGGCAAGCACTACAAGGACATAGCTCATGCCGAAATAAAAGCCGAGCAGGACGCAGACCAGCGCCAGTTCCAACAGGGTCGGAACCGAGTTGAGCGCTCCCATGCGCACGATAAGTTCGACCGCCATCTTGCCGCGCTCCACCACGCGCGTCAGCCCGCCGGTGCGCCGCTCCAGATGAAACCGCAGCGAGAGCCGATGCAGGTGCTGAAAGGTGCGGTTGGACAGGCTACGCACTGCATGCTGGGCGACACGGGTGAACAGCACGTCACGCAACTGCGTGAAGACCATCATCATGATCCGCCCCAGCCCATAGGCGAGGATCAACGCCACCGGGACGAGCACGACCGTCTGCGCGCTCACCCCGTCGCTGCCGGTTGCATCGCCGGTCAGCCAGTCGACCGCGCCCTTGTAGGCAATAGGAGTGATTACCGTGATGACCTTGGCGAGCACCAGCGCAATGACCGCGAGCACCACGCGCAGGCGCAGATCGGGTCGGCCCTCGGGCCAGACGAACGGGGCGAGACCTCGCAATACGGCCATATGTTTCGTGCGCCGGCTGAAATAGTCAGACGTATCGGAAGCGCGGGACTGGGGCGCGTCGGCCCTGAGCGGGGCGGTTTTCGCAGGTGCGTTAGGTGGTTGCAAGGGGTCTCCGTGGGAAAAAATGATTGCCGCCCGCGTAGAGGAAAGCCTTAAGCGGGCATATCGGCCAGCCAACGCACATTGACTTCGCGCGTCCGCCAATCTGTTCAATATCTGATATGGGATATGTGCAGCGCCAAGAAAATATCATGACCGGCCGCATGGACAACACCCTGCCGACCGGCCGTCATCTCCCGCGCGGGGCTCCGATCAGCGTGCGCTAAATGGCGCCGTGTGCAATCGCCCGAACGCATCAGCGCGGCAGGATGAATTCCTGCTCGGGATAGATGCGGTGCGGATTGCGGATCTGATCGCGGTTCGAACGGAATATCTTGGTGTAGCGAATGCCCGATCCATAATGGCGTTCGGCAATATGCCAAAGCGTGTCGCCCCGGCGCACGACAATTGCACGCTCACCCGGCTCTTCCGGCTTGGCCATGCGCTCGTCATCAGCCAGTGCCGGCGGCTCGGCCTCCTCAGACAAGGCGGCGGCGCGCGTCTCGGTGGGCGCAAGTCCGTCGGTCCGCGATGCCCCCGCATCGGGCTGGGCCGGTCTGACATCGGCGCTTCGCTCGGGCGCTGCAGCGGATGCAGACGCAGCAGCCGGGGCCGGCGTTCTGGCCGCGGAAAGCTCGGGCCGGTCAAAATTCACTTCGGCGCGCGCCAGCACCTTTCCGGTTTCGGGATGAAGCTGGTCGGCACGCAGCGCCAGTTGGCCGGCCTCGCTTACTTCTGAAAGCGAGAATGTCCACGCACCTGTATCATCGGCATTGGCCGCCCCGACGAAGACATTGTTGATGTAAATCGCAACGCGCGACCCCGAACCGGCCATGCCGCTCATGAACAGGCGTCCGCCCGCGGCATCGTCTTCAAAGTCGATGGCCGAGAAAGTGACTTGCTCAGCGCTTGCCGGCGCGTCCGCAGGTTCAGCCACGCGAGCTGGGTCTTGTGCGCCTGCCGGCTCCTGTGTGCTTGCGGTTTCCTGTTCGCCAGAAGGTTCCTGAGCGCCGGGCAGTTCTTGAGCCTCGCGCG
>DAIMZI010000012.1:41913-87909 GCA_036734025.1 Dichotomicrobium sp.
GGCGATTCTTGCGCCGCGGCAATGCGCCGATCATCATCGTTGGTCGTGTCAGGCAGAGAGGACGCGCTCGCCGCCGACTGCAACACCCTGGTGGCCTCGCCTTCGCCAGAAAGCGCAACCAACGCCGGCTCGCTATCACCCGAGATCGATACCGCCACCCGCTGGGACGATACGATGACGCGGCCATCATCCGGGGAGCGCGCGGAAAGCCCTAGCGAATGTTCCCCGCGGCTCAGCGGCTTTTCGGGAACCAGCACCCACGCGCCGTCAAATTCCGCCTTCGTCTCGCCTAGCACGCTGTCGCCGCTTTTGATCTGCACGCTCCAGCCCGGCGGCGCCATGCCCGCGATGACAACCTCGCCGGTGCGTTCAACGCGCACCACGTCAAAGCTGGGCGCAAGCGCCTGGTCCTGAGCCGGCTCGGTTGTCGTCTCGCGCACTTCGCGGCGGAATGGCCATTCCCCAAGCTGAATGAAATAGGCCGCCGATCCACCGATCAGCGCCAGCAACAGCAAGACAACGAGAACCCGGAACCGTTTCATTCAAACCACCAAGCTACCCCAAACCAACAGGCCAACCATTCAGGCCGGGCCCGCACCAAGTCGGTTACGCCTCTAAACCGCGCCTGCGCCGCATCTGTTCAGGCTGAGCGTGCAGTTTTTCGCTCTCGCGTGCAACCGCACCGTGACCATAAAGATCAGTTCATTAGATGTATACAAAGCCACAGTGCCACGCAACCAGCCAGGACGTGCACTGATGCTTTAGCGGATGCGCCACAGCCTGCGCCCGACTTGTTGGCGCCATGAATTGACGCCATTTAGCAGGGAGTTAATGAAAAGGGCTCAAATGACGCGATCTGGCGATATTGTCGATGTGTGTGTCTATTGCGGTTCGGGCACAGGGCGAAACCCGGTCTACGCGCAAGCCGCGCATACGCTGGGCGTGACACTCGCGCATGCGGGCATGAACCTTGTCTATGGCGGAGGCAGCCAGGGCTTGATGGGGCTTGTCGCACGCGCCGCCAGGAGCGAAGGCGCGAAGGTCACGGGCATCATCCCGCGCAATCTGATGGCGCGTGAGCGTCCCGATAGCGATCTGGATGAATTGATCATCACCGAGGATCTGCATGAGCGCAAGATGGCGATGTTTGATCGCTCGGATGCGTTCGTCGCCCTGCCCGGCGGTCTTGGCACGCTGGAGGAACTGGTCGAACAGCTCACCTGGGGGCAACTGAACCTGCACACCAAGCCAACGATCATCGTCAACGTGAACGATTACTGGCGACCGCTGCTGGCGCTGTTTGATCAGATGCGCCGCCAGAATTTCATCCGCAAGGGCCTCAAGCCCCATTTCGAGGTTGTCAGCGAGGCGAGCGATGTTGTGCCGCTGCTTCGCGGTATACCCGCAGGTCAGGCCATGCCGGAGATGGACAAGTTCGTGTGAAATGGTCGCGCTTCAGGCCAGAGCGATTGTGAGGCCGGGACGACCTCCCCATTTCAAGGGGCGTGTTGGATTTGATCCCCTGGGCCCGCTTGCTCATTCGGGCCTGCCGAAACTGGTGCGAACGCAACGATGATATCGCGCGTCTTGTCTTTCCTCAGCGGTGAGCCGTCGCCCGGCATCCGCAACATCCTCCATTCGGTGATCCTTGTGGGGGGCATCGCCCTGCTGGCGGCGACCAGCGCTTTCCTGTTTTTTGGCTGGGTGGGCGTGTTGTGGACCTTCATCGGGGTGGGCGTGGTGATCCTCATCAGCCCGCGGATCGCGCCTCAAGCCATCATGCGCATGTATCAGGCGCGCCCGATTGATCCCAAAAGCGGCACGCGGGTAACCAAGCTGGTGGAGGCGCTGGCGCGCCGCGCCGATCTGCCGCGCGCACCATCCGTCTTCGTCATACCCAGCAACATGATCAACGCCTTTGCACTCGGCAGCCGGGACAGCGCCACGATCGCCCTGACCACCGGCATGCTCACCCGGCTCGACACGCGCCAGCTAACAGGCGTGCTAGCCCACGAGATCAGCCATATCAGGAACGGCGATCTGTGGATCATGAATGTCGCCGACATCTTCAGCCGCATCACGCTGCTGCTGGCTTACATGGCGATGTTTGTCGTCGTCCTGGCTCTTCTGGGCGGGGTCAGCCTGCCGCTGATCCCGATCCTGCTGCTGCTCGGCGCGCCGACCGTTTCGACCCTCCTGCAACTGGCGCTGTCGCGCAGTCGCGAATATGACGCTGATGCCGGTGGCGCGCGCCTTTCAGGCGACCCGGAAGGTCTGGCGTTGGCGCTCACACATCTGGAGCGCACGCAGGGACGCATGTGGGAACACATGGCGACGCCGGGGCGCGGCGTGCCGGCGCCGTCGATCCTGCGTACGCATCCCGACACCGAAGAGCGGGTCCGCAGGCTCCTGAGCATGGACCGTGGCGGCCTGAAACTGCCGCCAATTCCGGACGAAACAGACGATGTCTTTTCCGCGCTCCATCCCGGGCAGACGCGCCCGCGCTTTCGCTGGCACACCGGCCTGTGGTACTGAGCTTGTCCGCCGATGCATACGCACCATCACGCGACACCGGGCAGCTCACTCGCCCTCGCGGCGCCGCGATGACATGCCCGGCAGGCCGAATGCGCAAAGCGCCATCAGCCCCCAGCCGACCATCAGGCTCAGGCCCCCGGCGGGCACGATAGAGGCGCCCGGCGCAAAGCCCCTGATCGCCTGGAAATACAGCCCGCCGGCAAAAAGCACCGTGCCGAACACGAAGGCGACCCCGGCAAGCTGGGCGAACCAGCCCGTGCGCCCGGCGCGGTAGCGATCGAGCGACACCAGCCAGGCGATGGCCAGCAGGGCGGCGACGTGCAACACGTGATAGCGCAGGGCGGTGTCATAGATCGCCTGCGCCAGCGGATCGCGCACCAGCCCCATGTGCCAGCCGGCAAAGCCGGCAAACACCACGCCAAGGCCCATCAAGGCCGCGATGAAGACCCAGAACCGGTATGACATGACATCTCCGCTTGCCCTCTTTGCCCGCTTGCGTGATTTCACGCCGCGGCCAGATCGTCCTTGAGCAGCTTGTAGGTGATCGAATCGACCAGCGCCTCGAACGAGGCATCGACGATATTGGGCGACACGCCGACCGTGATCCATCGGCGCTGGGTGGACCGGTCGAGCGTCTCGATAAGCACCCGCGTCACGGCGTCGGTGCCCCCGGTCAGGATACGCACCTTGTAATCGACGAGTTGCAGTTCCTCGATCTGCTGCTGATAGACGCCCAGATCCTTGCGCAGCGCCTGATCGAGCGCATGCACAGGGCCATTGCCCTCGCCCACGCTCATCGCCTCGTGTTCATCGATGCTGACCTTGACGGTGGCTTCCGAAACGGTGACCAGCTCGCCCATGGCATTATGCCGACGCTCCACCGTCACCCGGAAGCGATCGACGCGGAAATAGACCGGCACATTGCCGAAATGACGTCTGGCGAGCAATTCGAATGAGGCATCCGCCCCTTCGTAGGCATAACCGATCGCCGCCTTTTCCTTGACCTCATCGAGCAGCGAGCCGACGCGCGGATCATCGGCGACAGCCGCAATGCCAAGCCGCTCAAGCTCGGCAAGAATGTTCGAGCGCCCCGCCTGGTCCGACACCAGCAGCAGCCGGGCATTGCCGACCGCTTCAGGTGCGACATGCTCATAGGTGCGCGGGTCCTTCTGCACCGCAGAGACGTGAATGCCGCCCTTATGCGCAAAGGCCGCCTCGCCGACATAAGGCGCGGTGCGATCGGGTGCGCGGTTCTGCACCTCGTCGAGAAAGCGTGACGTCTGGGTCAGTGTGCGCAGTCTCTGGGGCGTGACGCCGGTCTGGAAGCGCTCCTTGTAGGGCGATTTCAGGACGAGGGTGGGGATCAGCGATGTGAGGTTGGCATTTCCGCAGCGCTCGCCCAGCCCGTTCAGCGTACCTTGCACCTGACGCACCCCGGCGAGCACCGCAGCAAGCGTGTTGGCCACTGCATTGTCGGTGTCGTTATGGGTGTGGATGCCCAGCCGCTCACCCGGCGCGCGCGTGCAGACATGCGTGACGATCGCCTCCACCTCATCGGGCATCGTGCCGCCATTGGTGTCGCACAGCACCACCCAGCGCGCACCGGCATCGAGCGCGGCGCTGACGCATGCCAGCGCATAATCGGGATTGGCCTTGTAGCCATCGAAGAAATGTTCGCAATCGACCAGCGCCTCGCGCCCGCTTGCAATGATGGCTTCGACCGATTCGGCAATGGACTGAAGATTTTCCTCGTTGGAAATGCCGAGCGCAACCCGCACATGATAGTCCCAGGACTTGGCGACCAGACACACTGCGGCAGCAGGCGTATCCAGCACGGCACGAAAACCGGGATCGTTCGATACCGAGCGGCCGGCGCGCTTGGTCATGCCGAACGCCGTCAGACGCGCCAGGGCCAGCGGCGGCGGATCGGCAAAGAACGCGGTGTCGGTGGGATTTGCGCCGGGATATCCGCCTTCCAGATAATCGATCCCCAGCGCATCTAGTCGCGCGGCGATGAGGCGCTTGTCCTCGACGGAAAAATCGACCCCGAGCGTCTGCGCCCCGTCGCGCAGCGTCGTGTCGAACAGAAAGAGCCGGTCTTTCGGGGGGGCGTCGATACTCATTGCTCGATACTCATTTTCGATACTCATGACCTTGTCCGCGTGGGTGGCCTCATCGCGCGACGCCCGACAGGTTCAACCCGATGATGCCGACTACGATCAGGCCGATCGAGACCAGCCTCAAGATGGTGATCTGGTCACCGAAGAAGACCACACCGATGATGGCGACCAGACTGACCCCAAGGCCGGCCCAGATCGCATAGACCACGCTCAGATCGAGATGGCGCATCGACAGGCCCAGCAGCGTGAAGCTGATCACGTAAAACCCAACGACGAGGGCGCCGTAGCCAAGCACGGTACGCTCGGGCTGAAATGTCAGCTTCAGGAACGAGGTCCCCAGCACTTCGAAGAGGATCGAGGCAAGCAGATAGGCCCAATGAATCATGCGACCTGCCTGATGCGGGTCCCACGCGCCTTTTGCGCCGTCTCGGCGCGGGCCCGGTCAGCGTCGCGCTCGGCAAATTCATCGCGCTTGAGTACATAGACCAGGCCGGCGGCGGCAAGGCCCGACAGCAAGGCCAGCTTCAGCGAGCCGGCCGGCGCGGCAAACATCTGGCCGAGGATCTGGACGAAAAAGCCGGCGAGCATGATGCCGAGGCCAAAGCGCAGGTCGACGCGGCGTTCACACGCGCCGAGCAGGGCGTCCGGGCCAGCCGGCTGACCCGGAGTGCCAGGAACCGGCGCCAGGGCAAAGGCGCGGATGAGGATGATCATGCCCAGGGCATTGAAGATCAGGCCGATGAGTTGGAATGTAACCATGGCGGTTCTCCGGTCGTGGATCGTGGCGGCACATCTGGCGCGAAGGCCGCTCCCATACAGGACAGCGCCGCTACGTTTTGATCAAGACTATTCGGTTGCGCGGGTGGGCAGACGCCGTGCGCGCGCAACAATCCGGAATAGCTCAAATATCGTTCAAATTGTCTTTCGTTTTGCTGCCACTTGACCACGCGGGCGAAAAAAATGCCGCGATCAGCGGGCGATCTCCCATGTGGTGGTGATCTCGCCGGTCTGCGGGTTCTTGCTGTCCATCAGCCTTATGCCCATCGCGGAGAGTTCGTCTCGGATGCGATCGGCTTCGGCGAAGTTCTTGGCCATGCGCGCTTGCACGCGCGCTTCGATCATCTCCTTGATCTCATCGTTTCCGATCCTGATTTCATATCCCACGAGAAAGTCGTCCTGCTTCTCATTATTATAAAGATTGAAAAATTGCAGGCTGGCTTTGAGCCGACGCACATCTTTGACTGATCCTGATTTGGCCAAACCATGCATGACCGCGATGGCTTCTGGCGTATTTACATCATCAGACAAGGCGGCGACGACCTCGCCAAACGGCTCATCGTCAGCAGGCGCCTCGTGGAGAATGCTCGCCCAATCCGTCAGTGCCTTGCGTGCACTCACGAGCTTTTCAGCGGTCCAGTCGATCGGCTGGCGATAGTGCGTGCTCAGCATTGCAAGGCGAATGACGCTGCCATGCCACATATTGCCGCCGAAGTTGCGGGTCTCCCTGAGGTCGCGCACGGTTATGAAGTTGCCCAGGGACTTGGACATCTTCTCGCCCTCGACCATAAGATAGCCGTTGTGCATCCAGACATTGGCCATCAACCCGGTGCCGTGCGCGCAGCAGCTTTGCGCGACCTCGTTTTCATGATGCGGGAATTGCAGGTCGATGCCGCCGCCGTGGATGTCAAAGGTCTCGCCGAGCAGCGCCGCGCTCATGGTCGAGCATTCCAGATGCCAGCCCGGACGCCCCCGGCCCCACGGGCTGTCCCAGCCCGGCTCGTCTTCTGATGACGGCTTCCACAGCACGAAATCCATTGGCCCGCGCTTGTAGGGCGCAACGTCCACCCGCGCGCCGGCCTTCATCTCATCCAGCGGGCGGCGCGACAGGCTGCCATAATCTGGCCACGCCGACACGTCGAACAGCACATGCCCCTCGGCCTCATAGGCGCAGCCATTGTCGATCAACTGCCGGATCATGCCGATCATATCGGGCTGACCGTCGCGGCGCACATAGTCGGTGGCGCGCGGCTCGTGGTCAGGCGGCAGGCAGCCCAGCGCGGCCATGTCGGCGTGAAACTGTGCGGTGGTTCGCTCGGTCAGTTCGCCGATGGTCACGCCTTCCTGGGCGGCGCGCGCGTTGATCTTGTCGTCCACATCGGTGATGTTGCGCGCGTAGGTGACGTTCTCCGGCCCGTTCATGTGCCGGAGCAGGCGGTAGAGCACATCGAACACGATCACCGGCCGCGCATTGCCGATATGCGCATGGTCATAGACCGTCGGCCCGCAGACATACATGCGCACGCCCTTCGCCGGGTCGAGCGGTGCAAACTCGTCTTTTTTGCGCGTGCGGGTATTGTAAAGCTTCAGACTCACGTCTCGCCCTCCCGGCGGCGGGCGGTGCGTCTCGAATTTTATTGGGGCAAAAGACGGCCGCGCGCCAGCGTCGCTATGTCAGCCAGCGATGATAATGTAGCAAAAATTGCAGATGGCCGCGTTGGTCATGACGCGACGATTGGCAGGTTTTGGCGCGTCGGTCAAGATCGCTTTCGCATGAGTGCGGGACATCTTATGCATCGCCACGCGCAGCAAATCTTTGTAAGGTAGGTGCGGAATAAAACGGTGAAGAGATCGATGGGCCTACGTTCGCAATTCAGATGCAGCCGTCTTGCAAGCCGTCTTGCAATCCCTCTTGCCACTCGGCCGGCCTTCTCCATTGCGCGCCTGACACCGATCCTGCGGGTGTGGGGTCTGAGTCTGGCAGGGCTTGGATTGGTCATGGGGATTTTCGGCGCGCCGGCTGCGGCTCAGGTTTATTTCCCCTGGGAAGAGCGCCCCAGCTTCGAGCCGAGACGTGAGGCCCCGCAACGCGAAGAGAGACGCCGGGACACAGAGGCCGAGCGCCGCGCCGCGCGCGATCAGCAGCGCAGCGAATATTGCCACCGTTTGGAGCAACAGCTTGTGAACGAGTGGCGGCGTAATTCCTCATCGCGCGATGAACTGCCCAAGCTTGAGCAGCAGATCCGCGAGGCCGACGCGAAATTCCGCAAGCTCAACCAGGAAGCTGAACGCCGCCAATGTTACGAGGATGCGTTCCTGTTCGGCCGATCGTTGCGGCGCACGCCCGAATGTGTCCGGCTCAACCGCGACATCGAAGCTGCGCGGCGCGATGTCCGCTCGCTACAGCAGCAGCGTCAGCGCATCGCCCGGCCCGACGCCAGCAGAAGCCAGCAGGATGATCTGATCGCCGAATTAGCGCGGCGTGGCTGCGGCGAGGATTACCAGCGCCAATATGAAGCGCGCCGGCGTGCGCCATCGTTTTTTTCATTCTTTGGCGAGCGTGATTACACACTCAGAGAACCGCCGGGCCAGACCGAACCCGCTTTGCCCTTTTCCACCTATCGCACCATGTGCGTGCGCACCTGCGACGGTTATTATTTTCCGGTGAGCTTCTCGACCCTGCCGAGCCAGTTCGCGGCCGATGAGACGAAATGCCAGAACCGCTGTGCGGCTCCCAGCTCATTGTTCATTTACCGCAATCCCGGCGAGGAGGTGGAGCAGATGATCTCACTGGGTGGGGAGGAATATGCCAGACTGCCCAATGCGTGGCTCTACAGGAAACGCTTCATCAGCGGCTGCTCGTGCAACCCCGAGGAATATTCCCAGGAACAGATCGCGCGCTCGATGCGCGAAGATGCCGGGGAAACCGCGCAGCCCGATCCGGCTGCCGACACTGCAACCGACACGGCCGCGCAGGATACCGGCGCGCAGGAACCAGCCGCACCTCTAATCCTCGACAGCAAAGAGGCCAACGCCGATGCCGCGCACAGTGCCGATCCCTCACAGACCGGCGAAATACAGCCGCCCGGGGATGGTGAGCGAGTGAGCGCACGCGATGAAAGCGCGGGGCAAAGCGAACTGATCATCCGCGATGCGCCCCAGCGAGACTTGTTCGATCCCCGCCGTCGTCCCTGATGGCGCCGTTCGGCGCATCCATGCCGCACCGCCTCAAGCATTTCGTTGAACGCGATCAGCGTGGCTGACGGGGCCTGCCGCATCCATCGCTGCAACAAACATCATTCACAGGGCAATCAGAATGATTGTCATTTCAACAGGGAAAACTTCGTAATTGGCTCCCGTCGAACGATTTTACGCCATCTTTCCGGACACAATTACCTTAAGACAAAGGCAAGAACAGATCAAAACTGTGATGTGTAAAGATTCTCGCGTGCAAAGTATATCCCTTGGCCAGATCGTTCTGCGGTCCATTTCAATCGACGACATCGCTACTGTCAGGCATCTACATGCCACAGTCCTCAAGATTGTTTCCAGCCAACACCTTGGCGACGCTGAGGTCGACAAGCTCATTGATAGTATAAATTCTTGCGAATATATCAGTGCGGTGGCCGACAGCAATATGACCGGAGCCTGGGTGGACGGCCATCTCGCCGGCACCGCTGCGTGGGAGCCGGTGGGCGCAGGCCGCCCCGAAGCAAGACTTCACATGCTGTTCGTATGGCCGCTTTTCGCCCGCGCAGGCATAGGCAGCGCTCTGGTCGCAAATGCCGAAACCGAGGCCTATCAGGCCGGCTGTCGCGCCATGCGTGCGCGCACCGAAGTCAATCAGGCGGGGTTCTTCGTGCGCGTCGGCTACACCTTATCCTCGCATGGGGCCATGCGCACACCAGCCGGCGCGACAATCCCGGTGGTCTACATGCGCAAGGAAAAGATCCTCCCGGCACTCGACATGTGGAACGCAGATAGCGGAAAGGCCGCGGTCGGCTACAAACACTGAAGCACTGCGCGACCGCGGGCCATGATAGAGGGCGAGGACAGGCCCTTGCGCCTCGAAATGGCTCAGGCCGCCTGCCCCTGAAGCCGTGCCGCCACCTTGTCGCGCCCGATCAGCAAAAGCAGCGGCGCAAGCTCGGGCCCGGCCTCGCGCCCGGTGATCGCCAGCCTGAGCGGCTGAAACAGCCCGCGTCCCTTGCGCCCGGTCGTCGCCTTCAACTCGCTGGTCCAACGCGCCCATAGCTGCTGATCCCAGGGCTCGGGCGGCAGCAACCTCTCGGCCTGCGCGCAGAATTCACTGTCCTCGATGCTCGGCTCGATCGGCCCGCTGACCACCCGCCACCAGATGGCCGCATCGTCCAGCCTCTCCAGATTGCCGCGCACCGCCAGCCAGAAGGCCTCGCCGCCACCAACCCCCATGGCCGAAAGCCGTTCGGCGACATCGGCAAAGCTACGCTCATGCAGCGTCCGCGCATTCAGCGCACGCAACTCGGCCATGTCGAAACGCGCCGGCGCGCGCGAAATCTTGGCCACGTCGAAATTTGCGATCAGGCTCTGGTGATGCTGATGCGCGGTTATCGGATCGGACGTGCCAAGGCTGGCGGAATGGCTGAGCACCGCCAGCGGCTCCAGCCCCTCCTCGCGCATCGCCCGGATCGACAATGTGCCGAGCCGCTTGCCCAGCGCCTCGCCCTGCGCCCCCACCAGCAGGTTGTGATGGGCAAAGCGCGGCACGAGCGCGCCCAGCGCCTCGAAAATCTGGATTTGCGCGCCGGTATTGGCGACATGATCCTCGCCGCGGATGACATGGCTCACGCCCATCTCGGCGTCATCGACCACGCTCGGCAGCGTGTAGAGATAGCTGCCATCGGCGCGCACCAGCACCGGGTCGGACAGCGATGCGGCGTCAATGCTCTGCGGCCCGCGGATGAGGTCGTCCCAGCTCACCATGCGCTGATCCAGCAGAAAGCGCCAATGGGGTTTGCGCCCCTCCGCTTCCAGCTCGGCGCGCTCGGCCTCGCTCAGCTTCAGCGCGGCGCGGTCATAGACCGGCGGCAGACCGCGGCCAAGCTGGCGCTTGCGCCGACGCTCAAGCTCGTCCGGCGTCTCGTAACACGCATAAAGCCGGCCGCTGTCCTTCAGCTTCTGCGCCGCGGCATCATACAGGCCGATACGCTCGGATTGCCTTGCCTGTTCGTCCCATTCAAGCCCGAGCCAGTGCAGATCCTCGCGGATGGCCTCGGCAAAGCTCTCGCGCGAGCGCTGCGCATCGGTGTCATCGAGCCGCAGGATCATGCGCCCTTCGTGCTTGCGCGCGAACAGCCAGTTGAACAGCGCCGGGCGGATATTGCCGATATGCAGATAGCCCGTCGGGCTGGGGGCGAAACGGACGGTGATGTCGCTCATGCGTCTTTCTTGATCAAATAGCGCGGCTGCCGGCAAGCGCCTAAAGCCGTTCGCGGAACCTGTTGGTGATGGGATAGCGCCAGTCGCGCCCGAACAGGCGCGAGGTGATCTTGACGCCGGGGGCGGACTGGCGGCGCTTGTATTCCGCGACATAGAGCATCTGCTCGATCCGCTTCACCAGTTCCGGCGGATGGCCGCGCGCGGCGATTTCGGCAAGCGGCATCTCCTGTTCCATCAGGCAGCGCAGCACATCGTCGAGCACCTCATAAGGCGGCAGCGTATCCTCGTCGCGCTGGTTGTCCTTCAGTTCCGCGCTGGGGGCTTTTGTCAGGATGTTGTCAGGTATCACAAGGCCCTCGGGCCCCAGCGCGCCTTCGGGTCGCGTCCGATTGCGCCAGCGCGCCAGCGCAAAGACCTGGGTCTTGTACAGATCCTTGATCGGATTGAAGCCGCCGTTCATGTCGCCGTAAAGCGTGGCATAGCCAACCGACATTTCCGATTTGTTGCCTGTCGTGACGACCATCGCGCCCAGCGCATTGGACACCGCCATAAGCAATGTGCCGCGCGTGCGCGATTGCAGGTTCTCCGTCGTGATGCCCGAAAGCGCGCCATCGAGCAGCGGGCGCAATGTCTGGGTGAAGCCGTCAACTGGCGGATGGATCGGCACGATGTCATAACGCACGCCCAGCGCTTCGGCGCAGGCGGCGGCATCGTTCAGGCTCTCGTTAGAGGTGAAGGCATATGGGAGCATGAGACAATGCACGCGCTCGGCCCCCAGCGCATCGACCGCCAGCGCCGCGCAAAGAGCCGAGTCGATGCCGCCCGACAGGCCGAGCACGACACCGGGAAAACCGTTCTTGCCCACATAATCGCGCAGGCCGAGCATGCTGGCGCGGTAGGCCGCCGCATCACCCTCGGCCAGCACTGCGCGCTCGCCCGGCTCGCACTGCCAGCCCTGATCCTCCCGGCGCCAGCGTGTCAGCATGATCTGCTCGCGCCAGTCTTCCATCTGCACGCTGAGCCGCCCGCCCGAATTGAGCACAAATGACGCGCCATCGAAAACCAGTTCGTCCTGCCCGCCCACCTGGTTGACATAGGCCATCGGCAAGCCCGTCTCAGTCACGCGGGCAACCGCAACATTCATGCGCATGTCATGCTTGTTGAGCGTGAAGGGTGATCCGTTTGGCACGATGAGGATTTCCGCGCCCGTCTCGGCCAGACATTCGCAGACATCGCTCGCCCAGATGTCTTCGCAGATCGGCACGCCAAGCCTGACCTCGCGGAAATTGATGGGGCCGGGCATCGCGCCGGGGGCGAACACGCGCTTTTCGTCAAAGACGCTGTAATTGGGCAATTCGACCTTATGCCGTACGGCCTGCACCGCGCCATCCGCCAGCAAGACGACGCTGTTATATGGCTTGCCCTCGCCGGGCCATGGGGTGCCGATCAGCATGGCCGGGCCGCCATCCGCAGTCTCGCGGGCAAGCGTCTCGATGGCCTCTCGCGCTGCCTCGATGAAGGCCGGTTTCATGACCAGGTCTTCGGGCGGATAGCCGGAGATGAACAATTCGGAAAAGCACACCAGGTCGGCCTTGAGCGCGGCCGCCTCGGCGCGGGCTGCGCGCGCGCGCTCCGCGTTGCCCGACACATTGCCGACCACCGGATTGAGCTGCGCGAGCGCGATATTCAGGGCATGGCCAAGCGGGTCGGACATGAGCGCAGATTAGGCCCGCGGCCGGCCGGAAACAAGGACCAACACCGCGCGCTGGATGAAATGTGCAGCCATTCCCCGACAACCCTAGCTGACAGCGGCGATACGCGCGGCGGCGGGATCAGCCGCGCCAGAGTGATCGCGGCGCAGACGCTGGGCGATGAGGAAGGCAAGCTCCAGAGCCTGATCGGCATTGAGCCGCGGATCACAATGCGTGTGATAGCGGTCAGACAGATCGGTTTCGCTGATCGATGCCGCGCCGCCAATGCACTCTGTGACGTTGTTGCCCGTCATCTCGACATGGACGCCGCCGGCATGGGTGCCTTCGGCGCGGTGAACGTCGAAGAACACCTCGACCTCTTTCATGATGGCATTGAACGGCCGGGTCTTGTAGCCGCTGCTGGCCTTGACAGTGTTGCCGTGCATCGGATCGCACGACCATACGACCTTGCGCCCTTCGCGTTCGACCGCGCGGATGAGCGCCGGGAGATGGGCCTCGACCTGGTTGGCGCCGAACCGAGTGATCAGCGTCAGGCGGCCCGGCACATTGCCCGGATTTAGCGTGTCGATCAGGCGCAGCAGTTCGTCCGGGCTGGTCGTCGGGCCGCATTTGAGCCCGATCGGGTTTCTTATGCCGCGGATATATTCGATATGGGCATGGTCGGGCTGGCGAGTTCGATCACCCACCCACAGGAAGTGACCCGAGGTGGCGTACCATTCTTTGGTGATCGAATCGACCCGCGTGAAGGCCTCCTCATAGCCCAGCAGAAGCGCCTCGTGCGACGTGTAAAAACTGGTGCGACGCAGCGTCGGCTGCGTTTCCGGCGTGATGCCGCAGGCGCGCATGAAATCGAGGCTTTCGGTGATGCGGTCGGCCAGTTCCTGATAGCGGTCCTGGGCCGGGCTGTCGCGCAGGAAATCGAGCGTCCATTGGTGCACGCGATCAAGATTTGCATAGCCACCCTGAGAGAGCGCACGCAGCAGGTTCATGGTTGCGGCCGACTGGCGATAGGCCTCCAGCATGCGGCTGGGATCGGGCTCGCGGCTTTTGGCATCGAACACGATGTCGTT
The DNA here is from genome assembly GCA_036734025.1 of Dichotomicrobium sp. Classification (GTDB taxonomy): domain Bacteria; phylum Pseudomonadota; class Alphaproteobacteria; order Rhizobiales; family Rhodomicrobiaceae; genus DAIMZI01. The sequence goes on from DAIMZI010000012.1 coordinate 55,546, forward strand.
GACGATATCGCCGCGGTAGCTTGGCAATTCGACATCGCCCAGACGCTCCATCGGGGCGGAGCGAGGCTTGGCGAACTGGCCGGCGACGCGGCCAACCTTGACCACGGGGCAGCGTCCGGCAAACGTCAGAACCACGGCCATCTGCAGGAAGACCCGGAAAAAGTCGCGCGTGGTATCGGGCCCGTGTTCGGCAAAGCTCTCCGCGCAATCGCCGCCCTGGAGCAGGAAGCCTTGCCCGCGTGATACATCGGCAAGTTCGTGCATCAGCTCGCGGGCTTCTCCGGCAAAGACCAGCGGCGGGAAGCTGGCAAGCTGGCGCTCCACGGTCTTGAGCGCTTCTGGGTCCCGGTAATCGGGCATCTGCTCAGCCGGCTTCGTCCGCCAGCTATCGGGAGACCATGGGGCGGCCATGACCATTCTCCTTCAAAGACATTCGTTCATTATTCGGCAAATCGGTCTCACGCCACTCTTGGCGCATGCAAAAGCCGTCATGGGCTTGCACGAAGCTGCGGCTTTCAGACTTTCACCCCACCTATGTAACCGGGTTGGCGCCGATTTCCAACTGTGGCGAGGGTAAATTTCGCGCTCACCCGCGCTCAGCCCCGTGCGATCGCGATTTGACAGCGCAAACGCATGATCCGAGCGATGAAATTCATTAGACTGTCAGACTTGGCGCAAAGTACGCAAGGCGGCCGGGCGGTCGGCCAAAAGGGAGCGGACATGCCTTTCAGCAAGGATGATTTCACCATCGGGATCGAGGAGGAATATCTGATAGTCGATCCCCACTCGCGCGATCTGGTCGCCGACCCGCCTGAGGAAATGTTCAAGGCCTGCGAGGCCGCGCTCGGCGGCGTGATCGGCCAGGTCAGTCCGGAATTCATGCGCTCGCAGATCGAGATCGGCACGCGCGTATGCCGCTCGCTCGGCGAAGCCCGCGCCACGCTGAGCGATATCCGCGCCACCATCAGCGCGATCGCCCGCAACCATGGCACCGTCATCGTAGCGGCTTCCACGCACCCGTTCGGCGAATGGACCGCCCAGGCGCACACCGACCGCGACCGCTATAACGTGCTGGCACAGGATCTTCAGGTGGTGGTGCGCCGGCTGCTGATCTGCGGCATGCACATTCACGTCGGCATTCCCGATGATGATGTGCGCATGGATATCATCAACCAGGCGCGCTATTTCCTGCCGCATCTGCTGGCGCTGTCGACGTCCTCGCCGTTCTGGCAGGGGCATGACACGGGGCTGAAATCCTATCGGCTCTCGGTGTTCGACGAATTGCCGCGCACCGGCCTGCCGCCGCAGTTCGATAGTTTCGGCGAATATCAGCGCACGGTCGATGTGCTGGTCAAGGCCGGGGTCATCGAGGATGCGACCAAGATCTGGTGGGACCTGCGTCCATCGGCGCGCTTTCCCACGCTGGAATTCCGCCTGTCAGACATGTGCCCACTGCTGGAGGATGCGCTTTGCATCGCGGCGCTTTTTGCCTGCATCTGCCGGATGCTGCTGCGTCTGCGCCGGCAAAATCAGCGCTGGCGGTCATACAACTCATTTCTGCTGGATGAAAATCGCTGGCGCGCCCAGCGTTATGGCACAGGCAACGGCATGATCGACTTTGGCCGCGGCGAGATCGTGCCATTTGCGCAACTGATGGAGGAACTGCTGCAATTGATCGCAGAGGATGCAGACGCGCTCGACGCCACCGCCGAAGTGCGGCATGTGCGCACGATCCTGGAGCGCGGCACGAGCGCCGACCGGCAATTGCAGACCTACCGCTCCGCGCTCGATCTGGGGCTGAGCAGGCAAGACGCGCTCAGGGCGGTCGTCGATTTGCTCATAAGCGAGACCTTGCGCGATACCGGGGCGGCGCCGACGCCCGCAAGCCCCGGCACCGCCTATGCATGAACCGCTCAGCTGAGCGGGCGGTGCAGCTCGGTGTTGATCTCTATGTCGATCGTGTCCGACACCAGCGGCGCGCTGCGTCCAAGTTCGAAGTCGCTGCGAAGCACGCGGGCGGTGGCGCGGAAGCCCATCGCATAAACATTCTTCAAGCGCTCATTGAACGCACCCAGCGGATGCGGGCCGGCCGCGTTAAGCTCGACATCGAAGCTCACCGGCTTCGTGATCCCCTTGATGGTCAGATCGCCGGTCATGCGCGCGGTTTTCGGACCGGTCTGCACGACATTCGTCGTCTTGAAGGTGATCTCGTCGAACATGGCGACATCGAAGAAATCGGCGCTCTTGAGATGATCGTTGAAGGGGGGAACACCGGTGTAAACGCTCGCCGGGTCGATCGTGACCTCGATCGAGCTTTTCGACGGGTCCTGCTCGTCGATCATCAGCGTACCTTCATATTCCGTGAAGTAGGCCGACTGATAGCTCAGGCCGAGATGGTTCCAAGAGAAGCGGATCTGCGTGTGTGACTTGTCGAAGGTGAAGCTTTCAGCAGCCACAGCCGGGCCGGTGAGCGAGAAGGCGGCAAGGGCCAGGCCGAGCGCCAGGGCCGATGCACGCAGAACTTTGGTCATATGGAGGCTCATTCCTGTCTCCTGTGTGATTTTAAGCATTTTCGGGTTGATCAAGACGGTTAGTGTCTAAGGGCAAGGCACGCCGAAGCGGCACCGATGCGGCACACCGGCGCATGCCGGAAGTGTCGCACCACACGTATTTGTTATGTCGCACGCTTCAAGGCCGGTCATCTCAAGAAGAAGTGAGCGCAGGGCCCTCACGCCAGGTTGAGGCTCATCCCGCCATCGACCATTATGCCTTCGCCGGTGGTGTAGGCGGAGTCGTCGCTGGCGAGGAACAGCGCCACCCTGGCGACCTCTTCAGGCGTGCCGAAACGTCGCATGGGCATTTGCGAGATCAGCGCCTCGGCCAGCGGCGGCGTCCTTGTGTAGCGGCTGGTCAGCGCGGTGGGTATGAAGCCGGGGCAGAGATAGTTCACGCGAATGTTGAAGGGCGCGAATTCCACAGCGAGGCTGCGCGACAGGCCCGCAATCGCCGCCTTGGCCGTGGAGTATGCCGAGAGCTGGCGGGCGTGCTGGGTGGCCATGATCGAGGACAAGTTGACGATCGCCGCACCGTCGGCGGCCTTCAACAGCGCGAAGGCGGCGCGCGTCACGCGGATCGTACCCCACAGATGCGGATTGAGCACGCTTTCCCACTCGGCGTCTTCCATATGGCGGAAATCCGCACGCAGCAGGTTGCCCGCGTTATTGACGAGCACATCCAGCCTGCCGTGGGCGTTGCTCACGGCCGCGAACACCTCGCGGACTTCGCCGTCATCGGTTACATCCAGCCGGTAACTTTCCGCCCGGCCGCCGCTTCGGGTGATCAGATCGGCGCTTTCGCGGGCGCGTTCAGCGTCGAGATCGCTCAGGATGACATGAGCGCCTTCGGTTGCAAAAAGCTGGGCCATGGCAAGCCCGAGCCCCCCCGCTGCGCCCGTGATGAACGCGATCTTGTCCTGCAACCGCCCCACATCAACCTCCGCCGTTTTGATGGTTTCGGCTCGTTTGGCACCGAACCATGCGCAAAGTCAATGAATGAAGGCACGGTCCGCGCCGGGTTGCGCACAAGGATTGCCAGCCAGTGCCCGCAAGGCTCACTCGGCGGCCCGGGCACTAGGCGGTGTCCATTTCTGACGCATCGTGACCAGTTCTTCAGCCGCGCTGGGGTGCAGCGCCATGGTGGCGTCGAAATCGGCCTTCGTGGCATTGAGTCGGATCGGGATGGCAAGGAGCTGGACCATCTCGGCTGCATCGGGTCCGCAGATGTGAGCGCCGATGACGATGTCTGATTCAGCATCGACGATCAGTTTCATGATGGTGGTCTCGTCGCGACCGCTCAGCGTCGCCTTCATCGGCCGAAAGCGGCTCAGATAGATGTCGATATTGGGATATTTCTCGCGCGCCTCATGCTCGGCAAGCCCGACCGTGCCGATCTCGGGTTGGGAAAATACCGCAGTCGGGATGAAAGTGTGATCGACCGCCATCGGATTGTTGAGGAATGCGGTCTCGACAAAGCGTACCGCCTCGTCGATGGCCACCGGCGTCAGTTGCACGCGGTCGGTGACATCCCCGATGGCAAAGATGTTGGCGGCGCTGGTGCGGGAAAATTCATTGACGACCACATGCCCGTTCCAGCCCATCTCCACGCCTGCGTCCTCCAGACCCAACCAGCTGGTATTGGGAACGCGTCCGGTGGCGAACATCACCTGATCCGCGCTGAAATTCCTGCCGCTTGTGCCCGCCACGCTCAGCCCCTCGCCCTCGCGGGTGATGGCGCTTACCTCGGTTGCCATGCGCAGCTCGATACCCGATTTCATCATCGCCCCGCTCAAGGCATCGCGCATGTCCTGGTCAAACCCGCGAAGGATCTGGTCGCCGCGATGCAACAGCGTCACTTTCGCGCCGAGGCCAGCAAAAATACATGCGAATTCCACGCCGATATAGCCGCCGCCGACGATCACGATATGCCCCGGCAACTTGCTCAGGTAGAAGGCTTCGTTCGAGGTGATCGCATGTTCGGCGCCGGGCACGGCAGGCATGAACGGACGCGCGCCGGTGGCGATCAGGATGGTTTGTGCGGTGATCTTGCGCCCGTCCGATTGCAGTTGAACCGTATGCGCATCCAGCAGCCTGGCGCGGCTCATGAACAATTCGGCTCCGGATGCTTCCAGATTGCGGATATAGGCCGCGTTCAGGCGGTCGATCTCGCGGTCCTTGTTGGCGATCAGCGTCGGCCAGTCGAACCGGCGTCCCTCGACCTGCCAGCCGAAGCCTGCCGCATCCTCGATGGCCTTACCGAACTGGCTGGCATAGACCAGCAGCTTCTTCGGCACGCAGCCGCGAATGACGCAGGTGCCGCCAACGCGCGATTCTTCGGCGATGCCGACACGCTTGCCCATCCCGGCCGCAAGCCGGGCCGCGCGCACCCCGCCCGAACCCGCGCCAATCACAAACAGCTCATATTCGTAATCGCTCATCACACAGGCTTCTCCCAGGTTCGTCAGGGGATCACGCGGCTAGCTTTCGTCCGTCTCCTCGGCGGCTTCCAGCACGCTCAGCCCGTCCGGCCCCGCAATCACCGCCATATCCGCGATACCTATGAACAGACCATGCTCCACGACGCCGGGCAATAGCGACAACAACTCACCCAGAAGTTCGGGATCGGGGATGCGTCTGAAGGCGCAATCGGCGATCAGGTTGCCGCCATCGGTGATCAGCGGCGAGCCGCCCGCTCCGGCGCGCAGGCGGATTTCACCCTCGCAGCGGGCCTGCTCGGCCATCACATTCATCATGCGAATGGTGGTATGCGCGCCGAACGGGGTAATCTCGACAGGCAGGGCAAAGGCGCCGAGCACCTCCACCCGCTTTGAATGATCAGCGATGATGACCACACGGTCAGAGGCCATCGCCACGATCTTTTCGCGCAATAGCGCGCCGCCCCCGCCCTTGATCAGGCGCAACTCGCCGTCGATTTCATCGGCGCCGTCAACCGTCAGGTCGAGTTCGCCCAGTTCGTCGATATCGGCAAGCGGGATGCCCAGCGATTTCGCCTGATCCTCGCTCGCGCGCGATGTTGCCACGCAGACAATATCGAGCCCCGCCGCCACCTGCTGACCCAGCAGCGTGATGAAGGCCGCTGCTGTCGAGCCCGTACCGAGCCCGAGCTTCATCTGCGGCTCGACCAGCCGCAGCGCATATTCGGCCGCCTGCCGCTTGAAGGCTTCAGCCGCGCCTGCCCCTGCCATCGCGCTCATCGGTCGATCCCGCCCATCATGATGTATTTCATCTCCAGACATTCCTCGATGCCGTGGCGGCCGCCCTCGCGCCCGAGCCCGGACTCCTTGACCCCGCCAAATGGCGCGACCTCATTTGATATCACGCCCTCGTTGACCCCGATCATGCCGGCCTCCAGCCGCTCGGCAACGCGCCATGCCCGGCCGATGTCACGGGTGTAGAAATAGGCCGCCAGCCCGTATGGAGTGTCATTGGCGATCGCGACCACCTCGTCTTCCGAGGTGAAGCGGAACAATGGCGCCACGGGCCCGAAGGTTTCCTCCTGCGCACAGCGCATCTCTGCGGTCACATCGCAAAGCACCGTTGGCTCATAGAAGGTGCGGCCAAGAGCATGGCGCCGCCCGCCGGTCAGCAATCTTGCGCCCTTGGCCAGAGCATCTGCCACATGGGCCTCGACCTTTTCCAGCGCACTGGCGTTGATCAGCGGTCCCTGGCTGACACCCGGCCCGTCCGCAGGCCCTACCTTCATCTGCGCCGCCTTTTCGGCAAGACGTGCGGCGAAGGGGTCATATATGCCGTCCTGTACCAGAATTCGGTTGGCGCACACGCAGGTCTGCCCGGTATTGCGGAACTTCGAAGCGATCGCACCCTCCACCGCACGCTCCAGATCGGCATCATCGAAGACGATGAAAGGCGCATTGCCGCCCAGCTCCAGCGCCACCTTCTTCACAGTCTGCGCGGCCTGGGACATCAGCAGCTTGCCGACTCGGGTCGATCCGGTGAAGCCGACCAGCCGCACCAGCGGATTTGAGGTCATTTCCTCGCCGATAGCGGCAGCGCCCTCCGCATCGCTCGTCACGACATTGAACACCCCGGCGGGGATGCCTGCCTCGGCCGCAAGCACGGCCAGCGCCAGCGCGGTGAGCGGCGTGTCGGGCGCGGGCTTGCACACCGCGGTACAGCCGGCCGCCAGCGCCGGCGCCACCTTGCGGGTGATCATGGCAAGGGGGAAATTCCAGGGCGTTATTGCCGCGACTACACCGATGGGCTGTTTGATGACGACAAGCCTTGCGCCCTCGCGCGACGTCGGGATCGTCTCGCCGTAGATGCGCCTTGCCTCTTCCGCGTAGAATTCGATGAATGATGCTCCATAGGCCACCTCGCCGCGCGCTTCACTGAGCGGCTTGCCCTGTTCAGCGCTCATCAGGCGGGCCAGTTCCTCGGCGTTTTCCATGACCAGATCAAACCAGCGGCGCAGCATCCGGCCGCGCTCTTTGGCGAGCAATCCGGCCCAGGCGGGAAAGGCGGCATATGCGGCTTCGATGGCCTGGCGGGTCTCGGCTGCGCCGCAATTGGGCACATGCGCAAGCGTATCGCCGGTCGCGGGATTGGTCACAGGCACCTGCGGCTCGCCCACCCAGGCGCCATTGATGTAACAGCGCTCCCGGATCAGACGTTGCGCGATCTGGTCCATCAGTTTCTCCATCATTCGATTTCCCGGCGCTACGATCGTGCAGATCGGCTGGTGGCCGGCCCGCCTGCATCGCCGCTCCTGCCTCCGGTATAGCCTGCCGGCGCGCTGATGTCACAGGCCGATGAGCGCGCCGTCGTCTTCATTTACTTGTCAGACGAAACGGGTAGTCTGCGCTGCGCGAAACAGCGCGCGTGCGAACCAGGCCCCAGCGATGACCCCAACCATAATATTCGATCTCGACGGCACCATGATCGATACCGCGCCCGATCTGATCGAGGCGACGAACCAGGCGCTGGATGCGTTCGGAGTGGCGCGGGCGTCTGTCGATCTGATCAAGCCCGTGATCAGCGGCGGCGCGCGGCAGATGCTTATCACCGGTCTGGACGCCGCCGGGGCGAGCGAGCGCGCTGTCGATCTGGATGCCATGCTGGCCCATTTCCTTGACCATTACCGCGCCAACATCGCGGCGCAAAGCCGCCCGTTTCCCGGTCTGATCCCCGCGCTCGACGACATCGCCGACAAGGGCTGGCGCATCGGCGTGTGCACCAACAAGCGCGAGGCCAACGCGCGGCTGCTTCTGCAAAAGCTCGGCCTGGATGCCTATTTCTCGGCGATTCTCGGCTCCGACAGTGTGCCCGAGCGCAAGCCTCATCCCGATCACCTGATCCGCACCATCGCCCAGGCCGGCGGCCAGCGCTCTCGCGCCCTCATGATCGGCGACAGCGCGCCCGACATCGACGCCGCCCGCGCTGCCGGCGTGCCCAGCATCGCGGTACGCTTCGGCTATTCAGAGACGCCGGCAGACCGGCTTGGCGCCGATCTGGTCATCAGCCATTTCGACGAATTGCCCGGCGCGATTCGCTCCTTGCTTGGCTGAGCCGGGTTGAGGGCGCACGTGTTCATCACTCCTGCACACGTGTTCATCACTCCTGCAATTGTCCATAGCTACCCTGCGACCAGCGATAGATCGTGAATGGCTGGTCGGCGACATCGCCCTTTTCATCAAAGCGCAGAGGGCCGATCACGGTTTGCACCGCCACCTGGCGCAGCGTGCCGGCAACGTCGTCAGGATCGGTCGAGCCCGCGCGCGACACGGCCGCTGCCCATGCCTCGATCGCCGCATAAGTGTAAAGCACGTAGCCTTCGGGCTCGATGCCGGCTGAGCGAAAGCGCGCCGCGACCTGCTGTGCATGGGGGCTTTCCCGCGGTTCCGGCACGAAGGTCATCAGTGTGCCTTCTGCGGCGGCGCCCGCGATCTGCCAGAACTCCTCGACGATCAGCGCGTCGCCGCCAACGAGTTGCGCATCCAGCCTCTGCTCGCGCATCTGGCGCAGGATCAGCCCGGCCTCGGGATGATAGCCGCCGATGAACACCACCTCGATCGCTGCGGTCTTCAGGCGCGTGACGAGTGCCTGATAATCGCGCTCACCCGGCGTGAAACTGTCGTCGAGCACGATCTGCCCGCCAGCGCGGCGGATCGCGTCGCCGGCCGCATCGGCCAAACCGCGGCCATAGGCGCTCTTGTCGTTCAGCAGGGCGATGCGCGCGCCCTCAAAGCGCCTTGCGATGAATGATCCTGCGACCTGACCCTGTCGGTCATCGCGCCCGCATACGCGGAACACCAGATCGCCGCCTTCATCGGTGAGGCGCGGGCTTGTCGAGGCCGGCGAGATCATCAGCACGCGTTCTTCGCCGTAGACGCCGGCCGCCGCGATCGAGGCGCTTGAACAGAAGTGGCCGGCGACAAACACCGCGCCGCGCGCAGCAAGCCGGTTGGCTTCCGACACCGCGTCCTTGGGATCACAGCGGTCATCGGCGATGAGCAGCTCGACGGGCCGCCCCAGAACGCCGCCGGCCGCATTCAGATCATCGACCGCCATGCGCGCACCGCGCAGCATCTGTTCACCAAGGCCCGCCAGTTGCCCGGTCACAGGCCCAGCCGTGGCGATCACGATCGGCTGTTCGGCGAGCGCGGCGGGCGTAGCGCCAGCCAGCAACATTGCCGCTAGCAGAACCATGAATTGACGCAAACGCGACATCGCCGCCCTCCGTGCAAACATCCCATGCGCCCGCCACTGCCTTGGCCGGCAACCGGTGACGATTATGACGCCTCGCGCCCTCCCTCAGCAACAGGCCGGCGAGTTCAGGGCGACGCTTGACGGCTTCTGGCTTTGGTGACTACAAATGCGAGCCATTCATCCGGGCAACCTGAAACCGGTCGGGATCACCGGGCGCGTAGCTCAGCGGGAGAGCACTCGCTTCACACGCGAGGGGTCACTGGTTCAATCCCAGTCGCGCCCACCACGATCTTCAAGATTGCGCGAATATCCACATCAGTCGCGTGGTTGCTCAGGCCGCAAATCCTGCATCTCGACATCGGGTTCTCGGTCTTGCGTGTCGTCCGGCCGCTCGGTGTCTTCGAGCGCGCGATACGCCGCGCCGTCAAGGTCTTCGAACTGACCCGTTCGCAGCGCCCACAGGAAACCCGCCACGCCAAGCAGACCGAGGAAGAGGGCAGCCGGGATCAGCCAGGCGAGCGCCGTCATGAAGCCGCCACCTCTGGAACCTGCGCGCCGTGCAGGCGCAGCGCATTGGCGATGACCACGATGGATGAGGCCGACATCGCGACGGCCGCGATCAGCGGCGTGACATAGCCCGCCATGGCCAGCGGTATGCAGATGGCGTTGTACGCCGCCGCCAGCCCGAAATTCTGCACCGCTTTCACCCGCGCGCGCTGCGCCAGCCATATCGCATCGGCCACCGGCGCAAGGCGGGCGCCCTGAAAGATCGCATCGGCTGCCGTCTGGCTGATATGCGCAGCCGTCGCAGGCGAGATGGACGCATGACCCGCGGCCAGAGCCGGAGCATCGTTCAGCCCATCACCGACCATAAGCACCTTGCGCCCGCGCAGCTTCAATGCTTCGAGAAAGCGGATCTTGTCATCAGGACGTTGGCCGCCACGCCACGCCGTGATGCCAAGCGCATCTGCCGCGCGCGCCGCCGCCGCGGGCCGGTCACCTGACAGAATCTGGATATCGAACCCGCGCTCACGCAATAGCGCGATCGTCTGGGCGGCATCGGGACGCAACTCGTCTTCGAATGTGAACATTTCCGGCTGATGCCCGGGCCGCGACAGATAAACAATGCCCTGATCATCGCCGGCGCCGGTCCGGTCCACCCCGCACCAGACAGCAGAACCCAGCCGCACCTCACCCTCGGCGGCCATATGGCTGAGGCCACGTCCCGGGGCCTCCACAACATTGCCGGGAGGTGCAAACGCGAGCCCGCGCGCCCGTGCCTCATCGACGATCGCTCTTGAATAGGGGTGGTGGCTGCCGACGGCGAGCCCGGCTGCGACAGCCAGCGCATCATTGCTGAGTAGCGCGCCATTGACCAGCCGGGGCGCGCCGCGTGTCAGCGTGCCGGTCTTGTCGAACACCAGCGTATCGACCTCCGCCAGCCGCTCGAACCCGTCGGCGGCCTTCAGGATGATGCCGCGGGCGAAAAACCGGCCGGACGCCACCACCTGGACCGCCGGCACCGCGAGCGCCAGCGCGCACGGGCAGGTGATGATGAGCACCGCGATGGCATAAGTGAGGGCCGTCTCCCAGCCAGCCCCGGCAATCATCCAGCCGGTGAACGTGACCAGCCCAAGCATGTGCACCAGCGGCGCATAGATGCGCGCGGCACGGTCGGCCAGACGCACATAGACGCTCTTGGCCTGCTCGGCGGTTTCCATGAGCCTCTGGATGTCGGCGAGCAGCGTGTCCTCATCGGCCGCGCGCACCTGTATCTCGATGGTTCCCGACAGGTTGAGCGTGCCCGCGTGAACGAACGCTCCGGGCGACACGGCGCGCGGCAGGCTTTCGCCGGTGATCAGGCTCTCGTCGATCTCGGTGATCCCTTTGCTGATCAAGCCGTCGGCGGGCACGCGCTCACCCGCTCCGACGATGACACACATGCCCGGGGCGAGGGCGCGCGCCGAGATGCGGACCGGCCCGGTATCGTTCAGGATCGTGGCGTAGGTGCTTTGCAGCGCCAGCAGATTCTGCGCGGCGCCCTTGGCCCTGCGGCGCATACGCTGGTCGAGAAAGCGGCCTATGAGCAGAAAGAACAACAGGGTGATGGCGGCGTCGAAATAGACCTGCTCGCTGCCGCGCATGGTCTGATAAAGGCTCATCGAGGACGCCAGCAGAATTGCCAGCGAAATCGGCACATCCATGTTGAGACGGCGTCCCTTGAGCGCATCCGCAGCGGAGGCAAAGAAGGGCTGGCCGGCATAAAGAATGGCGGGCAGCGCGATGAGCGCCGACAGCCAGTGCAGGAATTCCTGCACCTCGGGGCTCATGTCGCTGGCGATGCCGGCCCAGACCGCTATGGACAGCAGCATCACATTGGCCGCAGCAAAGCCGGCAACCGCCATGGCGCGCAACAGCGCATCGTCCTCGTGCGAGGTGGCGGCCGGATCATCGGCGAGTTCTGCGGCGCGAAAGCCGGCGGCGGCCAGGGCGTCGCTCAGCGCCGGCGCCGATGTGCTATCGGGATCGATGACCGCGCGCACACGCTTTGCCGACAGGTTGGCGCGCGCGCTGATCACCCCGGGTGTCGCCGCCAGCACCCGCTCGATCTTGCTCATGCAGCCGCCACAGTTCATGTTTTCCACGATCAGCGTGATGCTCGCGCCTGCCGGGGCGGCCTGCTGGCGGGTCTTCGCCGTGCCCGTGCCACCGGCAATGCCCGGCGATCTCAGCTCTCCGGCTTCAGCCATAGCCGCTGCCTCATACGGTAAACGGTGGTCTCGCTTGCCTCGATACCTTCGATAACTTCGACCGACGCTATCCAGTTGCCCGGCGCCGGCAGCGCCAGATCACCGATGTAAAGTCCGGGTTCATCCTCAAGCAGCATCAAGACCTGATCGAAACGGTCAGTCGCCGGCCGGCCCACTTCGACCCGCACCGCACGGCCGCTCACCGGCGCGCCATCTGCAGCGCTAAGACTGAGGCGCAGCCGCTTGTCAGGCCCATCGAGCGCAAGGCTCGCGGTCCAGCCAAGCCGGTCCTGCGCCGCCTGCGCCGCGATTTGCGTATCGTATTTCAGGCCCTTGCGATATGAGCCCTCGGTGACGATGCCGTTATGGGTGGTGATGGCGTAATAGGCGAACACGCCGTTGACCGCGAAAATGACGCCGAAGAAGCCGAGCAGGCTGAGTAGCACGGAGCGCCCGCTCAAGCGTTTGGGTTCGCGTTGCGACAGGCTCATTGCGGCCTCCTGAAGGTGGTCTGCACGCGCCGTTCGATCTGTCCGGCAACATCGCGGATGATGAGCGTAAATGCGGTTTCCTCGCCGCTCAGGTCGCCGAGCCGTTCAGCGGCAACCGAAACGAGCAGGCGCAACTCGCGCAGGTCGCCGGCCGGAACGCTGATGCGGGGGGCCTGCGCGCCTTCCATTCCCACGATCTGAAGCTGCGCGCCGGGCAGCCCTTCGAGCGCAACCGTGAAATCTTGCACGCTGTGCTGCTTGTTCAGGATCTTGACGGTAAAGCGGTTGCGGATGCTGCCGTCGGCAAGCTGAATGAACAGCGGATTGCGGTCGCGCAGCGCGCTGGCCTCCAGCACGCTTTTCTGGCTGAGCCCGAAGGCCATGATCCCGCCGACCAGCGCAATGAGCAGAGCATAGAGAACGGTGCGCGGCCTGATGAGCCGCAGGGGCGCCGTCTCGCCGCGCTGGGCCGCTTCCAGATTGCGGAACGTGTCATAGGCGATCAGCTTCTTCGGGCGGCCGATCTTGTCCATCACATCGTCGCACGCGTCGATGCACAGAGCGCACTGGATGCATTCGAGTTGAGGGCCATTGCGGATGTCGATGCCGGTGGGACAGACGGCAACGCATTGCATGCAGTCGATGCAATCGCCGCGTCCGTCCCAGCTCTCGCCCTTCTTGTGGGAACCGCGCGGTTCGCCGCGGCGCTCACGATAGGTGATCAGCAGGGAGTCGCTGTCGAACATCGCGCCCTGAATGCGCGGCCAGGGGCACATGTAGATGCACACCTGCTCGCGGGCCAGCCCGCCCAGCAGATAGGTCGTTGCCGTGAAAATCCCCAAAAACGTGTAGGCGATGGCCGGGGCCGTGCCGCTGATCAGTTCGACAGCAAGGGTTGGCGCATCGCGGAAATAGAAGACGAAGGCGCCGCCGGTCGCCAGGGCGATCAGCAGCCAGGAGATGTGGGTGGCGACTTTCTTCCAGACCTTCTCCAGCGTCCAGGGCTGCTTGTCGAGCCGCATGCGCGCATTGCGGTCGCCCTGCCAGAAGTGCTCCACGGCGATCATCAGATCGGTCCAGACCGTCTGCGGGCAGGCATAGCCGCACCAGACCCGCCCAGCGAACGCCGTCACCAGGAACAGGCCCAGCGACGACAGGATCAGCAGCCCGGTGATGAAATACAGCTCCTGCGCCCAGATATCGAGCCAGAACATGTAGATGCGCTGATTGGCGAAGTCGATGAGAAAGGCCTGATCGGGCAGGCTCGGTCCGCGATCCCAGCGCAGCCAGGGCAGCAGATAATAGATGCCGAGCGTGACCGCCATGATCGCCCATTTGATGGTGCGGAACGTGCCGTGGGCGCGCTTGGGATAGATCGCCGGGCGCGAAGCGTAAAGCTCACGGTCTTCGGCGGTGTTGACCGCGCTGACATCAACCCGTTCGACACCAGGCGCGGCCTCGAGTGGACCGCGCCGGCGCTCAGCAGTTGTCATGACCATGTCATCAGCCATTACAGGCTCATTGTCGCTGCAAGTGGTGTGCCTGATGCGCTCATTCACCGCCGCCCAGCGTGTGCACATAGACCGCCAGCTTCTTGATGGTGGCATCATCGAGGCGGTTGGCGAATTGCGGCATGATCCCGCCCCGGCCGGTGCGAATGCTGGTAATCAGGCTGTCGATGTCCGAGCCGTACAGCCAGATATTGTCGCTTAGCCGCGGTGCGCCAAGCTCCTGCATGCCCTCACCGGCATCGCCGTGGCAGAACGCACATTGCTGGGCATAGATTTCAGCACCGCGAACAGCAGCATCGGCATCATGATCAAGCCCGGCGAGCGCGCGGACATGGGCCGCCGCATCGGTGATCTCGGTGTCGCTGAGGATACCATCCAGGCCAAAGCGCGGCATCTCGCTGTAGCGGGTTTCGACATGATCGGAACGGATGCCGAAGCGGATCGTCTGCTCGATGGCCTCCAGGGTGCCGCCCCAGATCCAGCTATCGTCGTTGAGGTTGGGATAGCCCACAGCGCCTTGTGCGCCGCGCCCGTGGCAGGACGCGCAATTGTCGCCGAATGCCGCGCGTCCGCCGGCAATGGCAAAGCGCAGGAGGTCGGGGTCGGCGCGGATGTCGGCCAGATCGGCTGCGCTCACGCGGTCGGCGAGCTCGCCCTGCGCGGCGCGCGCCTGCTCGATTTCTGCGCGCACTGTCTCGCGCTGGCTGTAGCCCAGCAGGCCGCGCGTGTGGTCCCCGATCATCGGCCAGGCTGGATAAAGCACCCAGTAGCCGATCGACCAGATGATGGTCGCATACATGACATACAACCACCATTTCGGCAGCGGCTTGTTGAGTTCCTTCAGATCGCCGTCCCAGGTGTGCCCTGTGGTGTGTGCGCCGGTCGCTTCGTCATATTCAGGCTTTTCCGTCATCAGGCCCTCCATGCGCCTCATTCTCGGGCGCGTCGTCCTTGTCGAGCGGCATGTGCGCGGCACGTTCGAACCGCTTCTTGTTGCCGGGCCAGAACACATAGACCAGCACCAGCACGAACATGGCGGTGAACAGGATCAGCCCTGCGATCTGCGTCAGTATGGTGAACTGCTCATTGCTCATGATTTGCTGACCATCAGCGCAGGTTCGGGCCGGCTTCATCGAAGGTCGCGAAATCGACCAGCGTGCCGAGCACCTGCAGATAGGCGATCATCGCATCCAGCTCGGTGATCTTGTCCGCGTCGCCGTCGAACTCGCGCACCTGGGCCTTGGGATAGCGTGCCAGCAGCGCCTCGGCTTCGGGCGTGTCGGGGCTCACCTGGGCGCGCAGATCGGCTTGCGCGTTGGCGATCATCTCGTCGGTGTAGGGCACGCCGACCATGCGCATCGTCTCCAGCTTGGCCTGAATGTCGCTGAAGTCCAGTTCGCGGCGGGCCATGAACCCATAGCCCGGCATGATCGATTCAGGCACCACCGAGCGCGGGTCGATCATGTGCGCCACATGCCAGTCATCGGAATATTTGCCGCCGACGCGCGCCAGATCCGGCCCGGTGCGCTTGGAGCCCCACTGGAAAGGATGGTCGTACATGCTCTCGGCCGCGAGGCTGTAATGACCATAGCGCTCGACCTCATCGCGCAGGGTGCGCACCATCTGGCTGTGGCAGACATAACAGCCCTCGCGGATGTAGATCTCGCGCCCGGCAAGTTCGAGCGGTGAATAAGGCCGCATGCCCTGTACCCGCTCGATGGTGGAGCCGAGCCAGAACAGGGGCGCTATCTGGACGAGCCCGCCGATGGAGACCACGATCAGGATACCGATCAGCAGCACCAGCGACTTGCGCTCGAAGGGAGCATGCCATTTCCACATTTGCGCCTCTCCTTATTCTGCCGGGGCGGCGGCGGATGAAGGTCCGCGCAAGGCGGGCGCCGCAGCCACGCCTGGCTGTTCGGCCAGATCGACCGACACATCGCCGCGCGCGGTGCGCCACAGATTGTAGGCCATGACGAATGCGCCCAGGGTGAAGATCGAGCCGCCCAGCGCGCGGATGATATAGAACGGATGCATGGCTTCGACCGTCTCGACGAAGGAATATTGCAGGAAGCCGAGGTCATCATAGGCGCGCCACATCAGCCCTTGCAGTATGCCCGACACCCACATCGAGGTGATGTAGAGCAGGATGCCGATGGTCGAGAGCCAGAAATGCCATTCGACCAGCCGGATCGAATACAGCCCCTTGCGGTTCCACAGCCATGGCACCAGACAGTAGAGCGCGCCGAAGGTGATCATGCCGACCCAGCCGAGCGCGCCGGAATGCACATGGCCGATGGTCCAGTCGGTATAATGGGACAGTGAATTGACCGCCTTGATGCTCATCAGCGGGCCTTCGAACGTGGACATGCCGTAAAACGCCACCGAGATGACCAGCATGCGGATCACCGGATCGGTGCGCAGCTTGTCCCATGCCCCGGACAGCGTCATCAGCCCGTTGATCATGCCGCCCCAGGACGGCATCCACAGCATGATGGAAAACGTCATGCCGAGCGTCTGCGCCCAGTCGGGCAGCGCGGTGTAATGCAGATGGTGCGGACCCGCCCAGATATAGATGAAGATCAGCGACCAGAAATGGACGATCGACAGCCGGTAGGAGTAAACTGGACGCTCGGCGCGCTTGGGGATGAAATAATACATCATGCCGAGGAAGCCGGCCGTCAGGAAGAACCCCACCGCATTATGCCCGTACCACCACTGGGTCATGGCGTCCTGCACACCGGAAAACAGCGCGATGCTGCGCGTGCCGGTCAGCGATACGGGCACCGCCAGATTGTTGACGACATGGAGCATCGCCACGGTGACGATGAACGCCAGATAGAACCAGTTGGCCACATAGATGTGCGGTTCCTTGCGCTTCATCAGCGTGCCAAGGAACACCAGCAGATAGACCACCCAGACCAGCGTCAGCCACAGGTCGGCATACCATTCCGGCTCGGCATATTCCTTGGATTGGGTGACGCCGAGCACATAGCCCGATGCGGCGATGACGATAAAAAGATTGTAGCCCCAGAAGACGAACCATGGCGCCCAATGGCCGGCAAGACGCGCCCGGCAGGTGCGCTGCACCACGTAAAATGAGGTCGCGATGAGCGCGTTGCCGCCGAAAGCGAAGATCACGGCGGAAGTGTGAACCGGGCGCAGACGGCCGAATGTGGTCCAGGGCAGATCCAGATTGAGCACGGGAAAGGCAAGCTGCCAGGCGATCACCATGCCGACGAGGAAGCCGACGATGCCCCAGAACACGGTGGCGATGACACCAGCGCGGATGACGGAGTCGAAATATTCGCCCTCGCCGCCCACGATGGCGCCATTCTTGCCGCGCAACAGCATGAACGCGCCCACCGCGCCGATGCCGGCGCTGAGCATCAGTCCGTGAAGCGCCATGACGCTGTCGCTGGAGGCGAAAAACAGATAGGCGCCCAGCACCAGGCCCAAAGCCGCCAGAGCCAGCACGAGCGTGTCGGCGAATGTTTCAAACCCGTTGCGCGCGGCTTGCGCCATTTGCCCCTCCTGATGTGATGTCCCGGACAAGCGCGAGCGCTGCCCGATGCCAATCAATGCGCCGACAGAGTTCAGTATTGCGGCAGCGATGACCGCGCGGCGTTGATCCAAATCAATTCTTGCGGGCTATGGGTGCGGCGAATTTTGCGTCCTCGTGAGCGAAAGTCACGGTGCACGCGCGCGTAGGGCAGCCTGACCGGTGGACCTGGGCGGGATCGAGCTTGATCCACATGGCGCAATTTCCACAAGACACAGCCGCGTGCGCTGCATCAGGCCGCCTGCGGAAATGTGTGGAATGCCAGACGGGGAGATTGCCTGGCGAGACCAGGGTTGGCTGGGGCGCCAGGATTCGAACCTGGGATCGCGGGATCAAAACCCGATGCCTTACCACTTGGCCACGCCCCACCATGTGCCGCTGAACTATCAGCGCCAGCCACACACATAGCGAGGATTCATTTTTGCGGCAATGCCCCCAAGCCCGCGAATGACGCGCAAATTGTTGCACCGGCGATCGGAAGGCTCCGCTTGCGCGCCGAATCCCCCATCGCTATAACAGCGCTTGCGGTGGATATGCGGAGTGTGGCGCAGCCTGGTAGCGCACCTCGTTCGGGACGAGGGGGTCGCAGGTTCAAATCCTGCCACTCCGACCACGTATTAGCCCGCACGCTCGCCTTTCGGCGAGGTCTTTTCCCGCTGCCATTGACGCCGTCCCGCCGCAACACCGCCCTGCTCCCGATTTTGTGTTTTCTCGCCCGCGTGCATACAGGCTATGCAAGCATCATCCTACCGATCCAGCCCTGCATGGGAGACGCGATGAGCCAAAATGGTGCCAGCCCGCAGCCGCCAAGATCCGGTCCGCTGGATGGCTTGCGCGTGCTCGACCTGTCGCGCATCCTGGCCGGCCCGACCTGCACCCAGTTGCTTGGCGATCTGGGCGCAGACATCATCAAGATCGAGCGGCCCGGGCGGGGCGACGACACCCGTGGCTGGGGACCGCCATTTCTTGATGCGCAGGCCACGACATCGGGCGAGAGCGCCTATTTTCTGTCTTGCAACCGCAACAAACGCTCTGTCGCGGTCGATATCTCGACCGACGCCGGACAGGCGATCATCCGCGCGCTAGCCAGGCACAGCGATATCGTGGTGGAAAACTTCAAGCCCGGCGATCTGGTCCGCTACGGACTCGACCATGAAAGCCTGCGCGCGCTCAACCCCCGGCTCATCTATTGTTCGATTTCGGGGTTCGGCCAGACCGGTCCCTATCGCGAGCAGAGCGGCTATGACTTCCTCATCCAGGGCATGGGCGGGATCATGAGCATCACCGGCTTTCCCGATGAAGCGGGTGGCCAGCCGACAAAGGTCGGGGTGGGCATTGCTGATGTCATGTGCGGCATGTACGCCGCCGTGGCGGTTCTCTCGGCGCTGGAGGCGCGGCGGCGAACCGGCGAGGGCCAGCATATCGACCTTGCCCTGTTCGACTCGCAGATCGCGTGGCTGATCAACCAGGGCGTAGCCTATCTGGTATCGGGCGAGGAGCCGGTGCGTCTGGGAAATGGTCATCCGCACATCGTGCCCTACGAGACGTTTCCCACTGCCGACGGCCATTTCATCCTTGCGGTCGGCAATGACGCCCAGTTCACGAGGTTCTGCCAGGTCGCAGGGTGCGAGGAACTGGCGCGCGACGCCCGCTTCGCCACCAATGCCGGGCGGGTGCGCCACCGCCAGGAAATCGTTGGGCTGATTGCGGGGATCACGCGCGGGCGCGCCATGCATGACTGGATCAGCGCGCTGCACGCAGCGGGCGTGCCGTGCGGTCCGGTCAACAGCATCAGCCAGGTGTTCGCCGATCCCCATGCGCTGGCGCGCGGCATGCGCATCACCATGCCTCATCAGGCCAGCGCGACAGGCAGCGTCGATCTGATCGGCAACCCGCTCAATTTTGCGCAAACGCCTGTGTCCTATCGACGGCCGCCGCCACGGCTGGGAGAGCACACCCGTGAAATCCTGCGTGAGGTGCTGGGGATGGATGATGGCGAGATAGGCGAGTTGGAGAGCGCAAGCACGATCAGCATGGCCTGAAGCACTTTCGGCA
Source organism: Dichotomicrobium sp. (assembly GCA_036734025.1). GTDB lineage: Bacteria > Pseudomonadota > Alphaproteobacteria > Rhizobiales > Rhodomicrobiaceae > DAIMZI01. Next base: position 75,157 of record DAIMZI010000012.1, read on the forward strand.
AAAGCCGGCGCGGCCTTGCGCCGGAAAATGTGTCAGGCGGGCGCCGGGCGCGCATCCACCCCCGCGAGAATGCGCACATAAGTGCCCGCGATACTGCCGAGGAAGCCGAAGACAAGCCAGCCCCAGCCGTGCAGGCTGCCCGAAATGACGCCGCCCAGATAGGCCCCGATATTGCAGCCAAAGGCGAGCCGCGCGCCATAGCCCATCAACAGCCCGCCGATGAGCGCGGTGGCAACGTCGCGCCCGCTCAGGCGCCAGACGGGCGCAAAGCGTCCCGCCAGCGCGGCTGCTCCCATCGCGCCGAAAATGATGCCGAAATTCATCACCGAGGTGGCGTCGGCAAAGATGCTGGCTTCCAGCGCGGCTGTCTGTCCGCGCCAATAGTCCCAGCTCTCGACGGGAACGCCCAAGCCTGAAGCGATCTTGGCGCCCCACAGCGCGAAACCCGATGTGATGCCCCAGGGCCGCCCTAGCGTCAGCAGCGTCGCAATACCCACGACTGCGAGCGCTACCGCCCCAAGCCACAATGACCACGGCCCGCGCAGCCATGACACCGTCTCGCCCAACCCCTCGATCCGGCCACGTCTTGCTTTTTCGATTGCGCGCGTCCACAGGGCGAGCCCGACCAGAACGCCCAGCGTCAGCAGCAGCGCCGGCGCAGCCCCAAACGCGGTAATGGCCGAGACCGGCGCAAGGCGCGGCAGGGCATTCCAGTCCGGCAAATGCGCCGTTGCGATCAGCGAGCCGGCGATGAAGGCCGCCAGCACGAGCATCATGCGGGTGCTGCCGCCGCCGGCTGTGTAGAGCGTGCCCGATCCGCAGCCGCCGCCAAGCTGCATGCCGAGCCCGAACAGGAACGCGCCGAATGCCGCAGCGACCCCGAACGGGAAGACGAAGCCGCCGGTCGGCAGGCCGATTGCCGCGCCATGGCCGATCAGCGGAAAGGAGATGATGGCTGTCAGGCCGATAAGAAGGAACTGGGCGCGCAATCCCGCGCCGCGCCCGGTGCGCACGATCTCGCGCCAGGCCGATGTGAAGCCAAAGCCGGCATGATACAGCGCCAGCCCGGCAACCCCGCCGATGAGGCCGGCAAGCGCGAGCCGCGTTCCCCCCACCAGGCCAGCGGCGAGCATGACCGCGCACAGGGCAGCCGCCGCGAGCAAGGCTGCGCGCGCGTTGATGGTGCGATCTGCGAGCATGCGCTGTCCTCTGCCCCGTATGTCTGGTCCGATGGCGCCTGCCCGGCCCGCCGGACACCGGGCAGACCCAAAAGACACAGTTACGATTAATTCATATCCTACCCTGATGTCTGCCGGAATTCCGTCGGTTTCACGGAACAGTGATTATAGAACCTGATCTTGTGAGTCGGACTCTGTTTTCATTTGGCGTCAAATACAGTCATAGTCTTTGCAGGCGATCCAATCGCTTCCTCCTGACAAATCACACGCGCGAACGGGCAGGCCGGACATATGAACGTGAACATTTCAAACCCACTCGCTGCGCGGCCCGCGCGCGATCCGCGTCTCGATTTCTTTCGCGGCATGGCGATGTTCATAATTCTCATCGCCCACATTCCGGGCAATGTCTGGTCGCACTGGATACCTGCGCGTTTTGGTTTTTCCGATGCCGCAGAAGTGTTCGTGTTCTGCTCGGGCATGGCCTCGGCCGTAGCGTTCGGCCTGACATTCCAGAATCGTGGCTGGCTGATCGGCAGCGCACGCGTCAGCTATCGTGTCTGGCAAGTCTATTGGTCACATATCTGCGTGTTCCTGGTCATCGCCGCGATGCTGGTGTCCATCGATGGGCTGGGCTTGCACGAACAGCCCAACCGCTTTCGCGACGCTCTCAATCTCGCGCCGTTCTTCGATCGTACGGCTCAGAACCTGACAGGTCTGCTCACCCTCACTTATGTGCCTAATTACTTCGACATCCTGCCAATGTATCTGGTCATCCTGTGCCTGATCCCGATCATCATGGTGCTCGCGTCGCGCAGCCTTTATCTGGCTGGCGCATTCGTGATCGGGCTGTGGCTGGCCTCCAATCTGGACGTGCTTTCGCTGCCCGCCGAGCCCTGGTCGGACCGCGAATGGTTCTTCAATCCGTTCGGCTGGCAGCTTGTGTTCTTCACCGGCTTTGCGTTCATGCGCGGCTGGATCAAGCCGCCGCCGGTCAATCGGGTGCTGATCGGGGCGGCGTTGGCTTATGTGCTTTTGACGATGCCGCTCGCTTATTACCACACGCTGGTCAATTTTGAGGTGCTGCGCGAAATCCGCAGCGCGCTCGGTCCGCTGATCGGCAAGACCGATGTCGGCGCCTTGCGCTTCGTTCATTTTCTCGCGGTCGCCTATCTGAGCTGGGTGGCGGTCGGTGAAGGCGGCCGCAGGCTCGTGTCCTCCGGCTGGTGGGGGCGCATAGTCGCGATTATCCAGAAGGTGGGGCAGCAGTCGCTCGCAGTGTTCCTCGTCAGCCTGGTGGCGGCTCGTTTCGGCGGCGTGGTTCTCGATCTGGTGGGCCGCTCGATGTTCAGCGTCGCGTTCGTCAATATTGCCGGGATCTGCCTGCTGATAGCCACGGCCTATCTGGTTGCCTATTACAAGTCAGAGCCGTGGCGCCGCGCCAAGGATCTTGATGCGCGTGCGCCGCGCCCGGAGCCGCGAAGTTCTCCCGCGACCACGCGCGCGAACGCAGACACGTGAATATCGCACCAGCGCATGCGATCGTTATCGACGTGTAAAGTGATCAACGATTCTGGCAGAGCATGTGCGAAGCGGTTCATCGCGCCCCGGCACGGTACGCTGATCAGCCCGCGCGGACGCACGTTCTGGAGCAACCAATCCAGTCCCAATCATGCCTGGATATGCTGAGGGTGCTTGCCTGTTGTGGCGCGCCGAAACACTGTTGCAGGCATGCCGATCAGGCTGCCCGCTTGGCGCCAGCCCGAAATAAGGCCCCGCTTAATCCCGCCTCACCAAAGACCAAGTTCTCCGCTTCCGGAATTTAACCGGAGCGGCGAACAAGGGCATCGTGTCTGGCATGCCGGCAACAGCGATCAACCGCGCCGGCGTTGCCCCAGACCCATCTGCTTTGCCAGGTCCGAGCGTGCGCGCGCATAATTCGGCGCAACCATCGGATAGTCATGAGCAAGACCCCATTTTTCCCGATATTCCTCAGGCGTCATGTTGTAATGCGCACGAAGATGCCGCTTGAGCGACTTGAACTTTTTTCCGTCTTCAAGGCAGATGATGTAATCCGGCGTGACCGACTTCTTGATGGCGACAGCGGGCTTGAGATCCTCGCTCGGAGGTTGACCCTTGCTGACCGAAGCGCGCATCAACGCATCATGAACATCGTTGATCAGGTTGGGTAATTCGCCCGCCACGACCGTATTGTTGCTCACATAGGCCGAGACGATATTGGTTGTGAGCTCTACGAGCTCGGTGTTGTCGACTTTTTGATCCATCAGACGAGGTCTCCTGTAGCGCATGGCTTTATTTGATTGCCTGACCTAAAGTACGTGCCCGCTGCCGTTCTGGCATTTTATGAGCCCATCTCTGAGACGTGACAGTTGCAATACGCCCCACAAACGCGTCGCTTTCTTCACGGGCTTAATTCCACGCACCGAAGGCTTAGTAGATAATAATGAATAACAACTGAAATTCAAGGAAAACAGAAAATCAGGCAGAACTTCCAAACTATGTGAACCAATGAGGGTCAGTTTTCATTTTTCAGAAAAACCTATACGAAAGGAGTATCTGTATTCACGAAATTTTAAAGATGATCTTGTTCCCGCTTGGTGGCATAAGCCGGACCACTGCTGGCAATGTATAAGGTATTGAACCGCTTTTAGTGGCCATTCGAAGGCATTCGAATAATGTGGTGCCACAGTGCTGCGGGCCGCACGTCAGCCACGCCGGCCTGTTGCCGCCGCGTCACCAGGTTGATGGAACGGGTTTGCGGATTTGCCTTCAGCTGCGCAGATTTGACGAAGCTTCTTCGTATTTTCCGGCAAGTTCGTCCCGCACGGTGCCTTCCCAGGGGGTCACGCCCGTGCAGTAGCTGGCGCGCGCCAGCAGGTGGGCCGAGATCGGCGCGGTCAGCATGAAGAAGATAACGCCTGCGATCGAGCGCGTGACGACGTCGAATTCGCCTGAATGCACCGCGATCGCAATCAGCATGAGGCCCGAACCGAGCGTGCCGGTTTTGCTCGCAGCATGCATGCGCGTGTAGATATCGGGGAACCGCAGCAGGCCGATGGCAGCGATCAGGGTGAATGCCGATCCGATGATCAGCAGACTACCGGCGATGTATTCGATCATTCATGATCTCCGGGTTGCGTCACTTTGCCGCTTCTGAGTATGTATCGAGGGTCGATGGCCCCACGCTTGCGCTTGCGCACGAGTACATATCGGGCAAAGGCGACGGTCGCGAGAAAACCGACCAGGCCAAGCGCGATCGCGACGTCGAGATATTGGTAATAGCCGGTGACAATGGCGATGGTGGCGATGAAGCCGATGCCGGATGTTACCAGCATGTCGAGCGACAGCACCCGATCCACCATCGTCGGGCCAATCATGAGGCGGATTACGGCGACGAGAAAGGCTATGCTCACCATGGCAAGCGCCAGCGTCTGGGCGAGATCGAAAAACGCAACAGAACTCACCGTAGCGCCTCCATGATGCGGGTTTCAAACCCATTGGCAATGCTTTGGCGCAGCTCTTCCGGGTCGCCGACATCCAGCGCATGAATATATAGCGTCTTCTTGTCCTCCGAGACATCGACGCTCAGCGTGCCCGGCGTCAGCGTGAGCATGCAGGCCAGCATGGTGATCTCCACATCGCGGTCAACGCGCATCGGAAAGGCGATGAAACCGGGGCGATAGGCGCGACCGGGCGTCAGCACGATCACGGCGACCGTGGCTGAGGCGAGGATCAGTTCCTTAAGGAATATGAGCAGCAGCATGCTGATGCGCCACAGTCTCAGGATATAGGCCCCGGTGTTGTAATAGTCGCGGATCATCCACAGCACCAGAGCCGCCAGGACGAAACCGAAAGCCAGATTGAGCAGCGAAAACGAGCCAGTGACCGCGCCCCACGCAAGCGCCAGCATGATGTTGGTGAACATGGTGCGGATCATGGCGTCACCTCGCCGAACACCGCGCGGATATAGGCAGCAGGATCGAGCAGGCCGACCGCTGCCATGTCGGCCATCGTCATCAGGGGTTCGGGCCACACGCCCAGAGCCAGGGTGGCCAGGCTGAGCATCACCACCGGCCATATCAAGGCGGTGTCACCTGTCGGCACTGGTCCGTCTTCGGCGGCCTCATCGTTGGGTGCGGCTGAAAGCGGCGCGGCGCGCCCGACCTTCAGCGGGTCAGGCCGCCAGAACAGCAGTGACCAGGCGCGCCCGATGATGATCAGGCTCAGCACGCCATTGAAGATCAGCGCGATGACCGCGATCACCGCACCGGCTTGCAGCGCGTCCTGGATCAGGAACACTTTCGGCCAGAACCCGGACAGCGGCGGAATGCCGGCCGCGGAGAAACCGAGCAGCAGGAAGCAGCCGGCGAGCACAGGCGCGCTCGTATAGAAGCCGCCGAGATCATGGAGCAATGATCCCGCGCGTCGCCGCTCGATGATGCCGCTGAGCAGATACAGGCCGACCAGCGTGATGATGGAATGAACCATGTAGAAGACCGTGGCGCTTAGCGCCAATTGTGAGCGCAGCGCCAGCCCCACCAGCATTACCCCGATGCCGGCAATGAGCAGATAGCCGAGCATGCGGCGCACATTGCTTTCGCTGAGCGCGCCGAAAAGACCCACGACGATCGTGCCGATCGCCAGCGCCATTATGATGTCGAAGAATATGCTCGCTCCGGCGTCGGGCATGAGTGTGGTAAAGGTCCGCAGCAGCGCATAGACCCCCACCTTGGTCAGCAGCCCGGCGAACAGGGCCGACACTATCGGCCTTGGCGTGTGATAGGACGCCGGCAGCCAGAAGTGGGTGGGGAACGCGGCCGCCTTCATGCCGAAGCCGAGCAGGAACAGCAGCCCGATGATCAGCATGACATCGTCATTACCCGGCGCGCCAGCCAGCTTCATCGACAGATCGGCGATGTTGAGGGTGCCGGTCGCGCCGTAAAGCAGCGCCACGGCAATGAGGAACATGGTCGTTGCGACCAGATTGAGAACGCAATATTTGAGCGCACCATCGAGCTGGAGCCGGTCACCGCCCAGAACGATCAGCCCGAATGACGAGATGAGGAATACCTCGAACCAGACATACAGGTTGAAGATGTCGCCGGTCATGAACGCGCCGTTGACGCCGGCAATGATACCGAACACCAGCGAATAAAAGCCCGCGCGGACTTCCGCCGTGCCTACGTCTGCGGTTGCATAGAGCATGATCGCAAGTCCGGCGAAGGCCGTCGACACGACGAGGACGGCCGACAGGTGATCGGCGACGAGACTGATACCGAACGGCGGGAGCCATTGTCCCATGGTCATGGCGAACGGCCCGAAGGTCATGACCTGATGCAACAGGGCGGCGGACGCACCAAGCAGGACGAAGGTTGTCAGCACCGCCAGCGAGGCGATGGTCCTGGGATGCGAGCGCAGCATGACGCCGATGACGGCGGCCAGAAGCGGCAGGATGACGGGCACGATGATCAGCGCCTGCGCCAGTGGCACCTGCGTCTGGATCATCGCCGCGCTTGTGTCGAGTCCGGCAACCGCCATCAATATCCCTCCGGCGGAAGCTGAGGCTTGACCGGCTCGGCCAGGCGCATTTCGCGCGGCGCCTCGGTGCCAAGTTCCTGATAGGCGCGGTAGACCAGCACAAGGACGAAGGCAAACAGCGAGAAGCTGATCACGATAGCGGTCAGGATAAGTGCCTGGGGCAGCGGATTTGCTATCGGCTCGAGCGGCGCCATGAGGCCCTCGGGAATGACCGGCGGCACCTCGCGGGTAATACGTCCGGCGCCGAAAATCATCAGATTGGCCCCGCTGCTCAGCATGGCGACGCCCAGAAAAATGCGGATGATATTGCCGGAGGTGAGCAGAATGACGCTGGCGGCGAAAAACAGGCCGATGACGATGGCGAGTGCGGCTTCCATGGGCTAGACCTCTTCTTCTTCCAGCGCCAAAGCGATGGCGACGACCGCGCCAACCACACCGAGCCAGACACCGATGTCGAACAGAAGCGGCGTTGACAGCGCCAGCTTCACATCAGCGTTCACATCGGGGAACCACCACAATCCCGTCAGGAAGGGCTTGCCCTGCAAAATCGCCGGCAGGCCACTCAGGCCGGCCAGCAATACGCCGGCCGCCGAGATCGTGAGCGGCCTGAAATAGAGCGATCGCCGCACCTGCTGGATGCCGTTGGCGATGCCGTAAATCGCGAAGCCGGATGCTGCGATCAGTCCGCCGATGAAGCCGCCACCCGGTTCGTTATGGCCGCGCAGCAGTACGAATATCGAGAATATCACCATGAGCGCGGCCAGCGGCGCAGCCACAGTGCGAAAAATCAGGGTTCGCATCAAATCCCTCCTGCCAGCGTCTCCGGCGCAGGCGCCTTGGGTACGGTACGGCGCACAATTTCTCCGGTTTCATATTCTCTGCCGCGGCCCGAGCGCAGCCTGATCAGCGCCAGCGCCGACAATGCAGCGATCATCACGACAGCCACTTCGCCCAGCGTGTCGAGGGCGCGGAAATCGACGAGGATGACGTTGACGATGTTACGGCCGTGGGCAATCGGCGCGGAGAACTGGGTGAAGAAGTCAGACAGCCTGCTGTCAAAGGCGCGCTGGGTCACACTGATGAGCGTGATGGCGAAACCGCAGCCCACCGCAAGGCCAAGCGTGCCATCAAAGACGATACTGCCTGGCGTTCGCGTGTCGCGGTCTTCAAGCGGCAGTCTCGTGAATACCAGCGCCAGGATGACGACGGTGAGCGTTTCCACCATGAACTGGGTGAAGGACAGATCTGGCGCGCCGAACAGCATGAAGATGAGCGCCACGGCGAAACCCTGGATGCCCAGCGAGACGACCGCCGTCAGCCGCTTGCGCGCCAGCGTGACCTGAATGATGCCAAGCGCGGTCAGCCCGAGCACCGCCCATTCATAGAAATGCAGCTCCGGGATTCTGGGCCACAGCGGCCACTGGCCCGACAACAAGGGCGGCAACAGCAATACCAGTGCTACAAGCACGAAGGTTGCGCGGACATAAAAGCGCAGGCTGCCGGGCTGAACGATGCGGTTGAACCCGTGGGCAAACCGCATCATGCCGCCCATCACCTGATCAAAGCCGCGATCCGGTCCCCAGCCGATCGTATCGAACAGGCCGGCGAGCAGGCGGCGCAGCGGGGTGAACGCGCCAAGCAGCACAAAGCCCAGCGCGATCGTGATGACGCTGAGGATCAGCGCCTGGTTGATGCCTGCCCAGAAATGCAGATCGACATAGGTGAAGCGGCCGATGATGGCGCTGGCGAACGGCCCGATGATGTCGCCATTGAGCATCGGCTGAGCGAGCGCGGTGATCAGTCCGAGGGCGGCCAGCACGACCGGCCCGAGCAGCATGGAAAGCGGTGCCTCATGCGGGGTGTGCGGCGTCGGCACGCGCTCGCCCCAGAAGGGCTTGATCGCCACGGCCAGCCCGACCGCCAGCATCAGCGCATTGCCCAGAACCAGAACGCCCGCCACCAGCATCTGCGAGGGCGAGGCGATCTCCAGCCCGGCATAAAGCGCTTCCTTGGCGAGGAAGCCGACGAACGGCGGAAGGCCGCCCATGGACATGGCGGCGAGGATGGCGGCGCCTGCCGTTACCGGCATCAGCGCAGCAAGCCCGCCCAGCCTGGTGATGTCGCGGGAGCCCGTACCGTGATCGACGCAGCCGGCGACCATGAACAGCGTGCCCTTGAACAGCGAATGCGCAAACAGATAGGCCGCCGCGCCGATCAGCGCCTTGTCGGTGCCGATGCCGGTGAGCAACACCAGCAGGCCCAGCGAAGCCACCGTGGTATAGGCCAGCATCAGTTTAAGGTCGGTTTGGCGCACCGCCAGCAGCGTGCCGGCCAGCAGCGTGGCGCCGCCGAACAGCGGCAGGATCGTGTGCCATAAAAGGGTGTCGCCGAGCACCGGATTAAGCCGCATCACCAGATAGACGCCCGCCTTGACCATGGTGGCGGAGTGCAGATAGGCCGACACCGGGGTCGGTGCCTCCATGGCATTGGCGAGCCAGGAATGGAACGGCACCTGCGCTGATTTGGTGAATGCGCCGGCAAGCACGAGCAGCAGGATGGCTGTGTACCACGGGTGCTCGCGGATCACATCACCCTGGTTGAGAAGCTGGGACAGCTCGAACGTGCCCCCGGCAATCCCCATGAGCAGCAGTCCTGCCAGCATCACCAGTCCGCCCGTGCCGGTGATCACCAGCGCCTGAACGGCGGCGCGGCGGGCGGCTTCGCGGCGATGATCGAAGCCGATCAGCAGGAACGAGGTGATCGAGGTCAGTTCCCAGAAGACGAACAGCGTGATGAGGTTGTCGGCCAGCACCAGACCCAGCATCGATGCCATGAAAGCGAGGATATAGCCGAAGAACCGTCCCTGGTGGGGATGTCCCTTCAGATAGCCAGAGGCGTATATCAGGATGAACGCGCCGATGCCGGTGATGAGCAGGGCGAAGATCAGGCTCAACCCGTCGAGATAAAAAGACAGGTTGATGCCAAAGCTTGGCAGCCAGGGGAGCGAGAAGACGAATGTTTCGCGCGCTGCGATGGCCCCGGAAAAATCGAGGAAATAGATGAATAGCAGAAGCGGCAGGCCGGCAAGCGCCCATCCGGCCAGATGGCGCATCGCCAAGGTCAGATAGGGAGCGAGCACCGCGGCCAGAAAGCCCGAAACGACGGCAAGGCTCATCAGGCTGCTTGCACTCATGTCCGTGTGTTACCCCCAGATGTCATGACCGGCCATGCCCATGTGACCGATGTCTTCAGATTGGCGCGATCAGGCCTGCGGCAAGGCTGGCCGGCGTGATTTTCTTGCCGCTAAGCCACAACCGCATATGTTAAGTGCATAAGCCTGATGGTTCAGGGTTCCTCATATACCACGCTAGGCCCGGGACGAAGCGAGACGGGCATCCGCGGGCGGGTGCTGGTTTGGAGCCCCATATTGACTGATATGCTCCATGGAAGATATCGACTTGTAACAAGGATATGAACGAAATGCCGAACAAGATCAACAAGTCTGAGGCCGAATGGAAAGCGCAGCTCACTCCTGAAGAGTTTCGCGTTACCCGCAAACACGGCACCGAGCGGGCCTTCTCTCATCCGCTCAACAATGAAAAGCGCGCCGGCATCTACAGCTGTGTTTGCTGCGACGCGCCATTGTTCGACGCCCAGGCTAAGTTCGATTCCGGCACGGGCTGGCCAAGCTTCTGGCAACCGATCGCCCCGGCCGCCGTGCAGGAGCGCGATGACCGCACCTTGTTCATGCGCCGCACCGAAATCCTGTGCGCCACCTGCGATGCCCATCTGGGCCACGTTTTTACCGACGGGCCGCAACCGACCGGCCTGCGCTATTGCATGAACGGCACGGCCCTGCAATTCATGCCCGGCGCCACCGATCAGGGCGCGGGCCTTGGTATGGCGGATGCCGGCGAGGGCGGCGAGGGCAGCGACTGAAGCGTCTGACCCGCTGAATCGACAAGGAAACAAGCATGCAGGATACCGCCACGCCCGGACCGTCTGCGCCGCGCGCGCAGCCGCAACCGCACAGCATCACCATCCACGGCATGGCGCATGACGATGCGTATGGCTGGCTGCGAGCGGACAACTGGCGCGAGGTGATGAAGGACCCGAGCCTGCTGGACGCCGACATTCGCGCCTATCTGGAGGCGGAAAATTCTTACACCGAAGCGGCGATGGCAAGCACCCGGGACCTGCAGCACCGCCTCTATGACGAGATGCGCGCGCGCATCAAGGAAGATGACGACACGGTGCCTGCGCCGGACGGACCTTGGGAATACTTCGTGCGCTTCGTCGAGGGCGGCGAGCATCCGGTGTTCTGCCGGGCCCCACGCGGCGGCGGCGAGGCCGAGCGGCTGATCGACGGCAATGCGATGGCCGCGGGCAAGCCATTCTTCCAGCTTGGCGGCGTTGATCACAGCCCCGATCACCGTCTCGTCGCCTATGGCTATGACGACAAGGGCTCGGAATATTACAGTGTGCGGCTGCGCGAGGCCGATACCGGAACCGACCTGCCCGACGAGATCGCCGATACCAGCGGCGGCGTCGAATGGGCCGATGCGCGCAGCTTTTATTATGTTCGGCTCGATGAGAATCACCGCCCCTTGCGCGTCTTCCGCCATGTGCTGGGCACGCCGGCGGATCAGGACGCGCTCGTTTATGAGGAGACTGACGAAGGCTTTTATGTCGGCGTCGGCTCGACCCAGTCGCGCCGCTTCATCATCATCCAGACCGGCGATCACCAGACCAGCGAACTCCGCCTGATCGACACCACCGCGCCAGGCGCGGAGCCGGTGCTGATCGCCGCGCGCGAGCCGGGCCACGAATACGACGTCGAGCATTGGGGCGACCAGCTTCTGATCCGCACGAACGAAGGCGGCGCGGAAGACTTCAAGATCATGACCGCGCCGACCGATGCACCAGGGCGCGAGAACTGGCGTGAGTTGATCCCGCACCGGCAAGGCCGGCTGATCCTCGGCATGACAGCCTTCAAGGATGTCTTCGTGCGGCTGGAGCGCGAGGACGGGCTGCCGCGCATCGTCATACGCGCGCGCGACGGCAGCGAACACACGATTGCCTTCGACGAGGACGCCTATGCGCTGGGCATGTCGGGCGGCTTCGAGTATGACACCACGACCCTGCGCTTCACCTATTCGTCGATGACGACGCCGTCACAGACCTTCGATTATGACATGGCGACGCGCGAGCGGGTCTTACGCAAGACACAAGAAGTGCCCAGCGGTCATGACCCGGCCGATTATCACACGCGGCGCATCTTCGCGACCGCGCCAGACGGCGAGAGCGTGCCCATCTCGCTGTTGTGGCACAAGGACACAGCCCTCGACGGCTCCGCGCCGCTGCTGCTTTACGGCTACGGCGCTTACGGCATCGCCATGACGGCGGGCTTCGGCACGGCGCGGCTCAGCCTGGTCGATCGCGGCTTCATTCATGCCATCGCGCATATCCGCGGCGGCAAGGACAAGGGCTATCGCTGGTATCGGCTGGGGCGCGGGGCGCACAAGACCAACACCTTCACCGACTTCATCGCAGCGGGCGAGCATCTCGCGGCCGAGGGCTACACCGCGCGCGGCAACATCGTCGCGCAGGGCGGCTCGGCCGGCGGCATGCTGATGGGCGCGGTGGCGAACATGGCGCCCGACCTGTTTCGCGGGATCATCGCCGAGGTTCCGTTCGTCGATGTGCTCAACACCATGCTCGACGCAAGCCTGCCGCTCACCCCGCCGGAATGGCCCGAATGGGGCAACCCGCTTCGATCGCCCGAGGAGTTCCGGCAGATCGCGGCCTATTCGCCCTATGACAATGTGCGCGTGCAAGGCTACCCGAACATCCTCGCGCTGGGCGGGCTGACCGACCCGCGCGTGACCTATTGGGAGCCGGCGAAATGGGTGGCGAAGCTGCGCGCCATGAAGACCGACGACAACCTGCTGCTGCTCAAGACCAACATGGAGGCGGGCCATGGCGGCGCGTCCGGGCGGTTTGAGCGGCTGAAGGAGGT
>DAIMZI010000013.1:0-73095 GCA_036734025.1 Dichotomicrobium sp.
TCCTGATCGACCATTTCGACGGGCTCGACACCTTCGACGACCTGCCGCAGGACGGTCGCCGCGTGCGCGACATGTGGTTCTGAGGCGATGCAATCGGCTGCGAAACGGGAGAGATCGACCGTGCAGAGGCAAGGACACGGCTCGATCACATGCGGGCGCTCAACATCCGCCTGCTGGGTGACAGGGTGCTCCATGTGCACCGATACTGAGCCAGCCTTTGCGGCCATTGATGCGGGTCTGGGGAAATTCCCAGATTGTGCGCCCAACGCGTAATTGGAATTTGAGATTTGTAATCAGTAGGTCGCGGGTTCGATTCCTGCAGCCGGCACCACCATGATCGCCCCGCAGCAAACTCGCCAGATCGCGTCAAAATGGCACAAGCCACCTGGAAGCGGCGATGACATCATTCCCGATCTGGTGAGTGGGTATGTCCGCCGGCTCGGCGCCCCGACCCCGGTCAGTCCGATTTCTGCTGCCGGCCTGAAGCCAGCATCTGCCGGCTTGATTGTCCGGCGGCTGCGCCGTATAAATGCGGCAACAGGCTAAATCTTCGCTCATGCCTACGCATTCCTCTTGTGCCAACGCATTCTTCGCAAACCAATCAACACCGCCGGTACCATCATGGCAATCGCTGAGGCTCGCGTTCGTCCCCTGGGCAAGATGCCTGCGCTCAACTCCCGAACATTGGGCGTCATGTTCATTGCCGGCTTTTTCGCGACGGTAGCGTTTGACTTGTGGGGCCAGATTATCAGTCCGGCGCTCGGCTTTGCAAATCTGTCGCCGCACGGACTGGCCAGAAGCCTGCTCGGCAGGCTAGGTCTGCCGAACGGCGATTTTGCGGGATATTTCGTGCACTTCTATCTTGTTGGCCTGATCGGCTACCCGATAGGCTGGCTGTATGTTTTCGCCCCGGCCTGGTCGAGAGTGTTTGGTGCCACGCACTGGTTCGTACCGTCGGCGATCTATGGTTTCTGCCTGTGGATCTTTGCCATTGGCGGCATCACGGCCATCGCGGGCCTGCCATTTTTTCTCAATTTTACCGGTATCACTTGGGTGGCCCTAGCCGGTCATGTGCTTTACGGGATCGTCATGGTTGCCGTCATGGCGATCATTGACAGGTCGTAGCCGCACGAACAGGTAGCGAAGCCGCGATACCGAGCACGCGCATGCCCGCCGGGCGCAACCGCCGTCTCCATCAGCCCATGATCCCGCCGCTGCTGAATTCCGGTTCATGCGCAAGATAATTCGCTCTGTCCTGCGCCGCCCGCGGGCAATACCGCAATCGGTTCTCAGATGATGAAAAAGAGCAGGATGCCGCCGAGGATGAGCACGCTCAATCCAAGCGAGAGGACAAGCACCATCGCCGTGGCCTTGGGTTCGCCGCCCTGCTTCACTTCCTTTTCGGAGAGCACGATGGGCTCCTCGGTTTCAGATGTCGATACGTGGCTTTCTTCATGTTGCGGCAATGCAAGCTCCATATTCCAACTCGGGTAGTCGTGATTGTCAGGCCAGATGCTGCAAGACGCATGCTGGCTCTGGTCAGGCGTTGATGCCGGGAGTCAAACACATGTCGGGGATGAGCGCGAGGCGGGGAGCCAAATCGTCGCAGCCTTGAGCCGTTTGCCACGCAATCAGTGGTTGTGTCTGGGTCCGTTACCGACCAATCGACGCGTGGCACGGAGCATGATCAATCAATGGGACCAGACCATGATGGCCAAAGGAACGCAAAACGGATCGGAAGACGATCGGATTGACAATGCCTCGATCAGCAAGATCCTCGACAAGTTGGTGAACGAGGGTGATGGCGATGAGACCACACTTGGCGAACTGATCGGCGCCTTCGGGCACCGCGCTTTCGGTCCGCTGCTGCTCGTGCCGGCGCTGATCGCTCTCCTGCCGACCGGCGCGATACCCGGAATGTCGATCCTGACCGGCAGTATCATATTGCTGGTCAGCGCCCAGATACTGACGGGCCGGCAGGATGTCTGGCTGCCAGGCCGCGTGACAGGCGCGGCAATTCCGCGAGAGCGACTTGAACAGGCGGTGGAAAGATTGAAGCCGTGGGCGCAGACTCTGGACCGTCACACCGGCCGGCGGCTGACATTCCTTGTGCAGCCACCAGCACACATGGCGATTGCGCTGGCTTCAGCCGGTATGGCCGTTCTGATGTTCCCGCTCGCGCTGGTGCCTTTTGCCGTGGCCATCCCCTCTGCGATCATCACGCTGTTTTCGCTGGGCTTGATGCTCAGGGACGGGCTCGTGGTTGCCTTAGGCTATCTGCTTGGCGCGGCGGCGCTGGCGGCATGGATGCTGTTTGTCTGATGCTCGTGCCGCGCCGCGCCCGACCGATCATCGGCCTCATGCGTTGATATCCGGTGCGGCGCTCGCGGCGGCGCGCCGGCGTCGCCAGATCAGCATAAGCGGATAGGCGAACAGAATGAGCGCACAAAACAACGTTATCGCAGCGATCGGTCGCGTGGCGAAGACGGTCCAGTCACCCTGCTCGGCAATCATCGTCTGGCGGAACGAACGCTCCGCAAGCGGACCGAGCACGATCGCCAGAACCAGCGGCGCCAGCGGATAATCCAGCTTGCGCAGGATATAGCCGATCACCCCGAAGATGAGTATGAGCCAGGGATCGAACATGCGCTGGTCCGGCGCAAAACCACCGACAAAGCACAGCACGAATATCAGCGGTGCGAGCACCGTGAACGGCATCTTCAGCACCCAGATGAAGAAGGGAATGAAGGCGATGTTGATGAGCAGCGCGAACAGGTTGGAAGCGTAAAGGCTCGCCATCAGCCCCCAGACGAATTCAGGCTCGTTGCTGAACAGCAGCGGTCCCGGCGTCAGCCCCCAGATGATCATGCCGCCGAGCAATATGGCCGTCGTCGGCGAGCCCGGGATGCCAAGCGTGAGCATGGGCAGCAGGGAGCCCGTGCTTGCGGCGTTGTTCGCGGCTTCGGGCGCGACTATGCCGTTGAGCGCGCCTTTGCCGTACTGCTTTGGATCCTTGGACATGCTCTTTGACAGGCCATAGGCCATGAGCGATGCCGGCGTCGCGCCGGCGGCCGGCAGGATGCCGACGAAATAGCCCAGAAATGACGACATCACCATTGTCTTGATGGACGCCTTCAGCCGCTTCATCGCATCGATCAGCCGGGAGATCGTGAAATTGTGCTTGGCCAGCCGGACATCGCCGCGCGAACTTTCCATCGTCCATAACATCTCGCCGATCCCGTAAATGCCGATGGCGAGGACGATGAACGAAATGCCGCTGTAAAAGCCAGTCAGATCAAAGAAGATCAGCCTCGGCTGGCCGGAGACAATATCGAGACCAACAGCCGACAGGATAAGCCCGAGAAATATCATCGACATGGTCTTGGCGATGTCGTCGCCGCCAAGGCCGACGAAGGTGGCGAAGGCGAGGACCATCAGGGCAAATTCTTCCGGCGGGCCGAAGCGGAGAGCGAATTCGGCAAGCGGCGGCGCGAACAGGGTGAACAGGATGACCGAGACCGTGCCGCCGACGAAGGAAGCGACCGCCGCAGCGACCAGCGCCCGGTCGGCGTTGCCGGAGAGTGCCAACGGGCGGCCGTCGAAGGTTGTGGCGACGGCGGTGGAAGCGCCCGGGATGCCGAGCATGATCGAGGAGATCGCGCCGCCATACATCGCGCCGTAATAGATGGCCGCGAGGAAGATGATCGCTGCTGTCGGCGGCACGAAGAACGTGATGGGCAGCAGGATGGCCACGCCATTGACCGAGCCGAGGCCGGGCATCGCGCCGATCATCAGGCCAAGCATGCAGCCGAGCACCAGAAGGCCCAGATTGAGCGGCTGAAAGGTTGTGGCGAAGCCATCTAGCAGAAGCGGGATAATGTCCATGGGCTCCGCCCCGATTGGTTATTGGACAGCCAGACGCCGGCGAGCAAACTGGCGATGTCAGTAGACAAAGAT
Source organism: Dichotomicrobium sp. (assembly GCA_036734025.1). GTDB lineage: Bacteria > Pseudomonadota > Alphaproteobacteria > Rhizobiales > Rhodomicrobiaceae > DAIMZI01. Next base: position 3,958 of record DAIMZI010000013.1, read on the forward strand.
GCGATAGAGCGGGAGGAACAACGGTTCGCTCGCGCCTTTCGGCAACAGGATCTTCATGCCGCCTTCAAAGAGCAGGAAAATCGAAACCGGCGTCAGAATGGACACGCCGAGAGTGATGAACCAGCGGTGCCTGCCCATGACACCCAGATAAAAGAGCATGAACAGCAATATGGCGACATAGGCGCCAAGCCACTGGGTGATGAAAAGCATCGAGAAGACGGCGGCAACCGATATTCCGACAACGGTTGCTGCGTACGGGTCCATGAATGGTTCGCTGGAGCGCGACTGGGGCGTCCGGCGCATCCATGCACGAATGAAGATCGAGACGGACGCAATAAGCAGACCGACCGACAGCCAGAACGGGAATGCGCCGCTCCCCGGTCCACGCCGCTCGACCCAACCTATCTCGAGCGGGGCGCGTTGACTCTCATACATGAGAAAAAGGGAGAAGAGCCCGAGCAATGCTGCAACGATCAACTCAGCTTTACGCAAGGCGCTCCACTCCCCTCATGGCTTCATTCTCGTCAGATCAGGGCCTGAATATTACTGGGCCGAAACCGTCTCGAGGAGGCCTTCATGCTTGGCCCTTTCATCAAGGAAGTAGGTCTGCAGTTCCGCGCCAGTAAGCCAGGCACATTGCAGGGCCTTCTCCTTGCAGTAATTCTGCCAGCTCTCGGACTGATAGACCCGCTGAAACAGATTTGTGTAATAAGCCGTCACTTCATCGTCGATGCCGCCCGGCGCAACGATGGAGCGCTGCATGAAATAAACCATTTCGGGATGGCCGAGTTCAGCAAAGGTCGGCACGTCGGGGAACAGCGGAATGCGCTCGGGCGTGAACGCCGCGATCGGGCGGGACTGGCCGCTTTCGTAAAAACCGAGCTGCTCGGAGGGGTTGTTGACGGTGGAACTGATGCTCCCACCGACCAGGTTCTTGGCCACGTCTCCGCCGCCCTTGAAAGGCACATAGACCATCTTGAGCGAGAATTCGCGCTCGAGCATGGCGGTGACCAGGCTGTCTTCCTGACCGGTGCCCGTGCCGCCCATCTTCCACGAGTCCCCTTGTGCGGAGACAGCCGCGACATAATCTTCAACCGACTTGATCGGCGATTCAGAGCTGACCCAGAGCATGAATGTGTCTTCTGCAAGCCTGGCGATCGGGGTAAATTCCTCGATGTTGACGCCCAGACCTGGATTTTGCAGCGGGGTCGTATAGTAACTGTTCAGCGTCACCATAATAACGTGAGGATCGCCTTCTTTATCCTTCAGATAACGCAAGGCTTCCGCACCCGATCCGCCACCTTTGTTGACGGGAATGAACGGAACTTCTGCCAGACCGTCTTTCTGAATGATGCTCTGTATGAAGCGGGCCAGCTGATCCGCGCCGCCCCCCTGTCCGGCCATGATAACGAATTCAACAGGCTTCTGGGGTTTCCATTCTGCGCGCGCTTCATGGTTGACTGCCAGGTTCAATCCCAGCAGATAAACCAACGCAGTCAAAGCTGTTATGCGTAAATATGACATGGACGCTTCCTCTTTTTTTTCGACATCCCGTATAGATCCTGCAATTTGAGGCGATTACATGGATCTTCGGAATACATATTGCGCAAAATCTTCAGCCCGACTGGCTGTCTGCACAAGACAGCCCCAGAAGGCTAAATCAATTGCACCATTTTTCTTATGAGGTGTATTATCAATGGAAACAAGGTTATATGTCAACCGGCATGTTATAAAAACACTATAAAGCGGAAACTGTCATGGCAATCAAAGATCTTCTCGTCGCATTTGACGGATCTGAAGCCTCGGTGGCAACGCTACGTTACGCCACGCAAATGGCAAAGAAGTATCAGGCAGCTGTAACTGGCATTTTTGTCAGTCTACCACTCACTCTGGACGAGGGAATTGGCCGATGGATAGGCAAAGACGTTATTTCAACACTTGAAGAAGCTCATACAGAAAACTGTCGATCCATAAAAACGCTATTTGAGAAAGAACTCAATTCTGCTGGATTTGCCGGAGAGTCCGCATGGTTCGCCGAAGCTGGCCATCCGAACGATGTTCTTTCCGAAGTATCACGTTATTACGACATGTTGCTTATCGGTCAGCATGGTGCCGACCCTCATAAAAATCGCCGTGTCCGGGCTGAGGATCTTGTCATGACCACCGGAAAGCCGATCCTCGTCGTACCGATGGGTTATACGGTGCGTCCATTCCGGGAATATGCCGCTGTTGCGTGGGACGGAGGCGTCCGCGCTGCACGCGCCCTCACAGATGCGATGCAGATACTGGAAACGAAGAACCGTCTGGATGTCATCAGCGTGGGCACGGAAATGATGGCAGACAACAGGCCGGACGACAGGGACATATTGCGTCACCTCAAACGCCATGGGATCGACGCACGCGCCATCATGCTACCGCGCTCGGCGGGCGGTATCGGCGCGACGCTGATCGACTATTGCGTGAAGAATGACCCGGACGTGCTGGTCATGGGCGCATACGGCCATGCCCGCCTGCGCGAAGACCTGTTCGGCGGCGTGACCAGGCAGATGCTGCGCACCTCGCCGGTACCGCTGATGATAGCGCATTAGCTGAATTCGGAAAATAGTGTGGCCGGATGTCTGGACAGTGCCGTTCAGTTCCTGACACACCATGCAAGACAATGATCCCGCGAGCGATCAGGCACAGGAATGGGAGAACACGAAAGGGCCCATGATGCAGTCAAGTCAGGACATGTCGATCCATCAGATATTGGGCATTGGTGAAGCCTCGGCGCAGGCAGTCGGCGCGCCGGACCGCCGTTCCATGAGCTATGGCGAGTTGCGTTCGCTCGCCGAGCGGGTGCGCCATGATTTGCGCGCCATGGGCATTGGCAAATCGGACCGTGTCGCGATCGTTCTGCCCAACGGCCCCACGATGGCGTCGAGCTTTCTATGCGTGGCGAGCGCCGCCACGACAGCGCCTCTCAATCCCGCCTACCGCCAGGAGGAATTCGAGTTCTATCTCAGCGATCTGGGCGCAAAGATCTTGCTGGTGCAAAAGGGCGATGACACGCCGGCGCGCGCCGCGGCCGCCGCGCTCGGCATCCACATCGTCGAGATCGAGACGCCCGAGGGTACGCCTGCGGGCTTTTTCACCATGTCGAGCGCCGCGCCGGCGGGAAGCGCGGACCAGGACACGCCATCAGGCCCCGGCGATATCGCGCTGGTGCTGTACACCTCCGGCACCACATCGCGGCCCAAGCTGGTGCCGCTCAGCAACGCCAATCTGGCGGCCTCGGCGATTCACATCCGCGACACGCTGCAACTGCGCCCTGATGATGTCGGGCTGAACATCATGCCGCTGTTTCACATTCACGGGCTCATCGCATCGCTGTTGTCGTCGATGTCGGCGGGCGCCCATGTGGTGTGCACGCCTGGCTTCAACGCGCTGAAGATATTCTCCTGGTTCGAGGAGGCCGACCCGACCTGGTACACGGCGGTGCCGACCATGCATCAGGCGATCCTGGCGCGCGCGGACCGCAACCGCGACATCCTGGAAAAGATGCGGCTGCGCTTGGTGCGCTCGTCCTCATCCTCTCTGCCGCCGCCGGTGATGGCCGAGCTTGAGGCAACGTTCGGCGCGCCGGTCATCGAAGCCTATGGCATGACGGAAGCCTCGCATCAGATGGCCTCGAACCGGCTGCCGCCGGGCAAGCGCAAGCCGGGAACGGTCGGGCCGGCTGCCGGCCCGGAAATCGCCATCATGAATGAAGGCGGCGCCATCCTTCCAGCGGGTGAGACTGGCGAGGTGGTCATTCGCGGGCCGAATGTGTTTTCGGGATATGAGAACAACCCTTCGGCCAACGAAAGCGCCTTCGCCAACGGCTGGTTCCGCACCGGCGACCAGGGGCTTTTCGACGACGATGGGCACCTGATGATCACCGGACGGCTCAAGGAGATCATCAACCGTGGCGGCGAGAAGATCGCCCCGCGCGAGGTGGACGACATGATCCAGTCGCACCCCGCCGTCGCGCAGGTGGTCACGTTCGCCGTGCCGCACGACAAGCTGGGCGAGGATGTTGCGGCCATCGTCGTGCTGCGCGAGGGCCACAGCGTCAGCGAGCGCGAGTTGCGCGATTTCTGCGCGAAGTCGCTGGCCGATTTCAAGGTGCCGCGCAAGATCCTGTTCGTCGATGAGATCCCCAAGGGCGCGACCGGCAAGCTTCAGCGCATCGGACTGGCGGAAAAGCTGGGGCTGACGGCATGACGCGCATTTGCATTTTCGGCGCCGGCGCCATCGGCGGCTACATGGCGGGAATGATGGGCCGTGCGGGACAAGAAGTATCGATTGTCGCGCGCGGTCCGCATCTGGCGGCGATCCGCGAGAACGGCCTGCGCCTGCAACTGGATGACGGCGAAAGCATCAGCCGCCCAAGCGCCACCGACGATCCGGCTGAACTGGGGCCGCAGGATTACGTCATCGTCACGCTGAAGGCGCATTCCATTCCAGGCGTGGTGGATGCGATGCAGCCCTTGCTGGGCGATGAAACCGCCGTGGTGTTCGGTGTCAATGGGGTGCCGTGGTGGTATTTTTACGGTCAGCCTGGCGCTCATGAAAACGCCCGGTTGGCGAGTGTTGATCCTGGCGACCGTATCTGGAACGGGATCGGGCCTGAGCGCGCAATCGGCTGCGTGGTCTACCCGGCCGCGGAGGTGGTCGAGCCGGGGGTGATAGGCGGCGTCGATGGTGACCGCTTCTCGTTGGGCGAGCCGACGGGAGAGCGCAGCGAGCGCACCCGGCGCTTGAGCGAAATTCTCATATCATCGGGTCTCAAGGCCCCGGTTCGCCCGCGGCTGCGCGAGGAAATCTGGATCAAGTTGTGGGGCAATTGCTCGCTCAATCCGGTGAGCGCGCTAACCGGCGCGACCCTTGAACAGATGACCCGCGACCCCGAGGTTCGCGCGGTGCTGCGCGCCATCATGGTCGAGGCAACAGAAGTGGCGGAAAAGCTTGGCGTCGTCTTTCCCATCGACGTCGAAAAGCGCCTGGCGGGGGCCGAGGCCGTGGGGGCGCACAAGACTTCCATGCTTCAGGATCTGGAGCGCGGCCGACCGATGGAAATCGACGCGCTGGTCAGCGCCGTGCAGGAACTTGCGCGGCTTACGGGTACGCCCACGCCACACCTCGATGCGGTTCTTGCTCTGGTCAAGCAACGCGCCCGGCTGGCCGGCTGCTATTCATGAATTAGCCGAGCCTACGCGCGCGCCGACCAACTCACTCGATCCGGGACAAGATTGTGGCGGGCACGTTCGTGGCCTTGCTTGCGCCAGGCACCCCTTGCGGCTCGTCTGCCGGAGACTGGCTGACACCGGCGCGCGGGCCATGGGCCGCGGAGGATCGGTCGATCAATTGCGTGTGCGCGATCTGGCGAACCTCGCGGATGATGATCGCGCCGATCGCAAAGCCGATGACAAAACTGATCATGCGGAAGCTACCGAAGAACAGGGTGAAGGCACTGTCGGTGCCGTCAATGATCCTCGCCGTGGCGCCGATCCCCGAGCCGGTCTTCAGCGCGATATGGGCAAGGGTGGAGGCGACGCCGCCTGCTGCATAGATCAGGCCGGTAAACACGCCGTCGGTGATGCGTTCGTAGGTGGCATTGCCCTTGGCCCATGACCATTCCGGTACCCTGGCCAGCCAGCATATGCCGACCGTCAGAAATAACACCGACGTCGCCCATGGCAGGATTTCCCAGAGATAATTCAACAAGGTCCAATCCAGAATCAGCTCACGGGAGAAATATTGAGCCGCCTCGGGCGAAATAATATTCATCGATACATATTTGGGCATGTCGTCCGAAAGCCGGTTGGCAAGAGCCCCTAGCAGTTCGCGCGAATCGACCAAGAAGCGCGTGCCGTGAACGATGCAGAATGCGGCGACGCCGACGAGACCGGCGGTGATGTAGGAGGCCCACGGGATGCCCTGGCGTTCGACGAGACTGCGCCGCGACCCCCACATGGCGCCGACCAGCGCCGCCAGTGAAACCGTCAGCGCGATGCTCGATACGAGCGAGGTGTTGACCGGCCGCCCCAGAATGGTGAAGAGCAGCGTAAGCCCACCGAAAGCCAGCAGGAATGATGTTACCAGCACCCAGATGACATTGTCGAAATTGACCCGCTGGATGTTTCCCAGACTGATGAACCCAATGGCCTTCACCCGGGCGAGGCGCTCGGCGGCTTCATCGCCGCTACGGACAACGATCTTGGCTGCCAGCCTCGCGGTCTCCTGCAAAATGATCTGATATTCGGCGAGGAAATAGCGCTCGATCTTGTTCAGATATTCGTTCATCTGCTTCATGCTGAGACGCAACGGAGCCTGCGTCTTGCCGGGCATCGGTCCAAAGTCCAGTCGGTTGACGATCTGACGAACGGTTTCCTCCGACGCACCCACGCTTTCCCTGTCGCGGTGCGAGACCTCACCCAATTGGGTTGCGACCTGCTTGACCGTCTGGTCGACATTGCTGTTGGCGTCTATATGCTCGATCATCCGCACTATATTCATGGCGAGTTGCGTCTTGCGCCGGTGGGCTTCTTGCAGACGCACCACGCTTTCGCGCTCGGCGGCCGACAGTATGGATTGGCGCGAGCGGCATTCCTCATCGAGCATGCGCAGCAGCGAACTGACCTTGCGCCATGCGCCGACGGCTTCGAGATTCAGCGATGCAGAATCACGATCCGTGATGTACACGTCGAATTGGCGGATGTAATCGATGTTCGCCGAAAGCTCATCCGAGGTTGGGATATAATTGCAGGACTCCAGGTGCCGCTGCAATACGATCTCGTCATTGTGCCGGTATTGGGCGTTGTGCAATAAAATAGCGTATCTTTGCGCGACCTGCTTGATCTGCGGGAATGAAGACACCGCCCCCATCAGGATGATCGCAAACAGCGGTATCTGCCTGATGAGGCTTTCGGGCAGGTCGCTCAATCCCGGAAGCTGAAAATTCCGCAAGATTTCCGGCGCGGCGAAACCGCCGACCACCAGCGCGATATAGATCACGCAAAGGCTGAGCGCGAAGAACAGCTTGGCGGCGAAGCTCGATGGCAGGGGCTGCTGCTCCTCATCGCGCATGAAGCCGCTCCAGACGAAGCCCCAGATGAAGGTAACCGCAACACCGAAAATGATCACCGGGTAGGAGGGCTCCAGCCCCGTGGTCAGGATCGCTAGCGTCGTTGCGCTATCGCTGACTGATGTCTGCAAGTTGCTTCTCCCCGAGGCGAAACGTGCCCAAATCGCACATGTCGTATCATATACCCCTCGCCAGTCATTATCTAGCAACGCTTGCAAGGCGTATTATCATCTTGAGGATAATGGCATAAATGACATGATCATTATTGAATACATGATGCTGGTGCTCATTTTGCCGGGAGTTTTGAAGCAATCGGTCGGCGAATGATCATCGGCCGGGTCATCGCGAAGGATCGCTCTCGTGGTTGACCCCGACGGGCAAATGACCAATTGCATCTCAAGAGCGGTGCATTCCCAGATCGCGCGGCATGTCTGCGTCCATTGGGCGGTGGCCGATAAGCGCGACATGCGGACGAAAAGCGGAACAAGCGTGCTGCGGATCGAGCGGAAATCGGGCGACGAACTCAAGGTGCTGCTGCCCGACATGGCGGCGCTGCGCATCGAGGTGTTCCGCGACTGGCCCTATATCTATGAAGGCTCACTCAATTACGAAAAGTCCTATCTCGGCCAGTTTATCGAAGCGCCCGATCATGTGGCGGTGTGCGCATTCGATGATGCAAGGCTGGTCGGCGCGGCCACGGCTTCGCCCCTTGCCCATCAGCATGACGAATTCCGTGCGCCGCTGGAACAGGCCGGACATTCGCCCGACGATATTTTCTATTTCGGTGAGTCGGTGCTGCTGCCGGCCTATCGCGGCCGTGGCGTGGGGCATGCCTTCTTTGACGGGCGCGAGGCCCACGCGCTGGCGCTTGGCTATGACAAGATGGCGTTCTGCGCTGTGGTGCGTCCGGATGATCATCCGCTGAAGCCGGCCTGGAGCCGGTCACTCGACCCGTTCTGGCGCAAGCGCGGCTACCTGCCGCTCATCGGGGTCATCGGCGAATTTTCCTGGCGCGATATCGGCGTGCACGAGGAAACCTTAAAGCCGATGCAATTCTGGGGGCGCGGGTTCTGAAGGCGCAGGCGCAAGGCCATGCGTGGCGATACGCGGGATATCATCGCTCCCGCGGCGCGCCTCCCGGCCGCATTCGTCCCACCCACGGATCAAACCAGTTCGACATCGGTAATGACTTCGACGAGCGAGGGGCCGCCTTCATGGGCGATGGCGTCGCCGATCGCCTGAGCGAGGTCTTCCACCCTGCTGACTTTCGTGCCCTTGCCGCCGCACAGGCGCGCGAACGCTGAAAAAGACGGATTGTGCAGCGAGGTTTCCCAGACCGGCCATTCGCCGGCGCGCTGTTCCTTGGATATCTTGCCCAACTCATCATTGTTGAGCAGGATATGGGTGATGTTCATGCCGTATTTGACTGCGGTGGTGAATTCCATCGCATATTGGCCAAAGCCGCCATCGCCCGAAATCGAGATCACCTTGCGCCCCCGATATTCGGCAAAATCCTGCGTTGCCGCCCACGCGCCTATCGCGGCCGGCAATCCGAAGCCAATCGACCCGAGATAGCCCGACATAAGCACGCGTTGCCCCCTGGTCTCGAAATAGCGGCCGTACGAATAGGTGTTGTTGCCGACATCAACCGCGATGATCGCGTCTTCCGGGCATAGCCGCGAGAGCACGTCGAAGATCGCCGCGGAATGAATGCCCATACCCCTGTCTTCGCTGAGCCGGGTGCGTTTTTCCTCGCGCCACATCGCCCAGCGCACGGCAAGTTCGCCAAGTTGATCAGGCGCGCCGTGCGGCCGCGAGAGGTGCGGGGCGAGCGCTTCGCAGAATGCGCCGATCTCCGCCCATACCGGCAGCCTGACGGGATGGAACTTGGCGAGTTGCATCCGCTCGAAATCGACCTGGATGATCGGCTTGGAGGGCTCGATGCCGGTGTGGTTGGAGAAGGATGAGCCGAGCGCGATAATGAGATCGGCTTCGTTCATGAACCAACTGGCTATGGGCGTGCCCGAGCGCCCCAGCACGCCGGCGGCGTTGGGGTGGGTGTCGGGAATGAGGCCCTTGCCCTTGAACGTGGTCATGACCGGCGCGCCGATGCGGATCGCGAGGTCGATCACGGCCTGGCGCACATTGACCGCGCCGTAGCCCAGCACGATGACCGGGCGCGCGGCTGAGTTGATCATCGCGGCCGCGTCTTCGATATCGCTCGCATTGGGCAGGACCACGGGACGCGCCAACCTGCCTGTGGGTGATCCCGCCTTTGCTTGGCTGGCAATGGTCTGTTCGTCGTCGGGAAAGACGAGATGGGCAACGTCGCGCTCGACGATCGCGGTCTTGCAGGCGAGCGACATCAACTCGGCATGATTTGACGAGCCGAGCACCGGCTGGGAAAAGCGCGCTACCCCGGCAAAGGCCGACTTCAGGTCGATATCCTGAAAGGCGCCGGGGCCGAAGACCTGGGTCTGCACCTGTCCAGTCAGCGCGAGGATCGGCGACCGGTCAACCTTGGCGTCCCACATGCCGGTCAACAGATTGGTCGCGCCGGGCCCGGCGATGGTCAAGCAGGCCGCTGGCCGGTCGGTCAACTTGCCATATGCCGAAGCGGCGAAGGCGGCCGCGCCTTCATGGCGGATGCCGATATAGCGAAGCTCGTTATTGGCCACCCGCAGCCTGATGGCGTCGGCGAGCCCGAGATTTGAATGGCCGACCATGCCGAACACGCATTTGACGCCCCAATTGACCATGGTCTGGGCCATGACATCACTCACCGTCCGCGCCCTGTCCGGCTCAGGCTCCAGGCCGACGTAAATTTCGCCGTCACGAAGCTGCACGGGATACATCGTCTGGCCCGCATCCTCGTGCCCGCCCGGCGGCTTGCCGGTCAGCGGATGAAAATCCCAGCCATGCCAAGGGCAGCGGATCCAGCACTGGCCGTCCACACCCTTTTCGATGGACCCTTCGCCCAGCGGGCCGCCCTGGTGGGGGCAGCGATTGTCCATCGCCGCCCATTGCCCGTCGAAATGGGACAGGCATATCGACAGGTTGCGCGCGCTCACCGATTTGACGCGCCCTTCGGGCAAATCCTCCGCGCGGCCGACGCTGATCCATTGCAAATTCGGGTCGCTCATCATGCCCCTCGCCTTGAGTGTTCGGGATAAAACCGGCCGCTATCGCCCCGATCAGCGGATACCACCGTAGGCCACGCCGGAAAGCTCGGCCATGTCCTTCTGCCACGTTGTCAGATCGTCGATGGAGAATTGCGACAGATGCCGGTGCCCGCAGGCGCGGGCCATGACGCACATCAGCTCAACCGATGCCTCGAAGAAATTCCTCAGCTGGCTGGCCGATTTCTCGACGACGATACGGCTGACCAGATGCGGCTTCTGCGTGGCGATACCGACCGGGCAATTGTTGGTGTGGCAGGCGCGCATGGCGATGCAGCCGATCGCCTGCATCGCGGCATTGGACACCGCGACGGCATCCGCGCCGAGCGCAAGCGCCTTGATGAAATCGGCCGGCTTGCGCAGCCCGCCGGTGATGATCAGCGTGATGTCCTTGCGGCCAAGCCGGTCAAGGTGACGCCGCGCGCGCGCCAGAGCCGGTATGGTCGGCACCGAGATGTTGTCGCGAAAGAGGATCGGCGCCGCCCCGGTGCCGCCGCCGCGGCCATCGAGGATGATGTAATCCACCCCCACTTCGAGCGCGGCGTCGATATCCTTCTCGATGTGCTGGGCGGACAATTTGTAGCCGATCGGGATGCCCCCGGTGCGGTCGCGCACCTGATTGGCGAAATTGCGGATCTGGCTGATGTCGTCCCAGTCGGGGAAGCGCGACGGGGAAATCGCCGACTGGCCTTCCTTCAGCCCGCGCACTTCGGCGATCTTGGCGTTGACCTTGGCGCCGGGCAGATGGCCGCCGGTGCCGGTCTTGGCGCCCTGTCCGCCCTTGAAGTGAAAGGCTTGTACGCTCATCAGCCTGTCCCAGGAAAAGCCGAAGCGCGCCGAAGCCAGCTCATAGAAATAGCGCGAGTTTGCCTCCTGCTCCTCGGGCAGCATGCCGCCCTCGCCCGAGCAGATGCCGGTGCCGGCCAGCTCGGCGCCGCGCGCCAGCGCCACCTTGGCGGGCACAGACAGCGCGCCAAAGCTCATGTCCGAGACCAGCAAGGGAATATCCAGCCGCAGCGGCTTTTGCGCGTTGGGGCCGATGACGATATCCGTGCCGACCGCTTCATCATCGAGCAGCGGCAGGCAGTGAAGCTGCGCCGTCAGTATCTGGATATCGTCCCATGTGGGAAGCTGGGTCCGCGGCACGCCCATTGCGTCGACGACGCCGTGGTGGCCGGTCTTGCTCAGGCCCTCCCTCGCATAACGCTGGATCAGGCCATTGTGGGGTTCTTCCGCGGTGCCGTGGCTGGTGTCGGCATATTGACCGAGATATTCGTCCCGCTTGAATGGCTGCGGATGGTCCTTCGCCCAGCCGTCGATCTCGTCGCGGTCAACCAGCACCTGGCCGTTGTCGATCCATGCCGCGAACTTCGGCAACACTTCTTCATTATTGTATTCCGATACGCCGGTATCGAGCCGGTAATCCCAGTAATGAACGCCGCAGACCAGATTGTCGCCATCGACGAAACCATCTGCCATCAGAGCGCCGCGATGCAGACAGCGGCCGTAGAACACCGCGACATCCTCATCCATGCGGACGATGACGAGGTCCACTTCACCGACCAGCGCATGCGCCGGCTCGCGGTCTTTCAAATCGGCAAAGTTGGCGATTGCTGTCTTGTTCATGCGTGTCTCTCATGGGTGGAGCGGCGTGTGGAGGGTGATCTTTAATCTGGGGATCAGCACAGTATGGCAAGCCTTATACTTCAAATTAGCACAGCACCGCTGGCCATCACGACGACAATTTCGGCGATGGCCGTCGCCCGGTCAGCGCGCGCTCACAAAGTCGCGAAGCGCGGCACAGCCGTGGTGACAAGAGCGGGCAAAATTTGTACTTATGAAGCACATCCTTCCTACCCAAGTGACCAGAGGGCGAAACATGGAAAGTGCTGCGCTGCTCGTGGGGCTTGGAAAGCTCTGGCTTTATGCCGGGGCGGCAACGGCGGCGGCCTTCCTGTTGTTTGGCATCGACCGTGTCGATGCCCAGGCGCGCCGCTCATACACATTTCGCCCGCTGCTTGTGCCGGGCATCCTGCTGCTCTGGCCGCTGGTGCTGTGGCGCTGGTGGCAGCTTGAGGCAGGCTGGAATTCCGACAGCGTGCGCTATCGCCCGATGCGCGCCGCTCATGGCTGGATATGGGCCGTGCTGGCCCTGCTCATTCCCGCAATATTTTTCGCATCCCTCTCGGTGCGCCAGCCCACCCCCGAGGGCATCCCTGCAATCCGCCTCGACGCAAGCACACGGTGAGCATCCAAGATGAGCGTGCGCTATCAACCCGTGCAATGGACCCGCTCCAAGATCTTCTACGATCTTGTGCTCTTCGCCCTCGTCGTTGCCTATATCCTGATCTACCTGCGGGTTGCGCCGGCTTTTCTGGATCATTCCGCGCCGGTCGATGGCGCCATCGTGCAGGCCCGCGCCTTCGGCACCTGCGCCTTCGTGATGCTGACCGCGCTGCTGTGCATCGGGCCGCTGGCGCGCATTGACCGGCGCTTTTTGCCGCTGCTCTACAACCGGCGGCACTTCGGCGTGCTCACTTTTCTGGTGGCGCTCACCCATGCCTATGCGGTGCTCAACTGGTATTTCAGTTTCAGCCCGACGCCGCGGCTGACGGCCCTGCTCGGCTCGAACATGAGCTATGGCCAGGTCCTCGGCTTTCCGTTCGAGACCCTCGGCGTTCTAGCGCTGCTGATACTGGCGGTTCTGGCGGCGACCAGCCATGACTTCTGGCTCAATTTCCTCGCGCCACGACTGTGGAAGAACCTGCATCTGCTGATCTATCCGGCCTATGCGCTGATCGTCGGTCACGTGGCGCTGGGCGCGCTGCAAAGCCAGGCCAACCCGGCAGGCGCCATCGTAGTGGGCGGCTCGGTGCTGCTGGTGTGCGGGCTTCACGGATTTGTCGCCGTGCGCGAATGGGGACGCGACCGCGCCGCAGAGCCGGACGGCGGCTGGCATGTCGTGGGCGATATCGGCGATTTCACCGAAGGCCGGGCGCTCATTGCCAATCTGAGCGGTGACCGTCGGGTCGCCGTTTTCCTGAATGACGGCAAATTGTCGGCAATCAGCAATGCCTGCGCGCACCAGAACGGACCGCTCGGCGAGGGCCGCGTGATCGACGGCTGCGTCACCTGTCCGTGGCATGGGTTCCAGTACCGGCTTGAGGATGGGTGCGCGCCCGAGCCTTATGTCGAGCGCATCCCGACCTATGCACTGAAGATCGAGGGGACCAGGGTGCTCGTCAGTGGCGCGGCCAATCCGCCGGGCACATATGTTGCGCCGCTTGCCTTGCCGGAGAGCACTCGATGAACAAATCCGACCCGCCGTTTTTTGTCGGCTATCTGTCGATCCCGCCGGGCTTGCGGCTGTTCCTGCTGGGAGTGGCCGGCGCGCTGCTGGGCGCGTTCGCGGCGCTTGCCCTTGCCTTGGCCACCGCGCAGGATGATCCGGGCGACGGGGCGTTCATGTGGGGCTGGGGGCCGCAAACCGTCACCGGCGTCATGCAGGCCGCGCCCTATCCGGTATTGCACGTGACCTCAGGCACCGAACGGCTGCCGGAGGGCCGGTCGCTGCTTCTGACCGGGGTCGGCAAGAAGGGCATACAGTCGCGCATCGAGGGCTTTGACGGACGCAGCGTGACCTTGCGCGGGATTGCCCTCAAGCGCGGGACCATCGACGCGCTGCAGGTCGGCGACGGGGCCGACGACATAAAGCTGGAGGACGCACCCGGCGCCAGCGTCGATAGCGAAAATCTGGGTCGCTGGCGGCTCACCGGCGAAATCTGCGACGGCAAATGCCTCGCCGGCGCCATGCGCCCGGGCACAGGCCTATCGCACCGCGCCTGCGCCAATCTGTGTCTCATCGGCGGAATACCGCCGGTGTTCGTCTCCAGCGCGCCGGTGGCAGGCGCGGAATTCTTCCTGCTTGCCGATGCATCGGGCGGGCCGCTCGACGAAGCCTATCTGGACCATGTCGCCCTCTTTGTGAGCTTGGATGGCGAGGTCGAGCGTCGCGGCGAAATGATGATCTTCATGGTCGATCTCGACAGTCTAAAGGTGCTGCAATGAGTGCGCCATTGAGGGCCGCAGGCCATATAATCGGACTGGCTGCCGTCGTCTTCCTGGGCGTTTTCCTGCTCTATGCATCGCGGTTCTGGATCTGGGCCGCGCCATGGAGCAATGACGGGCTGTTCGGCCTCAGACTTTTCTCGCCGTTCGGCGATATCGTCACGGCCTGGCTGCGCGGCACCGCGCTCAGCCCTTTTAACATCGTCATCTGGGGGGCCGGCGCGATCATTTTGCTGTCGCTGCTTCATTGGCTGGCAAGCCGCCTGAGCCGTTAGATCACTTTCAGCAAAAGCCGGGGCTCGCCGATATGTCATGTCCGGCGGATCACACAGATGCCGCCATGAGCGTGGTACCATGAAGCCAGTCCGATGAGCCCGGTCATTGAGCGCGGCGGTCGAGAGCGGCCTCCATAGCCTGCTTGAGAGCCTGCTCAGCTTCGGGCGGATATGGAAGCTCTGCAGGGGCGTTGGAATAAAGGTTCATGCTCGCATTGGCCTCAAAAAACACCACGCGCCCGTCATCATCGACATCAAAGTCCATCCCGAATATGTCAAGCGGGATCAACTTGCCGACAGCCTCGAGGGTTTGCATGACTTGCGATCCCAGTTCCTTCTCCGGATGCCGGACAATCGCGTCGGCCTCGGCCAGCAGCTTGGGATGCATGCGATAGAATGCAATCGGGATCTTGTTGCGGCTCCTTACGATCCAGTCTTCGCAATAATCCGCGCGAATGATTAGAGGGGCGCTATCGATGAAAGCGGCGCGTATCCTGCGGAAGCAATTGTCCCGACGCGGCGCGCCGACATAATCGATGCAGTAAAACTGTCGGTGCCCCATCGCCGCAATGGCGTCTGCCAGTTCACTGCGCCGATGAACAAGGGTCATGTTCCGCGCCTGCTGATCCATCGTTGAGCGAATGATGAGCGGATAGCTTTTTCGCCTATCGATTTCGTCGATGATCTTGTCCCGTTGATCCGCAACGTTGAGGTAACGCATCACCTCTGGAACCACCAGGCCCGGGACAGACGCCAGTTTCTGCGCGTTCTTCTGTCTGGTGCATTTCGCAGCCTGCTCAGGCGGGTTGATGACCGGAACCTGCAAACGGGCGAGCATGTTCTGAACGCCTTGGAGATTTGCCTCCGACATCAACATTTCGGCGTTGACCACATTATTGATCACGACCCGCGGGCGCGCTGCGATGAATTGATCAATGGCATCAGGTCCGGCGCCAACGAGGATCGAGATCAAGCGAAAACGGTCAGCCTGCCGCTCCGCCATCATCCAGGGATAATTGGAGGTGAAATGATGCCGCCGAGGCAAGTTGAACAAGGCTTTGAACATCGGATTGGCTTCCACCACGCCAACGGTATATTTCTGGCCGGGGCGAGCTGGCAGCAGGCAGGCTGGCGCCGCCGTGAAATAGGCGCTGCGGGACTGAGATGCTGACTGGCTATCACCGGTCTTGAAATATAAATATGCCAGCAAGGCATCCCGCTCATGGGCCGATTGCCTGTCCGGCGCGCCCTGTTGTGCAATCAGCAAGGCCTCTTCGTACTTTCCCTGCCGTTCGAGCGCAAAGATCAGGGCCTTTTGCAACGGCCAGTTCAGCCTGTCAGCGTCGGCCAGCGGCAACAAGAGCGCGACTGCTTCGTCATGAAGGTCCAGCATGTTCATGGCGCTGGCAAGTGATCCGATGCAATCAAGATGCTGCGGCTCAAGCTCGGGCTGGGCGGGCCAGAGCCAGCCGCGTTGCAGCAAGGCAATAGCCTCGGCACGGCGACCGGAATCGATGAGCATTGCGGCCAGATTGCAGGCGTTGCGAAACGTGATCGCAGTGTCGGCGGGAAGATCGACCGCTTTTTGCATTGCCTCGATTGCGGCGTCCTTGTCGCCGCATTTCTCCAGCGCCAACGCCAGCAAGCCAAGCATGTCAGGGTCTGCGCCCCGTTTGTCCAGGGCCGCCGACAACAGCGCAGCGGCATCCTTCGCCTGTCCGGCCCGAAGCAGCCTCAGCGATTCCTGTCGTTCAGCCGGATCAATCACCGCGTGCATGTCCGTCCTTTCAAGCCGCACCGTCTTCGTAACCGACACTAGCACATGCTGCGGCTTCGAAACTGCCATCCGGATAAGTGATCAAAGAGTTTTGCACGGTTGGTGACCCCGGCAGGATTCGAACCTGCGACCCTCAGATTAGGAATAAGCGGCTACAGCCGCTTCCCGTCTTCTCCCAAGTTAGATCGCGCCGCCTGCGACACCCGAATCACATTAGTGGACAAGCCGCTAAAGTTTTCCCGTTGCCGCTTGGCTCTTCCCAAGTTCGCTCTTTTGTTCCTACACAATGCCTACATTACGTGCGGCGGAAAGTAGGAACCATGAAAAAGCGGATCACCAAGCGCTCCATCGACGAGCTGGCGCGGTTCACCTCAGGCCCATGAGTGCGAGGTCGGCTTCGATGCGCAGCTTGATCGGATCGGTGCGCGGCCGGCCTCGCCCTCTGCTCTGGCGGATCGGAACGACCGGACGAAGCCCGCACGGCCAGGGTTCCCCAAGAGCGAACACACCCCCTGCCACACAAGCCGCCGCTGCTGAATATCCGTTTGTCAAATGAGGTTCCGTTCAGCCTCAATCTCGTTGTCCGCACAAAGCGCCTCTTGTAGCCTGAACCCGAGGTTTTTTCGGCGATCTTGCGGGTTCGCATTGGGGGAAGCGATGGAAAACACAGACGATAGGTTGTTGGAGCGATCGCTGTACTTGGAAAAAAAATGGCTAGTTTTCAGGTTGTTCTCTTGGGCAACATCCCTACTGGCCCTCACTTTGTTCGGCTTCTCGATATTCATCCTGGCTTTCAGCGAACTTCCGTGGCCTTGGAAACTTACCGCGCATATGGGAACGTTCGGGCTAAGTTTAGCTCTGTACATGATCTCTGTCGGCCTTCCTCCAAAATTCGTTCTAGAATATTTCATCGGAGAAGAGCCGGAGCCGAGCGATGAAGAAAAGGCCGAGCAGGAAAAAAGAGAGCGGTATCAGGCGGAATATGAAAGCTGTTCAAAGCATCTGACACGCCCAATTTCATGGAGCATTTCGGTAAATTTGCTCGCTCTAATGATAATAGGTTTCATGTGGCGTGATGAGCTATTGCGCATGGGTGAGCTTCTTGTCGCCACAGTTGTTGTGATGGCGATCAATTTGGTCTTGGGATATTGGGCGCTTTACAAGGTCGGCAATTATTTCCGCCAAACGTTTCGGCAATCTGCCGAGCATGAGGTTTCATCCGGGTAGACGGAGACGTGTTGCCGCGCCCTAGTGCTGAAAAAAACTGGCTAGCCGACAAATCCTTCAACGATCCAGCCGATAGCCCTTATCGTGACATAAAAGAAGGCGGCGGCGGCGAAGCAAAGGGCAGCAGAAGAAATGGCTGTCTCAGCCTCAGCTACAATCCAAAAAATCACGGCGAAGCCGGACCTGCCCAGCAGGATGATGTCGGGGACCAAGAATGCAAGAGACAGAACGATTGCTAGCCGATGAAAGCCGGTTCTTACGCGAGATCAAGCCATCGGTCTTGCCCCTGTTCGCACTTAGATTAAACAGGCCCGATTGACGGTGCAACAGTCGAGTTTCTTGACCGGTGCGCGCGCGAGGCGTGCAGGATGCACGGGGGCGCTCAGGTTGGCACCGGACCGCAGTCGCCGTTGCTGAAAAGCCGTTCGCCATGCGCCGGACTGTGACGGGGTTCGCGCCAAGAGGCAAGCCGATGCGTGAGGGGTGTCGAAACGGGATTTTGCGACACGCCGACAGAGCGGGTTCTGAGAGCCAAAACCGCCGCGAGATCGACGCTCGTGCCTACAAGGAGCCTACAAACTTCGCAGCGACGATTTCGTCGTTATCTTAATTGCTTGATTTTATTGGTGACCCCGGCAGGATTCGAACCTGCGACCCTCAGATTAGGAATCTGATGCTCTATCCTGCTGAGCTACGGGGTCGGTGCATGACAAAATCAGTTCTAGCATAGCAATTCCCGCCTTGGCACCCTGCTTGTCAGCCGCTGCGATCCGTGAAATATTACCGCTGCGGTGTTCTTTGGTGTGCGATAGCACTATTTTTTGCGTGAGGCGTGATGGAAATGACCTGCTTTCGCCGCTTGCCGGCCAGTGTGCTGATGATTCTGGCCAGTATGGCCGCCACAGACGTCGCGGTGTCTGCGGCGCTGCCATGTGGTCTGCGTGATGCCGGCGAGGCAACGGTTGTGGAGCGTCTCGGGCCGGACACGCTTTTGCTGGAGGATGGTCGCGCGGTCCGTCTGATAGGCGCACTGCCGCCGCGCATCACTGCTGATTGGTCGAACCGGCTGGGCGTCGATGAGCGTTTGTCGAGCGCGCTCGACAGACTGGCGGTCGGCCAGCGTGTGCGTCTTGGCGTGGGCGGGCGTGAGCGTGACCGCTACGGCCGGCTGCTGGCTCACGTCTTCATCGCGCGCGATGATGGCGAGATCTGGCTTCAGGAGAGCCTGATCGGAGCCGGGCTGGCGCTCGGCTATTCTTTCGCCGATAATGATGCCTGCATAACCCGGCTCCAGGCCGCTGAAGAGACGGCCAGACGCGCGGCAAGCGGATTCTGGGCCGATGGGCTCCTGCGCGTGCGTGATGCCGCCGATCCCGCAAGCATGGCCAAACTCACCAACAGTTTTCAGGTGATTGCGGGGTACGTTCACGACGTGGCGGAGGTGCGCGGGCGCATTTACATCAACTTCGATGATGACTGGCGCAGCGATTTTACGGTGTCGCTCTCGCCGGCGGCGCGCAAGGCCTTCCCCGATGAAGCCGCAGGCCTGTTGCAGCTCAAAGGCAGCCAGATCCGTGTGCGCGGCTGGCTGAAGCAGCGCAACGGCCCCATGATACATGTCACGCATCCCGCCCAGATCGAGATTATCGCCAACACCGAGGCAGTGGCGGCCAGAAGGAGCGAGACATCGGCGAGCGCGGAATGATGGCAGCGCTGCTCAGCCCGCTTGCAGGCACTTATTGGAAACCGGCCAGACCGCATCGCCCAGCGCCAGGCGGCCCGGGCCAACCACTTCAGCCGTGATCCCGCCATGCATGCGAACTGCCGCATAACCGCCGGGTCCGAGAGCTTCCTCCATACGCCGGCAGGGCGCGCAAAGGCCCGAGCCGCGCAATATCGCGCCGCCGATGTGGAAAGGCCGGTCGCGCAGCCCTATCAAGTTGATGCCAGCCACGGCGATGTTGCGCCGCAACAACTCTGGCGGCACCTGCTCGCGCCCGAGAAACGCGCCGATCACGGCCAGATGCTCCCATTGCACCAGCGTCACCGACCGCTTGCCGGGGCGCGCACGGCGATCGCCCACCAGACCGACCGGTGAAACCTCGGCCCGCTCGACGATCTGCATTGGTGCCCGCCTTTCAGGCCGCAGTCCGATCCAGACCACGCGGCCGGGTTGGGCATTGCGCCGGATCATCTCCCTGATGGTCAAGGCTGCCGTCATGACCACCCGTGCGTGCCGATGCGGCTTTTGCAGCTTTTGCGGCTTGGTAACATGTTTGATCTAGCCTTGGATTGCAGGACCAGCAGGCGTGCTTGCCGCTCGCTGCGGGCTTGGGGGAACATCATGGCGGACTTGATCGAATTCGGCATACAGGCGGGTTTCGTCTTCTGCATCTGCTATGCGATCATATCCGACATGCGAAGCTGGCGCATTCCCAATTGGGTGTCGCTGTCTCTGGCCGCGCTTTTCCTGGGGCACGTATTGGCGACGGGACGCACGGGCGATCTGCCGGGGCATCTGCTGGTCGCCGGCATGGTGCTGGCGGTGACATTCGCCCTGTTCGCGCGCAATATCATCGGTGGTGGTGACGCAAAGCTGCTGCCGGCTCTGGCATTGTGGGCCGGCCCTGAGCATCTCGGTGCATTCCTTGTCTATGTCGCCATGGCAGGCGGCGCGATTGCCATGGCATTGCTGGCGCTGAAGCTCGCCATGCGTTCATTGCCCACGCTGGAAGATCATCCGCTGATGGCGATGCCGGTTTCATGGACGCGAGCCGGCTGCATCCCCTATGCGCTACCGATGGGGTGCAGTGCACTTGTCCTTGCGCCGTCAATGATCTGACGGCGTTTGGCGCCGCTGATGCCACGATCAGGCCGGAGCGGCCGCTGTGAAGTCCGCTTCGGTAAATGCCTGCCGAAGTGACCGCGATCGGTGGCTGATGGCCGGCGATGCGAACGTCAGTCAATCCGCCGCGCGCAGATCAACTCAGTCGGACTTGGCCAGATTGACGGCCTTGGGTCCCTTGCCACGGGGGTCGGGCTCGGTCTCGAACGTGACGCGCATGCCTTCATCGAGTGCGGGCAATCCCGAGCGCTCGACAGCAGAGATGTGAACGAATACGTCCTTCCCGCCCTCATCCGGCGTAATGAAGCCATACCCTTTGGTCTGATTGAAAAACTTGACCGTACCGGACTGCTGCATGGGTCGATCTCCTGATACCCAAAACATTAATAGCGCGATCAATCGACCACGCTAATCAACATGGTCGGCGCGTCACATTTCGGGGAGACACAATGCAGCTAACATCCGCATCAGCGGTACCGTAAGCTTAGTTCTTCCACCGGGTCCGTAAGGCCGCCCGATTGCCAGTCAAGTATGTCGGAATTGGCGGGGTGCCTCAAGCGGAATCGCTTGATTTGCGGGCTTGTGCTCGTGTGCAACGCAACATATTGCCGCATGGGCATGCATCGGTTGCGCCCGCCATGGAGCCTCCCGGTTCATTCGAATGCTGAAAATAAATCCGTTGTGGCAACTTCGCATCGACTTTCTGTCAATCCCGTTAAGCCATTGAAATAAAACACATATTTAAAGTCAAAAGCGCGGCACCTTCTCGGCGACAATGCGTCGGGCGGCCATCATCGGTCCGCCCCCAAAACAACAATCGTGCGCCATCTTTTGCCGATATCAGCGACCATGCAAGACGGGAATCAGCGATGCCGGTTTGACGACTGGCATGGTTTTGCCGTCTTCGAGCAGAACAGGAATGAGGAAGACATGATCAAATCAGCAAGCTTGCGACGCGTGGCAGGTGCCGCGGTGGTCGGCGCGCTGGCCTTTTCGGCGGCATCGGCGAACGCCGCCGACATCTATGAGGATGAAAGCCTGAAGGACATGCCCACTATCGCCGCCCCCGCCTATTTCACCTGGCAGGGCGCTTACATCGGCGCACATGTGGGCTATGCCTGGACCGATATCGACGTTACCGATGTCGATGGCTATTACAATGGCGCATCGTGGTCGTTCGATGCCGATGATTGGATCTATGGCGGCCAGATCGGCTACAACTGGCAGCGTGGCAATCTGGTTATCGGCCTGGAGGCTGATCTTGGCTATTTCGGCCTGGACGGCGCGGCCAATGATCCCACCGAGCCTGACCTGAAAGTATCCGCCGATGGTGGTCTTTACGGCACGTTGACCGGGCGGCTCGGCTACGCGATGAACCGCACATTGCTCTACGTCAAGGGCGGCGCGGCGTTCATCAACGCCGATCTGACGGTTCGCGATGACTTTGTGAAAGTCGCCAGCGAGGACAAGACCCTATGGGGCTATACGATCGGTGCGGGCGTCGAGCATGCGATCGACCCGAACTGGACGGTCAAGGTCGAATATCTGTATTTCGACTTCGAGGATGCGACAGTGCGGACCGTGGATGATTTCCGCTGGGATGCGGATCTTGACGCACACACTGTCAAGCTGGGCGTGAATTACAAGTTCGGTGGCGAGCGTTACGATTCGCTCAAATAGACAGCAGTCTTGACAGGATTGTTTTTTGCAATGAAGGCGGCGTCCATGCGGGGCGCCGCCTTATTGTTTGTAAAAGACGCTGGTTCGGCCGGCTCAGTTGCGGCTCTTGTCCACCAGTGCGCGCTCTGAAATCCACGGCATCATGGCGCGCAGCCGCTTGCCCACCTCTTCGATATCGTGCTGCTCGCAGGCCGCGCGGCGCGCCTTGAAGCTGGTCTGATTGACCTTGTTCTCCAGCATCCAGTCGCGCGTGAAGCGCCCGCTCTGGATATCGGCCAGCACCTCTTTCATGCGCACCTTGGTCTCGGGCGTGATGACCCGCGGGCCCGAGACATATTCGCCGAATTCAGCCGTGTTGGAGATCGAATAATTCATGTTGGCGATGCCGCCTTCATAGATCAGGTCGACGATCAGCTTCATTTCGTGGACACATTCGAAATAGGCCATCTCCGGCGCATAGCCCGCCTCGATCAGCGTTTCATAGCCCGCGCGCATCAACTCGACCACGCCGCCGCACAACACGGTCTGCTCGCCGAACAGGTCGGTTTCGCATTCCTCGCGGAATGTGGTTTCGATGATCCCGGCGCGACCGCCGCCGATGGCGCTGGCATAGGACAGCATCAGATCATGCGCGTTGCCGCTGGCATCGCGGGCGATGGCCATCAGGCACGGCACGCCGGCACCGCGCAGATATTCGGCGCGAACCGTGTGGCCCGGCCCCTTGGGCGCCACCATGCCGACATCCAGATCACCGCGCGGTTCGATGAGGTTGAAATGGATGTTCAGCCCGTGCGCGAACAGCAGCGCCGCGCCCTCGCGCATATTGTCCTTCAGATCGGCATTATAAATGTCGGCCTGAAGTTCATCGGGGGTGAGCAGCATCATGACATCGGCCCAGCGCGCCGCATCGGCGACACTCATCACCTTGAGCCCCTCGGCTTGCGCCTTGCGCGCTGAGGCCGAGCCTTCACGAAGGCCGACCGCGACATTCTGGACGCCGGTATCGCGCAGGTTGAGCGCATGGGCATGGCCCTGGCTGCCATAGCCGATAATGGCGACATTCTTGTTCTTGATCAGGCCGATATCGGCATCACGATCATAATAGACCCGCATAGCGTTAGTCCCCGTCTAGGTGATTATGTTTCTCATTGATCGGGCAGCGGCGCCGTGCAAGCGCACGTTACCGGCCCCCGTGAAGGGTGCGGAACCGGGCAAGACCCACCTTGCCCAGCCGCATAGTGTGATGGACAGGCTTATTCGTGACCGCCCATTTCGCCCAGATAGCGACGGCTCAGGCGGATCATGAGCGTCAGGTTCACGACGATATCGAACAGTATCGCGATCAAGGCTGTAAGTCCGAAATAGACCTGAAACGACGACAGCTCCAGATTGCCGCGATAATAGTCGAAAAAGGCAAAGAGAAGTGGAATGAGCGGAATGATGGAAACCAGAGCATCTACCGCCATGACCAGCGTGCTGGGCACGCCTGTCAGGGCGATGCCGCCGGACTGGATCCAAAGGTAGACAATCATCAGGATGGACGCCCAGAACGATATGGCGATGGCGTTCTCGGGGCTTGGCTGGTAGCCGGTGTTGAAAAAGAAGAAGACAATGATGACGATGGTCAGCACGATTGCGGACATTTCCCGCATAATGTGCCCCAGGAAACTTAGAAATCTGGACATGCTGTCCCTCCTGATCTGATCCGCAGACGCAAACCCACTTGCCGGTGGCGCGCGAATTGGAAAGCCCTCTGCCTCGGTTAGCGCCGCATGCTATTCCAGGATGCGAGCCAAAAACACCAAAAAACAAGCTATGATGGCGAGGATTAGGTCGAATCCATCCCGCGCGCAATGGCGGCGGCGCCGGTACGCACGACTTCGACGAGGCCGAGCGGCTGCATCAGCGAAATGAACTGCTCGACCTTGCTTGACCTGCCGGTGATCTCGAAAATGAAATGTTCGGTGGTTGCGTCCACGACCTGAGCGCGGAAGGCTTCGGCAAGGCGCAGGGACTCGACACGCTTTTCGCCCTTGCTGCGCACCTTGACCAGGGCCAGTTCGCGCTCTAGCGGATTGCCCAGCCACGTGAGATCGACCACGCGATGAACCGGCACGAGGCGTTCGAGCTGGCTCTTGATCTGATGGATTACCATCGGCGAGCCTGTGGTGACGATCGTGATCCGCGACAGATGCGCGTCGTGCACGGTCTCCGATACCGTGAGCGAGTCGATGTTGTAGCCGCGCCCCGAGAACAGGCCAATGACGCGCGCCAGGACGCCCGGCTCGTTATCGACAAGGACAGACATCGTATGCTGCTCGATCGGTTCTTCGGACGAGGTCATCTGACCACCTTGTGCAACTGGCTTCATGGCTTCACTCTTATGGCGCCCGGATTGAGCGGTGAGGGTTGAGACTTGTGCAGCGAGATCGCCACGCCCGCGGCCGCCACGAACATGCCCGCCCAGCCGAACCATGGCAACTCTTCGCCAAGCAGCAGCCAGCCAAGCGCGGCGGAAACCGGCGGCACGAGAAACAGCATGGTGGAGACGCGCGAGGCTTCGCCGCGGCGCAGCATCGCCAGCAGCAAAGTGAGCGCGAGCAGAGAATTGGCGAGCACCAGATAAGCCAGAGCCCACAGCAGTTCCGCGCTCCAGTCAACCCGCCAGCTTTCAAGGCCTGAAGCGAGCATAGCGGTGACACAAGCGGCGGCTGCGTATTGTATGAGATTGGACGAGACCGGGTGGTACGAGACGCCGAAGCGCTTTTCCCACAATGTCCCCGCCGTCATGCTGAGCACGCTGCAGGCGGCAAGCACGATGCCGACCGCCGAGGCGACAGCGACGCTTTGCTGCGCCACGATGACGATCGCCGCGCCGCTCAGCCCCAACGCCAGGCCGAGCCAGCGCAGGCCAGTCACACGCCCCTCTCCGGTCAGCGCCGGCGCAAGAAGCGCAACCAGGATCGGCTGCATCGACGCTATGAGGGCGACGCTGCCCGCAGAGGCCCCCGCCGACAAGGCGGCATAGACGAAGCAGAAATAGCCCGCCTGAATGAACAGACCAACGACGATGAGGTGAAACCACGCCATCGCGGTAGCCGGAAGGGGCGTGCGCATCACCACGAACACCGGCAGCAATATGAGCAGGACCAGAGCATAGCGGATCGTCAGAAGCGTGAACGGTTCGGCATGGGCCACGCCGATCTTGCCGACGACGAAGCCGCCTGCCCACAGAAGCAGGAAGATCGGCGGCGCAAGAAATGGCCATATCGGTTCGTTGGCGACCGCCCCGGGGGACGGCGCAGCGGCTGCTGGCGTTTGCATTGCTGAAAACTCCGATGGCGCCGGCGGAGCGAGCCCCCCGTGGCTCGCGCGCGGCTAGACCATCACCTTGCCTTCTTCGGTGATGGCGTTCTCGATGTCTGCATCGGTCACGTCATCGCCCATGAGCATGTTGTTGTGAGCTTCGCCGCTGGGGATCATCGGGAAGCAATTGGCTTCCTTGCTGACCCGGCAATCGAAGATCACCGGCCCTGGCGTCGCGATCATCTCTTTTATCAGATCATCAAGTTCATCAGGTTTTTCAGCGCGCAGCCCCTTTGCCCCATAGGCTTCGGCGAGCTTGACGAAATCGGGCAGCGCGGCCGAATAAGAATGCGAGTAGCGCCCGCCGTGGATCAATTCCTGCCACTGGCGCACCATGCCCATATATTCATTGTTGATAATGAATATCTTGACCGGCAGATCATACTGCACCGCCGTGGACATCTCCTGCATGTTCATGAGGATCGAGGCTTCGCCCGCAATGTCGATGACGAGAGCCTTGGGATGGGCCACCTGAACGCCGATCGCTGCCGGCAGGCCGTAACCCATGGTGCCGAGACCGCCCGAGGTCATCCAGCGGTTCGGCTCCTCGAAGCGGTAGAACTGCGCCGCCCACATCTGATGCTGGCCGACCTCAGTCGTTATGTAGGTATCCATGTCCCGGGTCAGCTCATAGACGCGCTGCACGGCATATTGCGGCATGATGACATCATCGCGCATCTTGTAGCTGAGACAGTCGCGGCCGCGCCAATCGTCGATCTGCTTCCACCAGCGCTTCAGCGCTGGCTTGTCGATCTGCGGCGACTTGGCCCGCCACACCCGGACCATTTCTTCGAGCACATGGGCGACATCACCGATGATCGGCAGATCGGCGCGGACATTCTTGTTTATGGAGGACGGGTCGATGTCGATATGGATTTTCCTTGAGCCCGGCGAGAAGGCATCGAGCCGCCCGGTAATCCTGTCGTCGAAGCGCGCGCCCACATTGATCATCACGTCGCAGTCATGCATCGCCATGTTCGCTTCATAGGTGCCATGCATGCCCAGCATGCCCAGCCATTTGGGATCGGCAGCCGGAAAGGCTCCCAGCCCCATCAGCGTTGAGGTTACAGGATAGCCGGTGATCGCCACCAGTTCGCGCAGCAGCTTGCTGGCGGCCGGGCCCGAATTGATGACGCCCCCGCCGGTGTAGAAGATCGGGCGCTTCGCCGAGGCGATCATGTCCACCGCATCGCGGATGGCCTGCTGATCGCCCTTGAGCGCGGGGCGATAGCTCTTGTGGGTGATCTGCCCCGGGCTGACATACGGGCCTTTGGCGAACTGTATGTCCTTGGGAATGTCCACCACGACCGGACCGGGACGACCATTTTGCGCCACATAGAAAGCCTCGTGCAGCACGCGCGCCAGATCATTCACGTCCTTGACCAGATAATTGTGCTTGGTGCACGGGCGCGTTATCCCGATGGTGTCGCACTCCTGGAATGCGTCATTGCCGATCAGATGCGTTGGCACCTGGCCGGTGAGGCAAACCACGGGGATCGAGTCCATCAGCGCATCTGTGAGGCCCGTCACCGCATTGGTCGCGCCTGGGCCGGACGTGACCAGAACGACGCCAACCCGGCCTGTGGAGCGCGCATAACCTTCTGCGGCATGCACCGCGCCCTGCTCATGGCGGACGAGATAATGACGCAGCCGATCCTGCTTGTGCAATTCGTCATAGATCGGCAGCACGGCGCCGCCCGGATAGCCGAAAATCAAATCGACACCCTGGTCGGCTAGCGCGCGCAGCACGATTTCCGCGCCGGTCATAATCGTCGTCATCGGTCTTGCTCCAACTCACAGCTCGCCGCGCCGCGATAGTTCGGGGTGCAGCGCACAAACGCTAAGGAACCTAATGATAACAGCATGCGCGGTCAATAGGCAGTCTGAAACAAATATCTGCTGCATGAGCTGATTTATCGCATTTATTACGAATCTACAATCTGCCACGTAATCATATTTCGTCTCGCCCATGTCATCTGCCGCTTTGCATAGCGCCGCGTCTGTGTCTTCATCCTCGTTGTCGCCTCGGCAAGACCGATATCCCCGCGCAGAAAATCGCCCAGCTCCCGCATGCCGATGGCACGCATCGCCGGCAGGTCCGGCGGCAGACCGGATGAGAGCAGCGCCCTGACCTCATCGACACAGCCGCGCGCGATCATCTCGTCCACGCGCTCGTCGCAGCGCCGGTAAAGCGCCGCGCGCGATGGCGCAAGCAGGATACACCGCGCGTCCTCCTCGCGGATCAGCGGCCTGCCGGCATCGCGCTGCCAATCGGCCAGCGAGCGGCCCGTCGCCTCGATAACTTCCAGCGCGCGCACGATGCGTTGCGGGTCGCTGTCGCGAAGCCGCGCCGCCATCAGCGGATCGCGCCGCGCCAGCACCCGGTGAAGAGCTTCAGACGGCACGCGGCGGGCGCGATGTCGCCAGCGCGCCTTTATGTCAGCCGGGATATCGGGGACGCGGGACAGACCCTTTGTCAGCGCCATGAAGTAGAGCCCCGTTCCCCCAACGAAAATCGGCACCAGACCCATGGCCCGCGCCTCAGCCAGCGAGCGCCCGGCATCCTCAAGCCATTTGCCGACCGAATAAACCGTTGCTGCCGGCACACCGCCGAAAAGTCGGTGCGGCGCACACGCTTCATCCTCTGCGCTCGGGCGCGCAGTAAGGATGTGCAACTCGCGGTAGACCTGCATGCTGTCGGCGTTGATGATCATGCCGCCATGCCCCTTGGCCAGACGCAGCGCCAGAGCGGACTTGCCGCCGGCTGTCGGGCCTGCAATAAGGACGGCGTGTTTCGCCTCGCCCGCTTTCGGTATCGACCTCTTCATGTCACATGTTCTTATACTTATCGCGCCGGATCCGACAGACCGGCTTGATCAGATCATCGGAATGCTCGCCCTGACCATTCCGGGCGCTGGTGAGCCGGTGTGGCTGGCCCCCAGGCAGGCTGTCGAGGTTCTGCTGCCCGGTCATGTCGACAAAGCCGGCATCAGCCGCACTGTCGAGAGCGCTATCGGCGCCAGCACCGTGGACTGGGCGCTGCTGCCGGCGGATGGCAGACGCAAGAAGCTTCTCGTGGCCGACATGGACTCGACCATTATCGAGCAGGAATGTCTCGATGAAGTCGCTGATGTGGCGGGCATCAAGCCGCGCATCGCTGCGATCACCGAACGGGCAATGCGCGGCGAGCTCGATTTTGCCGAAGCTCTGCGCGAGCGCATCAGGCTGCTGGATGGCTTCCCCGAAGACGCGCTGTCTGACATCATGGCGACGCGCATCAGCCTGACGCCTGGCGCCCGCACCTTGGTCGCCACGATGCAGGAGCATGGCGCATTCACCCTTCTGGTCTCGGGCGGCTTCACCTTTTTCACCAGCCGGGTGGCGGAGATGGCCGGATTTGACGCGCATCAGGGCAACGAACTGATGTTTGAAGCCGGACGGTTGCGCGGTGTCGCCGAACCGATCCTCGGGCGCGAGGCCAAGAGAACGGCGCTTGCCGCGGAGGTTGCAAGACGGGGCATAGAAGCGGCTGATGTCATGGCCGTCGGCGACGGCGCCAACGATCTGGCCATGATGGAAGCCGCAGGGCTTGGTGTGGCGTTTCGCGCCAAGGCCGTGGTGGCGGCTCAAGCCGATGCGCGCATTGACCATTGCGACCTGAGCGCGCTGTTATATCTGCAAGGCTATCGGCACGAGGAATTCAAGCTGTGAAGCGTGGCCAGGCCGGGCTCGACGCAAAGTTGCCGTGCGCCGGCAGGCGCGATCCACGCGATTGCACCAGCCGAACTTATTGTCTATGTACGCAATCAAAGACTAGGATTCATGGTCGGTCTGGCGTCCTCCCGTTGCTGGGAATTTTGT
Organism: Dichotomicrobium sp.; assembly: GCA_036734025.1. GTDB lineage: Bacteria > Pseudomonadota > Alphaproteobacteria > Rhizobiales > Rhodomicrobiaceae > DAIMZI01. The sequence continues at coordinate 33,344 of DAIMZI010000013.1, forward strand.
CGCGCCTGAGCGTTTTTTCTGGAGAGCAAGTGTGAATATTTGCATGATCGGCGCCGGGTATGTCGGGCTGGTATCGGCTTCATGCTTTTCGAATTTCGGCTGGCATGTTCATTGTATCGACAATAACCAGGAAAAGATCGACCTGCTCAACAAGGGCAAAGTTCCCATTTACGAGCCTGGTCTGGATGAGCTGGTGGAGCGCAACGTCAAGGCCGGGCGGCTCAGCTTTTCGGCCAATCTCGGCGAGGCCGTGTCCCAGGCCGATCTGATATTTCTTGCCGTTGGTACGCCGATGCGGCGCGGCGATGGCTATGCGGATCTTAGCTATGTCTACCAGGCTGTAAGCGACCTTGCGCCATATCTGGATGGCTACACCGTGCTGACGACGAAATCGACCGTGCCGGTGGGGACCAGCCGCGAGATCGAGAAGCGGCTGCGCGAGCTGCGCCCCGATGCGTCGTTTTCGGTCTGCTCCAATCCGGAATTCCTGCGCGAAGGTTCGGCCATTCAGGATTTTACCCACCCTGACCGCGTCCTCGTCGGCGTCGACAATGACCGCGCGCGCTCTGTCATGGAGCGGGTGTACGAGCCGCTGCGACTGCGCAATGCACCGGTGATCTTCGTCGGGCGAGAGTCTGCCGAGCTGGCGAAATATGCCGCCAATGCCTTCCTTGCCATGAAGATCAGTTTCATCAACGAAATTTCCGATCTGTGCGAGGAAGTGGGCGCGGATGTGCAGCAGGTGGCCACCGCGATCGGCTCGGATGGGCGCATCGGCGACAAGTTTCTCCATCCCGGACCGGGCTATGGCGGGTCATGCTTCCCCAAGGATGTCTCGGCTCTGGTGCGCACGGGGCGGGAAGCGCGCACGCCGCTGTCGCTGGTCGAGCAGGTTGAAAAAGTGAACATGGAGCGCAAGATCGCCATGACCGGGCGGATCGAGCGCGCAGCGGGCGGTGATGTACGCGGCAAGGTGATTGCCATCCTCGGCATGACTTTCAAGCCGAACACAGACGATATGCGCGAGGCGCCAAGCCTCGTCATCGTGCCGATGCTTTTGGAGCGCGGCGCAAGCGTGCGAGCGTATGATCCCCAGGGACGGAGCAACGCACAAGCCATGCTGCCTTCCACGATCACATGGTGCGATCAGGCGTTGGAAGCCGCGCGCGGCGCAGACATCATCGTGATCCTGACCGAGTGGAACGAGTTTCGCGCGCTCAACATGACGGCGCTTAAGGAACGGATGCGCGGGCGGGTGATCGTGGATTTGCGCAATGTCATGCGCCCGGATTATGCGCAATCTGCCGGCTTCGTCTATCACGGGATCGGCCGGCCGGGCGACATGGTCGAACTCGGCCGCGAGGAAGCGGCGGAGGTAGCGCTTCCCGCGCCGCAGGCCGTCGCCGAACACTAGATTGTTCAGGCCGCCAACTCATAAAACCGAAGCCGGATTTGGATGGCGGCGAGTTTGATGAGTCGGTGTCCTGGAGCTTTCAATGCAATGAGAGTTCGTCAACGCGCTCTTTGCTGCTGGTGCGTCGATATCACTGACCAGGCCACGCAAAATCGAAATTCTGCGGCTTGAATGCTTGCCTGTTTCGCCTCGCCTCACGCCGTTCGCGGCGCTGCTGGCGGGCAGCCTCGCGTGCATCGAAAGCGCTTGCCTGAGGCTCCGGCCGCGCGGCGACGCTCGGCTGGGTAGCGGGCACGGTCCCTGCTTGCGGGGTTGCGCTCGCGACAGAGACCGGCTTTTCGACCTCGGCTTGCCTGCTCGGCATGGGCTCGCCACGCATCCATGGCGGTAGATAATCAGGTCGTTCCTCGGGCGCCAAAGCCGCGATAGCGGTGCAGCTTGCGCTGCCCGGCGCGGCGCATTCACTTGTGCAAAAACCATCGGGCGCCTCACGCAAGCGCACCAGCAACGCGCGCGTTGGTTCTTCGCGCTGAAGCCCGAGTGAAGCCTTGTCGCTGAAATCCCTGACGGCCCTGCGGCTCATCGGCCCCCAGATATTGTCCACGCGCCCATTGTAGCAGCCAAGCCGCGCCAGCTCGGTCTGGACACGAGCCGGAAAGTCGGGTCCCGGCGGCATCAGGCTCAGCGAGTCGTCCGTGGTCTCCAACGCCGTGCGCTCTTCGGTCGCCGAGACGATGATCTGCATCTCGGCATCACCGGGCTGAACCTTGGGCTGCGGCGGCGGAATTATTGCTGCGCTAGCCACCTGCTGGCGCTGGTCGCGCGGGCTTTCGGGTGGCTCGGCCCGGCTTCGCGAGGACGTCTTGGGGTGTTCAGACCACTGATATGAATTTATGATATGGGGCGTGCTTTGCTCCGGCGCACGTGCGCTGATCCGTAAGTCGGTCGCGCTATCGTCCAGCGTCAGCAGATCCGACTTTACCGCCGCCTCGCCTTCGCCATGCGGCGGCATCTGACCCGAACGGGTCGTGATGAACAAAAGGGCCAGAAAGGCGGACAAGGCAACAGGACGCCACATATCAAAAACTCCACGGCAAACAAGAATTCACGCTGTCGCAAGCCGACCGCATCGGCTGGCGATGTCCCAGGGGACGCGATCTCAATTACTACTATGGAGGCAGAATACTACTGTATGAGCAAGAATGATACTGCCGGCTTGCACCAAATTAATCATCTGTGCACGAAAATGATAACTTTGCGCGGATGACGAATGCGCCAAGCCGGTGTTGCCGGGTCAGCGCCGACGTCAGCGCGTCAGATAATGCAGGCTGAACAGCCCCGCCTCATCGACCCAGGACCGATGTGCCTGCCACCCGCTTTCATGGGCGAGAACCGCCACTTCTTCGATCGTGTATTTGTGCGAATTTTCCGTGTGGATGCGCTCGTGCGCGCGAAAGGCGAAAGTCTGGCCGAGAACCTCGACATTCTGGGCGACCAGGCTGGTGATATAGATCTCCACACGCCCCGCAGCCTCGTTGTAGCTCACCTCATGAGCGAATTGCGATATGTCGAACGAGCCATCAAGCTCACGGTTGATCCGGCGCAGCAAGTTCAGGTTGAAGGCCGCCGTCACGCCTTCGCGGTCATCATAAGCGGGGATCAGAATGGCGGGATCCTTCTTCAGATCGACGCCCAGCAGCAGCGCTGAACCATTCCCCAGAAGCGCGCCCGCATGGCTCAGAAATTTTCGCGCCTCGACCGCATCGAGATTGCCGATCGTCGAGCCGGGAAAGAACCCGAGCCGGGTGCGTGCCTGTGCTGCGCGAGGCAGGCTTACAGGCTCGTTGAAATCAGCTGACACGGGAATGATTTCGAGCGATGGAAACTTTCGGCGCAACCGGGCGGCGGCACTGGCAAGCGCACTTGGCGAGATGTCGATCGCCACATAGGCGCGCAGATCGGGCAGCGCCCGCAGGAGGATTTCGGTCTTCCGGCTGGAGCCCGAGCCGAACTCGACAATAGCGACATCATCGCCCGCCAGATCGGAGATCTCCTCTGCATGGGCCTGTAACAGCGCGATCTCGGTGCGCGTGGGATAATATTCCTCAAGCTGCGTGATTTCCTCGAACAATTGAGATCCGCGCTCGTCATAGAGGAAGCGACACGGAATGGCGCGCGGGCGCGTGCGCAGACCGTTGACCACCTGCTCGGCGAAATCGGTATCCGGCGCCTCGTGGTGCACCGTCTGTCCGGCGGTGTGTCGATGCATGATGTCCCCGTCAATCTGTCGTCGGCCGGGACGCTCATTGGGTCCCGGAGCCTAAAGCGCGTTGCATGAAACCCGGTTCAGTGAATGCGCCCTGACTTCCTGTCTTGTTGCATTTTCAGACGCATCACCGATAGCCACTTGTGCCAGAAATGCTCTGAATATCCTGCGCAAGCCGCAGACCCTTGAACTGCCAGCGATGATGTGGATAGAAGAAATTGCGGTAGCTTCTGCGTATATGAATATCGGGCGTGGCGATCGAGCCGCCTTTGAGCACATACTGGCCGCACATGAACTTGCCGTTATACTCGCCAACCGCCCCGGTCGCTGGGCGGAAGCCGGGAAAAGCGGCATAAGCACTCGACGTCCATTCCCATACATCGCCGAACATTTGCGCCAGACCTTGATGCCCGCCCTGCGTCGGAGCCGGACGAAGCCGCCCCGCACCCATCGTGTTGCCTGCCTCTGCCAGGTCGCGCGCGGCCACTTCCCATTCGAATTCACTTGGCAGACGGGCCTGCGCCCACAGGGCAAAAGCGCTCGCTTCATAAAAGCTGACATGGCACACCGGGCGCGCCGGATCGACCGGATGCAGCCCTTCCAGCGACATTTGCAGCCATTGTCCGTCGTGCTCTTCCCAGTAAAGCGGGGCGCGCCAGCCTTCGGCATTCACTTTGGACCATCCATCGGACAGCCAGAGGGACGCCGTGGAATAGCCGCCATCGCGCATGAACTCCAGCCAATCGCCGTTGGTGACCGGCCGGCCGGCCAGACGGAATGGGTGAACGAGTTGTTCGTGACGCGGCATTTCATTGTCATAGGCAAAGCCCTGGCCGGCGTGACCTACCTGGAAAATCCCGCCTGGAAAGGCGTGCCAGGTCAGTTCGGGCGAAGACGAAGGCGCATCGGCGTATGCCGGCTCGCGATAAGCCGGCCGCAGCGGGTTCGCTGCAAAAAGGCTCAATATGTCGGTGAGCAAAAGCTCCTGATGCTGGTGCTCGTGATGGATGCCCAGTTCGATGAGTTCCAGCGCCTCATGCCCAGCCTCACCGCGCTCGATGAATGCGGTGAGCGCCTCATCGACATGGGCGCGGTAATCGCGCACGTCGCGATTTGTCGGGCGCGTCAGCAGGCCGCGGGTTGCCCGCGGATGACGTGATCCCAGGCTCTCATAATAGGAATTGAAACAATAGGCGAAGTCGTCATTGAAGACCCTGTAGCCGGGCGCGAAAGGTTTCAGAACCAGCTCTTCGAAGAACCATGTCGTGTGCGCCAGATGCCATTTTGTCGGGCTGGCATCGTCCATGGCCTGGACGACCTGATCTTCCTCGCTCAATGGCTCAGCAAGCGCGGTGGAGCAAAGGCGCGTTTCGCGCAGGTCGCGGGCAAGGCGCCCGACATCCTGCTCCGCGGCGCAACCGGTCTTGGCAAGCCCGACCGGGTTATGTTCTTGTGCTAGGGCCATGGGTCCTCGGGGAAATCGCTGTTAGGGGGATCGGGCTGAAACGGGGTTCTGTCGAAATGGCTGCTTCATGATCATCAGCCGGCACGCCGTGACAACCGCCCCCGACGGACACAACAAATAAACCCTCATACTCCCTGTCTATTGGCTAAATAGCAGCTTGCTCAATAAATTGTTCGAAATTTGCCCGCTGAAGCATGCGTGCGTCAACTCACCATGACGTGAAAATTTGGGTTGCCGGGACGACCTATCGCCGCATTCTGAATGCTGTGTGCACAGTCGGCCTGGGTCCGGGCGCGGGCCGTGACGGCAATCAGCCCCTGTCGCTGATCATGGCGCGAGCCTGCTCCACCCATTGCTCGCGCTGAATGCGGCCGCGAAAATTAAGCGTCCGGTCCACACGGTCGATGTCCGCCTCGGTCCATGCGGCGATCTGATCGAAGTTCTGAATGCCCATCTTGTTGAGCTTCTTTTCCAGCACCGCGCCGATGCCTTTGATCTCCTGCAGATTATCAGCGGCGCGATCTTTTGATGCGGTCGCGACATCGGCCTGCGGCGCAACCGGTTCGGCTGATGCTTCAGCCGGTATCACGGGCTCCGGCTCGGCAGGAGGAGGCGAGACCGGTTTCGCCGCGGCAGCGGGCTTGCGCGCCGGCTTGCGCGTTGCCGCAGATGAACCGCGCGTGAGCAAGCTGCCCCGTTTGATTTCGGCGCGGCTTTCGAGCGCAACGCCGCTCTCGCTGGCCGCGCGAGACTGGCCCGAAGGCGGAAAATAGCTGCGGCGCAGCACATATCCGATGATCATGCCGACGACAAAAGCGGCGCAAATCAGCGCGATTATCTGGAGCGAGAAATTGGTCATGAGCTGAAGACCGGTTTGAATTGAACCACTAGGCAAGGCCCGATTTGGGCTGCGCCGCCCCAACGGAACGCCGCACGCCCTGGCATGTCATCATGCTTCGACAGAATACCACCCCACTGCGATACCGACGACGAGCGCCAGTAGCAGGAAAGGCCAAAGCTGGGCAATGAGATAAGCCATATCACGCTCTCCTGGCGCGTTACCTGTTGACCGAGGCCGGCGAGTCTGGCGCGAACTCGGCGCGCACCGGAAGGGTCCCGGGTGCGCTATCCTTCAGATCAAAAACGCGCACCGACTTGCTGAGTTCGAATTCAGCCGGCCAAACTTTTTCTAGCTCAGTGAGTTGCTCAAGCGAAGCCTCACTTTCGGCAATACCGTTAATTTCGACCAGTTTTTCGGTGATTGTGACAGTTCCAGAACGCAGAAGCGACGCGGCACGCACCGCACGGCGCGCAGCGTCCCACCAGCCCGGCGGGTAGCCGCGCGCGATGACCGTATTGTCGATGACACGCCGGCCGGAAAGCATCTGTTCGGCAAAGAACGTCATTGAAGCCTGCGCCACATTGCTCGGTGCATGGCCGTTGAATATGACCTCGCCTTCGTCTTCCAGCACGATCTGCCAGGTGAATGGATCGGCTACCGGCGGCGAGATGTCGAAATTCGTCACCGTAATCGCGGCCGGGGTCTCCTCGCGAAAGGCGCGCTCCACCATCTCATAGCCGCCAAGTTTCGCCACAGTACCCTGAAACGACAGATCGGACTCCGAAAGCACCGCCTGGCCTGTGGCCATCCGCTTGAGTTGGGTGAGGGCAAAGCCTATACCGCTGAGCCAGGTGTCAATCGCCGCCATATTCGGATCGATCATCAGCCGCGACGAGATTTCAAGCCCGGGGAAATTGGCATTCGCGAGGCCCAGGATGGTGCGCTCGGCCTCTTCGGAAGGCACCGAGCCGCGCAGTCGCAGACGCTCTCGCTGAAGAATGATCGCCATGCGATAAGGTGTGTCGCGTACGGCCACCTGAAGCCGGCTGCTGACATCACCGACGCCCCAGACTTCGGCGGCGACGGTCTCCGCACGGGACTTTTCTTCCGATGAAAAGACCGCGCCCTCAAGCAGCGCATCGCGGCCCGAGATCGTGACATCAAGCCAGGAAAAGCCGGCTTCCGACAGGTTCGCCTCGACCCGCGATCTGAGATCGGCTTCGATCTGGGGGCGCGCACCGAATATCGCCAGCGCCGCAATGAGACCCAGGGCCACGATGGAAAGAGCCAGTGCTGCCTTCGGGCGCTTGAGGCTCATGACATGGATGCTCCGGAACAAAGCGACCTTGATGCGCCGCAAATGGTCGCGCGCGCGCTGGTCACGATGATGTTGGTGCCCAGATGTTCTGAGCAGCGGTCAGGGAACAGTGGCTTGCGCCTGGGACATGTTGCCAGCTTGAAGACGATCTCTCCGATCCGGTCAGGCTCGACGCCGTTTAGTCTCAAGCCTGATTTTGACCACGACCATCGCAAATCGCGCGTGATCACGGCTGTCCACCACTCCCCTTTTATTGATAACAAATATTCAACGGCGTTGACCAGAGGCTGCGTGCATATGGTCTGCGAGTTTTCGCCTCATGCTTAAGGCGTAGCCCATTTGGCCGCGGACGAAAAAGCCGAGGCGCAAGCGCCCCGGCCTTGTCGGTTCGGATCATGACACGACCGGAGGGCCGCATGCTTATTCCGCAGCCTCGATCCGCTCGCCGTCGGGCGGCGGCATATCCGACGTGCTGGCCTGCTGCAGGCGCTGTTCGGCGGCGCGAGCCCGCTCCTTCTGGATGAGGTCATCGCGGTGCCCGGCCACCCGTTGCAGGCGGCTGAGCATTCCGCCCGTGCCCGCCGGGATCAGCCGGCCGACGATGACATTCTCCTTGAGCCCTTCCAGCGTATCCACCTTGCCGTTGACGGCGGCATCGGTGAGCACGCGGGTGGTTTCCTGGAACGAAGCAGCGGAGATGAAGCTGCGCGTTTGCAGGCTTGCCTTGGTGATGCCGAGCAACACAGGTGTGGCCACAGCGGGCCGCTTGCCGTCGGCTTCGAGCACGGCGTTGGCATCCTCGAACTCCATCCGGTCGACCTGTTCGCCCTTCAGCAAGCCGCTGTCCCCGGCGTCGGTCACCTCGACCTTTTGCAGCATCTGACGGACGATTACCTCGATATGCTTGTCATTGATCGTCACGCCCTGGAGCCGGTAGACGTCCTGGATCTCGTTCACCAGATAGGTTGCCAGCTCCTCGACCCCCTTGATCGCAAGGATATCGTGGGGCGCCGGCAGACCTTCCATGATGAACTCGCCCTTCTCGATACGGTCGCCCTCCTGAACCGAAAGATGCTTGCCCTTGGGGATCAGATATTCCACGGGCTCGAGTTCAGCCTCGTCCGGCTGGATGAGGATGCTGCGCTTGTTCTTGAAGTCGCGGCCGAAATGAACCGTGCCCGAGATTTCCGCGATGATCGCGTGATCCTTGGGCCGGCGCGCCTCGAAAAGTTCCGCCACACGCGGCAGACCGCCCGTGATGTCACGTGTCTTGGCGCTTTCCAGCGGGATGCGCGCCAGCACGTCGCCCGTCTTGACCTGCTGGCCCGGCTCCACCGAGAGCAACGCGCTCACCGGCACCTGCGACCGTGCCTCGCCACCGCGTTTCAGCTTGACGACCTGGCCCTTGGCGTTGCGCACCACAATGGCCGGTTGAAGGCTAGAGCCGCGCGGATTGGCCCGCCAGTCGACGATGACGCGCTGGGTGATGCCGGTGGTTTCCTCGGTTTGCTCGTTGACGGAGACGCCTTCAAGCAGGTCCTCGAAATCCACCGTACCGCTGGCTTCGCTGAGGATCGGGCGGGTGTAGGGGTCCCATTCGGCAAGCCGCTGGCCGGGGCGGATCTTGTCCCCGTCATCGACCTTCAGATGCGCGCCCTGCACGATCTTGTATGACGCCTGTTCCTTGCCGTCTTCATCCAGCACCAGCACGCTGATGTTGCGGCCCATGGCCACGCGCCGGCCCTGGCTGTCCTTGGCGACGTTGCGGTTCTTTATCTTCACGGTGCCGGCGAAGTTCGACTCCGAGAACGACGAGTCGACCACCTGCGCGGTGCCCCCGATATGGAAGGTGCGCATGGTGAGCTGCGTACCGGGCTCGCCGATGGACTGCGCCGCGATGACACCGACGGCCTCGCCCAGATTGACCGGCGTGCCGCGGGCCAGATCGCGGCCATAGCACTTGGCGCACACGCCATTGCGGGTCTCGCAGGTCAGCGCCGAGCGGATGCGGATCTGCTGGACGCCAGCCTCCTCGATCTGCTGGGAATGCCGTTCGTCGATCAGCTCGCCCGCCTCGACGATGACATCGCCGGCTGCCGGGTTGACGACATTGTCCGCGGCCGTGCGCCCGAGCACGCGATCGCCAAGCGACACGATGACCTCGCCACTGTCGATGGCGGCGATCATGTTGATGCCCTTGTCGGTACCGCAATCGAGCTCGTTGACGATACTGTCCTGGGCGACATCGACCAGGCGGCGCGTCAGATATCCCGAGTTGGCGGTTTTCAGCGCGGTATCGGCCAGCCCCTTGCGGGCGCCGTGGGTGGAGTTGAAATACTCCATCACCGACAGACCTTCCTTGAAGTTCGAGATGATCGGGGTCTCGATGATCTCGCCTGACGGCTTTGCCATGAGACCGCGCATACCGGCCAGCTGTTTCATCTGCTGGGGCGAACCGCGCGCGCCTGAATGCGACATCATGTAGATCGAGTTCATCGGCACCTGACGGCGCGTTTCCTCTTCCACCTTTATCGCGGAAATACGGTCCATCATCTCCTTGGCCACACGATCGGTGCATTTGGCCCAGGCATCGACGACCTTGTTGTATTTCTCGCCCTGGGTGATGAAGCCTTCCATGAACTGCTGCTCGTAATCGCGCACCAGATCCTGGGTCTCCTGAACGATCGCCGACTTGGTCTCGGGGATCACCATGTCATCCTTGCCGAACGAGATGCCCGCGCGGCAGGCATGGGCAAAGCCGAGCGCCATGATGCGGTCGCAGAAGATCACGGTCTCCTTCTGGCCGCTGTCGCGGTAGACTTCGTCGATCAGCTTGGAAATCATCTTCTTGGTGAGAAGCTGATTGACCAGCTCGAACTTGACGCCGGGCTTGCGCGGCAGAAGCTCACCGAGCAACATGCGGCCCGGCGTGGTCTCATGCCGTTCGTTCACCGGGTTGCCGTCCTGGTCGATCCCGATGAAGCGGCCATTGATCTTGGAGTGCAGGGTCACGATGCCGGCATCCAGCGCATGACGCACCTCGGCCACGCTGGCAAAGCTCATGCCTTCGCCGGGCTCGCCTTCATTCATGATCGACAGGTAATAAAGGCCCAGGACAATATCCTGCGATGGCACGATGATCGGGCTGCCGTTCGCCGGGTGCAGGATGTTGTTGGTTGACATCATCAGCACACGCGCTTCGAGCTGTGCTTCCAGCGACAGCGGGACGTGAACCGCCATCTGGTCGCCGTCGAAGTCGGCGTTGAAGGCGGCACAGACAAGCGGATGAAGCTGGATGGCCTTGCCCTCGACAAGCACGACCTCGAAGGCCTGAATACCCAGCCGGTGCAGCGTCGGCGCGCGGTTGAGCAGCACCGGATGTTCGCGGATGACCTCATCGAGGATGTCCCAGACTTCCGGCTTCTCCTTCTCCACCAGGCGCTTGGCCTGCTTCACGGTCGCGGCGAGCCCCTTTGCGTCCAGCCGGCTGTAGATGAACGGCTTGAACAGCTCCAGCGCCATCTTCTTGGGCAGCCCGCATTGATGCAGCTTCATTTCCGGCCCGACCACGATCACGGAGCGGCCGGAATAGTCCACGCGCTTGCCGAGCAGGTTCTGGCGGAACCGGCCCTGCTTGCCCTTGAGCATGTCGGCGAGCGACTTGAGCGGGCGCTTGTTCGCACCGGTAATGACGCGCCCGCGCCGGCCATTGTCGAACAGCGCATCGACCGACTCCTGCAACATGCGCTTTTCGTTACGGATGATGATATCGGGCGCGCGCAGTTCGATCAGCCGCTTCAGACGGTTGTTGCGGTTGATGACACGGCGGTACAGGTCGTTCAGATCAGACGTGGCGAAGCGGCCGCCATCGAGCGGCACCAGCGGGCGCAACTCGGGCGGGATGACCGGAATGACCGTCATCACCATCCATTCGGGCCGATTACCCGAGTGGATGAACGCTTCGACCACCTTCAGCCGCTTGGCGAGCTTTTTCGGTTTCAGCTCGGTGGTGGCCTCCGCGATCTCGATGCGAAGCTGGTCGCGCAATTCCTCAAGGTTGAGCGCGGCAAGCAGGCTGCGAATGGCTTCCGCGCCGATGCTTGCGGTGAAGCTGTCGTCGCCATATTCGGCTTGGGCATTGAGGAATTCTTCCTCGCTCAGCAACTGGCGCTCCTTGAGCGGCGTGAGGCCAGGCTCGATTACGATGTAGTTTTCAAAGTACAGCACCCGCTCCAGATCACGCAGGGTGATGTCGAGCAGCGTGCCAATGCGGCTTGGCAGTGACTTCAGAAACCAGATGTGGGCGACCGGCGCAGCCAGTTCGATATGGCCCATCCGCTCGCGGCGGACCTTCGCAAGCGTCACCTCGACACCACATTTTTCGCAGATGATATTCTTGTATTTCATCCGCTTGTATTTGCCGCACAAGCATTCATAGTCCTTGTTCGGTCCGAAAATTCGCGCGCAGAAGAGCCCGTCGCGTTCCGGCTTGAACGTGCGGTAGTTGATCGTCTCGGGTTTCTTCACTTCGCCGAAAGACCACGAATGGATCTTCTCGGGACTTGCAATCGAGATCCGAATCTGGTCGAATTTCGGCAATTGAGCTTGAGGTGCGAAGAGATTGGCAATCTCTTGATTCATGCGCTCGCTCCTATCTCGTGACGCGCGGGCTTGCGTCACTTCAAAAAAATCGCTCCGCGTCGCCTGACGTAAACAGCGGTTTCAGGATCAGGCGTTCAGGGGCAGACGCCCCTCATTCAATCAGTCTGGCAGCAGTGCGGCCGGATGCTTCGACCCGGCCTGACTGCTGTTGCGGCTTCATTCGGCTGCCTTTACGGGCGGCAGCGCGAAAGCCGGACCGCCGTCATCGGCCGGGCCGGCCTGTTTCAGTTCCACATTGAGGCCCAGCGCGCGGATTTCCTTGACCAGCACGTTGAAGCTCTCCGGTATGCCGGCCTCGAACGTGTCGTCGCCGCGCACGATGGCCTCATAGACCTTGGTGCGGCCAGCGACGTCGTCCGACTTCACAGTGAGCATTTCCTGCAGCGTGTAGGCCGCGCCATACGCTTCCAGCGCCCAGACCTCCATCTCGCCGAACCGCTGGCCGCCGAACTGGGCCTTGCCGCCCAGCGGTTGCTGCGTGACCAGGCTGTAGGGGCCGATCGAACGGGCGTGGATCTTGTCGTCCACCAGATGGTGCAGCTTCAGCAGATATTTGTAACCCACCGTCACCTTGCGGTCGAAAGGCTCGCCGGTGCGCCCGTCATAGAGCGTGACCTGACCCGATGCATCGAGGCCGGCGGCCTTAAGCATGTCCACGAGATCGGCTTCATGCGCGCCGTCGAACACGGGCGTGGCGACGGGAACACCGTTGCGCAGGTTGACACCGAGTTCGACAAGCTCGGCATCGCCCAGAGAGGCGATCGTCTCGTCGTCGCCGTAAATGTCGCGCAGCGTCTTCCTGAGTTGTTCGACATCGTTGGTCCCGCGATAGACCTCGACGGCCGCGTCGATCATGCGCCCCAGACCGCGACATGCCCAGCCGAGATGGGTCTCGAGGATCTGGCCGACATTCATGCGGCTTGGCACGCCAAGCGGATTGAGGACCAGATCGACCGGCGTGCCGTCATCCAGATAGGGCATGTCCTCGATCGGAATGATCTGGCTGATGACGCCCTTGTTGCCATGGCGGCCGGCCATCTTGTCGCCCGGCTGAAGCTTGCGCTTCACCGCGACATAGACCTTGATCATTTTCATGACGCCAGGGATAAGCTCGTCGCCGCGCTTCAGCTTGTCGATCTTGTCGACGAAACGCTGCTCCAGACGTTTCTTGGCATCATCATACTGACGCCGCAGCGCCTCGATGTTGCGCATGTCGTCTTCGTTGGCCAGGGCCACTTCCCACCATTGGCTGCGCGCCAGTTCGCTCAAGCCCTCGGCGTTGACGACCGATCCCTTACGCAGGCCCTTAGGCCCCTTGGCCACCTCCTTGCCGTCGAGCAGATCGCGCAGGCGGCCATAGATGTTGCGGTCGAGGATCGCCAATTCGTCGTCGCGGTCCTTGGCCAGGCGCTCCAGCTCTTCGCGCTCGATCGACATGGCGCGTTCGTCTTTTTCGATGCCATGGCGGTTGAAGACCCGCACCTCGACGACTGTTCCCGACACGCCGGGCGGCAGCTTCAGCGAGGTGTCGCGCACATCGGCGGCCTTTTCGCCGAAGATCGCGCGCAGCAGCTTTTCCTCGGGCGTCATCGGGCTTTCACCCTTGGGGGTGATCTTGCCCACGAGAATATCGCCGGGATTGACTTCCGCGCCGATGTAGACGATGCCGGCCTCATCAAGGTTGCGCAGCGCTTCTTCGGACACATTGGGGATGTCGCGGGTGATCTCCTCCGGCCCCAGCTTGGTGTCGCGCGCCATGACCTCGAATTCCTCGATATGGACCGAGGTGAACACGTCGTCCTTGACGATACGCTCCGAGATCAGGATCGAGTCCTCGAAATTGTAACCCATCCAGGGCATGAAAGCGACGAGCACATTCTTGCCGAGCGCCAGATCGCCCAGATCGGTCGATGGCCCATCGGCGATGATGTCGCCCATCTCCACCTCGTCACCCACGCGCACCAATGGACGCTGGTTGATAGCCGTGTTCTGGTTGGAGCGCTGGAACTTGCGCAGATTGTATATATCGACGCCGGACTTGGACGGGTCGTCCTCCTGCGTGGCGCGGATGACGATGCGGGTCGCGTCCACCTGATCGACCACACCGGTGCGCCGCGCCGCTATTGCAGCGCCGCTGTCACGGGCCACCACCGACTCCATGCCGGTGCCGACCAGCGGCGCTTCGGCCTTGATGAGTGGCACGGCCTGGCGCTGCATGTTCGAGCCCATCAAAGCGCGGTTGGCGTCGTCATTTTCCAGGAACGGAATGAGGGCGGCAGCAACCGACACCACCTGCTTTGGCGACACGTCGATGAAATCGACGCGGTCCGGCGGCACGAGCTGCACATCGCCCTGATGCCGGCAGACGATCAGGTCATCGACGAAGCTGCCATGATCGGTCAACTCGGCGTTGGCCTGAGCGATGTGATAGCGCCCTTCCTCCATGGCCGACAGATACACAACCTCGTCTGTCACCTTGGCGTTCTTGACGCGGCGGTAAGGGCTCTCGATGAAGCCGTATTTGTTCACGCGCGCGAATGTCGCCAGTGAATTGATGAGCCCGATGTTCGGACCTTCCGGCGTCTCGATCGGGCAGATGCGGCCATAATGCGTGGGGTGCACGTCGCGCACCTCAAAGCCGGCGCGCTCGCGCGTCAGGCCGCCTGGACCGAGAGCGGACAGACGCCGCTTGTGGGTGATCTCCGACAGCGGGTTGGTCTGGTCCATGAACTGGCTGAGCTGCGAGGAGCCGAAGAATTCGCGCACCGCGGCTGCCGCCGGCTTGGCGTTGATCAGGTCCTGCGGCATGACCGTGTCGATATCGACCGAACTCATGCGCTCCTTGATCGCGCGCTCCATGCGCAAGAGGCCGACCCGGTACTGGTTTTCCATCAACTCGCCGACCGAACGCACGCGGCGGTTGCCCAGATGGTCGATATCGTCGATCTCGCCATTGCCGTCACGCAGGCCCACGAGCGTAGCGATAACGGCGATGATGTCCTCCTTGCGCAGCGTGCGCACGGTGTCCTCGGCATCGAGATCAAGCCGCATGTTCATCTTGACACGCCCGACCGAGGACAGATCGTAGCGCTCGGCATCAAAGAACAGCCCGGCAAACAGGGTCTCGGCGGCCTCGACCGTCGGCGGCTCGCCGGGGCGCATCACGCGGTAGATATCGAGCAGCGCATCGGCGCGGCTGTTATTCTTGTCGGCTGCCAGCGTGTTGCGGATGAACGGACCGGTATTGACATGGTCGATGTCGAGGATGGGAATTTCCTTGACGCCGGCCGTGCGCAATTTCTCGATCATCTCAGGCGACAGCTCATCACCGGCCTCGGCATAGATTTCGCCGGTCTTCATGTTGACGATGTCCTCGGCCACGTAGCGACCTGACACGGCGTCGTCATAAACCAGCAGGTCCTTCAGGCCGGCATCGGCAAGCTTGCGCGCCTGGCGCGGCGTCACCTTGCGGCCGGCCTGCACGACAACCTCGCCGGTGGCCGCATCGATCAGATCCTGACTGGCCTTCAGACCGCGCATCTTTTCGGGCTCGAATGGCAGCTTCCAGCCCTTCTTGACCGCCTTGAGCTTCAGCTTGCCGTAAAACGTCGCCAGAATATCCTCGTTGTCGAGGCCCAGCGCGTAGAGCAATGTCGTGACGGGCAGTTTGCGGCGACGGTCGATGCGCACATATACCAGGTCCTTCGCGTCGAACTCGAAATCGAGCCAGGAGCCGCGATAGGGGATGATGCGCGCGGCGAAAAGCAGCTTGCCGCTCGAATGGGTCTTGCCGCGGTCATGGTCGAAGAACACACCGGGCGAGCGGTGCATCTGGCTGACGATCACACGCTCCGTGCCGTTGATGACGAAGGTGCCGTTACCGGTCATGAGCGGCATGTCGCCCATGAACACGTCCTGCTCCTTGATGTCCTTGACCGAGCGCGCGCCGGAGTCCTCGTTGATGTCGAAGGTGATAAGGCGCAGCTTGGCCCGCAGCGGCGCATCATAGGTGCGTCCGCGCTGCTGACATTCCTCGACGTCATATTTCGGCGGATCGAAGTCGTAACGGACGAATTCCAGCATCGACCGGCCCGAGAAATCGGATATCGGGAACACCGAATTGAAAACGGCCTGAAGCCCCTCGTCGGCACGTCCGCCGGGGGGCTCCTTGACCATCAGGAAATCGTCGTAAGAGCGCTTTTGAACCTCGATCAGGTTGGGCATCTGGGCCACTTCACGAATGTGACCAAACTGCTTGCGTACCCGCTTGCGGCCAATGAAACTCTGCGCCATTTCAGCTCCTTAATCGCCCTCGTCAACGCTTGATACCGTTAACGGCTTGCCTCAGGCGCCACGGGCGCTTGGGGAAAGCCGTTGCGACAGATGCGCCGGGAAAGCAGGCGGGGCCAGGTCGAAGGCCCCGCCCGCATGACATCGGCAGGCCTGCGTCACTTGATCTCGACGGTGGCGCCGGCCGCTTCCAGCTTCTGCTTGATCTCTTCTGCCTGGGCCTTCGGCACGCCTTCCTTGATCGGCTTGGGCGCGGCCTCGACAAGGTCCTTGGCTTCTTTCAGGCCAAGCTGGGTGATCGCGCGGACTTCCTTGATCACATTGATCTTGTTGTCACCGAAGGATGCGAGGATGACATCGAACTCGGTCTTTTCCTCTTCGGCGGCGGCTTCAGCACCGGCACCCGCTCCCATCGGCATCATGCCCATCGGCATTGCCATCGGCGCGGCGGCGGCGGACACGCCCCATTCATCCTCCAGCTTCTTCACAAGCTCGGAGACTTCGAGCACGGTCAGCTTGGACAGTTCTTCATAGATACGTTGGGTTGCTTCAGACATATCAATTCACCTGATTTGGTTTGATTTTCGTGGATCTTCGCATGCCGCGATACGCTGTCACGCCGCCTCCAACTGCTGCTTGCGAGCCTGCAATACGCCCACGAGACCAGCCGCGGGAGCATTGATGGTGCGCACAAGCTTCTCGCCCGGCGCATTCAGCACGCGGACGAGATTGGATGCGGGCGCGTTGAGCACGCCGACAAGCTTGGCCCGGAGTTCGTCGATCGACGGCATCTCGGCGAGCGCCTTGATGCCGGCTTCGTCCACGGCGCCTTTTCCAACGATGCCGCCAATGATGATGAACTTGTCATGCTCCTTGGCGAACTGGATGGCGACCTTGGCCGGCGCGACCGGGTCCTGCGCATAGGCAATGCCGGTCGGATCGGTGAACATATCCGCTGCCGAACTCCTGTCGGTGTTCTCCAGCGCGATCTTGGCGAGGCGGTTTTTCACGACCTTGAACCGCGCCCCGGCCGCATTCATGCGCTGCCGGAGAACGGTCATCTGGGCCACTGTGAGTCCGGTGTAGCGTGCAACGACGACCGAGCCGGACTCGGCGAAGACATGGCCAAGCTCACTGACCATCTCGACTTTTTCGGCTCTTTCCACCGCTTCTCTCCAAGTCGATGGCGGCGCGGGGCGCACCCGCATTTCCGCCAACTGCGATTTGCCGCAGACCATATGGCCCATGCGACAGCTCAAGTGCCTGTCCCAAGGGCCGCGGCCGATCCACCCGAAGATGCCTGGTTAAAGGCGTCAGGCGTTTCGATCACGTCACCCGGTCATCGCCAGAGCAAAGCTCCGTTGAGGAACCGGGAGCAACCCCCGTCTATTGCGGGCGGATATTAAGCCGGCAAGCCGGCACCCACAGTCTTGGACAGGTAATCGCCGGACCGTTTCCGGCTCGGCGATGCCGGAGCGCTTTTGGCGTCCGGCCGTTCCTGAGGGCTCTCGCCCTTTCGGAAACTCGTCATCTGGTCACGTCTTTACGCAAGACATCCCAGTCCATTATGCCAACCCGTCATGCCGCCCGGCGCGCTTGATCAGCCGCGCCAGGCGAGGCAGGTTCACGGGTTCAGAACACTTGCCGTCTCGATCTCGATCCCCGGCCCCATAGTCGAGGACAGCGAAAGCTTCTTCAGATAGGTGCCCTTCGCACCCGCCGGCCTGGCCTTCATGACCGCGTCGGTGAAGGCGCGGATATTCTGCTCCAGCGCATCTTCGGTGAAGCTCGCCTTGCCGATGCCGGCGTGAACCAGACCCGCCTTTTCGGCGCGAAACTCAACCGCTCCGCCCTTCGATGCCTTGACCGCCTGTGCGATATCGGCCGTCACGGTGCCGACCTTGGGGTTCGGCATCATGCCGCGCGGACCGAGGATCTTGCCGAGCCGGCCAACCAGCGGCATCATGTCGGGCGTGGCGATACATTTGTCGAAATTGATGTTGCCCTTCTGAACCTCTTCAACCAGATCCTCAGCGCCAACGACATCGGCGCCGGCCTTGCGGGCTTCATCATGGCGCTCGGGCTTGGCGAACACGGCAACGCGAACCGTGCGGCCCGTTCCGTTCGGCAGCACGCAGACGCCGCGCACGGTCTGATCGGCATGGCGGGTGTCGACACCAAGATTCATGGCGATCTCGATCGTCTCATCGAATTTTGCGCCCGCACCGCCCTTGACCAGCTTGACGGCTTCGGCAAGCGGATAGACCTTGGCGCTGTCGATGGTCTCGCGCAGGGCTTTCAATCTTTTTCCCGATTTGGTCATTTCGCCTACTCCTGCACACTGATGCCCATGGACCGCGCGGAACCGACCACGGTGCGCATCGCCTGCTCAACATCCTCGGTATTAAGATCCTTGAGCTTGGCCTCGGCGATCTCGCGGACCTGGGCCATGGTCACGGATCCGGCGCTGCTGCGTCCTGGCTCCTTGCTGCCCGATTTCAGGCCCGCTGCCTTTTTGAGGTAATGCGACACAGGCGGCGTCTTCATCACGAACGTGAACGACTTGTCCTGATAGATCGTGATGACGACCGGCGTCGGCGAGCCTGGCTCCAGTTCGCCTGAAGCGGCATTGAACCCCTTGCAGAACTCCATGATATTCAGGCCACGCTGACCGAGCGCCGGACCGATGGGCGGCGACGGGGTGGCCTGACCGGCAGGCACCTGCAATTTCAGATATCCAGTAATCTTCTTGGCCATGACGTCCCCTGCTGCTTTCGCGCTGCCGCATGGCGGCGGAGCTAAGCGGGTTAGCGGTAAACGGGCGGCTAGCCCTCCCGCACTGAAACCCGCACGGCGTTATTGCCGAACGGGGCATCCACCCAGATTTCCCCCTTGCCCAGAGCCCTTCACCAGCCCGACCGACGTTGGCGCCGCCGGCACGCTGCCGGACCCCGCAGCACGCAACATGCGATTTCAGAGCTTCTCGACCTGGGCGTATTCCAGCTCGACCGGTGTCGCCCGGCCGAAAATCGACACGGCCACCTTGAGCCGCGAGCGTTCCTCGTCCACCTCTTCGACAAATCCGTTGAACGACGCAAACGGGCCATCGGCCACCCGCACCTGTTCGCCGATCTCAAAGGTTATGGTCGGCTTGGGCCGCTCCACACCTTCCTTCACCTGCTGGAGAATGCGCTGGGCCTCGGCCTCGGAAATGGCTATCGGCTTGTTCTCCGCGCCAAGGAACCCCGTCACCTTCGCCGTATTCTTGATCAGGTGATAGGCCTCGTCCGTCATCTCCATCTTCACCAGCACATAGCCGGGGAAAAACTTGCGCTCGGTCTGCACCTTGCGGCCGCGGCGCACTTCAACGACTTCTTCCATCGGCACCAGCACATCTTCGAGCAGATGATCAAGCCCCTTGGATGTCACCTGTTCCCTGATCGACTCCGCCACCTTCTTTTCGAAGTTGGCGTAGGTATGAATGATGTACCACTGCTTGGACATGGCGCGGCGCGGATTTGCCTCCCGCTCTTTGGTGATTATCATGCCGCCTGCTCAGCGCCCCAGGCCGAGCACCAGGGCGACAGCCCACCCAAGGACCTGATCCGCAAGAAAGAAGAATATGCAAGCGATAACCACCATTATCAATACCATGATGGTGGTCACTATCGTTTCCTTGCGGGTCGGCCAGGTGACCTTGGCCGTTTCTGCGCGCACCTGCTGAATGAATTCGAAGGGGTTCGTCTTTGCCATACCGCACCAAATTTCCAAGTCGTCGTACGAGCGCTCATGCGCATCGCAGGCAGGCCCCCATCGCAGGAGATATCTGTCCCGGCGGCCAGGCCACGCGCCTGACGCCGCAGACAAGAGCACGAGTATGAGCTAGCCCGTGGTGGCTTGGCCCGGTCTCCATATCTGGCAGGAGTGGAGGGACTCGAACCCCCAACCCCCGGTTTTGGAGACCGGTGCTCTAGCCAATTGAGCTACACTCCTAATTCGCGAAATCCCGCGCAGCGCCGATGACCGCATGAGGTCGGACGCCTGAGACGGAGAGCCTGACGAATGAAGCTTGCATATAACAAAAAAACGCAGGCCTGCTCATCCCTGCGGCGTTTCTCAGAACTGACGACCTTGTCCAAGAATACCATGCCTGTGGGAACGTGCAGTCCACGTCATAGATTGCTACCGGAAGGAAACGAGTATCACAGGAAAATATCCGTGACTACAAGAAATTTGTTGATTTTGTCGATTTTTTCTGGGTCCACGTGGAGCGGGTGATGGGAATCGAACCCACGTCTTGAGCTTGGAAGGCTCCTGCTCTACCATTGAGCTACACCCGCCGGAGCGACGTCTCGCCATCTTCCGGTCTGGTGGAGGGGGTTGGATTCGAACCAACGTAGGCATAGCCAACGGGTTTACAGCCCGTCCCCTTTAGCCACTCGGGCACCCCTCCTTGAATACCACCGAAGGATTGGAAATAGCGTGTGCGCGCCCTTCACGCAAGCGCCGCGAGGTGGACGGTGTGCGCAGGCAATCCTTGCGTGTTATGAAAAGTCGGCACCACGATGTCAACCGCCAGCAAAGAACCAATCCATGAAAAGACGCCGTGCGAGCGCGGAAAGGTCCGCAAGATCAGGTCTGAAAGATGCCTCTCGCCAGACGGCGCGCGCGGACAGGCGTGGCGCCGACACAGGCTTGCGCATCTACGGCATCCACGCGGCAGAAGCTGCGCTCGAAAACCCGCGCCGCATCATCCATGCGGTCTGGACCACGGCAAATGCGGCTCAGCGCCTGGAGCTTGCGCTCGCCGCTCGCGGACTCACGCCGCAAATCGTCGGCGTCAAGGATCTCGACCAGATGCTTGGTGGCGGCGCCGTGCATCAGGGCGTGCTCGTCACGACCGCCCCGCTCGGGAGGGTCGATATCGCCGATTTGCCGGATGACCGGCCCATGCTCGTGCTCGATCAGATCACCGATCCGCACAATGTCGGTGCGATCCTGCGCAGCGCGGCCGCATTTGCCGCTGCGGGCCTGGTCATGACCGAGCGCAACAGCCCGCCGCTGGAAGGCGCGCTCGCCAAGTCGGCTTCCGGAGGGCTGGAGCATGTGCCGGTGGCGCTGGTGACAAATCTGGCGGCTGCCTTGAGCGAACTGGCCGATCGTGGTGTGATATGTATCGGTCTCGACTCGGATGCCGACGCGGCCTTTGAGGATGAACTGGCGCATGATCGAATGGCGCTCGTTCTGGGCGCAGAGGATCGCGGCCTGCGCCGGCTGACCCGCGAACGATGCGCCAGGATCTGTTCGCTCGGCGCGCCCGGCGCCATCCGCAGCCTCAATGTGTCGAATGCCGCGGCGATTGCGCTGCATTGTGACTGGCAACGCCGCAAGACCGCCGCGCCGGCAGCCTGAGTTGTGCCCGGAAATTAAAGTTGCCGCACCGGCGCGCAAGACGCCGATGGGGCACAACTCATGGGCACCGGCGCGTCATGGGCACCGGCGCGCGATGCACTAAAAGGCTTGCCTCAATACTTGCTGCTGTGGCGATAATATTTGCAGACCCGTTGCCCCCGCAGCTTGTGGGCGGTCTTTTGAATGATGTTGAACGGCCAGACATGCAGCTCACATTTACGGCCGACCACATAATCGACAATCAGATAGGCGCCGACGCTGGCGGCGACCACACCACCATCAGCCTTGGCACGATCGACGGGCGCAAAGGCAACCAGCAATCCGAGCGTCAGGGCGGCGGCAAGCGACATCGTAGTTTTCATGTTGAGCTCCCTCGCGGTACATTCCTGAATATCGCCGGCATGTCAAAACACCAGCTTTCCAGACAATAGCGCAAAAGGATCAGTGTTCCCTTGCCGAAATAGGGCAAAGGTAAACCAAGTGTTTGCTGTGACTAAACTGTCGCGCTGCGGCCAGTGCGCCTACATCCATCCATCGAGCATCGGCCAGATGGAAATGCCGGAGGTGTCGGAGGGCATGCCGAAAAGGCTCAGCGGCGTCACTGCGACGAACGCAAATCCGAACCATACGGGCATATTTCGGGCCGGGACGCTTGCCATCCACGGCGCGGCGATCCGCGTTGCATGTGCCGGGCGCGGCGTTGTGAGCGCACGAAATCCGTCCCACCACGCAGTGGGAATGAGGTCAAACGGCGCCACGGCCCGCGAACCGTGCATGCCATGGCCGGCGTTGAACGCCAGCGGCCACGACATCAGCGAGGGAAGCTGGTGGGTGCGCGGCATCATCCAGCCGAACATGGAATGCATCATCCGGCCATAAGCCAGCGTGTTCGACAGCCGCGTGAAGAATTCATGCGCCCGACTGCTTACCCTGGTGATGGAGGTCGTGATGTGCAGCAGCACCGAGCGCGTGCAGTTCACTATGAAACCGGGCAGCGAGCGCGAGAGCACGTCATGCATGACGTTGCCGGCAAAGGGCGCGGGCAGCGCCGACGCTCCGAGATGCCCGGCAAATCCCGAGGCAATGCCGCCGCCAGATGCAACAATCGGCAATTGAGCCGTAACGCCTTGATGTGCCGTCATGGACACGCTCCTCGAAATCAAGCCATCTTCAGCAAGGTTTCATCTTATCTTCCCTGTGGATAATATCACAGAAATTGTGCGATGCAAAAAATTTTGCACCGCACAATTTTCACGATTCTGACGTCGGTGCGCCGTCAGCAGCCTGCAGGCCAGGCCCCGCGCGGACGCGGCGGCGCTACAGTTACAATATGCTGGTGCTCATGTGTCCAACGCCTCTTGCCGGGATGAAAGCGGTTGACGTTGCGGTATGAGCGGATGAGCACGCGCCGGCGCGCCCACACGACGCGCCCTGAGCGCAGCTTCACCTTGACCCGCTTCCAGCCATAAAGGCCGGGCTCGCGATCCAGCACGTATACGCCCGGACGCTTGACGGTGTGGCGGCGCACCGTGCGCTCGATCACGCGGGCATGGGCGGGCAAATCGCAATTGGCGCCGCCGCGATCGAAAAAATCTCCGAAAGCCGCTGCGGGGGACGGCGGGAAAGTCATCGCCACGAGCGACGCCACGGCTGCGGCGATCGCCGATAGGAGGATTGAACGCATTAAATTCTCTCACGGTCTTTTTACTCAACTGACGAGTATCATCTTATCGACATGGCAGACGCAGCGCAAAGCTGCCCCGGTTGTATCGTAAACCATCAGCCGGCTCATGCTGCGACCAGTCGGCCCCGCAAATGCCTGCATGACAGGGCGGGCAGCCCCGGTGTGAGCGCAACGCGCGCTGTTGCCAATTTGCAGCGGCACGGTCATTTTTTTGCCGGCAATTGACTTGCCATCTCGGCATGCCCGCGTCAGGGTCAAACGCAAACCCCAGCCGGAAGCCGGATCGACGAGCCGACAGCCGTTCAAACGAGGCGCCAAATGTCAGACTCACGCCCGCACTCATCATCCGAAACCGTCGGGCTCATCGTCGAGCAGATTTCGGCACCAGAAGCCCGCCGCCATCTGATCCTGCAATTCGCCGGTCAGCTTTTTGGCGATATCGAGGAACTGGAGCTGGCGAGCCATGCACCGGAAGTGATGGCCGATCTGGCCCGCGAGGCCTATGCCACATTCGACACGCGCTCTCCGGGGATGGCGAATGTGCGCGTGCGCGACGCCTCCACCGATAAATGGAACGCCACTATCATCGAGATCGCCAATGACGACATGCCGTTCCTCCTCGATTCGGTGCTGAGCGAACTGGTGGACCGTGGCATGACGCCAAACATCACGGCGCATCCGATCATCCGCACGGCGCGCGATGCGGCAGGCCGGCTTGTCGCACTTGGAGACGCGCCCGCGCCATCGGACGCGATCGTGCAGACCGAAAGCTTCATCCTCATCGAGACCGACGAGATGGTCAGCGATGCCATGCGTGACGATCTCCAACGCGCGCTGGAGGGTGTGATGCGCCAGGTGCGCATCGTCGTCGACGACTGGAGCGCCATGCTGGAGAGGCTTGGCCGTGCCATCGCGAGCTATCGCAGTGCAACTGTGCCCGTGTCGCGCGATGCGCTCGAAGAAGCCATCCGGTTCCTCGAATGGATCGAAAATCGCAACTTCATCTTCCTTGGCATGCGCAATTACACATTCGACGGCACGCTGTCGCCGCCGGAATTGCGCCCCGATCCGGCCTCCGGGCTGGGAGTCCTGCGCGACCCGCAGCAACACGTGCTGCGCCAGCCCGGCGACAACACCCAGCTCAGTCCGGAAATCGTCGACCTGTTCCTGACGTCCGATCCGCTGATCGTCACCAAGGCAAATCTGCGCTCGAACATTCATCGCCGGGTGCAGATGGATGTCATCAGCGTCAAGCTCTACGATGACGGCGACCAGCCGAGCGGCGAAATCCGCATCGTCGGGCTGTTCACATCCTCTGCCTATACGAGATCGGCTGAAGATATCCCGCTGCTGCGGCGCAAGGTAAGCGAGGTGCTCGGCCGGTCCGGATTTCGTGAAAACAGCCATTCCTGGCGGGCGCTGCGCAATGTGCTCGAAACCTATCCGCGCGATGAACTGTTCCAGATGGACGTCGATCTGCTCGAGCATTTCGCCACCGGCATCTTTTATCTGGATTCGCGCCCGCGCACGCGCGTCTTCGTTCGCCGCGACCAGTTCGAGCGTTTCGTGTCCGTGCTCGTCTATGTCTCGCGCGACCGCTACAACACGACAGTGCGCGAACGTATCTGCGAATATCTTGAAGGCGAGTTCGGCGGGACGATGGCCGCGTTGACGCCGTTCTTTACCAGCGGGCCAATGGTCCGCTTGCATGTCGTCATCTGGCGCGACGAGACAGCCCCGATCCTTAAGGCCTCCGACAATCTGGACAGCGGGCTTGAACGCATCGTCAGAACCTGGCGCGAGGATGTGCGCGACCGTCTGCGCGAGGTTCACGGCCGGCAGGCCAACCCGCTCATTGCCAAATATTTTGACGCCTTTTCAGCCGGTTATGAGGAATACAACACGCCCGAGCGGGCGCTGCATGATATCGCCAAGCTCGAAACGCTCACCCCGCAAACGCCGGTGGCCGTCGATTTCTGCCGCGATGAAAGTTGCTCAGCATCACAGATCCGGGTCAGCCTGTACCGCATCGGCGAGCCGATCCCGCTGAGCCGCCGCGTGCCGATGTTCGAGAACATGGGCTTTGCCGCCATCTCGGAACGAACCTTCCCGATCACCCTGACAGGCAGCCAGGGTCTGATGACCGCCTATTTGCACGACATCACTCTTGAGACGCGCAACGGCACACTTGATGACGTGACACCGCACAAGGACCGGCTGGAAGAGTGTTTCCTGCGCGTCTGGAACGAAGATGCCGGCAACGACAGCTATAATGGGCTGGTGCTGGCTGCGGGCTTGACCTGGCGCGAGACCGCGATCTTCAGGGCCTACGGCTCCTATCTGCGCCAGACCGGCGCGCCTTTCGGCCAGGCCTATCTGGCCGCGACCCTGCGTCGCCACAACGGTATCACCAGATGCCTCGCCATGCTGTTCGCCAACCTGTTCGATCCGGCCAGACCTGAAGATGTTGCCACGCGGGACGCGCTAGCCGGCGATCAGATAGCCGAGATCGAGAGCCGGCTCAGCGACGTTGCGAGCCTCGATGAAGACCGCATCCTGCGCCGTTTCGTGACGCTCATCAGGGCCACCAAGCGCACCAATTTCTATCAATCCGCAGCACGCTCCGGCCATCCCTTGCTGATCGCCTTCAAGCTGGCCAGCCGCGAGATCGACGGGCTGCCTGCGCCGCGACCATTCGCCGAGATCTTCATCCATTCCCCGCGTGTCGAAGGCGTGCACCTGCGCGGCGGCACCATTGCGCGAGGCGGCATCCGCTGGTCCGACCGCCCACAGGATTTCCGTTTCGAGGTGCTGGGGCTCGCCAAGGCCCAGCAGGTCAAGAACGCCGTCATCATTCCTCAAGGCGCCAAAGGCGGCTTTTACCCCGTACGCCTCAAGCCGAACGCCAGCCGCGAAGACCGCATGGACGAGGCTATCGCCTGCTACAAGCTGTTCATATCGGGCTTGCTCGCCGTCACCGACAATCTGCGTGACGAGCGCATCATTCCGCCCAAGGATCTGGTGCGCCATGATGGCGATGACGCCTATCTGGTCGTCGCCGCCGACAAGGGCACGGCGACCTTTTCAGACATCGCCAACGGTATATCCCAGGACCATGAATTCTGGCTGGACGATGCCTTCGCGTCTGGCGGATCGGCAGGCTATGATCACAAGAAGATGGGCATCACCGCGCGCGGCGCCTGGGAGGCCGTCAAACGCCATTTCCGCGAGATCAACCACGACATTCAGACCCAGCCTTTCAGCGTGATCGGCGTCGGCGACATGTCGGGCGATGTTTTCGGCAACGGCATGCTGCTGTCGCGCCAGACGCGGCTTGTAGCGGCCTTCGATCACCGCGACATATTCATTGATCCGCAGCCCGACATCGAGCGCGGCTGGGACGAGCGCAAACGGCTGTTCGATCTGCCCCGCTCAAGCTGGCAGGACTATGACCGCAGCCTGATATCGCCCGGCGGCGGCGTCTTCAGCCGCGCCGCGAAATCCATTGCGCTCAGCCAGCAGATGCGCGACCTGACCGGGCTGGGCGACAGCCACGCCGCGCCCAACGATCTGATCCGCGCCCTGCTGCGCGCGCCGGTCGATCTGCTGTGGTTCGGCGGCATCGGCACATTCATCCGCGCCGAGAGCGAAAGCAATGAACAGGTAAACGACCGCGCCAATGACGCGTTGCGGATTACCGCCAGCGAGGTCGGCGCCAGGGTCATCGGCGAGGGCGCCAATCTGGGCATCACCCAGCGGGGCCGGATCGCCTTCGCCATGGCTGGCGGACGGGTCAATACCGACGCCATCGACAATTCCGCTGGCGTCAATTCGTCGGATTTTGAGGTGAACATCAAGATCGCACTGGGCAAGGCCGAGCGCGCCGGGCGTATCACCCGCGATGAACGCAACACAATCCTCGCCAGCATGACAGACCAGGTGGCCCAAAGCTGCCTGCGCAACAATTATCTTCAGTCGCTGGCGATCAGCCTGGGCGCGCGGCGTGGGCTTGAGGACCTTGGCTTTCAGGCGCGGCTGATGGACCAGCTCGAAAAGGCCGGGCTGGACCGGGAGGTTGAAGACCTGCCGTCGCCCGCCGAGATCAGTGAACGACGCAAGCAGGCCCAACCGCTGACCCGGCCCGAACTGGCGGTGCTGCTCGCATACGCCAAGATCGCCGCCTATGATACGCTCATTAACTCCCCGGTGTGCCGAGATCCGTTCCTGAGCAACGCGCTGCAAGCCTATTTTCCGCAGGCTCTTCGCGAGCGCTTCGCCGCAGAGATCGAAGCCCATCCGCTGCGCCGCGAGATCATCGCCACCCAGCTCGCCAACACCATCATCAACCGCGGCGGCTCCACCTTGCTGCTGCGCCTGACCGAGGAAACCGGCCGCGCAGCCGATGAGATCGCCTATGCGTTCGCCGCTGCCATGGAGGTGTTCGGCCTGGAGGCCCTGTATCTGGAACTGGACGCGCTGGACAACCGCATTGATGGCGCGCACCAACTCGATCTCTACCTGATGGTTCAGGATATCGTGCGCCGTCAAACTGCCTGGTTTCTGCGCCACGGCAATTTCAGTGATGGTCTGAGCGCGGTCATCGAACATTATCGCACTGGCCTGAGCGAGATCGGCGGCCGGCTCGATGAACTCATGTCGCCCCAGCAGCGAGAGCGGCTGGAGCGCCGGATCGATGCGTTCTCGCAGTATGGTGTGCCGCGGCAACTGGCGCAACGCCTGGCGCGGCTGAGCCCGCTTGGCGAGACCCCCGATATCGTGCTGGGTGCTGACGATGCCGGTGTCAGCGTGGCCGATATCGCCCCGGTGATGTTCGGCATATTCGATTATTTCCGTCTGGACGATCTGCGCGAGGCCGCCGAGGCCATTGCCGAGTCCGACTTTTTCGAAAGGCTTGCCGTCAACACGACGATGGAAACGGCGGCGGCGGCGGTGCGCGGCATCGCCGCCCAGGGTATGCGGGCACCATCGCGCGAAGACGGTTTCGCCGGCTGGCGCAAGACGCGCGAAAGCCAGGTGGAGCGCGCGCGCGAAAGCGTCGCCAGCACCATCGACACGCAGGATCCGAGCCTCGCCAAACTGACCGTGGCAGTATCCCATCTGCGCGATCTGGCCGGCTCATGAGCACGGAAATAGCCGGGCACAGCGAACCCTTGTCTCAGCCGGCCGGGCGTCTGGCCCGGCAAAGCTGGATGTTCTTCGATTGGGCGACGCAACCCTTCTTCACGCTCGTCACGACGTTCCTGTTTGCGCCGTTCTTCACCAATGTCTTCATCGCCGATGCGGCGGCTGGTCAGGCCCTGTGGGGCTACACGCTGGCGGCTGCCGGCATCGTGGTGGCTTTGGCAAGCCCGGTGCTCGGCGCCATGGCCGACGCCGGCGGGCGGCGAAAGCCCTGGATCTTCGCCTGTTCGGTCGTATTCGTGATCGCCCAGGCCATGTTGTGGTTCGCCCTGCCCGGCGATGCCGCGCTGGTGCCGCTGATCGTCATCGCGGTGATCGCCGCGGTCATATCGGTCGAGCTTGCGACCGTATTCACCAATGCGATGATGCCCTCACTCGCCGGGTCTGAAGGACAGGGCCGGCTGTCGGGCTATGGCTGGGCGCTGGGCTACGTCGGCGGTCTCGTGGCCCTGATCATCTTCATCGCGCTGATCGTCCCGGCGCCGGACAGCGGGCGCACGCTGTTGGGACTTGCGCCGATCCTGCCGCTCGATGCTGCATCGGGAGAAGCCCAGCGGCTGACCGGCCCGTTTTCCGCCATCTGGTATATCGTGTTCGTGCTGCCCTTGTTCCTGTTCACGCCCGATCTGCAAGGCCCTCGGCTTGCCCTGTCGCGCGCCGTGCGCGTCGGCCTCGGCGATTTGGCCCGTACCGTGGCGAACCTGCGCGGACATGGCAACATCATCCGCTTTCTCCTGGCCCGCATGCTGTTCATCGACGGGCTCAGCGCGATCTTCACCTTCGGCGGCATCTATGCGGCCATGACCTTCGACTGGGGCGCAACCAGCCTCGGCGTATTCGGGATCATACTGGCGTTGACGGCCGGGATCGGCGCGGCGCTGGGGGGAATACTGGATGACAGGCTAAGCGCAAGGAGCGTCATTCTCGGCGCGCTCGTCCTGCTCATCATAGGCGCGGCCGGGGCAATTTCGGTGAGCAGCACGCACTGGCTGTTCGTCCTGCCGCTTCCCGTGGGCGATGCGGATGCCGGCCTGTTCGGCGCGCCGGGCGAGCGGATCTATATCGGCTTTGCCATGCTGATCGGGCTTGCAGCCGGACCGCTTCAGGCGTCCTGCCGTAGCTTCATGGCGCGTGTGGCGCCGAGCGACCAGATGACCGCATTCTTCGGCCTGCTGGCATTTTCCGGCAAGATCACGGCGTTCGCCGCGCCGCTGATGGTGGGCATCGTCACAACGGCGACCGGCGACACCAGGCTCGGCATTGCCACCATCGGGCTGTTTCTGCTGGCCGGGCTGGCGCTGATGCTGACGGTGCGCGGCGACCGGCCATGATCCTGAAATGACGGCGGGCGCGAAACCGGGTTCCACTTTCGCGCCAAAATGCTTCTGGTTATTGTTTGATCGCATTTTTATGGCGCGAAACCGGGTTCCACTTTCGCGCCAAAATGCTTCTGGTTATTGCTTGGTCGCATTTTTATGACGCGAAACCGGGTTCCACTTTCGCGCCAAAATGCTCAGTGCCGGAAATGGCGCATGCCGGTGAACACCATCGCCAGGTCCGCTTCGTCGGCGGCAGCGATCACTTCATCATCACGGATCGACCCGCCCGGTTGAATCACCGCCGTCGCGCCCGCTTCCGCAGCCGCCATCAGCCCGTCGGCGAAAGGGAAGAACGCGTCTGAAGCGACCACAGAGCCGACCGTCGCCGGCACGTCCAGCCCGGCAGCCCGAGCCGCATCTTGCGCCTTGGCGGCAGCGATGCGCGTGCTGTCGACGCGGCTCATCTGTCCGGCTCCTATGCCGACCGTCGCCCCGTCCCTGGCATACACGATCGCATTGGACTTCACATGCTTGGCCACCTTGAAGGCAAACTTCATGTCGGCGCGTTCGCGCTCGCTCGGCTTGCGCCTGCTGACCACGCGCAGGTCGTGATCCTCCACCAGACCGTTGTCGCGCGCCTGGACCAGCAGCCCTCCCGCCACATTGCGCACCATCAGCCCCGTGCTCGCGGGATCGGGCAATCCTCCGGCAAGCAGAAGGCGGATGTTCTTCTTGCGGGCGATGAGCGCGCAGGCCGCATCCGTCGCATCGGGCGCGATGATCACCTCGGTAAAGGTCTTGATGATCTCGGCAGCCGCCGTTTCGTCCAATGTCCGGTTGACAGCGACGATGCCGCCATAGGCGCTGACGGTGTCGCATGCCAGCGCCTTCCGATAGGCTTCGACGAGCGTCTCGTCGAGCGCCACGCCGCACGGGTTGGCGTGCTTGATGATCGCGACGGCGGCGCCCTCGGTGGGGGAGAATTCCGCCACGAGTTCAAAGGCCGCATCGGTATCGTTCAGATTGTTGTAGCTCAGTTCCTTGCCCTGCACCTGTAGCGCCGTCGTGACGCCGATACGAGGCTCACTGCCTTCATAGAGTGCCGCCCACTGATGCGGATTTTCGCCATAGCGCAGCTTCTGGCGCAGCACGCCCGGGAAATTGCGTCGCCTCGGCGCAGGCTCGTCGATGACGCCGGCGAACCACGCGCTTATGGCGCCGTCATATGCTGCGGTGTGGGCAAAGGCGGCCGCCGCCAGGCGCGTGCGCAAGCTTGCACTGATCCCGCCGCTGGCGCGCAACTCGCGCAGCACGCCGTCATAGTCCTCGGGCTCGACCACAACGGCCACGAACGCATGGTTCTTGGCTGCCGCGCGGATCATCGCCGGACCGCCGATGTCGATATTCTCGATGCAATCGGCAAATTTCGCGCCCGAGGTCACGGTGTGCGAAAACGGATAGAGATTGACGACAAGCAGGTCGATCGGCGCAATCGCGTGCTGTGCCATCGCCGCTTCGTGCGCAGGCTCGCCGCGCACCGCCAGCAGCCCGCCATGGATGACCGGATGCAAGGTCTTCACCCGCCCGTCCATGATCTCGGGAAAGCCGGTGAGTTCCGATACCTCCTTCACCGCGAGGCCGGCATCGCGCAACAGTTTCGCCGTACCCCCGGTTGAAATGATCTCCACGCCCAGTTCGCCGAGCGCCTTGGCGAATTCGGCGATCCCGGTCTTTTCGGAAACCGAGATGAGAGCTCGGCGCACCTTGATCTGGTCGGATGACATTAATATTGCCCTGGCAAAGGATCACGATCGCGCGCCAAATCGATGACGGCGCATTACCGCCTTGATAGATCAGGCGCATGGCGCATGTCGATGGCGATGGGTCAAAGATCACCAGCCGATCAATCGGCGGCGAAGGGCGCAAGCAGCGCAAGCGCTGCATCGTGAAGAGCCGCATTGGCGGTTGCGATCACGCAGCCCCCTTCGCTGGCGCTCGCGCCGGTCCACGAGGTCACCCGTCCGCCGGCGCCTTCGATGATCGGCATGAGCGGCGCGATGTCATACGTCTTGAGACAGCATTCGATGACGATATCCACATGTCCCATGGCCAGCAGACAATAATTGTAGCAATCGCCGCCATAGCGCATGATCCGCACCTCGCGGCCAAGCGCCGCAAGCGCTTGCTGCTCGCGCGGCTTGCGGAACATGTCCGGCGTGGTCGTCGCGATCATCGCCTGGCCCAGCTGCGCACTGGTGCCGGCGCGCAAGGAATGGGTGGAGCCAACTGGCCCACGGCGAAAATGCGATGTCTCGCCGTCGCCCCAGAAGCGTTCCTCGGTGAAGGGCTGGTCCATGAGCCCGATGAGCGGCCGGCCGCGATGGCTGAGCCCGATGAGCGTGCCCCAGATCGGCAGGCCCATGATGAATGATCGGGTGCCGTCGATCGGGTCCAGGGTCCAGCAGAATTCGGCCTGCTGGTTATGAACGCCATATTCCTCACCGATGATGCCGTGATCGGGAAAATGGCGGGTGATCTCGTCGCGAATGGCACGCTCGGCGCCGCGGTCGGCCGCGGTCACGGGATCGAACGAACCCCCTTGGGACTTGTCATCGACGCTCTGAGGCCGGCGAAACAAGGGCATGATGACCCCGCCCGAAATATCGGCCAGCCGATGGGCGAAGCCGATGAAATCATCGATATCGTCGCGACCGGGGGCGGGCTGGTCCATGCTGCGCTCCATTGGGCGGGTGAAGGGATATGCCGCGGGGGCAAGGGCAAGGGCCGATGGCTTGCCGGGTCGAAAGTCGGGGATCAACCACTCATCAATGCCTGTTCGATAAACTTTCTGTCATATACCGCCGGCGCGACAAAGGCGAGTTGGGTAAGTCATTGTCAGCCTTGAGCCTGTTGCTGCTGCGCATCATATGGCCCAGCCAAGGCTCATTTCTCTTTTTGCCCTTGAATTTTGTGCGCTGCAATGTCATGTTTGTGCAGCGCGATATGATCCTATGATCTATTGCGTGCCCTCCTTGGGCGTTTCCTCCCTAGACTTGGGCCGTTCACACATTGGACGGCCCCTTTTTTTTGTGAGCTCGCTTGCGCTCATTCAGCTGCAGCCTGAAAATGTCTGCTGCGCGGCGAGAATTCCGCAATCAGCTGGGCACACAGCGCCTGCAAATCGCTGCGCAGGACTTGGAACCCGGACTTGAGCTCAAAGCTGCGCTCGCACACATAAATGCCGCGATTGACCTCGATCTGCAGTGCATGAACCTGCGTGTGGGGCCGGCCATATTCTTCGGTGATGTGGCCGCCGGCATAGGGCTTGTTGATGGCGACAGTATAGCCGGCCGCGCGCAAATGAATGGCGACGAACTCGACGATCTCGCGTGAGCAGGACGCGCCGAACCTGTCGCCGAGCACCACATCGGCGCCTTGGGCGCCCCCTGCTTCGCCCAGTTGCGATGGCATCGAATGGCAATCCACGAGAAATGCGCAGCCGAAGCAGGCTCGCGCTTCTTCCAGCAAGGCACGCAGCGCCTGGTGATAGGGTCGATAAAGCCGGTCAATCCGGGCCAGTGCCACGCTCAAGGGAATAGGCGAGCTGTAAATCTCTTCCTGCTCGTTGACGATGCGCGGAATCGTGCCCAGCCCGCCGATCACCCGCAGGCTGCTTGAATTGACGTAATCGGGTAGCTTTTCGGCGAATAGCGCAGGGTCGAGTTCGAAGATCTGCCGGTTCAGGTCAAGATAGGCTCGCGGGAAGCGCGCACTCATCAAGGTCGCGCCGAGTTGGGTGACTGGCTCGAACAGCTGATCGACGAAAAAATCTTCCGACATCCGCAGCGCATGGGCGCTGAGCCTCGACGTGGAGACGAAGGCCGACGGATAGACGCGCCCGCTGTGAGGCGAATTGAAAACGAACGGGGCGCGTCCGCCGGCGGGGCGCGCTATGACGAACGCAGGATGCAATTCGGTCTCGATTGCCTTCAGTTCGCGCTCCAGCCAGCGCGACGGCGAGAGAAGCCGCGAAATCAGCATAATTTCATTTTGTTCAGGTTTGATTCACCGAGAAGGAAAAACATGCATCCGATGGCCTCATGGCCGCACAGCATCATGGCCGAAGACAACCTCGTTTCCGTCGAACATGCAGGTGTGATCTTACACCAGCAACACAAACGTAGCATGATTTGATCCGTTATACGCCATCTCGATGGTTTAACCGCACCACTGCGATAATTCCTCATCCGGCGCGGCCCCCAAGCTTTCACCGACCAGCAGCGAGCATGAATTCATGGCTGACGCACCTACTATCGTCTGGTACACGCGCGATCTGCGCCTGAGCGACCATGCCGCACTGAGCGCGGCGGCCAAGGCCGGTCCGGTCATCCCGGTGTATGTCCTTCGCGATGGCGAGGGCACGCACTGGCCGCTTGGCTCGGCCAGCCGCTGGTGGCTGGCGCAAAGCCTGCGTGCACTGGGAGCGGCCCTGGAAAATGCCGGTAGCCGGCTGATCCTGCGCCGCGGCGAGCCGGCGGACATCCTCGCTGACCTGTGCCGGGAAACCGGAGCGCACGCGGTACACTGGACGCGCGGCTATGAACCCGACAGCGCAAGAACCGAAACCGCCATACGCGACAAGCTGAAAAGCGCGGGCGTCACGGCGCGCCGCTTTTGCGGGCGGGTGCTGTATGAGCCTGAAGAGGTCATCAACAAGGATGGCGGCCCCTACAAGGTGTTCACGCCCTTTTACAAGGCGTGCCTCGCGCTCGGCGAGCCGGGTGCGCCGGTCTCTGCACCCCAGACCCTGTCGGCCCCCAAGTCGTGGCCGCAGAGCGACCGGCTGGCGGACTGGGGGCTTGAGCCCACGTCGCCGGACTGGGCGGGGGGAATGCGCGCGATGTGGACGCCGGGCGAGGCCGGCGCGCACCAGCGGCTGAGCGAGTTCCTCAACGATGCGGGCAAGGACTATGGCAAGCTGCGCAACCGTCCCGATATTGACGCCACTTCGCGGCTTTCGCCGTTCCTGGCCTTTGGCGAAATAAGCCCCCGGCAGGTCTGGGCGATTTCGCAGCATCATGCCGAGCGCGAACCACGCGCATCGCGCGGCATCGAGGGGTTCCTGCGTGAGGTGATATGGCGCGAGTTTTCCTATCACCTGCTGCATCACTGGCCGGACCTGCCCGAGCACTCCTGGCGTTCCGAGTTCGACAAATTCCCGTGGAAGAAGCGGAGCAACGCCCTGCGCGCCTGGCAGCGCGGGCAAACCGGCTATCCGATCGTTGATGCCGGCATGCGCCAGCTCTGGCAGATCGGCTGGATGCACAACCGGGTGCGCATGATCGCCGCTTCATTCCTGATCAAGGACCTGCTGATCCCCTGGCAGGATGGCGAAGCATGGTTCTGGGACACGCTTGTGGATGCCGATCTGGCCAACAATGCCGCAAGCTGGCAGTGGGTCGCCGGATCGGGCGCGGATGCCGCCCCCTATTTCCGCGTCTTCAATCCGATATTGCAGGGGGCAAAGTTCGATCCTCAGGGCGATTATGTGCGCCGCTTCGTGCCTGAACTGGCGAACCTGCCCAACGAGTTCATTCACGCGCCGTGGGAAGCGCCCGCGCTGCTGCTCAGGGAAGCAGGCGTGCGCCTGGGCGAGACCTATCCCGCGCCGATCGTCGATCATGCCGAAGCGCGCAAGATCGCATTGGCCGCCTATGAGGATGTGAAGGCCGCCAGACCTGCGTGATCTGCATGATGTCACGGGGCGGGGATCAGCCGTCCGGGCGCGAACGTGACGATCACCTCCGTGCCACTGCCGCCGGCGCTCTTGATGGCGAAAGTCGCGCCATTGCGGGCGATGAACGAACGGACCAGGCGCAAACCCAGACCGCGGCGACCGGCGCGCCTCATGCCATCATCTGATGTCGGGCCAAGTGCAGCGTCGATCTGCGCCTCGCTCATGCCCGGCCCGTCATCCTTCACGCTCAGCAGGAGCGCGCCTTCACGGTTCATCCGCGTAGCGATCCTGACCTGGCCGCTGCCCTCCTTGTGGCGCATCGAATTCATCAGCAGATTGAGCAGGCTCTGGCGCAAGGTCCGCTCATCGCCATTGACGAGCGGCAGATTGCGGGCCAGGCGGCGGCGCAGGGCGATGTTCTCGGATGCCGCAAGCGGGCCGAGCAGATGCAGACAGTCCGCCGCCAGTGCATTGATATCGACCGGCTGCGGGCGGATGTCGGGTTCACCGCTGGCGAATTCGGCATAATTGAGCAGATCATCGGCCAGCCCGAGAGCAAAGGCGGCGGTGCGGTAGATATCGGAAACATATTCCTGCACCTTGGCCGGCGGCATGCGATGAAACCGCTCGCTGGCAAGGATTTCCGCAAAGCCCATGATGATCGTCAGCGGGTTGCGGATTTCGTGACTGACCCTGGCGAGCAGCGCGGCCATATCGGTTTCATCCGTCGCAGACATGACGGCGGTTTCGGCTTTTGCGCCAGGCATGGCCTTTGGCGGACGCGCTTTCGCGGCGGTCGCGGCTTTCGGTTTGCGCACGCGGGGCTTTGCTTCGGTCTTCGCCGGCACTTTCTGTGAAGCAGCTTCACGACGATCGCGGCTCGCGCGTCCGATGTCTCTGGCCAGCGACTTCAGCGCGCTATGCTCATTGGGCTTATCGGACGCCTTTTCCTGCGCCTTGCGTCGCGCGCGCGGCTGCTGGTTTCTCAGCGTCGCCCCGGATGGCGCTTTTGCGCCCGGCTTGCGGACGCGTGTGGCTCGGCGTTCGTCGCGATGCCGGTTTTCAGGAGCCTCCGGCGGAGGCCCGGCAGACCCGGACGCCGCATCCGGCACTTGATCCTCACCGTTGATGACCCGCACCATCAGACCCGGACGGTCACCAGCAAGCTGAAGCGGCTGCAAATAGCATTGCGCTTTTGCTTCGCCTTCGGCGGTGGGAAAAGCCAGCATTTCAACGGCTTCGCCATTGACGTGCTGAAGGCGCGCCAACTCTGTCATGCGCGCCAGCCCCTCGCTGGTGCGCGACAGGCGCCGTCTTTTCAGACGCGCCGGCTCGCTGTCACCCCACAGCCGCGCCGCGGCCTGATTGGCCCATACGATGCGCCGGGCCCTGCCATCCCAAACCCACACGGGATCTTCCGTCGCCAGAAAGGTTTCCAACGGCAAAGGTGCTGTGGGCGACGGCATGACGCTGTCGCTCTGCTTCATCGAATTTGTTGCCCATTCGTACTGAGGTTAAAGAAGTATCACCAACGCACTGGCAAATGAAGGAAATTTGCGATCTGCCAACAGACGCGGTGGCGTTCGGGCCCACATGAACTTGTGCGATGCAGCGTAAGCCATCGAGGATTGACAAGGAAAATTTATACTGCGGCGCAATATAATGTTGCAATGCAGCATAAGTGCGCTTATGTACGTGGCGACGGGTTGGGGCATGACCCTGACCGTCAAGTCAAGCATTCAGATTTTACCCTCCAGAGGAGACGAAAATGAACGACGGCATGTCATTTGAAATTCCCGCTCCCGTTCGCCAGATGGCCGAAAAAAGTGTCGAGCAGACCAAGGAAGCCTACGACCGCTTCGTTGAGGCTGCCCGTCAGGCTCAGGGCATGTTCGCCAATTCGACCCATATGATGGGTGCTGGCGGCAAGGAAATTCAGGACAAGACCCTGCAGTATGCCGAAGCCAATGTTCAGGCCGGCTTTGACCTCGCCGAGCGCCTCGTGAAGGCCAAGGACCTCAAGGAAGTGATGGAGATCCAGACGGCTTATGCGCGCCAGCAGATGGAAGCCTACACCCAGCAGGCCCAGGAACTGACCCGCCTGATGGCGCAGGCCGCCCAGAAGGCTCAGCCGAACGTCTGATTCGACTGATCCTGACTTCTGGCGAGCCACGTTCGCAGGAAAAGGAGTAAGAAATGTCCGACTACCCGTCCGATAGCTATGGCGTCGACCGCGTGCAGACCAGTTCCTTCGATACTGGCTATGCAGCCACGCCGGCGCCTCTGTACCAGCCGCAAGCCACTGAAGCGGCTTTTTCCGAGGAAGGCGCCGAAGCGTTCCGTGTTTATGCTGAAAGGACACTGAGCCAGTTTCGCGAGACCTACGAGCAGTCCAAGAAGGCGCTGGAGGAGGCTACCGCCGCGCTGAGCGTGTCCATGGACAAGGCCGGCCAGGGCGCTTCGCAGTTCAACTCCAAGGCGTTCGACATGGCGCAGGCCAACCTGAACGCAGGTTTTGAATTCGCCCGCAGCCTCGCCTCGGCACGTACGCCGACCGAAGCCATGGAGCTCCAGGCCGTGTTCATGCGCGACCAGCTCGCCGTGCTCAAGAGCCAGAGCGAAGACCTTCAGCAGCTTGCCTCGCGCATCACCGCTGAAGCAACGACGCCGATCCAGCAGCAGATGACGCGCTCGGCAGAGCGTTTTGCTACTCGCTGATCACGTCTGATCCGTCGAAGATCGCCCTTTCCCGGCTTGCCGGGCGAGGGCTTTTTTTCATGGCCCGCGCGCCGCGTCTCGTGCTAGATCAGCGATCCTGCAAGGCGGGTGTAGCTCAGTGGTAGAGCAGTAGCTTCCCAAGCTACGTGTCGTGGGTTCGATTCCCATCACCCGCTCCAGAGCAGGGCGGTGGAATTGTGGCTTTGCAACAATTCCACTGTGCCGACATACTCATGAGTACGCAGGCGCGCATCAGGAATTCTTGCCTTGCACCCCAGTTAACCTTATAAAAATATCAAGCGCTTTTATCTGCGATAATACCTCTTCAAGCGGCCCTGATTGGCCCATTGTTGTGATATCGCAGGCGAATTCAAAAGGAGATCAATACCATAGCACGCCGACCGTTCAAACGGGCAACGCCGCGAGACGAAGGACCTCGGATCAATGAGGCCATCGACGTGGACCACGTCCAACTTATTGACGACACCGGAACCAATCTCGGTCTGATCAGCATAGAAGAAGCCCTCGCAAAGGCGACCGAGGCCGGCCTTGATCTTGTCGAAGTTTCCGGCGCCGGAGAAAATCCGGTGTGCAAGATCATGGACTACGGGAAATACAAGTATCAGGCGCAAAAGAAAGCTGCCGAAACGCGCAAGAAAACCAAGACCGTCGAGGTCAAGGAAATCAAGATGCGCCCGAACATCGACTCGCATGATTATGACGTAAAGATGCGTGCCATTCGCCGCTTCTTCGAAGAGGGCGACAAGGTGAAGGTGACACTGCGCTTTCGTGGACGCGAAATGGCGCATCAGCAACTCGGGATGGATCTGCTCCACCGGGTGCGCGATGAGACCGAGGAAATGGCCAAGGTCGAGATGGAGCCCAAGCTGGAAGGGCGCCAGATGATCATGGTGCTGGCGCCGCGCTGATGATTGCGCCCATGCCGAGCGGGGCCGGCTTTCCCTGCGGGCCCTGCTAAAGGCTCAGTAATCCGCCAGGCTCAGCGCCAGTCCGTCAAGGCTCTCGTCCCAGATGATCTGGCACGACAGCCGCGAATTCGGTTTAACGGTCGGCAGTTCATCAAGCTTGAATTCCTCGTCTTCGCTGGGAGGATAGAGCTTGACGAGCCATGCCGGATCGATCAGCACATGGCACGAGGCGCAATCGCATTGTCCGCCGCATGTGCCCTCCACGCCGACACCGTGATCGCGCAGGATCTCCATCACGCGCCACCCGTCAACGGCCTCCAGCCGGTGGGTCTTGCCCTTGCGGTCGGTGACGATGATCTGCGACATTACATTTCCCTCATTCTGTTTGGCTCTTAGTCTGAATTGCCCGCGCCGGACAGCCCCCTTGTGATCTCACCGCCTGTAGGGCTCCGGCTTCAAGATGGATGCCGCATTCGCTGCGCGGCTTGCCGCGCC
>DAIMZI010000013.1:73105-75339 GCA_036734025.1 Dichotomicrobium sp.
TGTGCCGATGCGGCTGAACGTGCGGACGGCGTCGCGCATGCTCACCCGGCGCGACCGGCGTAGTGCACGGGGCACAGCCTAGCGAAAGGTAGCCCTGCCTGGCCAGCGGATGCTCGGGCAATTCGTTCACATGAATATAGGTCTTGATATCATCCATACTCCAGTCGGCCAGCGGATTGACCTTGATACGCCCACCCTGGGTCTCGATGGGCTGCATCTGCGCCCGGGTCTGCGACTGGTAGCGCTTTCGTCCGCTGATCCACAGATCAAACGGCGCAAGCGCACGCTCCAGCGGCTCGACCTTGCGCACCGCGCAGCAAGCAAGCGAATCGCGCGCCCACAGATCACCATGCGCATCCGCCTGCCGGACATCGCGAAGATCTGGCCCGATACGGCGCACATCAAGCAGCCCCAGTTCGCGGGTCAAGCGGTTGGCATGCTCCAGCGTCTCGCCAAACAGCTTCCCAGTATCAATAAAAAGCACCGGCGTGCGCGGCGCAATGCGCGAGATCATGTGCAGCAGAACCGCCGACTCCGTGCCGAACGACGAGACCACCGCCACCCGCCCGGCGTCAGGATCCTCGATCAGGGCTCTGATCAACGCCGCGCCGTCGAGTTGGCCATGGCGGACCCGGAGACGCAGGGCGCGTCCGGACATGCCGGCGGATGGTTGTTGCGGGCGAAGGGCCACCGAATGGGTTTGGCGTGATGTTTTCATGGCAGCCAAGAATGGCGGGGCGCCCGCAGCCGCGCAATGGCTTGCGCGCGAAGCAGGAATTTGTTTCATGTTGGCGCGCCATACTGGACTTTTGGGCCTGCGCCATGCCTCTTATATGGCTGTCAGTTAGCATTCACCGGCTGCACAGGGCGTGCTGTCTCGCTCAGACGCGGCCGCGCCTGGCGTATCATCACAAGAGTAACGATGACGAATTCCTTTCAGCAGCGGCGGACCTTCGCGATCATTTCGCATCCCGACGCCGGCAAGACCACACTTACGGAAAAGCTGCTGCTGACGGGCGGCGCGATCCATCTGGCGGGCGCTGTAAAGGCGCGCGGCGAGGCCCGGCGTGCGCGCTCCGACTGGATGAAGATCGAGCAGGAGCGCGGCATTTCGGTAACCAGCTCGGTGCTCACTTTTTCCCATCGCGGGCTGCTGTTCAATCTGCTGGACACGCCGGGCCACGAGGACTTTTCCGAAGACACCTATCGCACGCTCACCGCCGTCGACAGCGCGATCATGGTCATCGACGCGGCGCGCGGCATCCAGAGCCAGACCCGCAAGCTTTTCGAGGTCTGCCGCCTGCGCGACATTCCCATCATCACCTTCATCAACAAGGTTGACCGCGAGGGGCGCGAGCCGTTCGAATTGCTCGATGAAATTCACGATGAGCTGCAGCTGGACATCGCGCCGATACTCTGGCCGATCGGCATGGGCGGACGTTTTGCCGGATGCTACGATCTGCTCAGCAACAGGTTCTTCACATCGGAAAAGCAGCGCGGCGCGGCATTCGACAAGACGCTGGCATGTACAGGGCCGGATGATCCGGCTCTCGACGCGATGGTCGATGAAAATCTGCTGGTGACGGTGCGCGAGGAGATCGAACTGGCCAGCGCCGCCTACAGCGCTTTCGATCGCCAGTCCTATCGCGATGGGCATCTGACCCCGGTCGTGTTCGGCAGCGCGCTGCGTGATTACGGCGTTGAAAGTCTTCTTGATCTGATCGCCGATGCTGCGCCGGAGCCGCGCCCCAGCCCGGCGACGCCGCGCACCGTGCAGCCTGACGAAAAGCGCGTGACCGGCTTTGTCTTCAAGATCCAGGCGAACATGGACAAGAACCACCGCGACCGGATCGCGTTTCTGCGTCTGTGCTCTGGTCATTTCAAGCGCGGCATGAAATTGCGCCAGGTACGCACCGGCAAGGACATCACGGTTCACAGCCCCATCATCTTTCTGGCGCAGGATCGCGAGATCGCCGATGAGGCCGGGCCGGGCGACGTGATCGGCATCCCCAACCACGGCACGATCCGCGTCGGCGACACCTTCACCGAGGGCGAAACATTACGCTTCACCGGCCTGCCGGCCTTCGCGCCCGAAATCCTGCGCCGTGTGCGACTGGGCGACACCAGACGAATCAAACAGATGCGTCAGGCGCTTCAGGATCTGTCCGAAGAAGGTCTCGTACAGATCTTCAAGCCGGACATCGGCTCGCAATGGATCGTCGGCGTGATCGGCC
>DAIMZI010000014.1:0-29388 GCA_036734025.1 Dichotomicrobium sp.
GGTTAGAGCGCTAGATTGTGGATCTAGAGGTCCCCCGTTCGAGCCGGGGCAGCGGTACCACCTCCTCAGCCGCTCGATCCGGGGCAATCCCCACCCGGTGCGCGCCCGATTATAGATGACACCGCAAGCCTGCGCTTGTATTCCCGTTTTAGGCAAGATTCGCTATAAATGAGGAGCAACAAGGCCATGACGATGCTGCGTAAGGGGATTTCGGGCGAGCCGGTCAAACGACTTCAGGCCAAGCTGGGTGTGGAAGCCGACGGTGTCTTCGGACCGGCAACGGAAGCGGCGCTTAAATCCTATCAGCAAGAACAAGGACTTGGCGTTGACGGGATCGCGGGTCCGGACACGTTTGCGCATCTTGGACTTCATGAACTCGTGCTGCTGCGCAAGGGATCGCGCGGGCAAATGGTCAAGGAGCTGCAGGAGGCGCTGGGCATAACCGCGGA
The DNA here is from genome assembly GCA_036734025.1 of Dichotomicrobium sp. Classification (GTDB taxonomy): domain Bacteria; phylum Pseudomonadota; class Alphaproteobacteria; order Rhizobiales; family Rhodomicrobiaceae; genus DAIMZI01. Next base: position 450 of record DAIMZI010000014.1, read on the forward strand.
CGGTGTGTTCGGCGGCGGTACCGAGCGCGCGGTCAAGGCCTATCAGGAAAAGCATGGGCTAAGCGTGGACGGCATCGCCGGCCCTGCGACGCTGGCAACCATGGATATCTTTCCGCAGATCACCGCCGAGACCGTGAAGCTGGCCAGCGCCGAGGATGGCAAGTCGCTTTGGGAGACGATAACCGGCATATTCAAGTAGGCCGTACAGCAAGAGGTGGTTCAGGGTGGACGTGCTGGCGCATTTCATTGCAGGCGAACTGGTCGAAGGGCACAGCGGACGCGTTGCCCCGGTCTATAATCCCGCCACCGGAGAGATCATCCGCCATGTGGCGCTCGCCAACGACAGCGAGACAGCCGCGGCGGTCGCTGCGGCCCGCAACGCGTTTCCCGCCTGGAGCCGCACCCCGGCGCTGCGGCGCGCGCGCATTCTCGACCGGTTCAAGGAACTGCTGCGCGCCAACACCGGCCGACTCGCCGAACTCATCAGCGAGGAGCATGGCAAGACCCGCGAGGATGCGCATGGCGAAGTCATGCGCGGCTTCGAGGTGGTGGAATTCGCCTGTGCCGCGCCGCATCTGCTGAAGGGCGAATTCACCGAAGAGGTCGGCGCGGGCGTGGACAGCCACTGCGTGCGCCAGCCGCTGGGCGTGGTGGCCGGCATCACGCCGTTCAATTTCCCCGTGATGGTGCCGATGTGGATGTTCCCGGTCGCGCTCGCATGCGGCAACTGCTTCGTGCTGAAGCCATCAGAACGCGATCCGTCGGCCTCGCTGGTCATGGCCGAACTGTTGTCCGAAGCCGGTTTGCCGGCTGGCGTGTTCAATGTCGTGCAGGGCGACAAGGAGGCCGTGGACGCATTGCTGAGCCACCCGGACGTGGCCGCCATCAGCTTTGTCGGCTCCACCCCTGTGGCGAAATACATCTACACGACCGGGACGGCCCACGGCAAACGCGTGCAGGCGCTCGGCGGCGCCAAGAACCACATGGTCATCATGCCCGACGCCGATCTCGACATGGCGGTCAATGCGCTTATGGGCTCGGCCTATGGGGCTGCGGGCGAGCGTTGCATGGCCGTGTCGGTGGCCGTGCCCGTGACCGATCGGGTGGCCGATGCGCTGGTCGAGCGGCTGGCACCCAAGGTGCGCGAGCTCAAGATTGGCCCGGGGATCGACCGCGATGTCGATATGGGGCCGCTGGTCACGTCGGCGCATCTGCAGCGCGTGCGTGGCTATATCGAAGCCGGCGTCGGTGCGGGGGCGGAGCTGGTGGTCGATGGGCGCGAGTTTGCCATGGATCGCCAGGGCTATGAGCGCGGCTTTTATCTGGGCGGATCGCTGTTTGATCGGGTGCGGCCCGATATGTCCATCTACCGCGACGAGATTTTCGGCCCCGTCCTCTCGGTGGTGCGCGTGCCCGATTATGCCGGCGCGCTCGATCTGATCCACGGCCATGTCTATGGCAACGGCGTCGCGATCTTCACCCGCGATGGCGACACGGCGCGCGGCTTTGCCCAGGATGTCGAGGTCGGCATGGTCGGCATCAACGTGCCGATCCCGGTGCCGATGGCGTTTCACAGTTTCGGCGGCTGGCGGCAATCTCTTTTTGGCGATCATCACATGCATGGACCTGAAGGGGTGCGTTTTTATACACGGCTGAAGACCATCACCAGCCGGTGGCCGTCGGGTCAGCGCAGCGATCCAGATTTCATCATGCCGACGCTTGGCTGAACTTCACGCCGGGGCCGCGGGCGCATTCACGCAATCGCTCTGGGAAACGCCGCGGCCGAGCCGACGCATGCGCATGCTCAGAAGGGCCAGAATTCCGCCTCGGGCCGCGTCAGGCGCTGGCGCGGCGCAGTTGGCTCGGGTTGGTCTTGCGCACGGGCGTCCTCGCCCGGGCTCTGCGCGCGCGAGGCGGCAGGCTGAAACGATGGCCGCCTTGTCGGAGCCGGAATGACCGGCCCCAGACGAACAACGGCACGGTCAGTCGTGGTGCGGGGTTCGAGCGTTGTGGAAGCGACATCGGCGGCCGGCGGCGAAGCTGCCTGAGGTGATGGCTGTGGCGCGGGCGCAGCCGGCGGGCTCGGCGCGGGCGCAGCGGCCGGCGTCTGTTCGACCGGCGCGGGCGCAGCGGCAGCGTCGGGGCGTGGTGGCGACACGTCGACGGCAAGACCTATGACCCGCCACTCACCTGCCACGTTCTGGAAAAGCATATCGAAATTGATCTGTTCGGGCTTGGTCTCGAAATAGCCGCGCATGCGCAGAAGGCTCTTGTCGTTCACCGATGCCGGCATCAGCAATTTGGGATTGAAGAACATGATCGGCGACATGTCGATCTGGCGCTGGCGCAGATCCGCGAAGATCTCTGCAAGGCGCGCCGCGGTGTTCACCTGCTGAAAGCCGGGCGCGGAAAGATCGCGCAACACCGTGTAATTGCCTGTCCTGTTGGCGTGGTTCAGCGCGATCAGCGTGCCCCGGATCATCATGTTGAGGCGAAAGGCGTCGGGTATCTGCGGTTGTTGTGCGGCCGGCGCCTGTGCAAGCGCCGGGATCGGTCCGCAAAGCGCCATCAGGCCAAGCGCAAACGCGACCGCCAGCCCGGCCAGCCGTGACGCGCGCGGCGGCTGCTTCTGTTCCGGGCTCAGCGTCTTGTCATGGCTCATAGACTGGCGCGACCTCTTCTTGCGACACGCCCACCATTTAAGCACAAAAAAGATGCCGCCAATCGGTAAGACTGGCGGCATCCACATCAGGTTAAGCCGCTATTGGCTTACCAGGTGATTTGAAGGCCGGCGCGGCCTGCGACCACGTTACCCGGGGTCTGGCCGAACAGGGCCTGCTCGTCGGTGGTGAAGCCGATGCCGGCAGAGATCGCCAGACGTTCACCGCTGCCGAACAGATCGCGGTCGAGCACGCCCATCGCCGAGAAGGCAAAGGCGTTGACGCCGTCGAAATGACCCCAGTTGGCTGCAATGCCAAAGCTCTCGGTGCCGACCAGATCGGGATTGGCCATGGCCACGGCGATGGCGATACCGGCCTGGTTCTCGGCGATCTGCTCAAAGGTCGCGCCCTGATCGGAGGCGAGATTGCCATCCGCATCAGTGGTGACGACTTCCAGCGGGCCGCTTTGACGCGCGCGGCTCAGATCCGAAGTGATGCCCGGCGCGGTGTAGGTGTGATTGGCTGTGCCCATCACGAACTGGTCCTGAAGGGCAGCAACAGCGCCAACACCTGTGCTGTCGGTGCCGATGGCAACAGAGCCGGTCTCCTGAGCCTGTGTCGCTGCGCCGACCGCGGTCGCGAAGTTTGCCGTGGCCTGCGAGCCTACGCCGGTCGCTGTTGAGCCTATGCCGACTGCGGTTGCAAAGGCCCCTTGAGCTGTCGTCCCGACACCAAACGCGGTTGACGAGAAGCCATCTGCGGTGGATGCGAAGCCGATCGCAAGCGAATCCGCACCGGTTGCCGTGGAGCCGACGCCAAGGGCCGCGGCATCCTGGCCAGTTGCGGTGACATTAGAACCAACCGCCAGCGAGCCTTCGCCGGTAGCTGTCGCATCGACGCCCACCGCAAGCGCATCCTGACCGGTGGCGGTCGCGTTCAAGCCGATGGCGGCCGAATCCTGCCCGGTCGCAGTGACATTGACACCAGCCGCCGTGGCGCTCTCACCTGTGGCGGTGGCGTTGATGCCGATCGCAGCGGCTTCATGTCCCGTGGCCGTGGCGTTGGGACCAGCAGCAATGGATTGGGCACCAGTAGCCGTAGCCTCATCGCTGAGCGCGGCAGCTGCGGCACCAGTTGCAGTTGATTGATCACCAAGCGCGATGGCCGCGGCGCCGGTCGCCGTGGAAGCATCGCCGAACGCGAATGCGAGCGCGCCAGTTGCTGTTGCCAGATCACCCTCGGCATTGGCGGCAAAGCCGGTAGCAGTGGACAGGAAGGTGCCGCTAACATCGGCGAATGCGCCGGTTGCGGTTGAACCGATGCTGGAAGAAGCATCAGCGCCAAAGCCCGCGGCCGTCGAGAATATGCTTTCACTTGCGGTTGCAAATGCTCCGAGTGCGGTAGAGCCAAGGCTTATCGAGGCATCAGCGGCAAACCCGTTAGCCACGGAAAACAGGCTGGCAGAAACATCGGAGAAGGCGCCCGTGGCCGTAGAGCCAAGGCTGAAGCTGGCATCGGACAGCGTGCCAAGTGCCGTTGAGCCGGCACTGAACTCAACAGTGGAAAGCGCGCCTGCAGCAGTTGAGCCCAAGCTGAAGTTAGCGCTGGAGCCTGCACCGAGCGCGGTTGAAAATAAGCTGAAATCAGCGCTTGCACTTAAGCCGAACACGCTTGAAGCTTCACTGAAGCTTGCGCTTGCGGATTGCCCGACAACAGTAGCACCAGGCGCACCTATCAGAGTAATGCCCTGGCCGACGACCGTCGCGTCAGAACTGCCGACAATAGTCGAATCCTGGCCGAAAAGACTGGAATTGTTGCTGAACAAGATTGAAGAGCCTTGTCCAAACAAGCTTGTTGAGTCGCTTTCGAAGATCAAGGCGTCTTGCCCGAACACACTTGCATTGTCGCTATCGAAAATCGAGGCGCCCTGTCCAAAAACACTGCCATTATCAGCGGAACCCAAGATAGGAACAAATTGGATACTTGCGCCCTGTCCGAAAACGCTGCCGTTTTCTACACCACCTTGAATAAAGCTGTCTGCGCCAACTGCTGTGCTGTTAGGTGCGGGAAAATCAATGAATATACCATCAAATCCGACTGTCGCATTATCACCAATTGCAGTGGTGTTGTCGCCAATTGCGGTTGCATCGGGTCCGCATGCAAATGCATCAGTGCCGGATGCTGAGGCCCCAGCGTCACCTATAAGACCAATTCTGCAGGTCGCCTGTGCATGCGACTGATCGATTGTGCTCAGGCCCAAAGCCATCGCAAAGACACTTGCTCCAAGCCCTACCGTGAAATTTGCATGGCGCGAGGCACGCATATTCTTCATTTTTAGTCCCCCAGTTGCCCTGCCGGTGGACGGTTCGCAAATCCCCATCCGCGATCCACCAGCGATTATTGTAATCAATCAAACTTTGAACTCGGACACGATGCATTTACGCAAATTACAATTTACTTCTGTCTCATAGAAATAACAGGTGTGTGGAATTTGCAATGACCAATAATTGTGCATCAACCTTGGCTTCAGACGAAAACATGAACTGTGGCGGTTTTGCCATATTTATACCATCTTAGATTGCGTGTTTTGCGGGCACACTTTTTGCGCGATTGTCTTGCCCGCTTTATCAACATGCAAATCCGAATCAGTGTCATTGACGCGTTTCTGTGCCATTGACGATTGACAGACCTTGGGCAAGGCATGCTGCATAACTGGCACCCTGCATGGCAAAATTTCTGGAAAGCCGATTGCGAGGTTCAAAGCTTCGACAAAGTGATGCTATGATCCGCGCGGTGAGAAAAATTGGGAGATATACTCAATGTTCAAACTTTCGTTTTTAGCCGGCTTGGCCATTTTGGCGCTGCCTGCGGCCGCGCAGGCCCAGAGCGCAACCTGGTCGAACAACTGCGGCAGCGAGACGCGTTGCGTCCGCGTATATCACAGCATTGCCGAAACGAGCTTTTGCCTGCGTCCGGGGCAGTCCTTTACGGTCTATGGCATCACGCGCGGCGCCACTTATTGTGCCTGGTGCTCCAGCCAGCCGCTCCCCGTGAACTGCCAGGAATTCCGCGTCGAGTTCGATTGATCGCAAGACCGGCCGTGGAGGCCATTCCAGCGCGATGAATTCTGAAGATCGACTTGGCAATCTGAAGATCGACTTGGCAATCTGAAGATCGACTTGGCAAAAAGGGGTCGTCACCAACCCCTTTTTGCGCGTCTGCTCATGGGATGGTGATGCCGGCATCAGTGCCGCAGGTCACGCAGTCATGCGGGAGCAGGGCTGGACTGGCTAAACCGGTCCGCTTCGGGCTGCGCATTGCGCGGCGCACCATGTTGGCGAAGATGCGGCGCGGCGCGGGCAGGCCATGCCGGGCTGATTGGCTGCGGCGGGGCGATCAACACGCTGCGCGCAGATGAACTTATCTGTATCGGGCCAGTCCAGCAGTCATGCTTTTTGTGAGATAAGCCAATCACGCAACGAGATTGGAGCGCCCATCATCCATGGGCCAAGCCGTTCAAGCCAATCTGTTCCAAGTCACGTGCGTGTTCAGTTCGCTGACGAAGCCGGGACAGATGCTTGAATTCACCTGAAGCAGTGGCGCACCGGGGAAGATTCGAACTCCCGACCCCCAGATTCGTAGTCTGGTGCTCTATCCAGCTGAGCTACCGGTGCTTTGGCCGCTTGCTCTTTCGCCAATGGAAAGGCTCGGCTTCAGGATTGGCCGCCACGGCCAGACCCGAATTCATACTTGGTCGCGGCGACCAAGGCAAGGCCCGCGTTCCCGACTTGGCGGCGCTGGCGCTGCCGGACGACAGCGTCCCGGGCAGATAGCGGCTTTCGCGCGCTGAGACGCTCAAAGCCTCACGCGCTGAGGCGCTCAAAGCCTCACGCGCTGAGACGCTCTTGCGCAACTTCGACCTGATCGGGCAGATCGATGCAGAACGTCGCCCCACCATCATTGTCGCCAAGCCATATGCGCCCGCCGTGCGCGCGCACCAATTCGGCCGCGATCGCCAGCCCAAGGCCCGATCCGTTCTTGCGCACCGACCCCTTGAATGCGGAGAACAGATGTTCGCGTGCGCGCGCCGGCAGGCCCGGCCCGGTGTCGGACACTTCCAACCGGACATTGCCATTTTCGCGCCATCCCGCAAGGCGCACCTCCAGCGCGGTGCCGTCCAGCCCCTCCATGGCCTCGCAGGCATTGCGCACCAGATTGGACAACACCCGGAAAAGCTGGCTGCGGTCGGCATTGACCACCAGGTCGCCTGGCACATCGATCTGCCAGGAAATCCCCTCGCGCGGCAGCACCAGGCTTTCGCCCACCTCTTCTGCGAGCGCACGCAGATGAAACCGCCCCAGTTGCGGCGGGGCTTCCTCGGCGCGGCCGAATTGCAGCGTGTTGGTGCACAGGTTGATGGCCCGGTCGAGCGACGCGATCAGTTTCGGCGCAAATTTCTGCACCGTCGGATCGGGCACGCTGGTCAGCCGGTCGGAGATCAGTTGCGCGCTGGACAGCATGTTGCGCAGGTCGTGATTGATCTTGCTGACCGCCAGCCCCACCGCCGCAAGACGGCTTTTCTGGCGCAGCAGCGCGCCCAGATCATGCTGCATGCTGGCCAGTTCGCGCTCGGCCAGGCCGATTTCGTCGTTGCGCGCCGACGGTTTGATCACGCGGGTCGTGTCTTCCGGCGCGTCGCGAAAGCTCATCATGTTCCTTGTGATCTCGCGGATGGGACGCACCAGCAGGCTGTTGAGCGACAGATAGACAAGCGTGGCCGAGATCGCGGAAATGATGATCGACAGGATCGCGATATTGATGGCGAACTGGATCATCGCCGCCTTGAGCGGGGCTTCGTTCATGACGATGTCGACGATTTCGGGGCCGCCGAATTTCGCGGCGTCGACCACACGGATGACCCGGCCTTCGGGGGCAACGAAAACACTCAGCGCATCGACCAGAAGGGTCACGGGCGATGCATTCGTCAGATCATAGTGCGCATCGACCCGGCTCGGAATGTCGGACTCCAGGATCAGCCGTCGCGACTGGCTGCCGCTGAGCGACACAGCCCGAACCTGGGCGGCGCCCAGCAGTTCGGTACGCAGCCGATCGGGCACGGTATTGTCGGGCGCGGCCTCGACGGCGAGCGCGGCGATCTGCGCGGCCATCAGCCGCTCGCCCAACCAGTTCTTGCGGAAGTTTGCAACCGAGGGCACGAAGATCAGCACTTCGGCGATCATCACGAAGGCGACAGTCAGCCACAGCAGCTTGGCCGAAAGACTGAACGCCACCCCGCAGTTGCGGGCGGGCGGCTTGGGCGGTGCCTGTTGTGTCAGTTCCGGTTGCGGCTCGCCGCGCGTTTTATCGCTCGGCAGGTGTAAGCTCACTTTCAAACCCGATCCTTCATGGCCTTGTCGCGATTGCGCAAACGCCTTCCCATTGTGGTTATGCTAGCCGAGTTTTCTAAGCAAGCCAATGACGCGGCGAACCAGTGGGTTTGTCAGTTTTGGCAAATAGAAGGTGATCGCCGCACGCTTGCTCATTTCCGACAGAGTGGGGTAAGGCACGACAATGCTCGCCATAGCGCCGACCTTGATGCCCTTGTGCATGGCGAGGCTCCACATCTGGATCAACTCGCCGGCCTGCTCGCCGACCATCGACGCGCCCAGTATCCTGCCGCTACTGGTGGTTACGACTTTCAGGAAGCCCACAGTGGCGCGCTCTGCCTGGGCCCTGTCATTCTCGGCGTAGGGCCAGCGATAGACATTGATTTTCTTGTGCTTCTTGCGCGCCGCCGCCTCGCTGAGGCCAACCTGCGCAATCTCGGGTTCGGTGAAGGTGACCCAGGGCAGAATGTCGTTGTTGACCCGCGAGGGCAGGCGAAAAAGAGCATTCTTGATGACCACGCTGGCATGATAATTTGCCACATGGGTGAACTGCATGCCGCCGATCGCGTCGCCGATGGCATAGACCCTGGAATTGCTCGTCTTCAATCCCTTGTCGACCTTGATCCCGGTGCGGTCATAGCGGATGCCGGCTATGTCCAGATTGAGCTTGTCGATATTGGGCCGTCTGCCTGTCGCCAGCAGCAGATGCGTGCCATCGATGACATAGGACTGGCCGGCTTTTGCAAACACCACCTGAACGCCGTCACCGAAAGGCTCGAACCTCTCCACACGTGCATCCGAGATCACCTCGACACCTTCAGCTGCCATTCGCCGCAGCACGATCTCGGCGAGTTCGGGGTCTTCGTTGCCGAGCGGCTTCATGGCTTCGAGTACGACCACTTTGCTGCCAAGCCGGCGATAGGCCTGGGCGAGTTCCATGCCGATCGGGCCGCCGCCGACGATGATCAGCCGGTCAAGACGCGTGCTCGCCTCAAAGATGGTCTCGTTGGTGAAATAGGGCACGCGCTCGATGCCCGGGATCGGCGGCAGGGCCGGCGATGAGCCCGTGGCGATGACGAAGCGCCGGGCGACGATGTCGTGGCCATCGGCGTGCACCGTGGTCTTGTCCTTGAAGCGCGCCTCGCCCTGAATGACGCGCACGCCGAGCCCTGTGAACCGCTCGACCGAATCATTCGGCGCTATCGCTGCGATGACTTCATGAATGTGCGCGTGCACGGCGGCGAAATCGACGGATGGCTCAAGCGGCAGGATGCCGAATTCACCCGAGTTGCGCATGATGTGGGCACGTTTGGCCGCGGCGATGAGCGACTTTGACGGCACGCACCCATAATTGAGACAATCGCCACCCATCTTGCCGCGTTCGACCAGCACGACGGGCACCCCGAGCTGAGCCGCGGCTGCTGCCACAGACAGGCCGGCCGAGCCGGCGCCGATCACGCAAAGATCGGGAGTGAGCTTGTCTGCCATGAATTGTCTCCGCAGGTCATTCTGGGCTTGGTCGATTGGGCGAGGCGCGCGGATTATGCGCCATCGCGTGGCGATTTTCTAAGTTTTTTCGCGCCAGGATTCAGCGCGGCGAAGCGGGGCGCGGCGCACGCGTGATCCGTGCGGCCTGGGCGCTGCGAAACGGCGCGAACCGGCAGCTGCGCGCTACGCATTGACCGACGCGCCTTTGCACACCTATATAGCCAAGAAGGAATATGTGTCTCGAGTCGCTGCTGCGAGCGCGAGAAGAGGCCAGTTCCGCAGCCGGTGAATGGACCGTGCAGACCAATGCCAGACAGGAGAAAGGCCGTTGAAGCGCTCATTCCAGCCAAGCCGTCTGAGGCGCAAGCGCAGGCACGGATTTCGCGCGCGCAACAGCACGAAAGCGGGGCAGAAGATCCTTGCGCGCCGGCGCGTGCGCAAGCGCAAGAGGCTGAGCGTCTAGGCGCGCACACCGGGCAAGGTGATGTCGCGGCGCGCGGCCTCGGGCATAGTGCGAATGCGCCGGCAAGACCCGGATCACCAGCCGCCACGCTCAAGCGGCGAAGTGATTTCAGCCGGCTGCGGTCTGCGCCGAAATGGGTCGCCAGAAGTTTCGTGCTGCATGGCGCCAGACGCGCCGAGCAAGCCGGTGCACCTGAGGATGCGGGGCCGCGTTTCGGCTTCACCGTGTCGCGTCATGCGCTCACCGGCGAAGCGGGCAAGGCGCGCGGACGCGGGCATGCCGTGCTTCGCAACCGCGCACGACGCAGGCTGAAGGAAGCCGTGAGGCTGCTGGCGCGCACGCATGCGCATGAAGAATATGATTATGTGGTGATCGCGCGGCGTGCGGCTCTCGTTCAGGATTTCGGAACGTTGCTCGAAGATATGAAGCAGGCGTTTGCGAAAGTGAATCGACACGGCCCGGTAGCCGGCAAGCTACGACAAGGGAAAATGCCTTAGGCGCATGGGGTTGGCATCACGTCGTGAGCAATGACGCTTGGGCAGAAATTTGCAGAATTTGTAGCATGAACATGCCAGGACAGGATAAACCCTCCCTTCAGGGAGTGGCTGTGGTCAAAGAGGCGGGAGCAATCCAGGTCATATGGACGAGAAAAATCGCAATCTGATCATCGCCATCACCTTGTCGGTGATGGTGCTGATCATCTGGCAGGCTCTTTTCATCGAGCCGCAGCGGCGCGCCTCGGAAGAGGCGGCCCGACGGGCTGCGCAGCAGCAAACCGAGCGTCAGGAAAGCGGAGTGCATCAGCCACGGACCGGCGAGGGCGTCCAGAGCACCGCTCCGGGCCTGCCGCTAACCGCTTCTTCGACGAGCACACGCGGCGCCGCGCTCGCCATGAGTGAACGAGTGAGCATCGATACGCCCAGCCTCAGCGGATCGGTCAATCTGCGCGGCGGGCGCATCGATGATCTGACGCTGAAGCTGTTCCGGACCAGCGTCGACAAAACGAGCGATCCGGTGACCCTGCTCTCGCCGTCAGGCAGCCCCTCGCCAAACCGCGCCTTTTATGCCGAACATGGCTGGGTCGCGCCCGAAGGCAGCAACTTGAACGTGCCGGGTTCGCAGACCGAATGGACGCGAACCGGCAGCGGTCCGCTCACCCCGACAAATCCATTGGTGCTGACGTATGATAATGGCCAGGGGCTTGTCTTCACGCGGCGCATCGAGATCGATGAGCATTACATGTTCTCGATCACCCAGCGTGTCGAGAACCGGTCCTCCAGCCCGGTGACACTTTATCCCTACGGGCTCATTTCACGCCATGGCGTACCGCAGACCCAGGGCTTCTTCATCCTGCACGAGGGTCCGATCGGTGTGCTGGGCGAAAGCGGGCTTGAGGAATTCAGCTATTCCGGCCTGCAGGACGAGGCCCAGCCGGTCAGCTACAATGCGACGGGCGGGTGGCTCGGCATCACGGACAAATACTGGGCCGCTGTGCTGGTGCCCGACCAGAGCCGCCCCTATCAGGCGCGGTTTGATGGCACCGGCCAGGCTGCCGATGCGCGCTTCCAGACCGATTTCCTGCTCTCCGGCCTGACTGTGCCGGCAGGCGGCAATTCCGAGATTATTTCGCGTCTGTTTGCCGGCGCCAAGCAGACAGAACTGGTCGATGGGTACGAGGCCAATCTGGGCATTGACCGTTTCGAATTGCTCATCGACTGGGGCTGGTTCCATTTCATCACCAAGCCGCTCTTTTATGCGCTCGAATTCTTCTACAAGCTGGTCGGCAATTTCGGCGTCTCCATCCTGATCGTCACGGTCCTGATCAAGCTGGTGTTCTTCCCGCTCGCGAACAAATCCTACGAGTCGATGAGCAAGATGAAGAAACTCCAGCCTGAACTGATGCGCATGCGCGAGCGCTTCAAGGACGACAAGATGCGTCAGCAGCAGGAGATGATGGCGCTCTACAAACGCGAAAAGGTCAATCCGCTGTCGGGCTGCCTGCCTATCTTGATCCAGATCCCGGTATTCTTTGCGCTCTACAAGGTGCTGTTCGTGACCATCGAAATGCGCCACGCGCCCTTTATCGGCTGGATACAGGATCTGTCGGCGATTGACCCCACGAACATCTTCAACCTGTTCGGATTGATCCCCGTCGAGATGCCGCTGTTCCTGCATGTCGGCATCTGGCCGATCCTGATGGGGATCACGATGTTCGTGCAGATGCGTCTCAACCCGATGCCGCCGGACCCCATCCAGCAGATGGTCTTCAACTGGATGCCCTTGTTCTTCACCTATCTGCTGGCGAGTTTTCCGGCCGGGCTGGTGATCTACTGGACATGGAACAACCTGCTCACGATCGCCCAGCAGTGGTACATCATGAATCGCCAGGGTGTGAATGTGAACCTGCTCGAAAATATGGGCCTGCAAAAACTGGTTGCGCGCATCAGCGCGCGCGGCTCGGGCAAGGGCTAGCGCAGCGCGGTTTTCTCAGACCCTGCGCTACTGGGCGGCAACGATAAAAGGCCCGCGCGGGGGGATGCCGTGCGGGCCATGCAGAGCGAGCGGGGTTTTTCTGCCGCGGCACACACAAAGCGTGCATGTGCCGCGGTGCTGGCTTCAAGGGGTCAGTAGCGGCCGATGACGCCGCGCGAGTAAACGCCGTCCGGTCCGTGCCAGACGCGCCGCGCGGCGAAAGCGCCATGCGGGCCGCGGCGAACGACGGTATCGCGCGTGTAGGTTTCGCCGCCGGGCGTGGTCACGCTCAGCTTGCCCCGGTAGCCATAATCCATGTAGTTTCCGCTATAGGTCGCGGTGCCGCCATGCGGGCCGTGGTAATAGCCCTTGATGTCGTCAGCCTGGGCCGTGGCCGCAAAAACACCCAGCCCAAGGGCAACGGCGCTTGCCAACGGGATTGCATTCCTGATCATCGCCTTTACCATCTGAGTCTCCTTTTCGTGTGCTTGGGGCGCGCCTCTTTCGTCTTTCAAAGCCGCCCGCTTGCGTTGCTACCAGGTCCTCGGCACGGAAAACCTCGACACTCTTTCTTGCTGTGTCTGGGAAGGTGTACGCACCGAGCGCGCAAAACCCGGCGCGAATGTCATGATGGCTTTGGCGCAAACAAGTGAGGCATCCGGGAAATGAGCTTCGACACCGCCGGCGATGGGCTGGCGCCCGGCTCAGCGGGAGACCCGCTGTTCGCCCGCGAGACGGTCTTCATCAAGGGCGTGGCGGACATTGACGGCTTGCCCGGTGACGGCGTGCCCGAAGTGGCGTTCGCCGGGCGCTCCAATGTCGGCAAGTCGAGCCTGCTCAATGCGCTTACGGGCCGCAAGGCGCTGGCGCGGATTTCCAACACGCCGGGGCGCACGCGCGAGCTGAACTTTTTTCTGGTCGGTGGGGCGCTGCATCTGGTGGATATGCCGGGCTATGGCTATGCCCGCGCGCCCGGCGCCCAGGTCCGCGGCTGGCAACGCCTGATCCATGATTATCTGCGCGGCCGGCCCGAGTTGAAACGCGTGTTCCTGCTGATCGACGCACGCCACGGCATCAAGGACGCCGACGAGCCTGTCATGAAGGCCATGGACGAGGCGGCGGTGTCCTATCAGATCGTGCTCACCAAGACCGACAAGATCGCGCGCGGCGCGCTCGAGCGCACGCTCGAGAAGGTGACGGCAAGGATCGCCCGCCACCCGGCGGCGCATCCGCGCGTGCTGGCCACCTCATCGCAGAAGCGTCTGGGCATGGGTGAGTTGCGTGATGAAATCGTTGCGGTGTGCCTTGGCGATCAGGTGTCGCCATGATGTCGGGTGTCGCGATGACGCGGATGCGCCCCCTCATAAGCGCGCAGCAGCGCGGCCCGGTCAACGGCGGTGTAGGTCTGTGTGGTCGAGAGACGGGCATGGCCGAGCATTTCCTGAATGACGCGCAGATCGGCGCCGTTGCCCAGCAGATGCGTGGCGAAGGAGTGGCGCAGCGCATGCGGCGTTGCGCTTTTGGGCAGGTCGAGAGACGGGCGAAGGCGTGCCATCAACAACTGCACGATGCGCGCGCGCAGCGGTCCGCCGCGCACCCCGCGAAACAGCGCTTCACCCTCCACCAGCGGATGCGGACACGCCTCCACATAAACAGCGATCGCGCGCTGGGCCAGCGGCAGAACCGGCACCAGCCGTTCGCGCCCACCCTTGCCGTTGACACGCAGCATGTCGCGCGGCGGCAGTGGCGCATCCTCGGTCTTGATCCCCAGGGCTTCGGAAATGCGCAGTCCCGAACCATAGAGCAGCAGCAGCACCGCTTCATCGCGCGCTCGCACCCAGCCGGGCGTTGCCCGATCGCTTTGCGGGTCCGCATCGCGGCTGGCGCTGACCACGGCTTTCGCCTTGTCCACCGTGAGCGGGCGGGGCAAGGTACGCGCCAGCCTGGGGAGCGCCAGCGCCAGCACGGCGCGGTTCTTCAGATGGCCGGCGCGCTCCAGATGGCGAAAGCACGAACGCAGGGTGGAGATGGCGCGCGCCAGGCTGCGCTCAGATGCGCCGGACGCGCGCCTTGCGGCCATGAAGGCGCGGAAGTCGCCGGCGGTAAGGCGGTTGAAATCGGCAAGCGTGGCGGGGCGCTGAAAATGGTTCGCGGCGAAGGCGCAGAACTGGCGCAGGTCGCGGCCATAGGCCTCAAGCGTGTTGGCGCTGCTGTTCTTTTCCACCCGCAGGAAATCGAGCCAGCCGCGCAATGCCGCGCTCAGGCCCGGATCGGCGTCAAATTGAACGCGGTGCTGAATACTCTGTCGCATAACATGAGCCTGTCTGACCCCGCTCGCCGCCCCTTCATGGTGCGCCGGGACACTCACAATAATGGCCGACCGGTTTATGCGCTGTTAACGCTGGCGGTCTTGCCATGAGCCGCACCCGGCCGGATCAGGCACAAGCGCCGCTGTTTGATCTGGAGGCGCCGCAGCGCGAGCGCGCGCGTGCCAGGCAGTCAACGCCCGGCGCGTCACAAGCCCGCGCACAGGGGCGGGTCGCAGCCACCGTTCCGGTGTTGCTGCCGCTGGCGCTGCCCGAGCCTTACGATTATGCGGTGGAGGGGTCGGTCCGCCCGCCGGCGGGCACCTTTGTCAGCGTCACGCTTGGCTCGGCCACGCGCATTGGTGTCATCTGGGATGAGCCCGAACAGCGCCAGCGCCCCGCGCCGGGCCCTGCCAGGCTGAAGCCGCTCCAGCACGTCCATGACCTGCCGCCACTGCCCGAAGTGTCGCGCCGGTTCGCCGAATGGGTCGCCGCCTACACGCTGGCGCCGCTGGGCATGGTGCTCAAGATGATGATGAGCGCGCCGCGCGCGTTCGATCCCGAAGAGCCGCGCTGGGGCTATCGCTGGTCGGGCGCCATGCCTGAGCGAACGAGTGCGGCGCGCAAGCGGGTATTGCAGGCGCTCGGCGGGGGGGCTGTGGCGACAAGGGCCGAGCTGGCTGACGCGGCAGGGGTGAGCGGTGCGGTGATCACGACACTTGCCAATGCCCGCGTGCTGGAGCGTGTGGCGCTCGACCCGCTGCGCATCGCGCAACCGCGCGCCGATCATGATGCGCCTCGGCTTTCAGCGGAACAGGAAGCTGGCGCGCGGCGGCTGCGTGAGGCTGCCGGAGCTGGCGTTTTTTCCGTGTCGCTGCTGGACGGCGTCACCGGGTCGGGCAAGACCGAGGTCTATTTCGAGGCCGTCGCGAGCGTCTTTGAGCGCGGGGCGCAGGTGCTCATCCTGGTGCCCGAGATCGCCTTGACCAGCCAGTTTCTCGACCGGTTCGCCGCTCGCTTCGGCTGTGCGCCGCTGGAATGGCATTCAGCCCTGGGGCCGGCCGAGCGCGGGCGCATCTGGCGGGCGGTGGCGCGCGGCGAGGCGCGCGCGATCATCGGTGCGCGCTCCAGCCTGTTCCTGCCGTTCTGCAATCTCGGCCTGATCGTGGTGGATGAGGAACACGAGCCGAGCTTCAAGCAGGAGGACAATGTCCGCTACCAGGCCCGCGACATGGCCGTGGTCCGCGCTTCGCTTGGCGATATTCCGGTCATATTGGCCTCGGCCACGCCTTCGGTGGAGACCATGGTCAACGCAAGGGCGGGGCGTTATGCGCATGTTCGCCTCAAGGCGCGCTATGCCGGCGCATCCATGCCCGAGACGCGCGCCATTGATTTGCGCCAGGATCCGCCCGAGCGCGGGCGCTGGCTGTCGCCGGTGCTGGTCAGCGCGGTGCGCGATGCGCTGGGGCGCGGCCATCAGGCGTTGTTGTTCCTCAACCGGCGGGGGTATGCGCCGCTCACTTTGTGCCGGGCCTGCGGGCACCGAATCGAATGTCCGCAATGCAGCGCCACACTGGTCGAGCACCGTGCACGCAAGAAGCTGAGCTGCCATCATTGCGGCTTCGTGCTGCCCGCGCCGGAGCGCTGTCCGTCCTGCGGCGAGAGCGGCAAGCTTGTGCCATGCGGCCCTGGCGTGGAGCGTGTCGCAGAAGAAGCCGGCGAGCGGTTTCCCGACACGAGCACGGCAATTCTGTCGAGCGACTTCACCCCGAACATCGGCGTGCTGCGTGAGACGCTTGCGCGCATCTCATCAGGCGAGGCGCGGCTGATCATCGGCACCCAGCTTGCCGCCAAGGGGCATCATTTCCCCGAACTCGCGTTGGTCGGCGTGGTCGATGGCGATCTGAGCCTGGCGCAGGGCGCTGATCCGCGTGCCGCCGAGCGGACCTTTCAGCTATTGCAGCAGGTGATCGGGCGCGCCGGGCGCGAGGCGCGCGAGAGCCATGGGCTGATCCAGACACACAGCCCCGATCATCCGGTCATTCGTGCGCTTCTGAGCGGCGACCGCGACACGTTCATGGAGCGTGAAATTGCCGCACGTGAGCAGGCCGTTTTGCCGCCGTTCGGCCGGCTGGCCGCGATCATCGTTGCCGCGCGCGCCAAGCCCGAGGCGGAAGCCGCTGCGCGGGCGCTGGCCGTGGCGGCGCCGGCGGCAAGGCGCATCGAGGTCTGGGGGCCGGCAGAAGCACCGCTCGCCCTTATCCGGGGTCAATATCGCTTCCGGCTGCTGGTCAAGGCCCCGCGCAGCCTCGACCTTCAGGCCTATCTGCGGGCCTGGATGAGTGCTGCGCCCGCGCCAAAGACCGGCGTGCGCATCACCATCGACGTGGATCCTTACAGCTTTTTATGATCCCCGGCGTACAAGGCTTTTGCGCAGAGCCGCGCGCGGCATATTGCAACTTGCTCAAAGCCTGTGATAGATGACCTGTGAAACGGCTCAAGAAGCCAAGAAAGCCTGTCACACTTCACACCCGGTCGGCCCACCATTCTGGCCGACTTTCCGTTTGCATGGATCAGGTTTGCGATCGGCTTGTCGGGCATGGTGGCTGGAGTTGTGAATTCCAGGGACAATCAAGCCCAACCATCGGACGGGACAGCATAAGGCGGACATATGGCAAGCGGGCAGATGGTCGTGACTGGGGTTGCAGGGCGGTATGCGAACGCGCTGTTCGATCTGGCACTTGAAGAAGGTCAGATCGACAAGGTCGAGGCGCAGCTCGTCGGCTTCCAGACCGCCTTGAGCGAGAGCGCCGATCTGATGCGCATGATCAAGAGCCCGGTCTTCACCCAGGAGCAGCAGGCTCGCGCCGTGCGCATCATCGCCGATGCCGCCGGCATCGACGGTATCAGTCGCAATTTTCTCGAATTGCTGGCGGCGCGCCGCCGGCTGATGTTCGTGCCGGACATGATCGGCGCCTATCGCTCGCTTGCTGCGCATCACCGCGGCGAGATCGAGGCCGAAGTAACGGTCGCCGCGTCGTTGAGCGAAGAGCAGCAGGAAACTGTCGCCAAGGCGCTCAAGGCGTTCGCCGGCCAGGACGTCAAGATGAACCTGCGCATCGATCCTTCGGTCCTCGGCGGCATGATCGTCCGCATCGGCTCCAAGATGATCGACAATTCGCTGCGCTCAAAACTCAACAGGCTCAAATACGCCATGAAAGAGGTAGGCTGATGGAAATCCGGGCCTCGGAAATATCCTCGATCCTGAAGGAACAGATCAAGAATTTCGGCCGTGAGGCGGAAGTTAGCGAGATCGGTCAGGTGCTGTCGGTGGGCGACGGCATCGCGCGCATCTACGGGCTGGACAATGTGCAGGCCGGCGAGATGGTCGAGTTCCCCAACGGCGTGCGTGGCATGGCGCTCAACCTTGAAGTCGACAATGTCGGCATCGTGATCTTCGGCGAAGACCGCGAAATCAGGGAAGGCGACACCGTCAAGCGCACCGGCAATATCGTCGAGGTGCCGGTCGGCCCCGGTCTGCTCGGCCGGGTCGTCGACGGCCTCGGCAATCCGATCGACGGCAAGGGGCCTATCGAGGCGGCCGAGATGCGCCGCGCCGACGTCAAGGCGCCCGGCATCATTCCGCGCAAATCGGTGCACGAGCCGATGCAGACCGGACTGAAAGCCATCGACGCGCTGATCCCTATCGGACGCGGTCAGCGCGAGCTGATCATCGGCGACCGCCAGACCGGCAAGACCGCCGTTGCGCTCGACGCCATCCTCAACCAGAAGAGCGTCAACAAGAGCGAGGATGAGAGCGAGAAGCTTTATTGCGTATATGTCGCGGTCGGGCAGAAGCGCTCCACGGTCGCCCAGTTCGTCAAGGTGCTCGAGGAACGCGGCGCGCTCGATTATTCCATCGTCATCGCCGCCACCGCATCAGAACCCGCGCCGCTGCAATATCTGGCGCCCTACACAGGCTGCGCGATGGGCGAATATTTCCGCGATAATGGCACGCATGCGATGATCGTTTATGATGACTTGTCGAAACAAGCCGTCGCCTACCGCCAGATGTCGCTGCTCTTGCGCCGTCCGCCGGGACGCGAAGCCTATCCAGGTGATGTGTTCTACCTCCACAGCCGTCTGCTGGAGCGTGCCGCCAAGCTGAACGAAGATCATGGTGCCGGCTCGCTGACGGCGCTGCCGATCGTGGAAACTCAGGCGAACGACGTCTCGGCCTATATTCCGACAAATGTGATCTCGATCACCGACGGCCAGATCTTCCTGGAAACCGATCTTTTTTATCAAGGCATTCGTCCGGCAGTGAATGTGGGTCTGTCGGTCTCGCGCGTTGGCTCATCAGCGCAGATCAAGGCCATGAAGCAGGTTGCCGGCGCCATCAAGGGCGAGCTTGCCCAATATCGCGAGATGGCCGCATTCGCCCAGTTCGGCTCGGATCTGGATGCCGCGACCCAGCGGCTGCTGGCGCGTGGCGCGCGCCTGACCGAGCTGCTCAAGCAGCCGCAATTCTCGCCGCTGCGCGTGGAAGAGCAGGTGGTGGTGATTTATGCCGGCACCCGCGGTTATCTCGACCCGCTGCCCGTCAGCGCGGTTGGCCGTTTCGAAGAAGAGCTGCTGCGCTTCATGCGCGAGGACCACGCCGACATCCTCGACACGATCCGCAAGGAAAAGAAGCTGAGCGAGGAGATCGAGACCAAGCTCAAAGGCGCGATCGACCGGTTCGCCAAATCCTTCAGCGCATGAGGCTCCAAGACCGTGGCCGAGATCATGAACAAGGACGCCCGCGCCGATGGCTAGCCTGAAAGACATGCGCAACCGGATCTCGAGCGTCAAGGCGACGCAGAAGATCACCAAGGCCATGCAGATGGTGGCGGCAGCCAAGCTGCGCCGCGCCCAGGATGCAGCGAACGCTGCGCGCCCCTATGCGCAGCGCATGCGCGAGGTGCTCGCCAACCTGAACGCCGAAGTGGCCAACCAGGGCGCCGCCTCTCCGCTTCAGGTCGGAACCGGGTCTGATCGGGTGCATCTGCTGATCGTGGCGACGGCGGAGCGCGGCCTGTGCGGCGGCTTCAACGCCAGCATCGTGCGCCGCGCGCGCGAGACGGCACGCTCGCTGCTCGCCGATGGCAAGGAGGTCAAGATCCTGTGCGTCGGGCGCAAGGGCTATGACATGCTGCGCCGCGACCATGCGAAACGCATCATCGACCTGATCGAACTCAAGGGCGTGGCGCGCGTCGGCTTCGAGCACGCGCTCGACATCGGCAAACGCGTGCTGAAGATGTTCGATGACGGTGAATTCGACGTCTGCACGCTGATCTATTCGGAATTCGAGAGCATCCTGGTGCAAAAGGCGCGCGCCCTCCAGATCATCCCGGTCGAACTGCCCGAGAAGACAGAGAACCAGACATCGGCAAAGCAGGCCGGCGCCATTTACGAATTCGAGCCCGAAGAAGACGATATCCTGCGCGACCTGCTGCCGCGCAACATCCATACCCAGATATTCCGCGCGCTGCTGGAAAACGCCGCCGGCGAACAGGGCGCGCGCATGACCGCGATGGACAACGCCACGCGCAACGCCGGCGAACTCATTCAAAAACTGACGCTGTCCTATAACCGCAAGCGTCAGGATATGATCACCAAGGAACTCATCGAGATCGTGTCCGGCGCCGAGGCGCTATAGCGCTCTGCAGGTCACATCGTTCAACGAGGAAGATACAGCAATGGCAGACGACAACAGAACCGGCCGCATTCGCCAGGTGACAGGCGCGGTGGTCGATGTGCAATTCGGCGAACACCTGCCCGCGATCATGAACGCGCTGGAGGTTGACAATCACGGCACGCGGCTGGTGCTCGAAGTCGCCCAGCATCTCGGCGAGAACACGGTGCGCTGCATCGCCATGGACGGCACCGAGGGGCTGGTGCGCGGCCAGGAGGCTATCGATACCGGCCGCTCGATCGCCGTGCCAGTCGGTGATGGCACGCTCGGGCGCATCATGAACGTGATCGGCGAGCCGATCGACGAAGCCGGCCCCATTGATTTTGACGAACAGCGTCCGATCCACGCCTCGGCGCCGACTTTCGTCGAGCAATCTACGGAAACCGAAATTCTCGTCACCGGCATCAAGGTGGTGGACCTTCTGGCGCCTTATGCCAAGGGCGGCAAGATCGGCCTGTTCGGTGGCGCCGGAGTGGGCAAGACCGTGCTCATTCAGGAGCTGATCAACAATATCGCCAAGGCCCATGGCGGCTATTCGGTGTTCGCCGGGGTGGGTGAGCGCACGCGCGAGGGCAATGATCTTTACTGGGAGATGATCGACTCGGGCGTCAACAAGAAGGGCGGCGGCGAAGGGTCGAAATGCGCGCTGATCTTTGGCCAGATGAACGAGCCGCCGGGCGCACGCGCGCGCGTTGGCCTCACGGGTCTGACCGTTGCCGAATATTTCCGCGATCAAGGGCAGGACGTGCTGTTCTTTGTGGACAACATCTTCCGCTTCACCCAGGCCGGTTCGGAAGTGTCTGCCCTGCTCGGGCGCATCCCCTCTGCGGTGGGGTATCAGCCGACGCTGGGCACCGACATGGGAGAATTGCAGGAGCGCATCACGTCCACATCCAAGGGCTCGATCACCTCGGTGCAGGCGGTCTATGTGCCCGCCGACGACCTCACCGACCCGGCGCCGGCATCCACCTTTGCCCATCTGGACGCGACCACCGTGCTGAGCCGCTCGATCGCGGAAAAAGGCATCTACCCCGCCGTGGACCCGCTCGACTCGACATCGCGCGTGCTGGAGCCGCGTGTCGTCGGCGACGAGCATTACAACACCGCGCGCCAGGTGCAGCAGGTGCTTCAGCGCTACAAGTCGCTGCAGGACATCATCGCCATTCTGGGGATGGACGAATTGTCCGAAGAAGACAGGCTGACCGTGGCGCGCGCCCGCAAGATCGAGCGTTTCCTGTCCCAGCCCTTCCATGTGGCGGAAGTGTTCACCGGCAAACCGGGCACGCTGGTCGATCTCGCCGAGACGATCAAGGGCTTCAAGGGGCTGGTCAACGGCGATTATGACCATCTGCCCGAACAGGCGTTCTACATGGTCGGCACCATCGATGAAGCGGTCGAAAAGGCGCAGCAGCTTGCCGCCGAGGCAGCCTGAACCGGTTCATCAGCGCGTTCGCGCCACGCAAGAATGAGGGCATGAGATGGCCGACACGTTCCGTTTCGATCTGGTGACGCCTGAGCGCCAGCTCATCTCCGCTGATGTCGCGAGCGTGATCGTGCCAGGCGCGGAGGGTGACTTCATGGTGCTGCCGGGCCATGCTCCGTTCATCTCGATGCTGCGGCCGGGACTGCTCACCGTGCCCCAGCTCGACGGGCAGGAGCGCAAGATCTTCGTGCGCGGCGGCTTTGCCGAGGCTGGGCCTGATCGGCTGATCGTGCTGGCGCAGCAGGCAATCAAGCTTGAGGATTTCGACCTGGCGAAGCTCAAGCAGGAAATTCAGTGGGCCGAAGAAGACCTGGCCGACGCTCAGGACGAGGATGCGCGTCTGCTCGCGACAGATACGCTGGAGCGGCTGAAGACCATGTCGGAAGTCGTCGATCTGCGCTGAATCGCGGCGCGCGAGACTACTGGATATATCCGATTGCGCGTCCGGCGAAGATCACACTGACCCACAGCAACAGCGATGCTGCACCTGCCAGCCGTGCCCGCGCCGTCACACTCTCCGCCCTCAGCACATCTCGCCATGCGCCGAAGCGAAGGACGGCGGCGTTGATGAGCGCCAATGCGACCAGCGCCATCTTCGCCAGGAACAGGTCCATTTGAGCATAGTCGACCGCACTGACCGCAAACAGTAATGTGCCGGTTATGGCTGCGATAACAAATCCGGTGGCAGCAAGCGGCACAAGAATGCGGGCCATTGTCTCCAGCGGCACAGACCGCCACACGCCCAGCATGCGCAGATCAAGCGGCAGGATCGCCCCGAACAGCATCGACAGGCCGATAATATGAACGGCATTGACAGCCGGATAGGTCCAGGTGGAAGCCCGCAAAGCCGCTATAGGCCCCAGATTTTGCAGCGCATCCAGCACATCCATCAGGCGCTTGTCCTGCTCGCATTGATCTTGCCGGTTCAGCGGCCGGGATAAAGATCGTAGATCTGACCGTTGATACCGACGCGCTCGGCCTTGACGAGATACTGTTCGGGATTAGCCGAGCGCTTGCCGTAGATCGTCACCTGCGTGCCATTGCTCAGCAATTCCTCGGTAAGGCCCGCCCGCTGGTTGCGCCAGGGCTGGCCGATCTCCGCCACCCAGCTCCGCCCATCGACGTCAAGCGTCAACTCGCCATGCGGATTGCCGAGGCGCACCGCCGTGATCGTGCCGGTGATCTCGAAATCTTCATCCTGCGCCCATCGCCAGCCGTGATGAGCTTGCGCTACGTGCGATGTTGCACCCAGTCCCGCGCCGAGCACAATGCCCAGCACCATAGTGCGGCGGTCGATAATCATGGGGTCTCCTGGTCTGGTGAGGTTTCATGAGGCAGCTTCCCCATGGATATAGTCAGCGGGTGCCTGGCCTCAAGGCGTTGGCCGATAGCTGAGGCGCAAGGCCCGCCGCGTGGCGCCTCGCATCGGCCGACCTCATCATGCTTCAAGCGCGGCTTCCAGCAGCATATGCAGCTTCAGCGGAGCGGAGGGCTCGAATGGTGCTAGCTGGCTGAGCGGGATGGCCGTGCCGGCAATCGAGCAGCGGGCAAGCGGGGAACGGCTCATCCGCGGCACATCCTCGCGCGCGACCAGATCGACGATGAGCGCAAGCGCGATCGGCGCGGCGAAGGCGTGTCTGATGATGCCGACCCCGCGCACCTCTATCAGCCCGGCGATCTGTTCGGGCGGAGATGCGGTGAGATGCGGGCCGTCTAGCGAAAGCAGGACCTGATCATCTGCAACGAGTTGAGCGCGCGGCCGCTGCTGGCCATCAGGCCCCGTGAGGATGGGTCCCATGATCATGCGCAGGGCCAGATCGGACTTTCCGGCGCCCGACGCGCCGCGCAGCATTACGCCGTGACCGCTTATCGCAATGCATGTGGCATGCACAAGCGTCGCGCCGGCATTTGCCTGCGCGGCCGCCTGTGGTGGCGTCTCGCGCGCACCGGCCACCTTATCAGGCCATGGGCAGGCGGATGACGAAGCGTGCGCCCTGAACCGGGGTACGCGCCGCGCCGACCTGGGAACGGTTCAGGCTGCGATTTTCCGCCCATATCCGTCCGCCATGGGCCTCGATAATCTGGCGCGAAATATGCAGCCCCAGTCCCGAATTTTCACCAAATCCCTGTTCTTCGGGGCGGTCGGTGTAAAATCGGTTAAAGATCTTTTCCAGATTCTCGCTGGCTATGCCGGGCCCTTCGTCTTCGATCAGCAGTTCGATTTCGCGGGTTTTCCTGACCGGGCGCATGGAGATGAAGATCTTGCCGTCGCGGGGCGAGAATGAGGCCGCATTGTCGAGGATATTGTTCAGCACCTGGCTGATGCGGCTGTCATGGCCATTGATGATGTACTCGCGCGAACGTCTTGCGGCCTCGGCATCGTCCAGACCCTGAATGTCCAATTCGATCTGGGGAATGTCGTCGCGGTGAACCTCGTTGCTGAGCTGGGTGATGGTGCTCAGCAGACTGGCGAGGTTGACCTTGGCCGCCCGCTCGCGCGCCAGCTCCGCATCCAGGCGCGAGGCATCGGAGATATCGCTGATCAGCCGGTTCAGCCGTTGCACATCATGGCGGATCACGGCCACGAGACGGTCGCGGTCCTGGGGCGTGCGGACAATGCTCAGCGTTTCGGCGGCGCTGCGCAGCGAGGTGAGAGGGTTCTTGAATTCGTGGGCGACATCTGCGGCGAAGCTCTCGATGGCTTCGATCCGCCGGTACATCGCCTTGGTCATGTCATTGAGCGCGCGCGACAGATCGCCGATCTCATCGGAGCGATGGGAAAAATCCGGGATCTGCGGACATTGCTTGACATCGCGGCGCACGCTTTCGGCAGCCCGCGCCAACCGGTTCATCGGCCCCGCGATCGTGCCGGCCAGCGCCAGCGAGCACAGGAACGTCACGAGCACCACAAGGGCGGCAATGCGGATGATGGTCCAGCGTTCCTTGTCGATGATCTGGTCGATGTCGCCGCCGCGCGTCGACAGCATCAACGCGCCCATGACCCCTTGCAGCCGTTGAATGGAAACGCCCACGCTGACGATCGTGTCACCCTGTTCATCG
The DNA here is from genome assembly GCA_036734025.1 of Dichotomicrobium sp. GTDB lineage: Bacteria > Pseudomonadota > Alphaproteobacteria > Rhizobiales > Rhodomicrobiaceae > DAIMZI01. Next base: position 25,506 of record DAIMZI010000014.1, read on the forward strand.
ACACGCACGATCGGAATCGAGGTGCCGTTGAGCGCGATGCTCACTTCATCATAGACGCGGCCATTGTCTGCGCCCGCATCGCGGTAGACTGGCAGACGGCTGTTGCGGAACTGGGCCTTGATCCAGTGCCATACGCTCTCGAAGGTGCCGGTCTGTGAACTGTCGACCGGCGGCAGGTCAAAGCGCATGATCTGACCGCGCGAGTAAAATCCCTGACTGTCGACGAGGAGATGGCCTTCGCGGTCGTAGATGCGCGCGCGCGCGCCGGTTGGCTCGACCATGCGGCGCAGCAGCGGGGCTATCTTTTCGGGGTCGATGCGAAAGCTGAGCGCGGAGAGGTCTTCGCTGGCGCTGTCGGTGAAGCTGCCGGACTGCATCTCCATGACCGCAGCGCCCTGCATGGGGAATTGATCCGTGTCGGTGCTGCTTGTCTGGGCGATGGCCTCGGCGATGATCTTGCCTTGGGTAAGCAGGCTGTTGACCTTGGCATCGACCAGACCTTCGCGGAACTGGTTGAGATACAAGATGCCGCCGACGAGGACGGCGAGGGCGAACAGGTTGAGGACGAAGATGCGCAGCGCGATGCTCGTGAAGGGGAAATGCATGCCATATTTGCGGGCAAGGCCGGCGCCATGACGCCAGATGCTGCCCGAGACTTTCGCCGCACTGGTTGCATCCCAGCTTCTGCTGCTCTCAACAGCCATGTCATCCACCCGTTTCTTGCGCCCGTGTCTTGCGCGTCTGTGCCGCCAGACGATCCGGCCCCGTGCCGTATTCCCCTGAAAAAACCGCTGCACCAGCCCGGCGAGGCCGGGCCGCACACATTAACCCACTTGAGCCCACTTGCCGGCCGACGATGGCCGGTGTCAGGCTTCCTTGAACCGATAACCCACCCCGTAAAGCGTTTCGATCACGTCGAAATCGTCATCCACCAGCTTGAATTTCTTGCGCAGCCGCTTGATGTGGCTGTCGATCGTCCGGTCGTCCACATAGACCTGATCATCATAAGCGGCGTCCATAAGCGCATCCCGGCTTTTCACCACACCGGGGCGCTGGGCCAGCGCCTGCAGGATCAGGAATTCCGTGACCGTCAGGGTGACGGCCTTGGAGTCCCAGGTGCACGTGTGCCTTTCCGGGTCCAATCGCAGTTTACCACGCTCCAGCACCGACTTGGCATCAGAAACAGTGGCCGCCCCGCCGCGCGGCTCGGAGCGCCGCAGGATGGTCTTGACCCGCTCGACCAGCAGGCGCTGGGAAAAGGGCTTGCGGATGAAGTCGTCCGCGCCCATGCGCAGGCCGAACAGTTCATCAATCTCCTCGTCCTTGGACGTGAGGAAAATGACGGGGATCTCGGATTTCTGGCGCAGCCGACGCAACAGCTCCATGCCGTCCATGCGCGGCATCTTGATGTCGAAGATCGCCAGATCGGGCGGATCGCCGCTCAATCCATCGAGAGCGGACACGCCGTCGGTGTAGGCCTGAATCTTGTATCCTTCCGACTCGAGCAGCATCCTCAGCGAGGTGAGGATGTTCTTGTCGTCATCGACCAGCGCGATGGTGGCCATATAGCTGTTATCTCCACGCAGTAAACGGCAGGTACCGTATGTTCATGGTTGAGCTATCGGCAGCATGTGACTTGAATGCCACAGTTTTCTTTGGAGAAGGAATTCTAGCCGAAAGCACGCGTAAAGCAAGCTGCAAACGGGTTGACTGACGCATGCCCGCATCACCGGCTAAGCTTTGCTGCGTCTTGCTAACCCATTTACCCGTGCTGACGCAAGCCGGCGAAAATTTTGAATCAGGATGATTTAGAGGCATAGACGAAGGCCCCATTGGCGCGCGCAGTCTGATTCGGTATTGCTTTTCGGTTGTCAGTTCTGGAAGAGTTCAAGGCATCGGTCGGCGGCATGATCGCGATTTTTTTCACGCTCATGCATGTTAGAACCAAAAAGCCAGATGGGGAGTGCGTTCAGTGGCGGTAGCTGATGATTCGGTCTTGGACAGGTTGAAGCGGCTCGGCGACCTCGCTAAGCTTAATCTCAACACCTCGCGCGCCGGACTTGTCGAATATGCTGTGCGCCGCGAGGAAGGCGAACTGACACGAAACGGCGCGCTTGCGGTGCGCACCGGGGCGCATACCGGCCGATCGGCGTCGGATAAATTCGTCGTCCGCGACGAGATCAGCGAGAAGTCCATCTGGTGGGACAATGCCAAGCCGCTATCGCGCCAGCATTTCGATGATCTGCTCGATGATTTCCTGGCGCATGCGGCCGGCCGCGACCTGTTCGTGCAGGATCTGTTCGCCGGCGCACATGAAAATCACAACCTGCCGGTGCGGGTCTATTGCGAACTTGCCTGGCATGCGCTGTTCATCCAGCATCTGCTCATCGAGCCGTCGGATGCCGACCGCGACAGTTTTGTTCCAGGGCTGACGATCATTGATTTGCCCGGCTTTCGCGCCGATCCGGTGCGCCACGGGGTCAGCTCGCAAACCGTCATCGCGGTCGATTTCACGCGCCGCATCGTCCTGATCGGCGGCACGTCCTATGCGGGCGAGATCAAGAAATCCGTCTTCACCTATCTCAATTACGTGCTGCCGGAAGACGGCATCCTGCCGATGCACTGTTCGGCCAATGTCGGCGAGCGTGGTGACGTGGCGATCTTCTTCGGGCTGTCGGGCACGGGCAAGACGACCTTGTCGGCAGAACCCACCCGTGTGCTCATCGGCGATGACGAGCATGGCTGGGCCAGCGACGGCGTCTATAATTTCGAGGGTGGCTGCTATGCCAAGGTCATCCGGCTGGACCGCGCGCGCGAGCCGCAGATCCATGCGGCGACCAATCACTGGTCGAGCGTGCTCGAAAATGTCGTGCTCGATCCGCGCACCCACGAGCCGCGGTTCGACGATGGCCGCCATACCGAAAACACCAGAAGCGCCTATCCGCTGGAATTCATCGAGAATGCCGACCCGAGCGGCCGCGCCGGCCATCCGCGCAATGTCATCATGCTAACGGCCGATGCCTTCGGGGTGCTGCCGCCGATTGCGCGCCTCAGCCCGGAACAGGCAATGTATCATTTCCTTGCCGGCTATACCGCCAAGGTCGCCGGCACCGAAAAAGGCGTGACCGAGCCAGAGGCGACATTCTCGACCTGTTTCGGTGCGCCGTTCATGCCGCGCCATCCAAGCGTGTATGGCGGGATGCTGCGCGCGCGGCTCGAACAGCACGGAGTGTCATGCTGGCTACTCAACACCGGCTGGACGGGCGGGGCCTATGGCGTGGGCGAGCGCATGCCGCTGGCGACGACCCGCGCCCTGTTGCGCGCTGCGCTGTCGGGCGCGCTTGATGACGCGCCGATGCGCTGCGATCCGACGTTCGGCTTCATGGTCCCGCTTGAGGTGGAGGGCGCCGACAGACAGCTGCTCGACCCGCGCGCAAGCTGGGCTGATCCGGCCGCCTATGACGCGCAAGCCGCTAAGCTCGCGGGGATGTTCGCGCGCAATTTCCGCCGCTTCGAAGGCGGGGTGGATGCCGAGATCTGCGCCGCTGGCCCGGTGCTTCGCGCCGCCGCCGAGTGATGCGAGTGCCGCTCAGGGCTTTTCGCCGTCCCTGGGCGTCAGCCCGTAGGCTTCGATCAGCGCCCAGACATGGGCCGGAATCATGTTCTTCATGCGCCGGGGATGCGCGCGGCGCAGATGCAACACGGTCTCGGCGGCCTTCATCTCCAGACGTGCGCGAGCGAACTCCAGTCCGCGCGGCCCGATGCGCGGCATCAGCCAACCGGCTAAGGGGCGCGCCCAATCGGGCATGGCGCGCAGCGGCAGGCCGCCGGCGGCGCGCTCGGTGTTGGCAATGAAGCCCTTCACCGGCCCGCGCCGGTCGCC
>DAIMZI010000014.1:29398-61786 GCA_036734025.1 Dichotomicrobium sp.
CTGCCCGGCGCGTCAAGCCGCACCTCATTGCCCAGCAAGCCCAGCAGTTCCTCGCCGCGCTCATTGCGCACCAGCAGCCATTGCTCCCCCTGCCCGCCCATGTAGCCCACCGTGATATCCGCAAGCACATTGGTGTAATCCACGCAGGTGCGGCAGGTGAGTGGAAAGAAATCCGCCGGCAGCTTCGATATCGGCAGCATCAGGAACGGGATGAGCCGGGTCCGCCCATCGTCAAAGCGCAGCTCGACATGATAATCGGCGCGAAATTCCAGATAGGTGATCGTGTCAGGCTCATCGCTGAGCAGCGCCAGGAATTGATGGAAGCGTTCGGTGGTCGTGTTGTCGGAACACGGCGTGCCGATGACATACAGCCGCTCAAGCCCCAGCTCGCGCTCCAGCGCGCGCAGCGCATAGACCTGGCAGGGAATGCCGATGATCGCCAGGCGCCTGTGACCGGCATCACGCGCCGGCTCCAGCAGCGCCAGCAGTGGAGCATAACCCATGCGCATGCCGCGGCACCGCGCCATGTCTTCGGGCCGGGTGATGATGACCGGCAAGGGCTTCCAGCGGTCATCGGGATCTGGCGCCACGCACAGCACCGCATCGACTGCGCCTGTCTCGAGAAGCCGTTCGCCGATACGTGTCGCAATGCCGGTCCATTGCGCGCCGTGCAGCGGGCTGTTCAGCGATGCGCGCACCATGCGGCGAAACGGTCCGAAATGCATTTCATCAGGGCGTAAGGGATCACGCGCCCGGCCGTGAACCTGGCGCTCCAGCGCCGGATAATCGGGATTGATGAACTGGCAGGCCCGCCCACAGCGTCCAGGATCGCTGGTGCGCGAGATGCCGCAATCGGTGCACAGGTCCCGTGGCGCCGGCGCGCCGAGGGCAGGGGTGTCATGACGCACGGCCGGAATAACCAAGCCGGCTTTATCCTTGGGCGGGGCGCTGATGTTCCGTCCTCCAGGTCGCGTGATCATCTTCGTTCAACGACATGACCCTGATCTATCACGGCACAGGCACACAGACCACATCCGCGCGCCCCGGCATGCACACCCCTCTCATTTTGAATTACGCAGCGATGTCTTCGGACTGTAAATTCCGATCTTAATCACACAGCGACAGGGTTCATGATGCAGAAATTCAGCCTTATCGGATTTGCCGTATTGCTCCTGGTCAGCACGTCGGCGGCAGCGGGACATCACGATACGCACGGCCATCACGCTCATGGGGCCGAAGTGGGGGTCAAGAGCGACGCCGTCAGCGCCTACAGCGCCGCAAACGACAAGATGCACCGCGACATGGCGATCGAATATTCCGGCAATGCCGATGTCGACTTTGTCCGCGGAATGATCCCCCATCATCAGGGCGCGATCGACATGGCGGAAGTGGTTCTCAAGCACGGGACCAACCCCGAGATACGGCGACTGGCCGAGGCGATCATCAAGGCGCAGAAGGAAGAGATTGCCCAGATGCAAAGCTGGCTCGCCGAGAATGATCGCGAGAGCCCGCGTTGAGCGGCGGTTGGGTGGCAGCGCTCAGGCCATCATCCCTTCGCTCACCAGACCATTGACGATCGCGGCATCGGAGAGCGCGGTCTTGATCTGCTGCTGAAATGCTTTGGGAAAATGCTTCGGCACGACCCGCGAGGATGGCGCGACGCCAGCTTCCACATCGCTCAGTTGCTGCTTCAGCATCGCAGCAAGCAAGACGCCGTGGGCGGTATCCAGCCGCTCCAGATCGCTGTCGGAATATTTTTCAAGGCTTTTCAGCGCCGCCAGCCGCCCCGGCGTGGACATCGCCCGCGCCTTGTGCTTGAGCGCCATCACCCGCGCGCCGGTGAAGATCGGCATCAGCCCATGACGCTTCAGGTCGATGCGTCCGCTGTCATCTACACGCAGGGTGCCGAGGATCGAGAACGGCGAGGATTTCTGCACCGCGTTCTCCGACAGCATGGCCAGGAACAGCGGCGAGACGGCGGCCTTGTCCCAGGCATGATCGATGACCGTCTTGGCCAATGCGGCATCGCCATGGACACAGCGGGCGTCAAAAAAAATGTCCACCTCCAGAATGTCCTGGGCGCGTGAGCGGCGCAGCCAACCGTCGATGAGTTCGCGCCACCCCGCCAGGCTGTGACGCCACAAGGCGTTCTTGGCCATCACGCCGCCGGTGCAAAAGGGGATGCCGGCGGTGTCCAGGATTTCGGCCAGTTTGGTGGCCATATTCTCGAACCACCGGTCTTGCGGCCCGCCGGGCTCGCCCGCTTCAAAGACGATGGCGTTATCCTGATCCGCCGACAACAGGCTTTCGCCGCGCCCTGCCGATCCCAGGATCAGCAGCGCATAGCTGCATGGCGGGCGCCCGCTACCCTGCTCATCCATCCATTTCTCGGCGAGTTCGGCCGCCCGCGTTGTCAGCGCCCGCAATTCCGCGCTGATGATCGCCGACACCGCGCGCGCCTCGATGCCCTCATCGCACAGGCTGCGTGCCACAGCCGCCAGCCTTGCCCGCGCCAGGCCGAGCGCCTCGACGTCCGGCGCGTGATCGATTTCATCGCCAAGCGCGATCGCTGCGCCCGCCCGCAGACCCAGCAGACGCTGCGCCGAGACCACGCCGACCAGATCGCCGGCCTCATCGACCACCGCGAGATGACGGAAATGCATCCGGTCCATGCGCCCGATCGCCCGGTAGACGAAATCATCCGCGCCGACGGTCTGCAGCGGCCGGCTCATCAGATCGCCGATGCTCAGATCCTGCCAGCCGGTCTTCCGTTCGCTCAGCGCCCATAAAATGTCGCGTTCGGTGACGATGCCGGGCTCGCCCGCACCGGTCACGATCAGCGAGCTGATTGCCTTGCCGATCATCATGCGGGCGGCCTCATCGAGCGGGGTGCCGGCATCGGCAAAGACGACCTCGCGCATGACCTCGCTGACGCGGTGGCGGTAGGGATAGCTGTCGAGGCGCGAAATGGCAGGGTCCGGCTGAGCGTCGGGCGGCGCGCCGTATGCAGCCACCGGGACGGCGCCCGTTTCGGCGCGTGGGCGTCTGATGCGCTCGAGGATGTCGCGGCTCGCGGCCTCGGCCTCGCCCAGCGTGCGCACCCTGCGCTCGCGCAGCAGCGGCACCAGCGCGGCGTAGATGTCGGCGGCGGCGCGCGCGTCGCCCATGGCCGTGTGGCGCGCGGTGATCGGGATGCCCAGCCGGGCGGCCAGCCCTTCGAGCGAATCGTCTTCCAGATCGCGCCATGCCAGATAGGCGAGAAAACGCACATCCAGCGCCTTGGGTTGCGCCCAGTTCAGACCGGCGCGCGCGCATTCTTTCTCCAGCATGGCGATATCGAACTGGATGTTGTAGCCGATGATCACCCGGTGACTCATCGCCTCGCTGAGGCGTGGAAAATGTCTGGCGAAATCGGGCTGATCGGCGACATCAGCATCGGTGATGCCATGGATCTGCGAGGAGGTGATGGGGATCGGCGCGCCCGGGTTGATCAGAAGATCAAGCGGGACCTGAGCGTCGGGGCGCGTTCCATCAAGCGGGATGAGCGCGATCTGCACCATGCGTGCGGTGCGGAAATCCAGTCCGGTGGTTTCGGTGTCGATGACGGCGGTCTTCAGCGACATCAATGGCGTAAAGGGCAGCATGAGACCTTATCTCCCCTTGCCTGGGTACGTTCTCAGGCGCGCGCTGCACGGCCCTGATCGACACTTGCCTCGCCCTCGCCCTCGCGCTGGCGCTCCCAATCGGCGAGGATGGCCGGCGGATCGACCCTCTTGCGGAACGCCTCGCGCACATCGCGCCAGGCGAACTTGATCGAATTTTCCACAATGTCGCGATCGAAGTCGCGCAACTCCTCGGCAATCGGCGCAAAGCGGAACAGCGCCGCCGGACTGTGGCTGAAATTGCGCCAGTCAAGCGCGCGACCATGCCAATCGGCCGTGCCGGCGCGAAGGGCAAAGGCGGCTATCGCGTCGCGCGCCCAGTCCGGGTCGGGGGCATGTTCCAGATTGGCCTCTATGCCGTGCTCATAGACAGCGATGGCCATGTCGCGGCGCTCTTCGGGCTCCATCTCGGCCGGGGCCGTGACATAGGCCGTGGCGAAGATCGTCAGGTCCGACAAGCACGCTGCGAATACATGCATGCGAGCGATGTTGAGCGAACCTATGTAAACATCATCTTCGAACATTCGCACATAACGTGTACCCATGCGGGTCTTGACGTATTCATAAAGTTTCTTCTGGGCGATGTAGGCAGAACGGTGACAGACGAAGACACCGAATTCTTCAAAGGTGGAAAGTGCCGATGTCTCGCCGCCAAAGCCGAAACGGCCTCGCGCTTCACGCAGCAAACCCCTGATATCGATAGATAAATTCAACATCCTTGGCGTCTCCCGTCAAAATATTTTGGCAAGTATAGCAGATGCGGTCGGGCTACCGTGCGACCTTTTGTTCAACTTTGGTCGCCATTGCACATTTCCGATGCCGATGCGTTAATGATGGCCGATCTTGGGAGACTCTGAAGATCGCAATCAATTGGAGGAGACGTCATGGCCAGAGAAATCTCCGAGGCCCAAAAGTCGCATTGGCGGGCAACACGCGCGTTGACCATCGTCATATTGCTGCTTTGGGTGCTCTTTTCGTTCGTTGTCCCCTGGTACGCACACATTCTAGACCAGTTTCGGTTCATTGGTTTCGATCTGGGCTATTACATGATTGTCCAGGGCAGCCTCTTTGCGTTCGTGCTGCTGATCTTTATCCAGAACTGGATCCAGGACGGCATCGATACGAAGTACGGCGTGAACGAAGAATAAGGGGGGAAGGATGTTTAGATTACAGGGCCGCTTTGTCGACAATCTCGGCAAGGTTTACGGCATTTATACACTCGGCTTTCTCGTGTTCTTCGCACTCATGGCCGTACTCGAACAATTTGGTGTGTCCGCCGCCACGATCGGTATTCTCTTCGTGGGCTTCACGGTGGTGATCTATGCCGTCATCGGCTGGCTTTCGCGCACGATGCAGGTCGAAGCCTACTATGTTGCCGGACGCGAGGTGCCAACGGTCTACAATGGTATGGCGACGGCTGCCGACTGGATGTCCGGTGCGTCCTTCGTGGCGCTTGCTGGTGGCATCTATTTCGGCGGCTATGGCTATCTCGCCTTCATCATCGGCTGGACCGGCGGCTACGTGCTGGTGAATTCGCTGATGGCGCCATATCTGCGCAAGTTCGGCTGTTACACGGTGCCTGACTTCATCGGTACGCGGTATGGCGGCAATCTTACCCGCTTTCTTGCTGTCGTCATTCTCGTGGTCGCGTCCTTCACCTATGTGACTGCGCAGATCAACGCTTCAGGAACCATCGCAGCCCGCGCGCTTCAGGTCGACTTTGCCGTCGGCGTGTGGTTCGGCCTGCTGGGCATCCTGCTTTGCTCGATGCTGGGTGGCATGCGTGCTGTGACCTGGACCCAGGTGGCCCAGTACATCGTGCTCATCATCGCCTATCTGGTGCCGGTGATCTGGATGTCCAACGTTCAGGGCTTTGGTATCGTCCCGCACTTCAACTATGGTGAAGCAGCTCAGCGCATTGCCGAGTTGCAGCAGGAAATCGGCTTGCAGCCACCGGCCGAAGCCATTGCGGGCTTGTCGGTCCTGACAAACGAGCATTTTGCGCCGACCGGCGAATTCATGGACAGCTGGAAGTTCTTCACTCTGGCGCTGTGCATGATGGCTGGTACCGCGTCTCTGCCACACATCCTCATGCGCTACTTCACGACCCCGTCGGTTCGTGATGCACGCCGCTCGGTGGCGTGGTCGCTGTTCTTCATCACGCTGCTGTACTTCACGGCTCCGGCCCTGGCCACGCTGACCAAGTTGCAGATCCTCGATCCCAACCTGCCGACCAGCATCATCGGTCAGCCGATTGCGGAAGTCCTGGCGCTGCCATGGATCCAGAACTGGGAAGCCGTGAACATGCTGCGTGTGGTCGACCAGAATGGTGATGGCATATTGCAGCTTAACGAGTTCTTCATGCGTCCAGACATCGTCGTGCTGGCCACGCCTGAAATCGCCGGTCTGCCTTATGTCATATCTGGCCTCGTTGCCGCTGGTGGTCTGGCTGCTGCGATGTCAACCGCCGATGGTCTGCTGCTCGCGATCGCAAACGCGCTCAGCCACGATCTGTACTACAAGATCATCGACCCCAAGGCCGACACGCGCCTGCGTCTGACGGTTGCCCGCGTCCTGCTGATCGTGATCGGTGTGGCCGCGGCTATCATCGCCAGCTTGCAGCTTACCGGTATCCTTGGTGCGGTGGCCTGGGCGTTCTGCTTCGCGTGCTCCGGCCTGTTCTTCCCGCTCATACTGGGCATCTGGTGGAAGCGAGCCAATCGACCGGGCGCCATCGCCGGCATGGTCTTCGGCTTCGCCGCCGGTTCGGCCTATCTGTACTATGTGTTCAGCATGGGCGGAACGCCGATCCTTGGCATCGACCATCTCCGCTTCGGCATGATCGGCATGCCGGTGAGCTTGGTCGCCATGGTCGTGGTCTCGCTGATGACTGCGGCGCCTGACGAGGAAACTCAGGCGATGGTTGACGAAGTGCGCATTCCGCGCGGCGAAACCATCCTGAGCGCAAGCCACTAAGGCTTGATACAACTCGACATGGTCAGGGGCGGGCAGTATTGTCCGCCCCTGATACGTTGGGGAGGGAATTACCGTGCTGCCGGAGACGATTGCACCACTGCCGACATGGGTGCTCGCCATCGACTATGTGCTCGGGATGATCATGTGGACGCTGATCGGGCGTTCGGCCATGAACCTGTTCCTGCCCGAAAATTCCGATTTCTTCTTCATGCGCTTTTTCGTGCGCGCGACGGATCCGCTGCTGAAGCTCTTCAAGCCGATCACGCCGAGCTTTCTGATCCCGCTGATGGTGCCGCTTTACGTCGCGTGGTTCTTCTACATGTTCCGCTTCTACATGATGCCGTGGCTGCTCGGCTATTCGGTAATGGGCATGCTGTCCTTCCCGCTGGAAGGCGAAATATCGCGCTTCCTCGTCAACATGTTCTATCCGCGCTGATCACGCCGGCGTGAAGCAGGGTGCACTGCGTAGTATTTGCAAACCGGCCAAGTCTCCATCACAATGATATATCGCAGATTGGAGATCACGGTGTGGAAGCGATCGAGAATGCCGCTTACATCTCAGTAGGTCGAGGGTGCGGTTTTGCCGGTCTTGCAGTCTTCATCACCATGGCGGGATTGAGCTTTGATCCGGTTCTTGCCACGCGCATGGGCGGCTTCGGCTGCCTCATCATCACCGGCTTCCTGGTTCTCAACGGTTTGCGTGCACGCAAGCGCCCCTACAAACGCACGGAAACCTGGATAATCCTGCCCAAGGACAAGCGTCCGCCCGAAACCATAGCCCAGCGCGTCGTTGGCGAGACCCTGCGCGAGACCTACATGTGGTTTGCCTATCAGGCGGCGCTGATTTCCGCCTGCATCTGGGCCACGGTACTCGCGCTACAGATCGCGGATGTGCAGCCGCTCTTTGAAGTGCCGGAGCGCCGATCCTGAAAATCGCGACTGCGCCTGCATTTATCCGGCCGCCGCCTCATAGCTCTGCGAGGCAGCCAACCACGCCTCTTCGGCTTCTTCCAGCGCCTTGGCCAGCTCGCCCCGTTTTCTCGCGATGTCCTTCGCCTCTTCGGGCGCCCGCTGATAGAGTTGCGGATCAGCCAGCTTTTCGTCCAGCGCAGCAATCTTGTCCGACAGCGCGGCGATGTGCGCCTCGGCCTGAACTATGCGCTTTTTCAGCGGGGCAAGCTCGCTGCGCCGGGCAGCTGCGGCGCGCCGGTCATCCTCGCGAGACAGTTTCGCCTCGCCATTGCCGCTCTTTCGCGAATTGCCGCTCTTGCCCGATTGGCGCGGCGCCAGACACTCGGCGCGGTAGGTTTCGATATCGCCGTCATATTCGCTGACCGTGCCGCCCGCCACCAGCCAGAGCCGGTCGGCGCTGGCCTCGATCAGATGCCGGTCATGGCTGATCAGGATGACGGCGCCTTCATATTCGTTGAGCGCGTGCACCAGCGCCTCGCGGCTGTCCACATCCAGGTGGTTGGTCGGCTCATCGAGGATCAGCAGATGCGGCGCGTCAAACGTCGCAAGCGCCATCAGCAATCGCGCCTTTTCCCCGCCCGACAGCTTTTCCGCCGGCGTATCGGCCTTGTCGGCGCCAAAGCCTATCGCGCCCAGATGCGCACGCTTCTGCGCTTCCGTGGCATCCTCCATCAGGGCGGCGAAATTGTCATAGGCCGACTTCGCCGGATGCAGATCATCAAGCTGATGCTGGGCAAAGAAGCCGACCTTAAGCTTCTTCAGCGCACGCCGGTGCCCGGCAAGGGGCGCCAACCGGCCCGCGATCAGCTTGGCGAGCGTGCTCTTGCCGTTGCCGTTGGCGCCGAGCAGCGCAATGCGGTCATCGGCATCCAGGCGCAGATTGACATTGCGCAGAATGGGCTGCGCCGGATCATAGCCGGCTTCGGCATTTTCCAGCCGGATGAGCGGGTTGCCGAGGGGACGCTGCGGTGAGGCGAAGCGAAACGGCAGGACCTGATTATCCATCTGCGCCGCTATCGGCTGCATCCGGCTGAGTGCCTTCAACCGGCTCTGGGCCTGGCGTGCCTTGGTCGCCTTGGCGCGAAACCGCTCGACAAATTCCTCCATGTGCCGGCGCGCGTCGTCCTGGCGCTTCTTCAGCTTGAGTTGCAGCCGCTGCTGCTCGCGCCTGGTCTCTTCGAACCTGTCATAGCCGCCCGAATAAAGGCTGAGCCGGTGATTCGACAGATGCAGGATGGCGCCGACCGAACTGTTGAGCAACTCACGATCATGGCTGACGATGATGACCGTGTGGGGGTAGGTGCGCACGAAATTTTCCAGCCAAAGCGTGCCCTCAAGATCCAGGTAGTTGGTCGGCTCGTCCAGCAGGAGGACATCGGGCGCGGCAAACAGTGCCGCCGCCAGCGCCACGCGCATGCGCCAGCCGCCTGAAAATTCGGCGCAAGGGCGCGCCTGAGCGGTCTCATCAAAGCCGAGCCCCGCAAGAATGATTGCTGCGCGCGCCGGTGCTGAATGCGCGTCGATATCCACCAGGCGCAGCTGGATTTCTGCAATGCGCTGCGGATCGCGCGCGGTTTGCGCTTCGCTCAGCAGGCGCGCGCGTTCGGTGTCCGCGCTCAGCACGGTATCGAGCAGGCTATCGCTTCCGCCCGGCGCTTCCTGCGCGACGCCGCCGATACGCGCATTGCGCGGCAGGGAGACCGCGCCGTCATCAGGGGCGACCTCGCCGGAGATGATCCGCAGGAGAGTGGACTTGCCGGTTCCATTGCGCCCGACCAGCCCGACTTTATGGCCAGCGGGAATGGCGGCGGTTGCGCCCTGAAAAAGCGTCCGGCCCTCGATGCGATAACTGAGTTCGTTGATATGCAGCATGGGCACAGGATTGGCACCTGCAAGCAGATTTCAAGCGATTTCTTCACCCCGCTCGGAATTGGCGAAGGGCAGGGGCAAGGGACCGGTGCGCCGGCTGCATGAAAAGGCGCGTGCCTCGTATGACACGCCGGTCACATACCCGGATCAAGCCTTGCCCGAGCGCGGCTATGGGCTTGCCCAGCCGGGGCGCAAAAGCTATAAGCGGCCGCGGGATCAAATCGAATTATTGTTGCGGGGGCATCATGGCCATTGAGCGGACCTTGTCGATCATCAAACCGGATGCAACCGAGCGCAATATTACCGGCAGCATCATCGCCAAGCTCGAGAGTGCCGGCTTGCGTGTCGTGGCGCAAAAGCGGGTGCGCTGGAGCACCGACCAGGCGAAGAAATTCTATGAGGTCCACAAGGAACGCCCGTTTTACGGCGAGCTCGTGGGGTTCATGACGTCCGGGCCGATCGTCGTTCAGGTGCTGGAAGGCGAGAATGCCGTGGCGAAGAACCGCGAGGTGATGGGGGCGACCAACCCGGCCGATGCCGCTCCCGGGACTATCCGCGCCGAGTTTGCCGAGAATATCGAGCGCAATTCGGTGCATGGTTCAGACAGCGCGGAGAATGCTGCGCTTGAAATTGCCCAGTGTTTTTCTCAAGACGAAATCGTTGGCTAGGTTAAGCCGCGCCGTTGCATAAATCTGCTACCGGGCCAAGCGGTTTTGCGCTTAAGCCGCGACGCTGCAACACCTGTCATGCCTCGTGATGTCTGAAGCGGTGCCGGGACGATTGTGTCAGAAGCGGTGCTTGATGGTGCCACGAATGAGGACGTCGGAGTCGGTCTCCTGTTCGCGCCCGATCAGGGGCTGATCGTTCAACCCGGCCTTCGGCTCCTTCGCCGTGCCGTAGAGCAGTTCCAGCCCGAAATCCAGCCTCGGCAGCACACCGATCGTACCAATGCCGGGAATTGACAGAACCGTACCTTCATCGCCATCGGATCCGGTTGACAGATCGATGAGGCCGAGAGCAGGCAGTTCCCTAGCGGGCGAAGGCGGTGTGATCATCGCGGAGGTGCCGGCACCGCGCAACTCCTCCGGAGCGACCATCACCGATGTGCCGGGCACCGATGGCACCACCTGAACCTCGGTGAAGGCATGCGCTGGCGCGACCCAGAGAACGGCCGCGAGCAGCCCGCCCATGACAGGGCGCGCAAGGTTCCAATCACCGATTGATGTCCAAATACTTGTGCGCATCGCACCTTACTCCTGCTCCATACTGATAACATGGCGCTGACCACGGACGGATGCAAGTATGTTGCAGATGGCCTTAAGTGATTGTTAATGCACCAGAATTTGGCATAAATCAGGCTGTGTGTGCCTTGCTTGCAACAATCAGGTGTGGCAACAGGCGGTTCCAACCCATGATTGGGCGGTCACAAGACCCGTGAGGCGTGCATAATTCACAGCATGTCCACAAGAAATTGTAAATTTGTGGGCTGGGGAGGTGTGTGCCGTGGCGCCGACCGCGCGAAGAATGGAGAATCGCCTCGGCAGGCTCGCGCCGTTGCCTCTGTTGTGGCGTTCGGCGCGCCGTCAAAAGCCGTCGGCAAGCACACCCATCATCAGCACGATGTAACCGGCAAACAGGAGCCAGAAGGACACGTCGGTGACGAATGGAATGTAGTGTATGACGCCGGCCACGCCCAGCACAGCGAAAATGAACGACAGCAGGAATACGGTGAAGCGCGGCGCATACAGTCTCATGGTCAGGCACCTCCAACTCGAAATGAGCGATATGCCGGCCAGACGCCCTCCGGCCCGCTCCGCCGCGAAGCCTTCAAAAACCCTTAAGCATGCAGCCGAGCGCCAGCAGGACAAATGCAGTCATGGCGACCCAGAAGCTGTCGATCGGCACATAGGTATTGACCTGCGGCACATAACGAACGGCAAATGCGAAGATCGCGAGCAGCATCGAAATGCGGAAAACCACGTTTGTTGGCGGTGACAAGCGCATGGCTCAAACTCCCAGGTCGGTTAATACCTGCTCTTGGCGATAGACGAAAATCCTGTCACGGCGCAAGCGCGAAGTGACGGCACGACGCCAGGTTCAATCCCGGGTTGCGCCCGGCAATATTGCCAGCGAGTTGGTGTCCGGCCATAAATGCTGCTTGCTGGAGAAGGATGCAGCTTACCTGGGAAGGATGACGATCATGCGCATCATGGGCCGTATCATTCTGGCCGTTATACTCATCGTCGGTACGCTTGCTGCTGTTTCCTATCTGCTGCCTGGTACTGTCGTGGTATCGCGTTCAACAGATATTTCGGCTTCGCCGGAGCGTATCTTCCCTGCGGTCAATGACTTGCGCCGTTTCAACGAATGGCAGCCCTGGGCGGCGCGTGATCCGAAGATGCGCCACACATTTTCCGGCCCAGGCGCCGGTGTCGGGGCACAGATGGTCTGGAGCAGCGAACAGTTCGGCGAGGGCCGGATGGAGATCATGAAGAGCGATCCGCCAGGACTGGTTGTCGTTGCGCTGGATTTTGGCACGCAGGGCAGGGCGATGTCGCAGACGACGCTGACGCCTCGCGGCGACGCCACCCGGGTCACATGGAGCATGACGTCGGAACTGGGCCTGAACCCGCTCAGCCGGTGGATGGGGCTGATGCTGGGGGGCTGGATCGGCGAGGACTACGAGCGGGGGCTCGTCAGGCTGAAGCGGCTGGTGGAAACCGGCGGCGCGGAGTGATGTCTCTTCCGGTCCGTCAGCTCAAGCCCGCGCAGAAACGCTGGATGCGCCGGCATGCCTCCTCCAATGCGCTTGTCGAGGTCGCATAGGAGATGCGGAAGAAGGGCGACAGGCCGAAAGCCTCGCCATGGACCACCGCGACCCCTTCTTCGCTCAGCAGGGCCTTGGCGAAATCCTCATCCGTGTTGAGCGTGACCCCCGCCGGGGTGGTCTTGCCCATGCAGCCGGCGCATGACGGATAGACGTAGAATGCGCCTTCGGGCGTGGGGCAGCTTATGCCGTTTGCCTGATTGAGCATGGAGACCACCAGGTCGCGGCGCTCCTTGAACACGGCGGCGCGCTCGGCGATGAAATCCTGCGGGCCGTTGAGCGCTTCGACCGAGGCCCACTGGCTGATGGAACTGGGGTTCGAGGTTGATTGCGACTGCAATTTGCGCATGGCGGCGATCAAGGGCTCGGGTCCGGCGCAATATCCGATCCGCCAACCCGTCATGGCATAGGCCTTGGACACTCCGTTCATGGTCAGCGTGCGGCCATAGAGAGCGGGCTCCACCTGCGCGGGCGTGACGAAGCGGAAACCGTCATAGACGAGATGCTCATACATGTCGTCGCTCAGGATCCAGACATCGCGGTAACGCACGAGCACGTCCGTGAGGGCCTTCAGCTCGGTGTGAGTGTAGGCAGCCCCCGTGGGATTGGACGGCGAATTGAAGATTAGCCATTTCGTACGCGGCGTGATCGCGCGCTCAAGCGCTTCGGGCGTCAGCTTGAACTTGTCGGCCAGCGTCGTCTCGGCGATTACCGGCGTTCCGCCCGCCAGCAATACGATGTCGGGATATGATACCCAGTAGGGTGCGGGAATGATGACCTCATCGCCCTCATCGAGCGTGGCGAGCATGGCGTTGAAGATGACCGCCTTGCCACCCGGCGCCACGAAGGCTTGCGATGGGCGGTAGTCAAGCCCGTTCTCGCGGCGGAACTTGTCGCATATGGCTTGCTTCAGTTCGGTGATGCCGTCCACGGCGGTATATTTGGTCTCGCCCCGCTCGATCGCCGCGATCGCCGCGCGCTTGATGTTCTCGGGCGTGTCGAAATCGGGCTCGCCGGCGCCCAGCCCGATCACATCATGCCCGGCCTCGCGCAACTCGCGCGCCATGGTGGTTACGGCGATGGTTGGAGAGGGCTTGATCCGGTTAAGCGCACGGGCAACGAGCTGCATCTTGATCTCCTGACTGGCGGCTTGGGGCTCGACCGACACCATACTGCAGCCCTGCCTTCGCTGAAACACGCGAAAAACTTCATCGCGCCCTTGACAGGGGCGTGCAAAAAAAACTAAATCCGCATTGTGTTAGCACTCTCATTGGGGGAGTGCTACTCATGGGTTCCAACCCTGCACCGCCAGAACCGGCAAGCGGATGGCGGCGCTGGGGAAACATCGCAAAACCTTTACGGAGACACAAGATGAAGTTTCGTCCTCTCCATGACCGCGTGGCGGTGAAGCGCATCGAGGAAGAAAGCAAGACATCGGGCGGAATCATCATCCCCGATACGGCGGCGGAAAAGCCCCAGCAGGGCGAGATCATCGCCGTTGGCACGGGCAGCCGTGGTGACGACAACGAGATCATCCCGCTCGACGTCAAGGTGGGCGATCGTGTCCTGTTCGGCAAATGGTCGGGCACGGAAGTCAAGATTTCCGGTGAGGATGTGCTGATCATGAAGGAGTCCGACATCCTTGGTGTCGTTGACGCCTGAGCCGATCCTGCCCCTGAACCCCGGAATTAATCAAACAGGAGTTGTACCATGTCCGCGAAAGATGTTCGCTTCGGTACCGACGCCCGCGAGCGCATGATGCGCGGCGTCGATGTTCTCGCCAATGCAGTGAAGGTCACTCTCGGCCCCAAAGGCCGTAACGTCATCATCGAAAAATCGTTCGGTGCGCCGCGCACCACGAAAGACGGCGTTACCGTCGCCAAAGAAATCGAGCTTGAGGACAAGTTCGAGAACATGGGCGCACAGATGGTCCGCGAGGTTGCCTCCAAGACCAATGACGCCGCAGGTGACGGCACCACCACGGCGACCGTCCTCGCCCAAGCCATCGTCCGCGAAGGTCTGAAGTCGGTCGCTGCCGGCATGAACCCGATGGATCTGAAGCGCGGCATCGACAAGGCCGTGCATGATGTCGTCGCCGACATCCGCGCCAATGCCAAGACCGTCTCGTCTTCGGCCGAAGTCGCCCAGATCGGCACGATCTCCGCCAATGGCGAAAAGGAAATCGGCGACATGATCGCCGAGGCCATGGAAAAGGTCGGCAATGATGGCGTCATCACCGTGGAAGAGGCAAAGAGCCTCGAGACCGAGCTGGAAGTCGTCGAAGGCATGCAGTTCGACCGCGGTTACATCTCGCCCTACTTCATCACCAACGCCGACAAGATGGTGTGCGAGCTGGATGATCCGTACATCCTGATCCACGAGAAGAAACTGTCCAATCTTCAGGCCATGCTGCCGGTTCTGGAAGCCGTGGTTCAGTCGGGCAAGCCGCTTTTGATCATTGCCGAGGATGTCGAGGGCGAGGCTCTTGCAACCCTGGTGGTGAACAAGCTGCGCGGTGGGCTCAAGGTCGCTGCCGTCAAGGCTCCGGGCTTTGGCGATCGCCGCAAGGCCATGCTTCAGGATATCGCCATCCTGACGGGCGGCCAGGTGATTTCCGAAGAGCTCGGCATCAAGCTGGAAACCGTGACAGTGGACATGCTGGGCCGCGCCAAGCGCATTTCGATCACCAAGGACGACACCACCGTGGTCGATGGTGCGGGCAAGAAGAAGGACATTCAGGCCCGCGTCGGTCAGATTCGCGCGCAGATCGAGGACACGACCTCCGATTATGACCGCGAGAAGCTTCAGGAGCGGCTGGCCAAGCTGGCCGGTGGTGTTGCCGTCATCCGCGTCGGCGGTGCGACCGAGATCGAGGTGAAGGAGCGCAAGGACCGCGTCGATGACGCGCTCAATGCAACCCGCGCCGCGGTGGAAGAAGGTATCGTCGCTGGCGGCGGTGTGGCGCTGCTGCGCGCCATCAAGGCGATCAAGTCCAGTGGCGACAACCGCGATCAGCAGGCCGGCATCGACATCGTCCGTCGCGCGCTGCAGTCGCCCTTGCGTCAGATCGCGCAGAACGCAGGCGTCGAAGGCTCCATCGTGGTCGGCAAGGTGCTGGAGAACGACAGCCCGTCCTTCGGCTACAACGCCCAGACCGATGAATATGTCGATATGGTCGAAGCCGGCATCATCGACCCGGCCAAGGTGGTGCGTCACGCCATCCAGGATGCCGCATCAGTTGCCGGTCTGATGATCACCACCGAAGCCGGTGTCGCCGAGGCGCCCAAGGACGAGGGCAGCAGCGCCCCGGACATGAGCGGCATGGGCGGCATGGGCGGCATGATGTAATTGCCCTGCCCATTGCGGTATGATCAGCGTGGAGCCGCTCTAACGGGCGGCTCCTTTTCTATGCGCGGTGCCCAAAAGGTTGCCCTTGCGCCGCGCTTTGCTATATTGGCGTGCAAATGACTGACACGCCGTCGCGGCAGGTCCAAGCCGAGGAAAACATGTTGAGCAGCAAGCCCGGTAGCGATGATGAGATGGATTATGAAGAGCATGATCGCAGCTATCAGCTTTTCATCCGCCTGACCAAGATCGGCGTCATTTCCGTGGTAGCGATCCTGATCCTGATGGCGATCTTCCTGCTTTGAAATTGGGCAGCAATCCTTGCCCCAACTCTCACGGTATGGCCGTCTTGGCGGTACCATCTGGTGGCCTGCCCGAATCCGTACTGACCCGGAGCTCCGAAAATGATCCAGATTGCCGTGGTGCGCGAGGACGACAGCGAGCCTCGTGTCGCGCTTTCGCCGGATACGGCGAAAAAATATGTGGCACTCGGCTGTGAGGTTCGTGTCGAAACCGGCGCCGGGGATCGGTCCTATTTTCTCGATGCGGACTATGAGGCCGCTGGTGCGAAGATCGCCGCTTCGGCCGAGGCTGCACTGGATGGCGCCGATCTTGTGCTCAAGGTGCGCGCCCCGACCGACGACCAGCTTGCGGCGATGAAGAGCGGTGCAGTGCTCGCCGCGATGCTTGATCCGTTTGCAGGCGATGAGCTGGCGCGGGCGTTGGCACAAAAGAACATCATCGGCTTTGCCATGGAACTGATGCCGCGCGTGACGCGCGCGCAATCGATGGACGTGCTGTCCTCGCAATCCAACCTCGCCGGATACAAGGCGGTGATCAATGCCGCAGAACGTTTCGGGCGGGCGCTGCCGATGATGATGACCGCAGCCGGCACGGTGGCGGCGGGCAAGGTCTTCGTCATGGGTGCCGGCGTGGCCGGGCTTCAGGCGATTGCCACGGCGCGGCGTCTTGGCGCGGTGGTCAGCGCCACCGATGTGCGGCCTGCCGCCAAGGAACAGGTCAAGTCTCTTGGCGCCAAATTCATCGCGGTCGAGGATGATGAATTCCGCGAGGCCGAGACCGCGGGCGGCTATGCCAAGGAAATGTCCAGCGCCTACAAGCAAAAGCAGGCCGAGCTGGTCGCCGAGCACATCAAGAACCAGGATATCGTCATCACCACGGCGCTTATCCCCGGGCGGCCGGCCCCCAGGCTGATCACGCGCGAAATGGCTCAGTCCATGAAGCCGGGCGCGATCATCGTCGACATGGCCGCCGAACGCGGCGGCAATTGCGAGGTGACCCAGCCGGGCGAAGAGATCATGCTTGACGGCGTGCGCGTCATGGGGCCGCTAAACCTTGCCGGCGAGATACCCGGCAATGCTTCAAGCCTTTATGCGCGCAATCTGTACGCCTTCAGCGAACTGATCATCGATCGTGAGGGCGGCCGGATTGCCATCAATTGGGACGATGACATCATCAAGGGCACCGGGCTGACGCGCGACGGCCAGATCGTCCACCCCATGCTTGTCGGAGAAACCGTATGATCAGGCTCGTGAACATCATCTTGGGCGCGCCTGCGCGTGCGGCCGTCTTCGGTGCATTCGCGGCTGCATTGACCTTCATGGCGAGCCCGGCGCTTGCCGCAAGCGCGGCTGGCGAGGCCATATCGCCGTTCGCCTACCAGCTGGCCATCTTCGTGCTGGCGATCTTCGTGGGTTATTATGTGGTCTGGAGCGTCACGCCAGCGTTGCACACGCCGCTGATGTCCGTCACCAATGCGATTTCCTCGGTCATCGTGGTAGGCGCGCTGCTGGCTGTGGGCGTTTCCGCCGCCGAAGGTCGCGGCATATCGAGCCTGTTCGGCCTGCTGGCCCTGATCATGGCCGCCGTCAACATATTCGGTGGTTTTCTCGTCACCCAGCGCATGCTGGCCATGTATCGCAAAAAAGAGCGGAAATGAACAACGACGGTTCGTTCAGAGCATTACGGTGTCCTTGCGCTCGCCAATGATCCACGCACCGGGCCTGTCGACAAGCACGTTCCAGTAATTTCGAGGCGCTGAGAGATTGAATGATGTCGGAAAACGCAGTTGCACTCCTTTATCTCGTCTCTGGCGTATTGTTCATCCTCGCTTTGCGCGGTCTGTCCTCGCCCGAGACCTCGCGACGCGGCAACTATTTCGGCATGGCCGGCATGGGATTGGCCGTGCTGACAACGCTTGCTGTCGCCCAGCCCTCGGGCTGGTCGCTGCTGCTCATCGTGCTGGGCGTCGGCGTCGGCGGTGCCATTGGCGCCTACATCGCCGCCAGGATACCCATGACCGCCATGCCCCAACTTGTCGCGGCATTTCACAGCCTGGTCGGCATGGCAGCTGTGTTCGTGGCGGCGGCCGCGCTCTATGATCCGGCGGCGTTCGGTATTGGCGTGCCGGGCGAAATCTATACCGCAAGCCTCGTCGAGATGTCGCTGGGCGCGGCCATCGGCGCGATCACCTTTTCGGGCTCGGTCATTGCCTTTCTGAAGCTTGATGGGCGCATGTCCGGCAAACCCATTCTGCTGCCATCGCGCCACCTCATCAACATCGCGCTGGGTTTGGCGATCGTAGCGCTGCTCGTCGCGTTCGCGATCAGTGAGTCGCACTCGGCCTTCTGGGCGCTCGTCGTGCTTGCGTTCATCATCGGCGTGCTTTTGATCGTGCCCATCGGCGGCGCAGACATGCCGGTTGTCGTATCGATGCTGAACTCCTATTCTGGCTGGGCGGCGGCGGGCATCGGCTTCACCATCGCGAACACCGCGCTCATCATCACCGGTGCGCTTGTCGGCTCATCGGGTGCGATCTTGTCCTACATCATGTGCAAGGGCATGAACCGGTCGTTCATCTCGGTCATCCTGGGCGGCTTTGGCGGCGAGACCGCCGCCGCGGTCGATGACGGTATCGAGCGCAATGTCAAACGCGGCTCGGCCGACGATGCGGCGTTCCTGATGAAGAATGCTTCCAAGGTCATCATCGTGCCTGGCTATGGCATGGCGGTGGCTCAGGCCCAGCATGCTTTGCGCGACATGGCCGATGAATTGAAGGCCGAGGGCGTGGACGTGTCATATGCCATCCACCCCGTCGCCGGGCGCATGCCGGGTCACATGAACGTGCTGCTCGCCGAGGCCAATGTGCCCTATGATGAAGTGTTCGAACTGGAAGACATCAATAACGAATTCTCCCAGGCCGACGTCGTCTATGTCATCGGCGCGAACGACGTCACCAATCCGGCCGCCGAGGATGATCCCGGCTCGCCGATCTACGGCATGCCGGTGCTCCAGGTGTGGAAGGCCGGCACTGTGCTGTTCAACAAGCGCTCGCTGGGTTCGGGCTATGCCGGCATCGACAACCCGCTGTTTTACCGGGAAAATACGATGATGGTTCTGGGCGATGCCAAGAAGATGACAGAAGAGATCGTCAAATCGCTCTGAGCGGAGCATTTTTTTTTGCAAAGGTGGGACCGGTCTTGCGTCCCTAGCCAGAGGCGGGCCGAAGCGGCCGGAAGGCGGCCAAACCAGAGCTTGGCTTGAGGCTATTGATCATGTTTTCCTTGATCGCGCCTGGCAGGGCAGTCTCACTCATCGCCGCGATGCTGAGCAAACACATCACACAAGGCGCAACAGGGCCGTCACTGCCGGGAGCCATCCACCGCCTTGAGCGCGCGCCGCATGGTACCAGCCACCAATCTCCAGGGACTGTCGTCGAATGGAAACCTTCCTCACATCAGACCAGGTCAGCACCCTGGCTTCTGAGCTTATCGGCCAATTCACCAACTTCGCGCTCAGCGCGCTATCTGCCGCCCTGCTTCTGGTCGCCGGCTATATCGTCGCGCGCTCGGTCTCACGCATCATCCGCGCGCGCCTCGGCCGCGTCGAGACGCTCGACCAGACCTACACACCAATCCTCGCACAGATCGCCCATTATGGCGTGATCGGCTTCACCATCGTCCTGGCGCTGGCGCAGTTCGGCGTGCAGACCGCAAGCCTGATCGCCGTGATCGGCGCGGCGGGCCTGGCCATCGGTCTGGCGCTTCAGGGCACGCTGCAAAACGTCGCTGCCGGCATGATGCTGCTCATCATTCGCCCGTTCAAGGTGGGGGACTGGATCGAGACAGGAAGCGTCAGCGGCTCGGTCGATGAGATCGGCCTGTTCATGACGCAACTGCGCAACTTCGAAGGCGTATTTGTCGCTGTGCCAAACGGCATGATCTGGTCCGGCATGATCATCAACTATACGCGCAATGCAAACCGGCGCCTGGTGCTAGAAGTCGGAATTTCCTACAGCGACGACATCGACAGCGCCATCAGGGCGCTCACTGCCATGGTGAGCGCCGATCCGCGTGTGCTGGAGCGCCCTGACCCTGCGGTGGTGATCGTGACGGGCTACGGCGACAGTTCGGTGGATATGCAGCTGCGGGCGTGGACGCGGCGCAAGGATTACTGGCAGTTGCGCTTCGACATGACCAAGGCAATCAAGGCTGTGCTCGATGAAGCGCAGATCAGCATCCCGTACCCGCATCGCCAGCTTGTCATTGATGGAGAAGAGATGCGCGCATTTGCGAAACTTAAGCCGGTTGGTGCAAAGAGCAAGCCTCAGCAAAAAGTTGCCGGGCGCAGTGCGCGCAAGCCCAGTGCGTGATCGCCCTTCGGGATCAAGCTTCTTCTGAAGTAACGCGCTGCAATCCTTCATGGGCCGGACGATGGTCCGAACGCAGCCGCAATGCGCGTTGATAGGCGGCAGCCGCCTTTTCCCGGTTGCCCGCGCCTTCCGCAGCCCGGCCCGCAAGCGTCCACGCCTCAACCGAATTTCTCTGCGAAGCCGCCACGGCGTGCAGGTCCTCATAAGCGCGTTCATATTGCGCCAATGCAAGCTCGCTCACGCCGCGGGCATAGACCGGCTCGGGACTGTCGGGCTTCATGGCGATCGCCACCGTGAAATCCTCGATCGCGTTCTGGTGCTGAGCCAGCGCCTGATAGACCAGCCCACGGTTGAAATAAGCGACCGGATCCTGGCCGTCCAGCTCCACCGCGCGGCTGAAATCGGCAAGGGCCGCATGCAGCTTGTTTGCCTCGCGGAAGAGGGTGCCGCGACCGATATAGGCGATGGAATAGTCCGGCGATATGGACAAGGCGCTGTCATAATCGGCCAGCGCGGCCTGTACATTCTTGGTCTTGGCATAGATGAGCGCCCGGTTGGCAAAGACCTGATAATATTGCGGATTGATTTTGAGCGCGGCATTGAAGTCATCAAGCGCCCGGCGATAATCGCCGATCTGGGCATAGGCCGTTCCGCGCAGGTTCAATGGCTCGGCGTCATTAGGGTTGGCTTGGATGACCTGAGTGAGCGACGCGATATTCTGCCTCTCGGCCTGAACCAGACCTGCATCGATCGCGGACATGCCCTCGGTTACGCTTGCCGTCTGGCATCCTGCGATTAACAGACAGGAAATAACGACGGCAACGCTCGAAGCCATGCGTGATCGAGGGGTGATTTTCAGCATCCGCGAGCGGTCCTGCAAATTGAGGCTGCGCCATTCAGGCAGCGAAATGACACGTCGCTTTCCACGGGTGCGCGGCCGTCCAGTCGTCAGGAAAGCCGTCAGATAAGACCGATGGAACCGCGACTCGTAACCAATATCTGGAAAAGTATGAGGCGATTGGGGCCTAAATGGGGAACCTTGTGCATGCCATGCGCTTATCCCCATGCCTCAGCGTGGACGCCGCAACTTGCGCGCACCGGTTGCCCGTGCATGATAAATTCCTCGGCTAGTTGCGCTCGCCGGGCTTTGCCGAGATGGTGCTGCGCATGGCTCAAGCCCGCCCCGCGCATTCACGCACTGCCCAGCATCCTAGCGCGTCTCGATCAACGCTTGGCTGTGCGGCGGCCCGGAACCAGTCCCTCGCGCTGAGCGCGTTTGCGCGCCAGCTTGCGGGCGCGGCGAACGGCTTCGGCTTTTTCGCGAGCGCGGCGCACCGACGGCTTTTCGTAAAAGTTGCGAAGCTTCATTTCCCTAAAGATGCCCTCGCGCTGCATCTTCTTCTTCAGCGCCCGAAGGGCCTGATCGACATTATTGTCGCGAACGTGTACTTGCACTTGCACTCCTCTCGAATTTCGTTTTTCAGCCGAATTCAGGTTGTTGAGCATTGACGCAAAAAGCTCCCGCCAGCCAACTCGCTCGCGAGAGTTCGATTTGGTGAAGATACCAAGCCAGTTATTGCGTGTCCAGTGCAGCGCGCCGCGGCAGCACACATCGGGCGTCTCGTGTTACCCGTTTATCGACACAAAAGGCTTTCAGCGCCGATCCACACGCGGTGACAGATCGACATAATGGCCCATCTTGCGGCCCGGTGCGGCATGCGACTTGCCGTAAATGTGCAGCGAGCGGGCCGGTGTGCAGATCAGCGCCGACCATTCGTCCATGTCCGGGCCGATGATGTTGACCATCTCCGCGTCGCTGTGGCGCTCGATTGAGCCGAGCGGCCAGCCTGCGATGGCGCGGATGTGGTTCTCGAACTGGCTGACGGCGCAGGCCTCGATGGTCCAGTGGCCGGTGTTGTGGACGCGCGGCGCGATTTCGTTGACGAGGATGCGGCCCGCGCGGCGATCGGCGAAGAACTCGACGGCGAGCACGCCGTAATAGTCCAGCTCGTTCAGAAGAGACCTGGCTATATCGCGGGCCGTTTCGATTTCCGCGTCAGTCAGGCCCGCGGGAACGCGACTGACGGCGAGCCGGCCTTCGGTATGCTGGTTACGCGGCGAGTCGTAGAAGGCACAGGGATCTTCGAAGCCGCGTACGGCAATGACCGAGAACTCGAAATCAAAACCCACACCCTCTTCGAGGATCGCAGGACGCTCGCCGAGCCAGCGGCGCGCCGCCGGGAGGTCCGCCCGGCTGTAGATGCGGAACTGACCCTTGCCGTCATAGCCGTGCCTGCGCGTCTTGAGGAACAGACCCTGCGGTCCGATGCGCCCGCCAAGCCCATCATACGCCGTTGCAAACGCCGCCTCGATCTGGGCTTCACCATCCACGGGCAGCCAAGCTGGCACAGGTGCCGGCGCATGTATGGCAGCCAGCAGTTCGCGCTCATTCAGACGGTCCTGTGTTGCAGCGAGCGCCCGCCGGTTCGGGCGCAGCGGCGCAATACCCTCGATCACCGCAAGGCTGTCGGAGGGAATGCTCTCGAACTCATAAGTAACAACGTCAACCCCGCGGGCGAAGGCCATCAATGCTTCAGCGTCCTCATAGGGCGCTTTTACATAGTGCGCGGCTACACACGCGGCCGGCGCGTCCTCATCGGGCGCAAAGACATGCACGCGAAACCCCAGCTTCGCCGCGGCCATTGCCAGCATCTTGCCCAACTGCCCACTGCCGAGAATGCCGATCGCGCTGCCTGGCGCCAATGGGGTGGTCATGGCCTGCGCTCATTCCTCGTCAATGGGGAACTCATCGACATCGGCCGAGCGGGCATGGCGCCACGCATCGATCCGTTCAGCCAGCGCCACGTCGCAAAGCGCCAGAATCTGCGCGGCCAGCAAGCCGGCATTGGCCGCACCCGGCTGACCGATGGCCAGCGTGCCCACGGCTACGCCAGCGGGCATCTGCACGATCGACAACAGACTGTCCTGGCCCGACAGCGCCGCGGTGCGCACTGGCACACCAAGCACCGGAAGCGGGGTGATCGCGGCGATCATGCCCGGCAGATGTGCCGCCCCGCCCGCACCCGCGATGATGACCTTGAAACCGTTCTCGCGCGCTTTGGCGGCATAATCATAAAGACGCTGCGGCGTGCGGTGGGCCGAGACGATGCGCGCTTCATGCAATACCTCAAGCTGGTCAAGGACCTGTGCGGCGTTGCGCATGGTTGGCCAGTCGGATTGACTGCCCATCACGATCCCGACGGTTGGCTTAGGCACGATGTGATCCTGGGTTAGGGGCTGGCAAAACAAGGCTTGCTGGGCAAGGCTCAGCGAAAGGCCGGATTATAGGTTCGCTTTGGCCGAGCGCAACATGGCGCCAAGATATCAACAGGCAGACTTATCTCCGGGCGCTCATCGGTGGCATGGGTCGGGCAGGGGAGTGTCGCGGCGTGGGCGGGCTACGCGCAGGCACATGCCGCCTCAGGCAATGATATCGGGAAAGATCTGATCCTCGACCCGGGCGATTTCATCCTTGAGTTGCAGCTTCTGCTTCTTCAGCCGCGTTATGTGCAGCTGGTCAGAGCCCGCCGTCTGTTCGAGAAGGGTGATAAGTTCATCCAGCGAGCGATGTTTTTGCTGGAGATCGGCCAGCATCCGTCGCAAATCCGGCTCGTGGCTGGCGTCCATGGCAATGATTTCCAGTCTGTTCCCCGAATCCCAGACAAAAGTATCGCGTCTGGCGCAAGCGAAGGCAAGTTCGCCTTAGGCACAAGGTTTCGTTAGTGATTGCAACCATAAGTGATCACGATCTTTCACGCGGCCACACGCTATCGTTAGACAGACTGTCATTGTTCTGTCATCCTGTCAGAGTTGTGATTGAAACTGACAATGGAGGACGGCATGTCTTTGGAAGCGCATATCGAAGGTTTGTCGAAGAAACATCGCTCCTTGCACAAACAGATCGAATCGGTGCTTGCACGCGCCAGCTTCGATGAATTGAAACTGGCAGAGATGAAGCGCGAAAAGCTGCGCATCAAAGACGAGATCGAACGGCTGAAGACGAGTACGCACTAGCACCAAGCGCTGCTAAAGGCCCCGGGGGGCTTATCCATCATCATCAGGTAACGTACGGCGCCTGGAGGGCAAACGCCTTCCAAGGCGCTTTTCATTTGTGCGGTCGCTGCCGCGCTCGGCGGACGCCTTTGAGCACGCGCGCATATGCGGCTGCAAACCGGCGGTCAGGCGGCGCGGCGGTTGCTGGCACGGGGGCGATGGGCTAGAAGGGGCGAGATTTGAGCTGATAACGAAAGATCGCCCGCCTTCGATGACAAAAAAGATCAAGACCGCGCCGCGCACCAAGGCCCGGCTGCCCAAAGGCATGAGGGATATCGAGGCGCCGGAAATTCGCGGCGTGGCGCAGATGGTTGAGAAGATCCGCGAGATCTATGAGCGCTACGGCTTCGAGCCGCTGGACACGCCCGCCTTTGAATATACCGACGCGCTGGGCAAGTTCCTGCCCGATCAGGACCGGCCGAACGAGGGCGTTTTTTCGTTTCAGGACGAGGACGAGCAGTGGCTTTCCCTGCGCTATGACCTGACTGCGCCGCTGGCGCGCTACGTCGCGCAGAATTATGACGGCCTGCCCAAGCCGTTCCGCCGCTATTCGTGCGGGCCGGTTTGGCGCAACGAGAAGCCGGGGCCGGGGCGCTTCCGCCAGTTCCTGCAGTTCGACGCCGATACGGTGGGGACGGATAATGTCGCGGCGGATGCGGAGATGTGCATGCTGGCGGCCGATGCGCTGGAGGCGCTGGGGATCGCGCGCGGCGAGTATGTGATCCGCGTCAACAGCCGCAAGGTGCTGGACGGGGTGATGGACGCGGCGGGAATCCCGCAGGAAAAGCGGCTTGTCGTGCTGCGTGCGATCGACAAGCTGGATCGCTTGAACATTGAAGATGTTCAGCAACTCCTCGGCCCTGGTCGCGAGGACAAAAGCGGCGACTTCACACCGGGCGCCACCCTTCAGGAAGAACAAATCAACTTAATTATATCTATATTCCGACATGGCGCAGTTTATGCTGAGGAAGTGACCCCAGAAAGATTTGAGCGCGATCCTCTAGGAGTTTCCGTTTATGAGGATCCAAAGGGATTAGAGGAACCGTTCTATGCAAGAGTTACATTTGAAAGCGTGCTCAAAACTTTTGCGGTTTTGCGAGATAAACTTACAGGAGACCTTCGCTTATTTGACGAGGGGGTTGCCGAATTGCAGTCGGTGGCGGCCATTTTGGGTGACTATGATGACACACGGATAAGATTTGATCCTTCGGTGGTGCGAGGGCTGGAATATTACACCGGGCTGGTGTTCGAAGCCGAACTCACCTTTCGGGTCAAGGACGATGACGGCCGGCTCGTGCGCTTCGGCTCGGTGGGCGGCGGCGGCCGCTATGACGGTCTCGTCTCACGCTTCAGGGGCGCGGAAGTCCCGGCCACCGGCTTTTCCATCGGCGTCTCGCGCCTTTACGCCGCGCTGAAAGCTCTCGACAAGATCGAAACGGGAGCGGCCCGCGGCCCGGTCGTCGTGCTCGTCATGGACCACGACCGCACCGGCGACTATGCGAAGCTGACGCAAACCCTGCGCCGCGCCGGCATCCGCGCGGAGATGTATCTCGGCACCTCGGGCATGCGCGCGCAGATGAAATACGCCGACAAGCGCGGCAGCCCGTGCGTCGTCATCCAGGGCGAGGACGAGCGCGCGCGTGGCGAGGTGCAGATCAAGGACATGATCCTCGGCGAGGAGCTTTCGCAGGAGATCACCGACAACCAGGAATGGCGCGAGGGCCGCCCGGCGCAGTTTTCCGTGCCCCAAGACGACATGGTCGAGGCCGTGCGGTCGGTGCTTGCCAGGCATGGTTCATGATGTTTGCCGAGACCACCAGAGATTTCGATGCGCTGGAGCGCCAGGCGGCAAAACTGACCGATCTGTTCCGCGCCGCCGGCTATGAGCGTGTCGCGCCCGATCTGATCCAGCCCGCCGACATCTTTCTCGACCGCGTCGGCGAGGCGATCCGGGGCCGCACCTACGTATTCACAGACATGGATGGCAACGAACTTTGCCTGCGCCCGGACCTGACCATCCCTGTCGCCCGGCTGTACATGGAGCGTCACCCCGAATGCGACGTCCAGGCCGGCTATTGCTACAACGGCCCCGCCTTCCGGCACCAGGCCGACCCGGCCGACATATTGCGACCGCGCGAATTTCGCCAGGCTGGCGTGGAAGACTTCGGACGCACCGACCGTGAGGCCGCCGAAGTCGATGTGCTCCGCCTCGTGCTGGATGGGCTCGGTGCAGCGGGGCTGATCGACTATAACCTGCATGTGGGCGACCTCGGCCTGTTTCGCGCCCTGCTAGATACACTTGACATGCCCGAGCGCTGGCGCCAGCGGCTGCTGGGCAATTTCTGGCGGCCGGACCGGTTCTCCGGGTTGCTGCATGAACTGGCTTCGGGCGATACGGCCGAGCGGCGCGCGGAGGATTCGCTTGCCCGCCGGCTCGATGCCGACGCGCCAGATGATGCCGAAGCGCTGGTTGGCGCCTATCTCGATGAACATGGACTGCCGCTTATCGGCGTGCGGTCGCTGCCCGAAGTCGCGACGCGCCTGCTGCACCGGGCGGCTGATCTGAACGAAGCGCCGTTGCCGCGCGAGCAGGTGTCGTTCATCGAGGCCTATCTGGCGGTCAGCGGGCCGCCGCGTGCGGCGCTGGCGCGCATCGAGGATCTGCTCGACACAGCCGGTCTGAGGCTGCGCGGCGCGCTGGAGAGCTATCGCCGCAGGTGCGATCTGCTGGCGAGCGCCGGTATCGATCTGGGCCGCGTGATGTTTTCCGCCGATTTTGGCCGTAGCTTCGAATATTATACCGGCTTCGTCTTCCAGATCGAGCTTCCCGGCGCGGGGCCTGCCGGGCAGATTGCCGGCGGCGGGCGCTATGACGGGCTGCTACGCGAGATCGGTGCACCTGGCGATGTGCCCGCGGTCGGCTCGGCGATCCATACCGAGCGGCTCTTGGCGGCTGTCAGCGGGAGGCTGCAATGAGCGAGGACAGGCTGATCATCGCGGTGCCGTCCAAGGGCCGGCTGCTTGAGCGCAGCATGGCGCTTTTCGCCGATGCCGGGCTGAGCCTGCACAAGGTCGGCCATGAACGCGGCTATCGCGGCACGATCGCGGGCTTTGACAATGTCGAGGTGCTGTACCTCTCGGCATCGGAGATCGCGACCTACATGGGTACAGGGCGCGCGCATCTGGGGATAACGGGCGAAGACCTGATCCGCGAGCAGGTGCGCGAGGCTGAAAAGCGCGTGGAATGGGTGCGCCCGCTCGGATTTGGCCAGGCCGATGTCGTGGTGGCCGTGCCGAAATGCTGGATCGATGTGCACCGCATGCGCGATATCGACGAGGTGACGGCACAGTTCTATGATGTTCATGGCAGGCGGCTGCGCGTAGCCACAAAATATCCGGTGCTGACACGCCGGTTCTTTGCCGATGCGGGCATTGCCGGCTATCGGATCGTCGAGAGCATGGGGGCGACCGAGGGCGCGCCGGCCGCTGGCATGGCCGAGATCATCGTGGACATCACGTCGACGGGCGCGACCTTGCGCGCCAACCATTTGAAAATTCTCGATGATGGGTTGATCCTGCGCTCGCAGGCCAATCTGTTCGCCTCGCGGGTGGCGGCATGGCCGAGCGATGTTGGTGCGGCACGCGCGCACATAGAAAAAAGCCTGCTCGGCGCGTCGGCTGATCACCCAACAATATGAAATCCGCCGTCGATGTAATGCACGCCGCCGGTGATGTTCCCCGCCTCCGCGCTCGCCAGGAACGCCGCATAAGCCCCCACCTGCTCGATGCTCACCAGCTGATGCATCGGCGCGCTGGCCGCCGCCCGCTCCAGCATCTCGTCGAACCGATCGAGTCCTGAGGCCGCGCGCGTCTTCAACGGCCCCGGCGACAGCGCATGCACGCTGATCCCCTTCGGCCCCAGCTCGGCGGCCATGTATTTCGTCACGGCCTCCAGCGCCGCCTTCACCGGCCCCATGATGTTGTAGTTCTCCACCACCTTCTCCGCGCCGTAAAAGCTCACGGTCATGCAGGTGCCGCCCGGCGGCATCAACGGCTCGGCCCGGCGCACCATGCGGATGAACGAATGCACCGAAATGTCCATCGCCACGCCGAAGCCCTCGCGCGAGCAGTCGACCACCCGCCCGTGGAGATCCTCCCTCGGGCAATAGGCCACCGAATGCAGGCAGGTATCGACGCGGCCCCACTGCGCGCGGATATGCTCGAACAGCGCGGCGAACTGGCCGTCCTGGCGCACATCCAGCGGTGCGATGATCGAAGCGCCCAAGCCTTCCGCCAGCGGGCGCACATAGCTTTCCGCCTTCTCGTTCTGATAGGTGATCGCCAGATCGGCGCCTTGCGCGCGCAGCGCCCTGGCGCAGCCATAGGCGATCGAGTTCTCGTTGGCGATTCCGATGATCAACGCCTTCTTGCCTGCTAGGGAAAACATGGCCCGCCCCGTTTTTTGCTGCACTGCACAACAGACTAGCTCAGACATGTGACAGTTTGATTGGGGCTGGCTTGCGCGAGCACGGTTTTGCTGGCATCAAGACAATCCGCACAAGGCTGGAGTGATGATGACCAATATCGTTTTTCTCGACCGCGCGACGATCGGCCCGGCGGTCGATCTGAAGCAGCCGGGCTTTGCCCATCAGTGGACCGCCCATGACGCGACCTCAGCCGATCAGATCGTCGCCCGCGCCATCGGGGCAGATATCATCATCACCAACAAGGTGCCAATCGACGCCGGCACGATCGAGCGCCTGAGCGCTCTGCGCATGATTGCGGTGGCGGCGACCGGCTATGACATCATCGATGTGGCGGCGTGCGCGCTCCGTGGCATCGTGGTCTCGAACGTGCGCGGCTATGCGGTCAACACCGTGCCGGAACATACGCTGGCGCTGATGCTGGCGCTGTCGCGCTCGATCATCCCCTATCGCGACGACGTGATCGCGGGCAAATGGCAGGAAGCTGACCAGTTCACCTTCTTTGACCACCCGGTGCGCGATCTGGCGGAACAGACGCTCGGCATCATCGGTTCGGGCGCCATCGGCGCATCGGTCGCGCGGCTGGCTCAGGCATTCGGCATGCGTGTGCTGATCGCCGGGCGCAAGGGCGAGGATCATGTGCCCGCAGGGCGCGTGCCCTTCGCGCGGATGCTGCACGAAAGCGACATCATCAGCCTGCATTGCCCGCTCACGCCACAAACGCGCAATCTGCTGGCAATGCCCGAGTTTCGCCAGATGACGCGCCGGCCCGTCATCATCAACACCGCGCGCGGCGGACTGGTTCATGAGGCCGATCTGGTGAGCGCGCTCGATGACGGGCTCGTCGGCGGCATCGGCTTTGATTGCCTGACCAGCGAGCCGCCGCGCCCCGATAATCCTCTGCTGGCCGTCGCCGGGCGGCCAAATGTCATCATCACCCCGCATTGCGCCTGGGCCAGCGCAACGGCCATGCAGACCCTCTGGGATCAGGTCATGACGAACATCGAAAGCTTTCACGCCGGCGCACCGGCAAATGTGGTCCGCATCGCCTGAGTCTTTTGGCTATCAGACTAAGGTTTCACGCCTTTTTGGAAAGGATGTTGCAACCTTATCAGGCAAATGCAGAGGTTGATTTTTCCCCTCATTGTGGGCTCAGTGGCAATAACAGGTTTTCGGGCCGGGGCTTGAAGCTGGGTTGCGCCGGCCGCAAAAGGCAGTCGCTCGCGGCCGTGCCGGAACTTGCAAGACTGCCAAGGAGCAACTTTTGAGCGATTATGTATCCCACAGGCGACTGCGTATCGCAGCCGTGCTGTATGAGTTCGTCAATTCCGAGGTTCTGCCCGGCACCGGCGTGTCACCGCCGGTCTTCTGGGACGGTTTCTGCGATATCGTCGATATATTCGGCGCCCGCAACAAGGCGTTGCTGCGCCGCCGGGATCATCTGCAGGAGCAGATCGACGAGTGGCATTTGCGCCATCGCGGGCGCGACACCGGTCTCAATGTCTACGAGGCGTTCTTGCGCCAGATCGGCTATCTGGTGCCCGAGGGGCCGGATTTCTCGGTCAGCACGGCCAATGTCGATGGCGAGATCGCCGATGTTTGCGGGCCGCAGCTTGTCGTGCCGGTGACCAATGCGCGCTATGCGCTCAACGCCGCCAATGCGCGCTGGGGCAGTCTTTATGATGCGCTTTACGGCACCGATGCGATGGGCGATGCCCCGCGCCAGACAGACTATGATCCAGAGCGCGGCGCCCGCGTGATCGCCTGGGCAAAAGCCTTCCTCGATGAGGTCGCGCCGCTTTCGGGCGCCAGCCACGCCGATGTCACCTCATATGGCGTGGCCGGCGCGGGGCTTGTGGCGCATACGCCGGACGGTGAGCGCCAGCTTGCGGCTGCGGACCAGTTCGCCGGACACTGCGGCGCGCGCGAAAACCCCGATGCCGTCATTCTTTGCAACAACGGCCTGCATATCGAGCTGATCATCGACCGGGCCCACCGGATCGGCGCGAGCGACGGCGCGGGCGTCGCCGATATTCGCCTGGAAGCCGCGCTCAGCACGATCATGGACCTGGAGGATTCGGTCGCCACCGTCGATGCCGATGACAAGGTCATCGCCTATCGCAACTGGCTGGGCCTGATGAAGGGCGATCTCAGCGAGCAGGTGAGCAAGGGCGGGCGAACCTTCACGCGCGCGCTGAACGATGATGTGCATTTCACCGCGCCCGACGGCAGCGAGCGCACGCTGCACGGCCGTTCGCTGATGCTGGTGCGCAATGTCGGCATGCTGATCACCACGCCGGCGGTGCTCGATGAACTCGGCACGCCCGTTTCTGAAGGGCTCATCGATGCGCTGGTGAGCAGCGCGATCGCGCTTCATGATGTCGGGCCGGGCGGCAGCCGCCGGAACAGCCGGGCGGGCTCGGTCTACATCGTCAAGCCGAAGATGCACGGACCCGAGGAAGTCGCCTTCGTCACCGAATTGTTCGCCAAGGTCGAGGATGTGCTGGGCATGGCGCGCAACACGCTGAAGATGGGCATCATGGACGAGGAACGGCGCACCACGCTCAACCTGAAGGAATGTATCCGCGCGGCGCGCGAGCGCGTGTTCTTCATCAATACCGGCTTTCTCGACCGCACCGGCGACGAGATCCACACCTCGATGGAAGCCGGCCCGATGATCCGCAAGGGCGACATGAAACGCGCGCCGTGGCTGCTGGCCTATGAGGACAACAATGTCGATGTCGGGCTGGCCTGCGGTCTGCCGGGTCATGCCCAGATCGGCAAGGGCATGTGGGCGATGCCCGACATGATGGGCGAGATGCTGAAGGAAAAGATCGGCCATCCTCAGGCGGGCGCGAACACGGCCTGGGTGCCCTCGCCGACGGCGGCGACGCTGCACGCCATTCACTATCACCGCGTCAATGTCCACGAGCGCCAGGCGGCGCTGGCGGGGCGGGCGCGGGCGCGGCTTGCGGACATGCTAAAGGTGCCGATCGCCGACCGCGCCAACTGGGCGCCGCAGGATGTGCAGGAAGAGCTGGACAACAACGCCCAGGGCATATTGGGCTATGTCTTGCGCTGGGTCGATCAGGGCGTCGGCTGTTCCAAGGTGCCCGATATCAATGGCGTGGGGCTGATGGAGGACCGCGCGACGCTGCGCATCTCCAGCCAGCACATCGCCAACTGGCTGCACCACGGCGTGTGCTCGGCCGAGCAGGTGATGGAGACGATGCAGCGCATGGCGCGGGTCGTGGATGAGCAGAACGCGGGCGACCCGGCCTATCGGCCGATGGCGCCGGATTTTGAGAGCGGCGCGGCTTTCAGGGCGGCGTGCGATCTGGTGTTCAAGGGGCGTGAACAGCCCAACGGCTATACCGCGCCGATCCTTTATGCGCGCCGGAGCGAGGTGAAGCGCGCGGCGCGGTGAGGGCGGTCCCAGGCGAACGCCTCCCATGTCATCCCGGGCGC